>NZ_JAMSGY010000001.1:0-693313 GCF_024608385.1 Paenarthrobacter sp. UW852
ACGCATAATGAACTGCGCACGCTCAGTACCCTGCTCGGCGATCAACGCATCAAGGGACTCAATCCACTCAGCAGTCTCTTCCGGATCACGATCAGGCAGCTGGGCAGTCAACCCGCTGAGGATGTGTGAGGTCTCTTCTCCTACAGACACGTCCAACCTTCCTTTAGGCGCATTCATCGGCGCCTCAGGTCTGGCAGGGTAACTGCCCGTCGTGAACGCGTCGTGTGCGACATTTCGGTTTCAACAGCCCGGTCCGATGCGCCGGGCAGGTCTTGTGAGCGCTTGGCTGCCCAGTAGAATTCTTTGGGGCGATCGCCCTGCAGCCATAGCGCTCATGGCCACTCTAGCTTTCACTGTGCCGGGATGCGTAGCCGCGGGCCCCGGGGGGCGTTGTATGTCACACTCATAATCCCTCCGTGACCGATACCACGTACGTATCGGGGCCCCAAAACGCCCCCGGTAGTGCGGAATGTGGCCCCGGGCAGGGACAATGGCTTGAAGCACGCGCCCAAAGGGTGTTGGCTGTTAGTAATGGAAGTCACTTCAAAAGGAGGAAACGTGAGCGAGGCCGACGCCGCCACATCGGTAAATGTGGCGGAACGAATGGGTTTCAAAGATGGGGATCTGATTCAGGAGCGCGGCTACGACGACGACGTCGACTTCGACTTGCGTGATGACATCGAAGATGTCACTGGATCCGAGCTGTTGGATGAAGACGATCATGACGTAGTGGATGCTGTCGTCTTCTGGTGGCGCGATGGCGACGGTGATCTTGTTGATGCCCTGATGGATTCGCTCACCACACTGAAGGAAGGCGGAGTTGTCTGGGTCCTGACCCCCAAATCAGGTCGCGACGGCTACGTTTCCCCGGCAGACATCCAGGACGCAGCGCCCACGTCCGGTTTGCACCTCACCACCTCCGCCGGTGTTTCAAAGGACTGGAGTGCCACGCGCCTGGTGCCGAAGAAGAACAAGTGACCGAGGTCCCCTTGGCGCCGGCGCTGATGACGGTACCGGCCGTTGGCGATTCTGCGCCGGAATTCGAGCTGGTCAACCAATACGGGGAGCCGGTTCGATTGTCCGACTATCGCGGACGGAACGTCGTTGTAGTGTTTTTCCCTTTCGCTTTCTCGGGTATCTGCACGGGAGAGTTGTGTGAGATCCGCGACAACATCGCTGCCTTCGAGGACGCGAACGCCGCAGTCTTGGCCATCTCGGTGGACAGTAAGTTTGCCCAGCGGGCGTACGCCCAGAGCGAGGGTTTCGGATTCGATCTCCTCGCCGATTTCTGGCCTCACGGTGCGGTCGCCCAGGCATACGGTGTGTTCGACGCCGCCAGTGGGATGGCCCTGAGGGGAACTTTTATTATCGACGCCGGCGGCACCGTCCGTTACGCGGTTGTTAATCCAAGGGGCCAAGCCCGGGACTTCGCCGAATACCGCCGGGCCCTGGCGGATCTGGTCGGGCACTCGTCATGAGCCGGGTCAGGCCGGGGGTGGGCATGACTGGCTTCGCCAGCATGGACCCGGAGCCGGCCGTGCACTTGCAGCCAGCCGAGTTGGAGGCTGTGTCAGAGGCGCGGTCTTTCCTGGAGGGCAAGCCGTTGGCTGTCCTCACCGGCGCGGGCCTGAGCACGGATTCGGGTATTCCTGATTACAGGGGGCCAGGCTCGGCGCCCCGGAACCCGATGACCTACCAGGAGTTCATCGGCAGTGCGTCCAACCGACGCCGCTATTGGGCCCGCAACCACATCGGGTGGTCCCATCTACGGCATGCCGATCCCAATGCCGGGCATGCCGCCATCGCGTTGATGGAACGGCGGGGACTTTTGACGGGTCTCATCACCCAGAACGTGGACAGGCTTCATGAGGACGCCGGAAGCGTTAACGTGGTGGACCTGCACGGGCGCTTTGACCAGGTCATCTGTCTCGAAAACGGACACATCTTCAGTCGGAAGCTGATCGCGGCCATCCTCGAAGAGATCAATCCTGGGTTCCTGGAGGCTGCACTGGATTCCGGGGTGGTGGAAATGGCTCCGGATGCCGACGCGACAGTGGAAGATCCCGACCTGATTACTTCGTTCGTAGTGGCGGTGTGTCCCATCTGCGGCGGGATGCTTAAGCCCAATTTCGTCTATTTTGGGGAAAACGTTCCCAAGGATCGCGTGGCACGCGCTTATGGGATGGTGGATAACGCGGAGGCCCTCCTGGTTGCGGGGTCCTCGTTGACGGTGCAGAGCGGACTTCGCTTTGTGCGTCACGCCGCCAAGGCCGGCAAGCCCGTGGTCATCATTAACCGGGGTGCCACCCGTGGCGACCCCCTCGCTACGGTGAAACTCGACCTCGGAGTGAGCGGTGCTTTGGATTATTTGGCGCGAACGCTGCCCGACATTTCAGGTGCTGCCGGGTCGATTGGTGTTTCCGGCACATAATCATGTAGAGTCATTGTTCGTTGGTTGAAGCGCTGAGGAACTGAAAAGGTCCGCAGGAAGCGCTGAAACCGTCATTTGGGTCTTTAGCTCAGCTGGTAGAGCGCCACGTTTACACCGTGGATGTCATCGGTTCGATCCCGGTAGGACCCACCAAGTAACCCCGCCACGGAGTGCCAACAGGTACGACGAGGCGGGGTTTTTTGTTGCCTTAACAAGGCCCGGATTGCGGTGCCTGAATTGTCAGTGGTGATCCCTAATGTTTCGGACATGGAATCCGTTGACATCCGCACCACAGTCCAAGGCGCTCCCGTGGCGGTCCAGCGTGGCGGCCAGGAGTGGGACGTGGTGGCTGAGCCTGTCCGCTGGTTCGAGAGGGTGCCGTGGTGGGAACAGTCAAGGCGAATGCCCCGGGGTCACGGCCGGGTGGATATCGAAATCTGGCAGGTCCAGGTGGCTCCGGGCAGAGGGCAGCATTCCGGCGCCGTGACGTGGGAACTTGTCCGGAAGGGTGATGGCGCCTGGTACCTCCGGGGCGAGGAAGCCTTGGCTGCCTGAAACCGCGGGTTAAATGGATGAGCTCTCCACCACGACTATTGGGGGATGCCGCGGTGGAGAGCTCGAGAATGAATATACAGCGAACTTTTGGGTTTGAAAAGTGAGTCGATCGGCGGCTCAACTCAGGTATCCGCGGGGAGGGGCACCCCTCAGGCAGGTGAGACACTATGATGAGTAGTGTTCAGCTGAATGAACAGCCGGTACCTCGATGACGAAGGAGAATCGTGGCAGATTCCCGCTCTACCCGCTCGGAGGGGCTGGGCGCGTCGTCGCCGGCTCCTGCCGTCACCCGCGCAGCCGCCGTGCTTGAGGCGCTTGCCGGCTCCCCGTCCGGGCGACTGACCTTGAGTGACCTCTCGCGGGAACTTGGTATCCCCAAGTCCTCTACCTCGAATCTGCTTCTGGCCCTGGAGGAATCTCGCCTCATTACCCGGCAGGGAGCCGACTTTGCGCTGGGCCGAAAGCTTGTGGAGCTGGGTGCGGCGTACTTGAGCCGCTTGGACGAGGTGCAGGAGTTCTATAAGTATTGTGAACAGGCCCCCACACTTTCAGGTGAGACCGTCAGAATTGCCATGCTCGACGGCGACCACGTTATTTACCTTGCACGCTACGAAGGCCATCCCGCCGTCCGGCTGACATCGAACATCGGTGACAAGATGCCGGTGTCTCTGTGCAGCGTTGGCAAAGCCTTGCTGGCCCAGTTGCACGACCACGATATTGAGGCGATGTTCCCCGACGGCATGTCGCTGCCTGTCATGACCCCGAACTCGCTGCGTACGGCCGAGGAGTTGAAGGCGCAGATTTCGACTATTCGCACTCAGGGGTTCGCCTTCGAGGACGAGGAATCCACCGTAGGAGTGGTCTGCCTGGCGGTTCCCGTGCCCACCCATGGAGCCCACGGCCCCAGCTTGGGCCTCTCAGTCACTGCACTGAAGGCGACATATTCGGAGGAGCAGGGTGCCCTGATGGTCAAGGAACTCAAGGAATTGGCCAGGTCCCTGGGAAATCCCATGGGGTAGGACTTATAAATCTGATTTTAGTCTTGGCAAGCTGTTCATCTAGCTGTACGCTGTTCAACATAGTGATCTTGGCGGTGATGCCATCACTATCTCGCTGGGCCAACGGGGGCCCGGGGTGATTTTGAGGGAGTGCTTGTGACAACTCGTACTAAGACAAAGTTCGCGGCGGAAGCCGACGAAGCCGTCGTCGAACCGGAGCAGCTTCGGCGTGCGACGCTGGCCAGCTCTGTAGGTTCCGCTCTGGAGTACTACGATTTCTACATTTACGGTTTGGCTTCGGCGCTAATTTTCGGGCCGCTGTTTTTCGCGCCACTCGGTCCGGATGGCGCACTGATCGCTTCGTTCGCTACCTATGGTGTTGGCTTCGCGGCGCGGCCGTTTGGTGGTCTGATTTTCGGCTACATCGGTGACCGGTTCGGCCGGAAGATGGTCCTTATCCTGACCATCGCCTTGATGGGAACGGCGAGCTTCGCCATCGGCCTCCTGCCTACATTCGATCAGGCAGGGATGCTGGGCGCAGTTCTCCTCGTCACACTCCGCATCGTCCAAGGACTCGGGGCCGGCGCCGAGCAGGCCGGCGCCACGACGCTGATATCCGAAGTGGCACCGCGCCGCCGTCGTGGTTTCTTCGCTTCCTTGCCGTTCGTCGGAATCCAGCTCGGCACCCTCCTGGGCGCTGGAACGTTCGCCCTCATCGCCATGGCGGACAAGTCTGTCCTGCAGGGCTGGCTGTGGCGCGTGCCGTTCCTGGCCAGCTTCATCCTGATTGTCATCGCGATCTTCATTCGGCTCAAACTCAAGGAAACGCCGGCTTTCCAGGAGCTGGAAAAGCACAAAAACGTGGTCAAGAACCCGATCGGTGCTTTGTGGAAGCACTCCAGGAAGAACGTGCTGATCGGCATCGGCCTGCGGATGGGCGAAAACGGAAACTCGTCCATTTACTCGGCGCTTCTGGTTTCGTTCATGAGCATGCCCGCAGGGGTCTTTGCCGGAAACAATTCCATTGGCCCGGTCGGCCTGCTGATTGCGGCTGGGTTCGCGGCAGTCCTCGTTGTGACCTTCGGGGCCCTTTCGGACAAGTATGGCCGTGTGCCGGTCTACCGCTACGGTGCGCTGTTCCAGGCCATCATCGCCGTGCCGGCCTTCTACCTGGTGACGTTGGGCAACGTCACGCTGGTCTGGGTGGTCATGGCTGTGGGCATCGCCATCGGCGTCCAGTCGATGCTCGGCCCGCAGTGCCCGCTCCTGCCGGAACTTTTTGGCTCGCAGTACCGCTTTACGGGCGTGGCGATGAGCCGGGAGATCTCCGCCGTACTGGCGGGCGGACTGGCACCCCTGCTCGGTGCGCTGATGCTGGCAGCCACGAACCACTCGTGGCTGGTCCTGGCCATCTACTCGCTTGTCCTGGCATTGATCTCGTTCGTCACAACCTTCTTCACCCCGGAGACGGCAGGACGCGACCTCGTCAGCACCGAAGACGCGCGGTAGCTTCTGCCGTAAGCGCGTAAAAGCACTGCGGCGCGGTCCCTCCGAGAGGAGGGGCCTCGCCGCTGTCGTTTGTCTTGCCGTTCTCCTTGGGGTGGACATTGGCCGAGGGCAGTGCAGAATTGGTGCAGCGGAAGAGGAGCGTGTCCATGACGGCAACCAAGGACGTGACATCGCCGGAGAGCCCCGGACAGGTTCGGCGCGCTGCCGGGACAACTTTTCGTCCTGAGATCCAGGGTCTTCGCTCGCTTGCAGTACTCATGGTCGTCACTTACCACATCTGGTTTGGCCGGGTATCCGGCGGTGTGGATGTGTTCTTGCTGATTTCGGCGTTCCTGATGACCCTGCAATTCGTTGGGCGCTACGAGGATGCCCGTACCGTTTCACTGCTGCGGCACTGGCTTCACCTTTTCTGGCGGTTGTTGCCCGCGGTCGTGGTGGTCCTGCTCGGGACATTGGCGGCAACTTTCCTGGTCATTCCACGGACGCGGTGGACCGAGATCGTCAACCAGGCCTGGGCCTCGCTGTTCTACGTCCAGAACTGGCTGCTGCAACGGCAAGTGGTCAACTACTATGCGGCTGACCATAGCCTGGCCAGCCCCATGCAGCACTTTTGGTCGCTATCCATCCAAGGGCAGGTCTTCATTCTTTGGCCTGCGATTTTTGTGCTGACCGCATTGGTCTGTCGCCGGTTTGGATGGTCGTACCGTGCCGTGCTGCTGGGAGTCTTTGGACTGGTTTTTACAGCCTCGCTCGCTTATTCGATTTACTTCACCGCGGCACATCAGGAACTGGCCTACTTCGACACTTTTGCCCGCTTGTGGGAGTTCGCTTTGGGCACCCTTGTTGCATTGCTCCTTCCCTTCCTGCATCCACGCAAGGGAATGAGAGCCGTACTTGGCTGGGTTGGTGTTGCTGCAATGCTGAGCTGCGGCGCCATCTTGCAGGTCCGCACAGCATTTCCCGGCTATGTTGCCCTATGGCCCACGCTGGCTGCGGTAGCAGTGATTGTGGCCGGACAATCGGGAAGCCGGGTTGGCGTGGACCGGATCCTGTCCTCGAGGCTGCTGGTTGGGCTGGGGTCCACCTCATATGCCCTCTACCTATGGCACTGGCCGCTCCTCGTCATCACTCTGGTGTGGATTGGTGAAGACCATGCGGACTGGTTGACGGGCTCGTTGATTGTGATGGCCTCGCTGCTCCTGGCCTACGTCACCACGCGTTGGGTGGAGCGGCCGCTGCGTGCGTGGCGATGGCCAGAGGCCAAGCGGCGCCGCCTGGCTGTGGCCGTAGCAGTGTGCCTGGCCGTTGGGGCGTCGCCCATGGCAATTTTCGGCTACCAGCGGCAGGTGGAAAAAGACATCCTGGCTTCGCAGGGGACCGAGGACAACCCGGGTGCCAGGGCGTTGCTGCCGGGCTATGTCAACACCGGCAACGCGAATGCGCGGCCGCTGCCTACGCCTGAGCAGTTACCGGACGATTGGGGAAGGCTCGACGGTCCCTGCGTCGGCGAGTTGCGTCCTGCCGATGCCGCGCTTGCTGCGGAATGCCAGCAAAACGATGTGGAAAGCGGAGCTAAGAAGACGATTGTTGTCGTAGGCCAGTCGCATTCCCTGCAGTGGCTGGGTGCGATTGGTCCCTTGGCCAAGGAACAACAGTGGCGAGTCCAGGCCATCACTTTGGGCGCCTGCCCCTTCATGACCCAGACGGAGGAGGTCGGAGCTGAGTGCAACCGGTTCAATGCACAGGTTCGGCAGCACATACGCCAGCACCATCCGGATGCGGTTTTCCTGGTGGGGACAGCGGCGGTTCCGGATTCACCCGACGAAGATTTGACGTGGGGACTGGACGATTTGGTGGGCGAGCTAACGGATCAGGGGGTGGAGGTCATTGCCATGCGGGACAACCCGCGGTTCTCCTTCAGTCCCAGTGAGTGTGCCATCGCCTCGGGAGTGGACGGTCCCGGCTGCAGTCCCGCGCTGTCCTCGGTCCTGGCGGAGAGCAACCCGCTGGAGCGGCTGGAGGGGACCTTCACCGGTTTGTCGATTTTGGATATGACCGACCTCATTTGTGACGGTGCCCGTTGTCCGGGGATCATCGGCAACGTCTACGTTTACCTGGACGACAACCACCTCTCGGCCAGTTACACAAGAAGCATGACCGAAATGCTGTCCGAGAGATGGTTGGCCGCCACAGGCTGGTAGGTGGTCCGGTTTAGTAGAAGTGGACGGGATCCACCAGATGGGGGAGTTCGCCGCCATCCAGGAAGGTGCGCAGGTTGCTGCAGAAACGCTCGGCGATGAGGCGGTTTTCAGCCTCGCTCAGGGCCGAGGTGTGCGGGGACACGAGGACCTGGGGGTGGTTCCACAAGGGGCTGTCCTGCGGGAGAGGTTCGACGGCGAAGACGTCAAGGCACGCGTAAGAGACCTGACCGTTCCCGAGTGCCTCGTGCAACGCTTCCTCATCGACGACGGTTCCGCGGCCGACGTTGACGAATACGGCCCCGGGCTTCATGGCCGAGAAGATTTCGCGGTTGAACAGCTTCTCCGTGTAGGGGGTCCCGGGCAGGGTGTTCACCACTGCGTCAGCGCCGGAAACCAGGGAGGCCAGGTCGTCGTTGGTGGTCACCTTGTCGATGCCTTCGATGGCTTCGACGTTGCGCTTGGTACCGCTGACCTTCATGCCGAGGGCGCGGGCTATACGGGCAGTTTCCATGCCGATTTCACCCAGTCCTGTGATGACCAGGGTGGAACCGTTAACGAGTTTGGTGGGTGTCCGCAGCTCAGGCCAGATCCTGGCAGCCTGGTCGCGGCCCATTTCGGCGCTGCGTTTGAAGCCGTTAAGGATGCCGAAGGCCGAGAACTCTGCCAGTGGCAGGGCATGGACCCCGGCCGAGGTGGTCACCTTGAACTTGCGCAGCGCTTCAGTGTCCAGGCCCGAGGCCTTGACGGCGCCGCCCGCTCCGGCGGCCATGGCATGGATCCACTGCAGGTGCGGATTGCTTTGGGCCACCTTGGCGAGTCCGGCGGGGCTTTCGTTGGGGAAGCCGTAGAGGACCTGTGCCTTGTTCAACATGGCCCAGTAGCGTTCTTCCTGCTCGACGGTCCGTTTGAAGTCGGGATCGCCGGCATGGTCCGCGGGGAAGCGCTCGGGCGGCAGCAACTCAGGATCGTAGAGAACCGTTACGGAGGGATCAACAGCGCGGATCAGCTCTACGTGCTCTGCTTCGAGCGGCACAGCGATGGCGATGGTAAGTTCATCAGTCGTCATAGTGTTCATCATACTGAATGACGGCTAGGATATTGAACAGAATTCCCGAGATGACCACAACGAAGTGAGGTACTACTGGCATGGACGGTAAACGTGTGGGCTTTGTCGGTTTGGGGCTCATGGGAGCACCCATGGCCGCCAACATCGCCAAAGCCGGGTGGGCAGTCACCGGCTGGAACCGCTCCGGCAAGGCCTTCGGGGACCTCCGTGGCGTCGAGCGCGCCGCCGAAGTGGCCCACCTTCGCGATGAGGATGCCATTATCTTCATGCTCCCGGACCTGCCGTTTATCGAGGAAGCCGCACAGGCCTTGCTTCAGTCCTGGCGGGGCGCGCCGCCAAAGCCGGGCACCGCCGTCGTCATCATGAGCAGCGTCTCGCCGACCGCAGTGCAGCAGTTCGGCCAAACGGTCCACGAAGCGAGTGGCGGCAACGCATCAGTGGTGGATGCCCCGGTCAGTGGCGGAACCAAAGGTGCGGAGGACGGCACCCTGGCCATCATGGTTGGTGCCGACGAATTCCAGTTCGAGGCACTCAAGCCGCTCCTCGAGACCATGGGAACAACCGTGCGGCGCATGGGGCCGCTTGGGTCCGGATCGCTGGCCAAGGCGTGCAACCAACTCATCGTCGGAACCACGACGGCGGCACTCGCCGAGGCAGCCGAGCTCGCCGAACGCTCCGGCATGGACGTGGAGGCGCTCTTTGACGTCCTTTCGGGCGGGCTCGCCGGAAGCCGGGTGTTGGACAACGTTGGTCCGCGACTTGCTGCCAAAGACTATGCACCGACGGGACCCGCCAAATTCATGCACAAAGACCTCGGGTTCGTCCTGGAGAGTGCTGGAGCTGCCGGCTCCGCCGTGCCACTGGCCACAGCCGCCGTCGAGCTGTACGCCGAACTGAGGCGCCAGGGACTCGGAGACCAGGACCTTGCCGTCGTCCGGCAAACCATCGCCAATTTGAGCCCGACCCCAACCGCGACGTCGCGCAGCAACTGAGCCGACGCAACCGAAGAAGGAATGAAGAACAAACCATGACTGGACTTTTCGATCTGACCGGGCGGGTTGCCTTGGTTACTGGTTCAAGCCGGGGGATAGGTAACGCCCTGGCCAGGGGCCTTGCCGACGCTGGAGCCACGGTGGTGCTCAACGGCATCAGCGCTGAAAGACTCGACGCCGCGCAGGAGGCAATGGCCACCGACTACCCGGCGGGCAGGGTCCACAGCCGGGCCTTCGACGTCACCGACGCGGAGGCCGCCGCTGAAGGCGTAGCGTGGATTGAGCAGAACGTCGGCCCGCTCGACATCCTCGTGAACAACGCCGGGATCCAACACCGGGTTCCCATGCTCGATCTCGACGTCAAGGACTGGGACCGCGTGATCACCACGGACCTGACCAGCGCCTTCCTGGTGGGCCGTGAAGCCGCCAGGCATATGATCCCCAGGGGCCACGGCAAAATCATCAACATCTGCTCAGTCCAAACAGACCTCGCCCGACCAACGATCGCACCCTATGTCGCCGCCAAGGGTGGCCTGCGGAACCTGACCCGGGCCATGACAGCTGAGTGGGCGGCGTCCGGGCTGCAGATCAATGGGATCGCCCCTGGTTACATCCACACCGAGATGACGCAGAACCTGGTGGACGACACCGACTTCAACTCCTGGATCCTTGGCCGGACACCTGCCAACAGGTGGGGGACCGTCGCGGACCTCGCCGGCCCAACGGTGTGGTTGGCCTCGCAGGCATCCAACTTCGTCAACGGCCAGACCATCTTCGTCGATGGCGGAATGACGGTGGTGGTCTGATGGGCATCACACTTCCCACAACTGCTCCGGCGGTGGTCGCCCATGGCAAGGACGACCTCCGCATCCAAGACATTCCGCTGACCGAGCCCACGCCGGACCAGGCGATCGTCGAAATCGCCTACGGCGGCATCTGCGGCTCCGACCTGCACTACTGGCTGCACGGCGCTGCGGGGGAATCCATCCTCAAGGAGCCCATGGTCCTCGGCCACGAAATCGTTGGCACCGTGGTCCAGCAGGCGGCGGATGGCAGCGGCCCGGGCGTGGGAACGCCCGTGGCAGTCCACCCAGCAACGCCCGCCCCCGGCGACGCCAGATACCCCGAGGACCGGCCAAACCTGTCCCCGGGATGCACGTACCTGGGCAGCGCTGCCCGCTACCCGCACACCGATGGTGCCTTCAGCCGATATGCAAACCTGCCATCGAGGATGCTTCGCCCACTGCCGGAAAACCTGGACCTCCGGACCGCTGCCCTGGTGGAACCGGCCAGTGTCGCCTGGCACGCTGTGGCCCGGGCGGGGGAAGTCCGCGGAAAAACGGCGCTCGTCATCGGAAGTGGCCCTATCGGTGCGCTTGCGGTCGCGGTCCTGAAGCGCGCCGGCGCTGCCCGGATTGTCGCCGTCGATATGCATGACAAGCCGCTGGAGATCGCACGGGCGGTCGGTGCGGACGCCGTACTCAAAGGCGACGAAGCGGAAGCCATCGCGGCCGTGGACGCCGACATCGTCATTGAATCCTCCGGCAGCCATTACGGGCTGGCCTCTGCCATCAAGGGAGCCACCCGTGGCGGCAAGGTAGTGATGGTGGGACTGCTCCCGTCAGGGCCTCAGCCGGTGTACATCTCACTGGCCATCACCCGGGAACTCGAACTGCTGGGTTCATTCCGTTTCAATGACGAAATCGAGGACGTCATCGTTGCGCTCGCCGACGGTTCGCTTCAGGTGGATCCTGTGGTGACGCACGAATTCGACCTCGCCCACGGGCTCGAAGCCTTTGACGTGGCGAAGAACCCTGCTGAGTCCGGAAAGGTGCTGCTGAACTTCCGGGAGTAGCTAGTTTTTGGCAACAGGCACAAATACGCGGGGTTGGTCATCCCAGCTGGGGGCCAACTCCGCGATGGTTTGCCGCATGATCCGGGCGGCGGCGTCCCGCGCAACAGGACCGTCGCCGGTCTCGATGGCATGCGCAACATCCATGTGCCACTGCAGGGCCTGCTTTTGGGGGTGCTCCGGCATCAGTCCGTGCACCGTCCTGCCGGTCAGCGTCTCGGTGACCTGGCCGATCAGGTTCGCAAACATCTCATTGCCTGAGCCCGACAGGACCAGGGCATGGAAACGGATGTCGAGGTCAAGAAACGTGGCCATGTCGCCGGCATCGCCGGCTTCCTTCATGGCGTGCGAGATACCCACCAGCTCCTTGCGGAGCGCATCGGGGGCGTTACCGGCCGCCAGTTCAGCGGCCACGGGCTCGACGGCGGAACGCAGCTCCGCCAGCGAACGCAACTGGGCTCCGCGTCCTTCGCCAGCCAATCGCCAGCGAATGACCAGGGGATCGAAGGGGTTCCAGCGGTTGGCCGGAAGGACTCTGATCCCCACCCGCTTGATGGTCTCCACCAGTCCCAACGACTGAAGGACCCGAACCGCTTCGCGGACAACCGAACGTGAAACCTTGAGCTCGTCTTCCAAATGCTCCGCCAACATGACATGGCCAGTAGGAAGGGCGCCGCCGACAATGCGGGTCCCCAGATGCTCGACGGCGCGGTGGTGGAGGCTGGTTGACATAGAGGTAAGCATAATGGCGCGGGGAGCCATGGCGCGCAGGAATGGCAACGCAGTCCCCGTGGGAGGGCAGTACGGACAGGAGGCATCATAGACTGTTTATGACGTGGCGCCGTTCCACTTGGTGGGCGCCGCTTTCCTGCCCCGGATTTAAATACGTATGGTTTATTACAGCCCCTGGTTTTGATTTTCTTCCTGCGTGTCCGCAGGACTGTTTGAACACGAACGAATTGGAGTTTTGATGTCAGCACACATCGGTGTCACCGGCCTCGCGGTGATGGGTGCCAACCTTGCCCGCAACCTTGCCCGCAACGGCTTCACCGTGGCGCTCCACAACCGCTCCGTGGAGAAGACCGACGCCCTGCTGGAGAAGCACGGCACGGAAGGCGACTTCATTCGCACCGAATCGCTGCAGGAACTCGTCGACTCCCTCGAAAAGCCCCGCCGCGTCCTGATCATGGTCAAGGCAGGCGCACCTGTCGACAACGTCATCGAGCAGCTGGAACCGCTGCTCGAGGCCGGGGACATCATCATCGATGCCGGCAACTCGCACTATGAGGACACCCGTCGCCGCGAAGCTGCCCTTGCCAAGAAGGACCTTCACTTCGTCGGCGTCGGTGTTTCCGGTGGCGAAGAGGGCGCCTTGAACGGCCCTTCCATCATGCCCGGTGGATCCAGGGAGTCCTACGACGCCCTCGGCCCGCTGCTGGAAAAGATTTCCGCCAAGGTCGACGGCGAACCCTGCTGCGCTTGGATCGGCACCGACGGTGCGGGCCACTTCGTCAAGATGGTCCACAACGGCATCGAGTACGCCGACATGCAGGTCATCGGCGAAGCCTTCGACCTCCTTCGCTCGGGTGCCGGCATTGAGCCGGCGGAGCAGGCAAAGATCTTCACCGAATGGAACAAGGGCGATCTGTCCTCCTTCCTGATCGAGATCTCCGCTGAGGTCCTGGGCCACGTTGATGCCAAGACCGGCAAGCCGTTCGTGGACGTCGTCGTTGATGCCGCAGGCCAGAAGGGCACCGGACGCTGGACCGTTATCTCCGCCCTCGAGCTCGGCTCGCCGGTGTCCGGCATTGCAGAGTCCGTGTTCGCTCGTGCGTTGTCCTCGCAGGCCGAGCAGCGCAGGCTCGGCCAGGAACTGCTGGCCGGCGAAGAAGCCACCGTGGAGATCCCCGAAACGTTCGTCGAGGACGTTCGCCAGGCGCTCTACGCCTCCAAGCTGGTCTCCTACGCCCAGGGCCTGGACATGCTGACCTCCGCTGCCAAGGAATACGGCTGGGATCTCAAACTGGACGAGATCGCTTCGCTGTGGCGCGCGGGCTGCATCATCCGTGCAGAACTGCTCAAGGACATCACCAAGGCATACGCTGCCGAGGAGAAGCCCGCCAACCTGCTCTTCGCACCGGCCTTCACCAAGGCCATCGCGGAGGCTTTGCCGGCCTGGCGCCGCGTCGTAGCCACCGCCGTGCAGCTGGGCATTCCCGTGCCGGTGTTCTCCTCCTCGCTGGCCTACTACGACGGACTGCGCCGCAAGCGCGTCGCCGCTGCCCTGATCCAGGGCCAGCGCGACCTCTTCGGTGCACACACCTACGGTCGCGTCGACACCGAAGGTACCTTCCACACCCTGTGGGGCGAAGACAAGTCCGAGATCTCGGCTGTCGACACCCACTAGCAGCATCGCGCTGAAGGCCGGTTCCCTCCCACTAGGCTGGGAGGAGCCGGCCTTTGCCGTGCCGGGTGCCGGTGCGCTGGCCGCCAGCAAAGGACTAAAGCCATGACAGCGCGGATCGCACTCGTTACAGGGGCCTCCACGGGCATCGGTTTTGAAACCGCCATCGCCTTGAAAGCCGCCGGTTTTACCGTCTACGCGGGTGCTCGCCGCCTTGAAAAGATGGAGCCGCTCACGGTGCACGGAATCATGGTCCTGTCCTTGGACGTGACCTCTGAGGAGTCCATGGCATCCGCGGTGGCATCGGTGGAAAAGGCCCATGGAAGGGTCGATGTCCTGGTGAACAACGCCGGCTACGGTTCCTATGGATCCCTTGAAGAGGTTCCCCTCGACGAAGGCCGACGCCAGTTCGAGGTCAACGTCATGGGGCTGGCCCGCATGACGCAGCTGGTGATTCCCGGTATGCGCAGGGCGCACTCCGGCAGGATCATCAACGTCTCGTCCATCGGTGGAAAAATCTACGAGCCCCTGGGAGCCTGGTATCACGGCACCAAATTCGCGGTGGAAGGCATGAGCGATTCATTGCGTTTGGAACTAAGGCCGCACGGCATCGACGTGGTCATCATCGAACCGTCCGGAACAGACTCCGAGTGGGGAACCATTGCGGGGACTGGGTTACTCGCCCGCTCCGGGGAAGGACCCTATGAAGATCACGCCCACATCGTCGCTGCGGCGTTGGCTTCCACGTCGGGGCAGGGCCATGTCCTCTCAACTCCAGCCCGGGTAGTTGCCGACACGATAGTTCGCGCCGCCAAGGCAAAACGCCCCAGGACCCGCTACCCGGTGGGCAGGGGGGCCTGGAGCGTCCTGGCGATGCGCAGAATTCTTCCGGACCGGATCTTCGACGCCGTTTTCCTGAATTTCTACAAGAGATTGGCTGGAGGCTAGATCCGGTACTCGATGTAGTACTCGGCGGGATCCACGGCAGGTTTGGTTTCGGACCGTGCATCCCGGTGCCGCCACGTGGCCGGAATCCCGGTAATGATGGATTCCGGGGGCGCGTCCTTGACCACTACGGCGTTGGCACCCACAGCACTGTCCGCGCCGATGGTGATGGGACCCAGGACCTTGGCGCCGGCGCCAATGGTGACCCGGTCGCCGATGGTGGGGTGCCGCTTGACCTTGGCCAAGGAGCGTCCGCCGAGCGTGACGCCGTGATAGATCATCACGTCCTCGCCGATTTCGGCCGTCTCCCCAATGACCACTCCCATGCCGTGGTCGATGAAGAACCTCCGGCCGATGGTAGCGCCGGGATGGATTTCAATGCCCGTCAGGAATCTGGCCAGCTGCGAAATCAGGCGGGCCGGAAAGCGGAGCGCGGGGTTTTGCCACAGCCGGTGCGTCACCCGGTGTGCCCAGATGGCGTGGAGTCCGGAGTAGGCGAAAAAGTTCTCGAAAGAGCCTCGCGCCGCCGGGTCATGCGACCGGGCGGCGTCGAGGTCTTCCTTAAGCCTTGCGAAGAAGCTCACAAAGACCTTTCTACAGGAAATGAAGGCGTACGGGCCGAGTTCTAGCCGCGGATGTCGTCGAACAGGACAGTGGAGATGTAGCGCTCTCCAAAGTCGCAGACGACGGCGACAATGAGCTTGCCGGCGTTCTCGGGGCGCTTGGCCAACTCAAGGGCACCCCATACGATGGCGCCTGAGGAGATGCCGCCCAGGATGCCTTCACGGGCACCGAGATCGCGGGCTACGCGGACCGAATCTTCCAGCGTGGCGTCAAGGACCTCGTCGTAGACGTTGGTGTCGAGGATCTCCGGCACGAAGTTGGCACCGATGCCCTGGATCTTGTGGGGACCGGGTGCGCCGCCGTTGAGGATCGCAGAGTCTTTGGGCTCAACAGCAACGATCTGCACACCAGGCTTGCGCTCCTTGAGAACCTGCCCGACGCCGGTGATGGTGCCGCCGGTGCCGACGCCGGCAACGAAGATGTCGACTTCGCCGTCGGTGTCTTCCCAGACTTCCTCGGCCGTGGTGGCGCGGTGGATGGCAGGGTTGGCCTCGTTGGCGAACTGCTGTGCCCAGATGGAGTTTTCAGTGTTGGCCACGATCTCCTGGGCCTTTTCCACTGCTCCGCGCATGCCTTCGGAACCCGGGGTCAGAACGATCTCGGCACCGTAGGCGCGGAGCATGACGCGGCGCTCAGTGGACATGGTCTCGGGCATGGTCAGGATGACCTTGTAGCCGCGTGCAGCGCCGACCAGTGCCAGGGCGATGCCGGTGTTGCCGGACGTGCCTTCCACGATGGTTCCGCCGGGCTTCAAGGCGCCGGACTTCTCAGCGGCATCAATGATGGCTACGCCGATGCGGTCCTTGACGCTGTTGGCAGGGTTGTAGAACTCAAGCTTGACCGCAACGGTGGCGTCCAGGCCTTCGGTGAGCCGGTTCAAACGGACCAGCGGTGTGCGACCGACCAGCTGCGTGACGTCGTCGTAGATCCTTGCCATGAAGATTATGCCTATCTCTGAGGAGGGAATGCTGAGGTCAGCCTAACGAGCCGGATCGAAACCCTGCTAAGCAGTAAGCCACGCAGAGTAATATTTCCGCGCCTTCGCCAGCTTCGGGTTAATAATCACCTGGCAGTAGCCCTGGTAGGGGAACTTGGCGTAGTAATTCTGGTGCACTTCTTCGGCTTCATAAAAGTCGGGGAGTCGACTTACTTCGGTCACAATCGGGTCGGACCAGAGGGCCTGGGCGCGCTCGATTGCTTCTTCGAACAGCACCTTCTCTTCGGTGGTGGCGTAGAACATCGACGAACGGTACTGGGTGCCGACGTCGTAACCCTGCCGGTTCAGGGTGGTGGGGTCGTGCAGGGCGAAGAACATGTCCAGGATGACTTCCTCCGGAACAACTGTTTCGTCGAAGGTCACGGCCACCACCTCCGCGTGGCCGGTGGTTCCGGAACAGACTTCGTAGTAGTCGGGATTGCGGACATGACCGCCGGTGTAGCCGGAAACAACCGAGCTGACGCCGCGGGTTTTTTGGTAAACGGCATCCAGGCACCAGAAGCAGCCACCGCCAAGTACGAAAGTTTTCATGTTCTCTTCAATGGATCGGAGGGCGTGATGATTCCCGCAACACCTTACGGGACAATAACGGCGACGCCGGGTGGCGGGACTGCCCGATTCGGTCCGGTAGGTAAGAATAAGAGTATGGAAGCAGTAGACACTGACATTTCTGATGCGGATTCCGGCGAAGATGACGGAGCAGTTGAGGCCACGGGGGAACCCACGCTCGGTCAGGTGTTACTGGCCGTGGAGGAGCTCTGGCCGGAGTCGCTGGCGGAGGAGTGGGACGAAGTCGGCCTGGTAGCGGGGCGCCCCAATGTTCCGGTAAGCAAGGTCCTCTTTGCCGTGGATCCCACCTTGGAAGTCATCGATGAAGCCATCGAATGGGGTGCCGAACTGCTGATTACGCACCACCCCTTACTGCTCAAAGGCGTGAATTCCGTAGCGGCCACGTCAGCCAAGGGCCTGGCTATCCATCGCCTCATCGAGGCCGGGACGGGACTGCTGACTGTTCATACCAACGGTGACTCAGCCGTTGGAGGGGTGTCCGACGTTCTGGCAGACGCCTTCGGCCTGGAGAACGTCACGCCCCTGACTCCGGCCAGCAATGGACTGCCCGAAGAGGGGATCGGCAGGGTGGGTGATCTTCCTGACCTGGAAACCCTCGGTGATTTTGCAGCCCGTGTCTTTGAAATGCTCCCCGCAGTGGCCGGTGGCGTGAGGGTTGCCGGCGATAAGGACGGCCTGGTGCGCAGGGTGGCGGTATGCGGCGGCGCAGGCGATAGTTTGCTTCCCGCTGTCCGCGCCAGCCACGCAGATGTGTACGTGACTGCGGACATGCGCCACCATCCGGCCTCCGAGGCCCGTGAGGGCGCCACGAACGGTCGTCCCTACTTGATAGACGTTTCACATTTCGCCAGCGAATGGCTGTGGCTCCCTGCTGCGGCCGAGGCCTTGGGGAACGTGCTCGCAGACCAGGGTTTCGACGTCGAGATCCGTGTCAGCAGCACCAATAGCGATCCCTGGGACTTCATACTGACTCCCGGCGGGGACTAGAGTCTAGAAAGATATGGGCAGCCCCGACAGATAGGGGGTGTCATGCCGCTCCTGATCTCCGGGACCGGCAGTGACAAGCGGAGGTAAGCGTGGCGAAAGCAGCACCGGCAGAACAATACAAATTGCTTGAACTGCAGGGGCTCGATGCCAAGCTCAAGTCGTTGGCCGGCCGTCGCCGCGTCCTGGAGACGGATCCACGCATCACCGACCTCACCGACGCCCTGAACGTGGCCAACGGTGAACTGGGAGCGGCCAAGGTCGCCGTGCACGATGCCGAGGCGGAATTGCGTCGGGCCGAGGCTGATGTTGAACAGGTGGCTACGCGCATCGAACGCGACGAAGCCAGGCTCAACAGCGGTACGGGCCTGTCCAAGGACCTGGTGGCGCTTCAGAGCGACATTGCCTCGCTGAACAAGCGCCGCTCCGACCTTGAGGACGTCGAGCTGGAGATCCTTGAGCGCTTGGACACCCTTCGCGAACGCCAGACCGCCCAGCAGGCGATCGTTGATGACATTCAAGGTTCCTTTGGCAGCATCCGCGCGGAGCTCGATGAGGCCATAGCCGAAATTGCCGCCGAAGAGACCGTCGTTCGTGGACAGCGGGCCGCTTTTGCAGAGTCCCTGGACGCCGGGCTCCTGGCAATCTACGAGAAGACCATTGCCAAGCGGGGAGTGGGCGCCGCTCGGTTGTTCCATGGCAAATCCGAAGGGTCCGGCATGATGCTCAGCCCGGGGGACCTCGCGGAAGTCAAGGCTGCTGCAGAGGACGACATTGTCTTCTGCCCGGACTCGGGAGTAATCCTGGTCCGTTCGGCAGAGTGGAACTAGGCCGGACCGACCCTAGTTGGGCCCAACCCGGCCAGCCAGGATGATGTTGAGTGCGTGCGGCTTGCGGGCCGTGCCCTCCACCAATTCCGTGATCCACATTTCGCTGGCTGCCTTGGCCAGTTGTGCCGGCGTGGCCGGCGCCTTGCCGCGCCGTGTCAGAAGGTGCCGGGCCAGTTCACCCCGGGTGTGTTTGGCGAAGTGGCTGACCACCGTCCGTTTGCCGTTTGCCTCACTGAAAACGTTGACGTTTACTGTCTGGGCGGCGGGGGGAGCCCAGGCAGCCGCGTAGGTGCTCGACCGGCAATCCACCACCAGTTCGCCTTCAGCCCGTTTGGCGAGGACGGCGTTAAGCTGCGGCTTCCAGTAGGAGGCGAGGCGTCCGACGTCGGGCAGTGCAGTTCCCATGGACAGCCGATAGGCGGGCACTTGGTCCCCAAAACCGATGGCGCCCCACAATGCGGAGATCACCAGGATGGATTCGGTGGCTTTTCGCCGTTGGGTTGCGGTCATGCTCTTATAGCCCAAGGCGTCGTAAAGGACGCCGGAATACACCTGGTGCGCCGGGGCAGCCGGTTCGGCATGAAGCCGGGTATTACGTTCGACGTCGTCGCGCAAGGAAGCGCCGACGCCCAGCAGCGCAAGGGCATCCTCATGCGCGCTCACCGTCCCCAATGACTCAAGAACCGTGGCGCGGTACTGGTTCAGCTCGGGAAAACTCAGCGACTCCCAATTGATCGCGGGACCTTTGGTGGCAGGGGTCTTGCCTTCGGAAGGCGGAAGCAGAATCAGCACCAGTCGATATTACGCCGGACTTTCCAAGCTCCCGACGCCGGTAGACTTGATGGCGGATGGGTCGACCAGGCGGTCGCGCGTCACGAAAGTGGCTCGAGGAACGTCCGGGCTCCGCAGGGCAGGGTGGTGGGTAACGCCCACTCGGGGTAACCCGCAGGCCAGTGCCACAGAGAACAGACCGCCTGCGCCCGGTGATGCTTGCATCATGGGGCAGCAGGTAAGGGTGAAACGGTGGTGTAAGAGACCACCAGCTCCCTGGGTGACCGGGGAGGCTAGGTAAACCCCACCCGGAGCAAGGCCAGACAGGACACGTTTGAGGGCTGCCCGCCCGAGTGTCCGGGTAGGCTGCTGGAGGGCGTCGGCAACGGCGTTCGTAGATGGATGGCCGCTACTCACTTTCCGGTAACGGAAGTGATGACAGAACCCGGCGTATCGGTCGACCCATCCATTTATGACCAGCGCAAACACTGCGTGTGAGTGATTTCACGCCTCCGAAAGTCCTGCGCCCGGTCCTTCCGCCCTAGAATAGGTACTGAACGTAGATGTTCTGCCGCCGGGACTGCGTTCGCAGCCGGCGGATTTTCTTTGCTCTCGTTCAAGGCGCTGTGGGTGGACCGAAGCCCGCCGGCGCATGTGCCGCAGGACTACTCCGGGCGGCCGCTGCCATCTGCATACGAGGACGTATGTGGTTGACCCAAGGAAGGTAGTTCTGTGAGCCAGACGTCAGATTCTTGTCTTGATAAGTGGATGGGCCGGGAGGCTCTCGCCGAGGCCATGATTCCGGTGATCGGCCGGTTGTACCGGGAAAACAACGTGGTCACCAGCATCCACGGCCGGAGCTTGATCAACAAGTCCACCATGAACATCCTGAAGGCCCACCGCTTCGCGCGCCGGATGAGCAACCACGAGCTCCTGCTCGAAGAAACCGCACCCCTGCTCAACGCTTTGTCCGAGTTGGAGCTGGGCGCTGCTGCGATCGACATTGCGCGTCTGACGGAGAAGTACCGGGCTGAAGGCAATGGCGCCTCCCTGGACGAGTACTTGCGTGCGGAACTTGCCGACGTCGTTGGCAAGCGCGGCGCTGATGACCGCACCAGCACCGACGTCGTCCTTTACGGCTTCGGCCGGATCGGCCGCCTGCTGGCGCGCCTTCTCATCGAAAAGGCCGGTGGGGGCCACGGTCTCCGACTCCGTGCGATCGTTGTTCGCAAGGGCGCTGAGAACGACCTCGTCAAGCGCGCAAGCCTGCTGCGCCGCGATTCCGTCCACGGATCCTTCGAGGGCACCATCCGCGTGGACGAGGAAGCCAACACCATCACGGCCAACGGCGTCCAGGTCCAGGTGATCTACTCGGACAACCCCGCCACGGTGGACTACACCGCGTACGGCATCAAGGATGCCCTGGTCGTGGACAACACCGGCCGCTGGCGCGACGCCGAAGGCCTCTCCCAGCACCTGCAGAGCAAGGGCGTCGCCCGCGTACTGCTCACGGCTCCGGGCAAGGGCGAGCTCAAGAACATCGTCCACGGCATCAACCACCGGGACATTAACGACGACGACAAAATTGTCACCGCCGCATCCTGCACCACCAACGCCATCACCCCGGTGCTGAAGGCCATCAACGACAAGTTCGGCATCATCCACGGCCACGTGGAAACCGTCCACTCGTTCACGAACGACCAGAACCTGATCGATAACTTCCATAAGGGCGATCGCCGCGGACGCTCTGCTGCGCTGAACATGGTCATCACCGAAACCGGTGCTGCCAAGGCTGTGGCCAAGGCGCTGCCCGAACTGCAGGGCAAGCTCACAGGTAACGCCATCCGCGTTCCCACCCCGGACGTTTCCATGGCCATCCTCAACCTGAACCTTGAGAACGGCACGACGCGCGACGAGGTCAACGACTTCCTCCGTGAGATGTCCCTGCACTCGGACCTTCGCAAGCAGATCGACTACATCGACTCGCCCGACGTCGTTTCCACGGACTTCGTCGGCTCCCGCCGCGCCGGCATTGTTGATGGCCTTGCCACCATCTCGAACGACAAGAACCTGGTTCTCTACGTCTGGTACGACAACGAATTCGGCTACTCATGCCAGGTTGTCCGCGTCATGGAGGAAATGGCCGGAGTCAACCCGCCGTCATTCCCCGCCAAGGACGTGATTGCTCCCATCGCGTTGCTGGAAACGGCTGACGCTTAAGCAACCAAAACTATTTAGGGGTTTCCCGGCTGTGTCACTGGCCACAGCCGGGAAACCTGATCAAAATGGGCTCATGGACAACGAATCAACCCTTGAGCACGAGACCACTCTCGAACACGCGCTGGACGTTGCGCGGGCCAACCATAAGCAGGCCCAAAAACTCCTCGATCAGGCAGTCGCGGCCAATGCCGCCGGTGACGTCCCGGATCAGCGCGTCGAACAGCTGCGCGCATTGCTCGAAGTAGCAACCGAAGACCTTCAGCGCGTGATGCGGGAGCAATAGAGCCCCTCATCAGCGTCGTCACGGTGTGACTTCTCCTCCACACTGTGGATATTGCTCTGGCTGTCGGGGCCTTGTCCTACGCTCGTAGGACATTGCCTGCCCCCACTGGACGGAGTCCCTTGAGCATCACCTGGTCAGCCTACAAACGCGCCCGGCGCAGGTCGCGTCACGCCTGGGTCATTCTGGGTTTCGCAGCAACAGCACTGGTGGCGGGCTTGGCCTGGTTCTTCACCACCGGCCAGTTTGGCGTCGCCGATCCCTGGGCAGCGGGCCCCAGCGAGGCGCCCGTCTTCGACGCGACATTCATGAAACCGGTCAAGGGCGCAGCTCCCGTTGTTGCCGAAAGTGCAAGCACGGCCTTGGAGCGGCTTCCTGTGAAAGGCAGGGCACCGAAGTCTGACTATGACAGGGCAGCTTTCGGCCAGGCTTGGGCGGACGTGGACCACAATGGATGCGACACCAGGAACGACATCCTGCACAGGGATCTTACGGACGT
Organism: Paenarthrobacter sp. UW852; assembly: GCF_024608385.1. Classification (NCBI taxonomy): domain Bacteria; kingdom Bacillati; phylum Actinomycetota; class Actinomycetes; order Micrococcales; family Micrococcaceae; genus Paenarthrobacter; species Paenarthrobacter sp. UW852. Next base: position 22,729 of record NZ_JAMSGY010000001.1, read on the forward strand.
TGAATTCACGGCCGGCTCCTCCTGCAAGGTTGCCGGGGGAGTCTTCGAGGAACCCTACACGGGTGCCCACGCGACGTTCCGAAGGGGTCAGGACACCAGCGCGGCTGTCCAGATCGACCACGTCGTGGCCCTGGCCGATGCCTGGCAGAAAGGTGCCCAGGAACTCACAGCACAGCAGCGGCAAACGTTGGCCAACGATCCCCTGAACCTCATCGCAGCTGATGGTCCGGCGAACGTCAAGAAAGGAGCCGGCGACGCCGCGACCTGGCTACCGGCTAACAAGAACTTCCGGTGCCACTACATAGCGCGTCAAATTTCGGTGAAGACTGCCTACAGGCTCTGGGTCACTGCGGCCGAAAAGGACGCGATGAAGCGGGTACTCTCCGGATGCCCTGAGCAACCAACCATCTACAACGCCAGGTGACCATGCCCCAGTTGCCAGGTGCCGCCGTCGTCGATCCTTTCCAGCACGACGCGCTGGAGTGACGTTTCGCGGGGAAGCTTGTCCAGGTCCTGCAGGCCACGCTGGCGGAACGTAAAGTACACGGCGTCCGTGGGCGCATCCGTACAGCGGTCCAGCGTGAAACGCCGTGCGAAGGAGGCTATGTTGCTGTCCGGAAGCCGCTTTACCAGGTAGGGATCGAGCATCCACGACTCACATGTGGCGGTGTCGGCCGGTTTGTCCGGAAAATACCGGGGGAAGAAGCCCCGGGCCTCGGTGAAGCTGGCGTCAACCATGGCGGGGGACAGGCCCCCGGCTTCAGGAATGTGAACGCCAAGCTCCCACTCGGAACCATGCTGTTGTTCTTCTGCGACATCGGAATTCCTGACCAAGTGGAATTGCAGACGTCCCAAGCGGAACAGGTTTCCGGCCATGTGGAGCGTCAGCCAACTCCAGGTATCCAGCCCAAAGCGGCCGTGGACCCGCCGGTTAATGCGCAGTTGCAGCCCTACGTCGCCCAAAGATGCAGCCGACACCGCAGGACTGATCCCAAGACCCACGTGGTAGCTGTGAACCGTCGGGGCGAAACGAAGCAAGGCCTCGATCCAGTCCGTCTCGCTACTGTCGATTGCCTGGATGCTGTCCCGGGGAAAGGTTCCCAGACGCTCCTGCAGGGAGTTGATGGCCCGTAGGACGGCTGCGCTGGGTGGCGTCGCCAAAAGGGCGGCACATTCTGCGGCGTCGTCGTCGGAGATGTCCAGGAGCTCGAAGAGTTCTGTTGTGGAACTGGTGGCCATGGATTTAGTGTCCAAAAGGATCGGGGTCCACGCCGGGCATCCAGGTCAGGCCAGGAACACCCCAACCGTTTTTCTTGGCCTGCTTCATGGCCTTTTTGGAGTACCGGTCAATCAAGCGGTTCACGTACAGTTTTCCGTCGAGGTGGTCGAACTCGTGTTGCAGGATCCGGGCGAACCAGCCCGTAGCCTCGAAGTCTACCGGCTTGCCATCCCCGTCGAAGCCCTGGACGCGGGTCCATTCGGCACGCTGCAAGGGATAGTACTCGCCCGGGAAGGACAGGCAACCTTCGACGTGTTCGTCGGGGTCCGGTGCCGCGCCGGAGACTTTGGAGAGCGTCAGTACCGGATTGACCACGACGCCCTGTTCAGGCACGTCGTCGTCGTTGGCGTACTTGTAGACGAAGATGCGCTTGCCTACGCCGATCTGGGGCGCCGCCAGGCCGACTCCGTTAGCTGCGTCGTTCGTTTCGAACATGTCCGCTATCAATGCACGAAGTTCGTCGTCGAATACCTCGACTTCGCTTGCCCGGCGGTGCAGGACAGGTTCGCCCCAGATGGTGACTGGCAGGACGGTCATGTCAGATCTTCCTTCGTTGACGCTGTGATCCAAAGGCGGAGTCGGCCCTGGATCTGGTTAAAAGCAAAAGCCGCACCGGATAACCGGTACGGCCTTTGTGGAAACCGGCTCTTCAGCCAATCTCGGTGGGGTGAGCTACGGGGGTTGAACCCGCGACCTCCTGGACCACAACCAGGCGCTCTGCCAACTGAGCTAAGCCCACCATGTGCCTTTTTCGGCTAGCCCGTTTGACCGGCTTTCCTCGAAGGCAACGACAAATAGCTTACCTGCTGTTTTGGGGTGCAAAGTCCACTTTTGCCGGTTTTGGCGAAAAAACCTCTAAAAATGTTGCAGATCACACCGATTCGCTGGTTCCCAGTGTTTCGGCCGAAGCCATCACATCCTTGGAAATCCGCTGCGCGGTGGCAGTGTCCGGCCCGGGTGCGGCGACGAAAACGGCTTCGCGGTAGTAACGCAGTTCGTCGATGGAGTCCTTGATGTCACCCAAGGCGCGGTGGCCGCCGTGCTTTGCCGGCGACTGGAAGTACGCACGTGGGAACCATCGCCTGGAGAGTTCCTTGATGGTGCTGACATCAATTACCCGGTAGTGCAGGTGCTCCACGATGTTCGGCATGTCACGGGCCAGGAACATCCGATCGGTTCCCACCGAGTTGCCACCCAGCGGCGCCTTCCTGGGATCCGGTACCCACTTCTCGATGTATTCCAGGACCTCAGCTTCGGCTTCTGCCATGGTCTTACCGTGTGGGAGCTCCTCCAGGAGCTTGGAGCGGGTGTGCATGTCCCGTACGAAGTCGTTCATTTGTTCGAGTGCGGCATCGTCGGGCTTGATTACGACGTCCACGCCGTCCCCGAGGATATTCAGCTCCGAATCGGTTACCAAGGCAGCAACCTCGATCAGGGCGTCGTTCTTCAGGTCCAAGCCGGTCATTTCGCAGTCGATCCAGACGATGCGTTCATTAGTAATAGGCACGCGCCAAGCCTATCCCTCAGTCGCATCCAAGTGCTCCGATGGTACGATTTTTGGGCGCGACAGTGTCGTTTCTTCCTGTCGTGGAATGCCCCCGATGACTCAGAATGTGACCCGAACACAGCGGGCGAAGGATTGGACGACAACCACATGACGGTGCCCGTACCCGCCGCGCAGCTGGCAGGGAAAGCAGACACGTCAAAAGCTGCTGTAGCCAGCGAAGTGGATAACGCCCGTTCGCCATTGATTGCCGGATTTATTGGTTCGATGTTCATGGTGTTCGGTTCGCTGGGAGTGGGTTGGCTTGCTCCGGCCTCCGAACTGAGGCGGCTACCACTCTTTATCTGGATGCGCACCGAAGGCGTGGGAGTTGCACTGTCCATCGTCCTGCTGGCCATCGGCGGAATGCTCCTGGTCCGCGCTTGGCTCCGTCTCGGGCAGCGAGTCAGGGTCTGGGGCATTGAGGCCCGGAAAGCTACGTTGCAGGCCGTGGTGGCGTGGGGGCTCCCCATGATGTTCACCGTTCCCCTCTTCAGCAGGGACGTCTATGCATATATAGGGCAAGGCCGGTTGATGGTTGAAGGCATCAACCCTTACGAAAACGGAATATCGGCCCTGCCTAACTATTTCCAGCTGGGTGCGGACAAACAGTGGACAGAGGCACCAGTGCCCTACGGCCAAGTGTTCCTATGGATTGAACAGTTTGTCGTGTGGGCCACCAACGTCCATCCGGAAGCAAGCGTCATGCTCTTCCGCCTGGTCGCCGCGGTGGGGGTTGTCCTGTGCATTGTCTATGTCCCGAAGCTGGCGGAACTTCACGGCGTCAACCCGCATCGGGCACTCTGGCTGACGGCCGCCAACCCGCTCTTCCTGACCAACTTCATTGCCAGCGTCCACAATGACGCGCTGATGATCGGTCTTGCCCTCGCGGGCCTGTACTACTGCGCAACCCGCCGTGTCATCCTCGGCATTGTCTTGGTCACGCTCTCCATCTCCGTTAAGCCAATAACCGTGGTCTTCCTGCCCTTCATCGGGCTTCTGTGGGCCGGCAAGGGTGCTTCGTGGCCCCGCAGGTTCGTGTTCTGGTTCTTCACGGCCGCCCTGAGCCTGGGACTCCTCTACGCGCTGAGCCTGGTTAACGGTTACGGATTTGGTTGGATCAACGGTTTGTCAGCGCCTGGGAGCGTAGCGATCTGGTACGCGCCCGTGGGCCTGATCGGCTTGGCTGTCGGCTCGATCGCCAACGTTTTGGGGCTGGACGGCGCAGTGTTTGCCAAGGGGGTCTATGACGCAGGGAAAGTCCTGATGGTTGCCGCTGTCGCATGGCTGATCTTCCGGGGCGACTACGACCGAATCATGCGGCGCCTCACGCTGGCGTTTGCCGTCATTGTGCTGCTGGCGCCGATGATTCAGTCCTGGTACGTCGTGTGGTTGATTCCGTTGTTTGCCGTGACGGGCATCCGGAACGATTGGCAGGTCAAAGCCCTGTACTTCGTGGTGTCGTTCTTCATGGTTTACGCCATCTCGGACCAATTGGATGTGTTCCCGTACCTCCAAAGCGAAGACCTGGGCCTGGCCCTCCTGCTGGCCCGCATCGCCGCGGCCGTCATCGCAATCTTCTTTGCGATCTATCTGATTTTCATGGACCCCAAAACCAAGGGCCTGTTCCGCAACAAGGACCAGGCTTTCCTGCGTCCCATCATCTGAAGTCCCGTAAAGAAATCACGGGTACGGCAGGAGGCGTAGTGCCTCCCGGATGGACAGTGGGCTAAGGACCGAGGCGTTGTCGGAGGTGAAGGCCCGCACCCATTCCGGATCCGTCTTGCTGTACTCGCGCAGGGCCCAACCAATCGCTTTACGGATGAAGAACTCCTTATCAGTCATATTGGCCCGGATAACAGCAGCCAGCAGGCCGGTATCGGTCCCTTCCTTCGCTGCAAGCTGAGACGTGATTGCGGCCCTTCTGATCCACATGTCGTGATCCACGGCCCAGCGGAGCAACAGCGGTTTCATCGTGCCGGGGTAGGCAATGAGGAGTGCGCAGATCCGGTGTGCCACCCCGTCCACGAAGTCCCACCACGCACCTGTACGGATAATTTCCTCGTAGACGGGCAACATGTCGAGGTCGGCCTTCGCCATCTTCAGGCCTGTCAGGTCAATCGCGGCATAGCGCTCCTCCCGCGCTTCCGCCTGACGCCACAGTTCATACACGGCGGCCCGCAGTTCGTCCGGCGATTTCGGAGGGAACTCCCGCACAGCTGCTTTCACGATTTTGCGTACTTCGGGAACCCGCACACCCCAGGAAGGCATGTCGGACTTCATGTAGGCCTGTGCTCCCCGCGCCCTCTCGGGGTCCGCGGCGGAACGAATGCTTGAACGGATCGACTGGACCAGGTCCCTGGTGGTCATCGCCCAACCTCAGCACCTGTCATGGTCCCTGCGAGGCAACGCATGACAGCGCGACCCGGTGAGGGTCTGGACACGATGCTGAACCCGGCTGCTCCAAAAAGTGAGATGCCATCAAACGCAAGCACGCCCGGCCCAGGACCCGCGCTGAACGCAGTCTTCAGCTGTTCCTTGCGGGCATCCGGTGTGGTGGTCTTCCAGTCCGTGCCGGAGAGGGAGAACCACCGGCACCAGCACCGGGAGGGTTCCCCCTTGATTCCGAACAACTCCTCGACAGCTGCCCAGGAGGCGGGAGCGGTCACGACTCCCGGGGCTGCATCGTGCTGTGGCATGAACCCAGAATAGGCGCTACGTGCAGGGCTGGTCCCGCAGGTCCGGGAACACGTGGAGCAGAATCACACTCCGGCCCCCGCCAGTTCACCGGTTTCAATGTTGACCAACATCGTGTCGTCATCGTCCGAGGCACCTACAGCGACTTCTTCTGTGTCGTCTTCCTGGGGTACTTGGTCATGATCGGCATCCCAGTCGCTGTTTCGCTCCGGTATACCGGAGGCCTCAATGGACGGAGGAGTTTCGGCGGGGGCTGTGCTGCCGTTCATGCGGGTGAAGTTGGCGGAGCCCCACATGAGGTCATGTCCGACTGACTCAGCGTCGATTTCGGCCACGTGGTAAACGCGACCTTCGTGTTCCCACTGCCGCAAACGGAGGCGTCCAACGACGAGGACCCGTTGCCCCTTCTTGACGCTGCATCCCACATGTCCGGCAAGGTAGCGGAATGACTGAACCGTGTACCAGTTGGTGTTGCCGTCAACCCACGTGTTGGTGGCGCGATCGTAGCGGCGCTCCGTGGATCCCAAGCGGAATGAAGCGGTGGAAGTTCCCCGCGCTGTGGTGGAACTCTTGACTTCCGAGGCTACGAAGCCGCGGACGGTGATGATGTCGTTCATGGGTGGTCCTTCTCGATGTAGGGAAGTGCCTGTCCGGCTCTTTCAGCCTTGTCCACGGCGGAGTGTACAGGTAGGGCGCATCGAAGCTATGTGCATAACTTGGTGCTGCAAGGCCTGTGGAGGGAAGGAGTGCTGCACGGGGTTGTCGGGTTGCCAGCCGAACGCACTGTAAACTCTTTGTGGCGCCAGCGGCCTATGCCGTTTCACGTGCCATGTGCGCCCCAGTAGCTCAGGGGATAGAGCAGCGGCCTTCTAATCCGCCGGTCGGGGGTTCGATTCCCTCCTGGGGCACCAACGGCATCCCCCTTGGACATGATTCAAGGGGGATGTCCGCTTAACCCCTAGGACTCCAGGAATTCCTTGAGATTCCGAAGCACCACTTGCCAGGTCTCCGTTGATTGGGTCGTTTCCTGGTCAGACGAATTGTTGCCTTGCCTGATGGTTACGCGGGTCCCACCGGCTTCCTCGGCAAGGCTGTATTCCACGGTGTGATAATTCTCTGAGGTGTCAGGCAGCCCCGAGGCCGGGCTGTAATGGGTGGTCTTCAGCCGTGCCGGAGGTTCGAATGCGAGGATCGTTCCCTTGTCCTCATAGGACTTGCCGTTGTATTCGCCGGAGTAGGTAATCGGATCGCCGACGCGCCACGTGGTCTCGACGTTCGTACCGAGGAAATACTGCTTGATGAGCGCAGGATCGGTGAGCGCTTCCCACACCTTCTGGCGGTTCGCCGGGATGCTGGCAGTGGCCACAGCATCCGGGGATTGTCCGGTCATGGTTGATTCCTTGTCTCCGTTGCCACGAGTCAATGCTCCTTGTTGGACAAGCTACGCCCGTCCGATCCCCCTGTGAATGGCACAATAGCTACGTGATCAGCAGTCGAACAGCATCGGAGCAGGGCGGGCCGGCCAGAGGGGTCCGTGTGGCCGCATTGTCAGTGCTCGCCGTGACCGCATTGGCGCTGGCGGCCTGCACAGGTACCTCATTGCCCGCCAGTAGCCCTTCAAGCGCCCCGTCCTCTTTGGCTCCCGTGGCGACAGCCAACGTGGACCCAGCGGTGGAAGACACCAGGCTCGCGGTGGAGGGCACCTTGAAGAAGCTGGTCACAGCCAACGCCAAGCCGGACAGGGAAGCCGTAAGGGCGGCGCTGGTTTCCGCGGGCATTCCCACGGCGAACGTGGAAGTATCTGTCAGCCGCACGCCCACCGGCTTGGATGTCGACGCCATGGAGGCGGCCGCCCTGACCGGGGAAAACTGTGTCATGGGCCAGATCCGCGATGGGGGAGTGGCGGTCACGGTGCTGCCCGTCCTCGCCACAGGAAAGTGCTTCGTGGGGGACACACGGTAGGTGTACGGGGCACCCGAATGTGAGTTAAGTACGCCGAGCCACTAGATTTAAGGTTATGGCGGAATTCATTTACACGATGACCAAGGCTCGCAAGGCCGTTGGCGACAAACTTATTCTGGACGATGTCAGCATGTCGTTCTACCCCGGCGCGAAGATCGGCGTCGTTGGCCCGAACGGTGCTGGTAAGTCCACCATCCTCAAGATCATGGCTGGACTGGACACGCCGTCGAACGGCGAAGCCCGCCTGAGCCCCGGTTACACCGTGGGAATCCTCCTGCAGGAACCGCCGCTGAACGAGGAAAAGACCGTCCTGGGCAACGTCCAGGAAGGCGTTGGCGAAATCTACGCCAAGATCCAGCGGTTCAACGAAATTTCCGAAGAGATGGCAAACCCGGATGCGGATTACGACACCCTCCTGGATGAGATGGGCAAGCTCCAGGAAGCCATCGATGCTGCCGACGCATGGGACATCGACTCCCAGCTCGAGCAGGCCATGGACGCACTGCGTTGCCCGCCTGCAGATGCCGACGTCACTGTCCTCTCCGGTGGTGAGCGCCGCCGCGTAGCGCTCTGCAAGCTCCTCCTCCAGAAGCCGGACCTCCTGCTCCTGGATGAGCCCACCAACCACTTGGACGCAGAGAGCGTCCTGTGGCTTGAACAGCACCTGTCCCAGTACCCCGGTGCCGTACTGGCCGTCACCCACGACCGCTACTTCCTCGACCACGTAGCTGAGTGGATCGCCGAGGTTGACCGCGGTCACCTGTACCCCTACGAAGGCAACTACTCCACGTACCTGGAGAAGAAGAAAGCCCGTTTGGAGGTCCAGGGCAAGAAGGACGCCAAGCTCTCCAAGCGCCTGAGCGAGGAACTTGAGTGGGTCCGGTCCAACGCCAAGGGCCGCCAGACCAAGTCGAAGGCCCGTCTGGCCCGCTACGAGGAAATGGCCGCCGAGGCGGAGCGCACCCGCAAACTGGACTTCGAAGAAATTCAGATCCCGCCGGGACCCCGCCTTGGTTCTTTGGTGATTGAAGCCAATAAGCTGAAGAAGGGCTTCGATGACCGCGTTCTGATCGAGGACCTCTCCTTCTCGTTGCCCCGCAACGGCATCGTCGGTGTGATCGGACCCAACGGTGTTGGTAAGTCCACGCTGTTCAAGACGATTGTGGGCATGGAGCCGCTGGACGATGGCGATCTGAAGATCGGCGAGTCCGTGAAGATCTCCTACGTGGACCAGTCCCGTGGTGGCATCGACCCCAACAAGACCCTGTGGGAGGTCGTGTCGGAAGGCAACGACTTCATCCAGGTCGGCCAGGTCGAAATGCCCTCGCGTGCCTATGTTTCGGCCTTTGGATTCAAGGGTCCGGATCAGCAAAAGAAGGCCGGTGTTCTCTCCGGTGGTGAGCGCAACCGACTCAACCTGGCGCTGACGCTCAAGCAGGGCGGCAACCTGCTGCTCCTCGATGAGCCCACCAACGACCTCGACGTCGAAACGTTGAGCAGCCTCGAAAACGCGCTCCTCGAGTTCCCGGGCTGCGCAGTGGTGGTCTCGCACGATCGCTGGTTCCTGGACCGGGTGGCAACGCACATCCTGGCCTACGAAGGCGATGACGAGAACCCCTCGAAGTGGTACTGGTTCGAAGGCAACTTCGACGCCTACGAGGAAAACAAGGTGGAGCGCTTGGGTCCGGATGCGGCCAAGCCGCACCGCGTGACCCACCGCCGCCTGACGCGCGACTAGAGCTGACGCTCGACTAAAACTGAAACACGAAGAGGCCGGTCCCCAAAGGGGGTCGGCCTCTTCGGCTTAAGCAACGGCGGTCTACGGAATCCTGACCATGCCTTCCTGCGCAACAGTGGCGACATGGACGCCGTCGCGGTTGAAAATGCGGCCCGTCGCAAGTCCCCGGGCACCTTGGGCGCTGGGGGACTCCTGGACGTACAGCATCCACTCGTCCACCCGCACTGGCCGGTGCCACCACATGGCGTGGTCGAGGCTGGCCACGCTCATCCCTGGCGTCATCCATGAAAGGCCATGCTTGCGGAGGATGGGTTCGAGCAGCGTGTAGTCGCTCGCGAATGCCAGGGCCGCACGGTGCAGGTTGGCGTCATCCGGAAGGGGGCCGATGGTCTTCATCCACACCGCGTTGGTGGCCACATGCTCGCTCGGCGGCGAGACATAGAGGGCAGGGTCCACGTGCCGGACATCAAAGGGCCGTTCGGATGACATGTGCCGCGCCATCGGGTGGTCGAAGTGGGACAGCAGCTCAGCGGTGCTGGGCAGCGACTCGGGATCGGGGATACCCTCCGGCATGCTCGCCTGGTGGTCCAGCCCGCTGTCTTCCACCTGGAACGAGGCGATCATCGACAGAATCGGAACGCCGTCCTGGTAGGCGTGCACACGGCGTGCGGAGAACGAGCGGCCGTCGCGCAACCGCTCGACGCCGAAAGTTATGGGCTTGTTCGCGTCACCGGGCCGGAGGAAGTAGCCGTGCATGGAGTGGGCCACCCGGTCCTGCTCCACGGTCCGCATTCCTGCCATCATCGACTGGGCGAGGACCTGGCCGCCAAAAACACGGTGCCGGGGCTGCTTTTGGGACGGCCCGAGGAAGATGTCCTCGTTGGTCCGGGCTCCGTCAAAATCACCAAGGTCCAGCAGGCCGATCAGCACATCCATGGGGTCTTCTGCGGGTGCCTGCACGTCGAGGCCAGCGTTCGTCTCAGTCATGGTTCGACTTTAGACGCCGCCCCGACCCCTCTCAACCGGGGACATGCCGGTAGAGTCGATCATGTGACAGACGTCTTGACCCAGTCCTTCCGCTTCGCCGATCCCCGTGACCTCGCCGATCTTCGGACCTTCGTCACGCGGGCCAAGAGCATCGACGACGGCGCCATCCGCCTGCAGGCTTCGGGCAAGGTCCTCGCGGCCTATGTATGCGTGCTGCGGCCGCGCATCCTCGGCGAGTCCACCCCCACCATCCTGGGCCTGCGGACCATGGCCCTTGCGGAGCCGGCCCAGGCCGACGTAACGGTGACGCTTGCGTCCGTGATGGACCGTTTGGCCCGCTCAGGTGACGGGGACGTGGACCTGCCCATTCCGCCGTCGACCGTTTCGGAGTCCTGGGCCGGCGTCGGGGCACCGCGGGCCGGTTGGGAACCGCAAGGTTCAGTGTCCGACGCCGACCTCAGGTCAGCGGCCGAAGCGGGCATCGCGGAGGTGGCCGGCGTCGTTCCGACCGCAGCGGGTGCCGCCGTCGTCAATACCGCCAGGGCTGCCGTTTGGGGACGTGGAATGCCTGGCGTGGAGGACTTACCGTCGGGCGCGGCTTTCGCCGCTTTCGCGTTGGGTTTCCTGGCCGATGGTGAGCAGCAGGTGTACCGAAACGGCCGCTGGTTCCGGTTGAGCGGGCCCCGCGGCCATGTACTGGTCCGTACCGGCGCGGGGCTCGGGCTCGGCTTCTGAGGTTCAGGCGTCGGGTCCGACTGATGGGCTGTTGACCATGGTCAGCGCGGCGCGTTCCATGTAGTCCCACAACGTGCCTTCGTGCAGTGGCGAAAGTTCCAATGCGTCCACGGCGGTTCGCATGTGGAACAACCACCGGTCCTTCGCCTCGGGGGTGACCCGGAACGGCATGTGCCGCATCCGAAGCCGGGGGTGTCCACGTTCCTCGCCGTATGTGGTGGGCCCGCCCCAGTACTGTTCCAGGAACATGAGGAAGCGCCGCTTCGCAGGCCCGAGGTCTTCTTCGGGGTACATGGGACGCAGCAGCGGATCCGTGGCCACGCCGTCGTAAAAGACGTCAATAAGCTTGACGAACGTTTCATGCCCGCCGACGGCAGCGTAGAAGCTGTCCGTATAGGCGGGCTGGCTGAAGGGGTCGTTCTGCATCAGTTGGCGGCGGGGGCCGGCTTGTGGCGCTGGTGGCTGGCCACCGGAAATGCTACTCATTGGACTTCTCCTCGGCCTTCGTGGCGCGTGGTGCGCCGGCAGTCACGGGCGCAGCGGCAGCGCCGGGGCCATCGCTGGTAACAGGTGTTTCAAGCGGCACGTAGTCACCCTGCGAGCGGTTGCCGACCCGCAGGATTTCTCCGTTGCGCAGGTACCAGATGGCTCCGTCTTCGGCACGGACCCGGGTAATCCGCAATCCCACGGATTCAACGGTACCAACCACTTCGCTGGTAACGATCACGTCGCCAATACCGTATTGGTCTTCGATGGTGATGAAGATGCCCGCGAGGAAGTCACGGATCAGTTGCTGGGCGCCGAAACCGATGGCGACACCCAGGATGCCCACGCTGGTCAGGAGGGGCGCGACGTCCACGTTCATGTATTTCAGGACGTAGATGATGACAATCACCACAACAATGACGCTCACCAGGCTTGTCAGCAGCGTGCCGATGGTTTCGGCGCGTTGGGAACGCCGTTCGTGGTCCAGTGCGCGTATGGCGGGTTGCACCCATTTGAAGTGCGCCTTCTTGAAGAAGGAGCTACCGGCAGATACCCGGCGCGTGATGCGCCCGATGATGAACCGCGCAACGATCCAGACTGCCAGCCCCACACCGATGGTGATGAGGATTGATACGAGGTCTATTTTCTCTGGTTCCAACGTGATGGTTTCCGATAGGGGGATGGAGGTCAAGGTGGAATAGCTCCTTGTCGTCGGCCCGTGTTCGCCGGGCGCGGAACACTCTGTCCACTGATAACCCTAGCGCCGTAGCGTGACGGTATGCGCATCCTGGTCCTTGGCGGTACCGCCTTCCTGTCCGCGGAAATCGCCCGGCAGGCTGTCGCCTCCGGGCACGATGTGACGTGCCTCGCCCGGGGTACTTCGGCTCAACCGCCCGACGGCGCCACCTGGGTCAGGGGCGACCGTGCCTTGGGTGCCGCGGCTTTCGCCGGTGTGGCAGGAAGCTGGGATTCCGTCGTCGAGGTGTCCCGTGATCCAGTGCAGGCCCGGGCGGCTTTGGAGGCGCTGGGCCCTGCCGCGAAGCACTGGACGTTCGTCTCAAGTTGCTCGGTGTACGCAGACCACTCGGTGCCGGGGGCCACGGAAGACGCGGCCCTGCTGGAACCACTGCCGGAGGGGCAGGCGGGAACGCCGGAAACCTATGGCGAGTCGAAGTCAGCGATCGAACAGCTGACGCGTGCCGCGCTGGGGGACAGGGCACACATCGTCCGGGCAGGGCTCATTGGCGGACCAGGGGATGGCACGGACCGCTACGGTTATTGGCCGGCACGATTCGCTGCCAGCCCTGACACGGTGCTGGTCCCGGACGTTCCGGACGCAGCAACCCAGATCATCGATGTCCGGGATCTGGCTGCATGGATCCTTCAAGCCGCCGAACAGGGCCTGGCAGGAACCTATAACGCAGTGGGCGAGGTGGTGAGCTTCGCCGACTACATCTCCGAGTCCCGGCGGCTGGCCGGACCGGTCGCAGAGGACACCATCCGTCCCACCCAGGACTGGCTCGTGGAGCAGGGCGTGGAGTACTGGGCCGGACCGCATTCGTTGCCCTTGTGGCTTCCGCCGGACCACGAAGGCTTCCAGGCGCGCTCCAACAAAGCAGCCCGGGACGCGGGTATGCGGCTCCGCCCGTGGCAGGAGACGCTCGCAGCCACGCTGGAGGATGAGCGGGGACGTGGCTTGGACAGGGAGCGAAAAGCAGGCCTCAGCCGGGACGCCGAACGCAGGCTCGTGGCACTGTGGCGGGACCAGCGGCGTTAGGCGGCGGCCGCCGTCGTGATGGGTTCGTGGTGTACCGGGAAGTTGACGCTTCGGGCGATGAAGCACAGCTGGTTGGCTTCGTGGTGAAGCTGCGGGACCAAGGCGGCGTGAGCGGGGTCGGCGATGGTGACGTGCGGTTTCAGGGTCACGGCTTCGAACTGCCCGCTGCCGTCCCTGTTCATCTTCATGAGGCCTTCCGCGTTGTCTTCGTAGGCCGAGACCACCACGCCGTGTTTGACGGCCACATGCAGGAAAGACAACATGTGGCATTGCGAGAGAGCAGCCAGCAAGAGCTGTTCGGGGTTGTACCGGTTCCGGTCACCATGGAACGTGGGGTCTGCTGAGCCTTTCAGCGTGGGCAGCCCGGCAATCTCTACATCGTGGTCCCGTGAGTAACTCCGGTAACCAGAGGTGCCTTCGCCTAGGTTCCCGGTCCAACGGACGGTCAGCGCGTAATGGTGCTCGTTCAGGCTCATGCGGACAGTCTAGCCACGCAAGCGCAACTGTCCGCATGAGCACTATATGAGGTGTTTTCTAGACGTCCGCTGCCCTTGCGCGCAGTGCCCGGACCACGCCGTCGCGGTTCTCCAGCATCATGCGGCGCAACGCGGCGCTTTCCTCCGGAAGCCCAGCGAGGAATTCATCCGTGCGGTCCACGGTGGCTTGCGCGGTGAGCTGCGCTGGGTAGAGGCCCACCACAATCTGCTGGGCCAGGGCGTGGGTGCGTTCCTTGACGATTCCGGGGACGGCTTCGAAGTATTTCTCGGCGAACGGCTCCAGCAAGGCGGTGTCGGGCACCCGCATGAAGCCAGCCACGGCGGACGCCTGGAGGGCATTGGAGAGCTCACCCTTGACCACAATCGAGTCCCAGGCCGCTTGCTTGGCCTCGGCGGTGGGGATGGCTGCCTTGGCTTGCGCCGCAGCGTTTTGGCCATTCGAGGTGTTGTCCCGAGCCAGTTCAGCGTCGATGCGCTCCTGGCCCTGGCGGCCCCCGGCCACCAAGGCAGTCAGGAGCTCCCACCGCATATCCTGGTCGACTGCCAGGCCCTCAAGTGTTTCCGTCCCGTCCAGGAGGGCCTGGAGGCGGTCAAGCTGCCGATCGCTTCGCGCGAGCTGGGCGAAAGCCTTTGCGAACTGCAGCTGTGCGTCCGAGCCGGCCTCGACCGCGGATGCAAGCTCCCACAGCTTTTCGGCCGCCGCGGTGGTGGCCTCCAATTTGTGGTCTGCCGCCACGTAATAGGTCAGCGTGGTCGCGAGCTGGCGCAGCTGGACCAGTATTACTGACGAGTCAGTTTCGTCGGCAATGTTGGCCAGGATCAGGTCCGCGTAGCCGCGTGCCGGGGTTTCGCCGTCGCGGGCTGCGTCCCAGGCCGAGCCCCACACCAGGGTCCGGGGAAGGCTGGCAGCGAAGTCCTTCAGGTGTGCTTTGGCCGTCGCCAGGCTATCCGGATCCAGTCGGACCTTTGCGTAGGCAAGGTCGTCATCGTTGAGCAGGATCAAGTCAGGACGCTTCATGCCCACCAGGGCAGGAACTTCCGTGCGGGGGCCGTCCACGTCGAGTTCCTCGCGGTGCGTCCGTTCCAGCTTCCCGTTGGCCGAGAGGGTGTAGAAACCGACCGCCAGGCGGTGCGGGCGGAGGGTGGGCTGTTCCTCGATCGCGGTCTGCCGGATGGCGAAACCTGTAATGGTGCCGGCGGCATCGACCGTGAGTTCGGGGGAGAGGGTGTTCACGCCGGCTGTCTCGAGCCAGAGCTTGCCCCACTGGTCAAGATCGCGTCCCGACGCGGCTTCGAGTTCCACCATGAGGTCTGCGAGCTCGGTGTTCTTCCAGGCGTGCTTGGCAAAGTATGTGCGGACGCCGGCCATGAACTGCTCCGGACCAACCCAGGCCACCAATTGCCGGAGCACTGAGGCGCCCTTGGCGTAGGTGATGCCGTCGAAGTTGACCTCAACGTCCTCGAGGTTGTTGATTTCGGCGAAGATGGGGTGCGTTGTTGGCAGCTGGTCCTGCTTGTACGCCCAGGACTTCTCCACGGAGGCGAAGGTGGTCCAGGCGCGGTCGAATTCCGTGTTTTCCACCGCTGCCAAGTGGGACATGTACTCAGCGAAGGACTCGTTGAGCCAGAGGTCGTTCCACCAGCGCATGGTCACCAGGTCTCCGAACCACATGTGGGCCAGTTCGTGCAGCACCGTGATGGCACGCCGTTCAATCTGGGCGCCGGTGACTTTGCCGCGGAAGACGTAGCCCTCCAGGATGGTGACAGCGCCTGCGTTTTCCATGGCTCCGGCATTGAATTCGGGCACGAAGAGCTGGTCGTACTTCTCGAACGGGTACGGGCACCCGAACTGGGCCTCGAAGAATTCGAAACCCTGCCGCGTGAGTTCGAAGATGTTGTCCGCGTCGAGGTATTGCATGAGGGACTTCCGCGCGAACACCCCGAGCGGTATGACCCGGCCGTCGGAGCTGGTGACTTCGGAACGGACGGACTGGTACGGTCCTGCGATCAGGGCTGTCACATAGGAGGACAGCCGCGGCGTCGGGGCGAATTTCCAGACAGACCGTGCACCGCCGTCCTCTGCGGGTGCGGTTTCGGAAGGGACGGGCGTGGGGGAGTTTGAAATGACATCCCAGTGCGAAGGCGCCGTCACGGTGAAGGTGAAAGTGGCCTTCAGGTCCGGCTGTTCGAACACGGCGAACATGCGGCGCGAATCCGGGACTTCGAATTGGGTGTAGAGGTAGGCCTCGCCGTCTACGGGGTCGACGAAGCGGTGGAGGCCCTCGCCGGTGTTCATGTAGGGGGCATCCGCAACGACCGTGAGTTCGTTCTCAGCCGCGAGTCCGGGGAGCTGGATGCGGACCCCGTCGGCGACCTCCGCGGGGTCCAGTTCCGTGCCGTTGAGGGTCACGCTGTGGACGGTGTGCGTGATGGCGTCGATGAACGTCGAGGATCCGGGGCGCGCCGAGAACCTGACAACCGTGGTGGAGCCAAAGACCTCCGGGCCTTTGGTCAGATCCAAGGTGACGTCATACGACTCGACGTTGAGCAGTTCGGCGCGGGCGGCCGCTTCATCGCGGGTGAGGTTAAGGCCTGGCAAAGTGGTGCCTCCGGGAAGGTGGGGTGACCG
The DNA here is from genome assembly GCF_024608385.1 of Paenarthrobacter sp. UW852. Classification (NCBI taxonomy): domain Bacteria; kingdom Bacillati; phylum Actinomycetota; class Actinomycetes; order Micrococcales; family Micrococcaceae; genus Paenarthrobacter; species Paenarthrobacter sp. UW852. The sequence continues at coordinate 39,059 of NZ_JAMSGY010000001.1, forward strand.
ACCGGTAGGCCCGGTCGCTGGTGTGAAGCCATTCTTTCACTCCCTGACCGTAAGGCAAGGAGCTCCCACCATAGTGTCGTCCTGACGGAGTAGCGTTGAAGCATGGGACGGTTCCGGGACACGCTCGACCTCCGCGCGCTACGGTTCGCGGTGGCTTTTCCTTTGATGCTCGCCGCAGGATTCGTTGTGTGCGCGCAGATGCTGCGCAACGACCTTCCGCAACCGGTCGCTGTCATGTGGAACGCCGACGGCGGCACCTCCTTCGCGCCTTTCGGCGCCTACGTAGCCGGAGGCGCAGCCCTGATCATCGTTTTCGGATGGGCCGCTTTCCTGCAGGCCGTACCGTTGGCCCGCCCGGTGGTCATGCGGCGCGTCATGATGGGCCTTGGACTCATGCTCAGCCTCTTCATCACCACTGTGCTGGCAGCCGGGCTGGTAGGGCAGTCGGGGCTGGCGGACGCCCGGTTGTCCCACGTCGATCCGATCGTGTTGGCAATGGGAAGCGGCGCAGCGTTGGCCCTCGGCATCGTGATGATGTTCGCTTTCAAGCCCGACCCCCGATGGACTCCCGAGGACGATGCCGCACTGCAATCGGAGCTTCGCCTCCTGGAGGACCCCGACCTCGCCAACGACACCCTGAGGATGTGGGTACATGCCCGGAGCTCCGTGTTCATCATGATCATTGTTTCGGCGCTCTTCCCGGCTGCACTGATCGCAGTGGTGGTTCCGTGGCTGGGTGCCTTGGTCGCCTTGGCGGCCCTGGTGGGCGCGGGATTCCTGTTCGCCCGGGTGCGTGCCGACAGGGGAGGGCTGCAGGTCTTCGCGGGCGGCCTCGTACGCGTCCTGGCCGTTCCCGCCGTCGACATCGCAGCAGCGGCACCCGCGGATGTCAAAGCTGCGGATTACGGCGGGTGGGGATGGCGCCACCACGACGACGCCACGGCAATGCTCGTCGGCAGCGGACCCGCGGTAGTCGTCAGGAGGCTCAATGGGCGGCGTGTGGCGCTGAGCGCCGGAACCCACGCCTCCGCGGACAAACTCGCCGGAATCTTGAACAGGGCGGCCCATCGGGCCCAAGGGGGGGACGGGCAGACCCAACAACCCGGCTAGCGGTACCCTAGGTAGCGCATCCCTCATCGCCGCGCCCGGCCAGTGCTGTGCCACTGCCCAGTGCCGTAGCTGCGCGCCAGAAAGAAACGGACTTCCTGTGACTACACCCCGCGTCCACATTGCAACTGACCACGCCGGCATGGAACTGAGTGCCCACCTGGTCAGCCACCTCACAGCCAAGGGCTACGAAGTGGTGGATCACGGTCCCAAGGAATACGACGCCCTGGACGATTACCCGTCGTTCTGCATCAACGCAGGCGTCGCTGTGGTCGCCGACCAGGAAGCTGGCGTGCACGCCTTGGGAATCGTCCTTGGCGGCTCCGGCAACGGCGAACAAATTGCCGCAAACAAGGTCAAGGGTGTGCGAGCCGCCCTGGCTTGGAACCTTTCTACAGCCAAGCTCGCCCGCGAACACAACGATGCGAACGTCGTCGCAGTCGGAGGGCGCCAGCACAGCGTCGAAGAGGCCACGGAGCTGATCGAGGCATTCCTTGCTGAGCCTTTCAGCAACGACGAACGGCATGTCCGTCGGATCGGCAAGATCGCGGTGTACGAAAACACCGGCGAAATCGTCGAATAGTGCCAGAAGGCCACTCGGTCCATCGCCTGGCCCGCCAATTCCAGGATGTTTTTGGCGGTCAGCGGTTGGAAGTTACCAGTCCGCAAGGACGCTTCTCCGCCGGGGCTGCGCTGCTGACCGGGCACACCATGGTTGACGCCATGGCCCACGGAAAGCAGTTTTTCCTCAGCTTTGACCACGGACTGTTCCTCCACGTTCACTTGGGCCTGTACGGCGCCTGGAGTTTCGGGGGCGACGAATCCTTTACCGGGGCGTCCAGCATCGGCGCTCCCCGTCGAATCGGCGAGCGGGAGACTGGCTCGGCCGCGCCGGACGGTGCCTACGCCGGACCGCCTCCGCCCGTAGGGGCGGTGCGTGTCCGCCTCGTTTCGGACCACGGATGGGCCGACCTGCGTGGGGCCACCACCTGTGCGGCGATCACAGCCGCGGAGGCAGAGGCCGTGCTGGCAAGGCTGGGCCCGGATCCTCTGCATAACCGGCCGGGGGACCGTGAGGAGTTTATTCGACGCCTGCGTCGCCGCAAGACTGCCGTTGCCTTGTTATTGATGGACCAGTCGGTGCTCGCCGGGGTGGGCAACATCTATCGGGCCGAAGTGCTGTTCAGACAGGCAGTTGATCCGTGGACCCCAGGAAGCAGCATCGACGCCGAAACGGCTGGCCGGCTGTGGGATGACACGGTGGCAACAATGGCCGACGGCGTCCGTGACGGTCGGATTGTTACGACGCCTCCGTCGCTGTGGACCGGTGGAGGGGCAATCGCGCCCGACGCCGATGCGCACTTTGTCTATAAACGTCACGGCTTGCCCTGCCGGGCTTGCGGGACGCTGGTGGGCATCACCGAAATTGGTGCTCGCAAGCTGTATTGGTGTCCCGGCTGCCAGGTTTAGGCGGTTCCAGGCTCTGTTTCGAAGCCAAAAACAGCTGGAAGCAAAAAGCGCCCCGATCCGAAGATCGGGGCGCTTTGCTGGAGGGGACGACGGGAATCGAACCCGCGTAATCAGTTTGGAAGACTGAGGCTTTACCATTAAGCTACGTCCCCAGGTGGACATCCTCTTCAGGACGCTTTCCCTGTGGCTGTTGAAGCCGGGTACAACTAAACCTAATTCCGGCGGCGGTGTCAAATGTGCATTCTTGGCTCGCTTGCCCGTAGACTGTCCTGTGCATTCGGGGTGTAGCTCAGCTTGGCTAGAGCGCCTGCTTTGGGAGCAGGAAGTCGCAGGTTCAAATCCTGTCACCCCGACTCTGTGTTTGTGTCCGCTTCAGGGATACGACAGAACCCCATACCCACAAAATCAGGAGTACTTAGACTGTGAAGAGCGCTGTCGAGAACCTCACCGCAACGCGGGTCAAGCTCAACGTTGAGGTTCCCTTTGAGGAACTGAAGCCGAGCATCGATGCCGCGTACAAGACCGTTGCTTCGCAGATCCAGGTTCCCGGATTCCGCAAGGGCAAAGTTCCTTCCAAGCTCATCGACCAGCGCGTCGGCCGTGGCTATGTACTGGAAACGGCCATCAATGATGGCTTGAACGGCTGGTACCAGGCTGCTGTCCAGGAAACCGGCGTTCGTCCGCTGAGCCGTCCTGAGGTTGAAATCACCGAAGTTCCGGACCCGTCCGCAACCGATGGTGAACTCAAGTTCCAGGTCGAGATCGACGTCCGTCCCGAGATCGAACTGCCGGAATACTCCGGTATCAAGGTTGAGGTTGCTGCTGCGGAATCCTCCGAAGCCGACGTCGACAAGGCCCTCGATGAACTGCGCGGCCGTTTCGGCACGCTGAAGTCCGTTGAGCGTCCCGCCAAGAACGATGACTTCCTCACCATCGACATCAACGCCACGATCGACGGCGAAGAGATCGACTCCGCTGCTGGCCTGTCCTACCAGGTAGGCGCAGGCACCATGCTCGAAGGCCTGGACGAAGCCGTAACCGGCCTCTCTGCTGACGAAGAAGCAATCTTCGACACCACGCTTGTCGGCGGCGACCACGCCGGCGAAGCTGCTCAGGTCAAGGTCACGGTCAAGGCCGTGAAGGAGCGCGAGCTCCCTGAAGCCAACGATGACTTTGCGCAGCTGGCCTCAGAGTTCGACACCCTGGCTGAGCTCCGTGAGGACCTCGCCAAGCAGGCTGCCGACTCCAAGGTTGTTGAGCAGGGCGTTGAGGCCCGTGACAAGGTCCTGGACAAGCTCGTTGAGCTCGTCGATGTCCCCGTGCCGGACTCGGTGGTGGAAGAGCAGATCGAAGCGCACTTCAACCCGGAGAACGCACACGGCGAAGGTGACCACGACACCGAGGAGCACCGCGCCGAGGTCAAGGCCAACACTGAGCGTGCCTTCCAGAACGAAATCATCCTTGACGCCATCGCGGACAAGGAAGAGGTCAATGTCAGCCAGAACGAGCTCATTGACTACATCGTGACCACCGCCAGCCAGTACGGCATGGACCCGAACCAGTTCGCCCAGATCATTGATCAGAGCGGCCAGGTTCCCATGATGGTTTCCGAGGTCCGCCGCCGCAAGGCGCTGGCCGTCGTCCTGGGCCAGGCAGAGGTTGTCGACTCCGAGGGCAACAAGGTTGACCTCACGGACTTCGTCCGGCCTGCCGGCGAAGCTGAAGCTGAAGATGCTGAAGCTGTCGAAGCAGCCGACGAAACGGAAACTCCCGCAAGCGACGATCCCGCCGCTGTGAAGTTCTAGTACACGCCGTCAACCGACCCCGGATCTTCTGATCCGGGGTCGGTTTGCTTTAAGGCCCCCGTTGGCGCTGATCCCAAACGTGCGCCGTCAGCGAACAGCGCGATTCCGGCGAACAAATCACCCCCGAAAACGGTTAGTGTCCAAGTAGTGAAGTTCAGTGAGGTCACTGGCACCAGCGAGAGGTAAGTACTTATGTCACAGCAATCAGAGGCTCCCCGGATGGCAACTGTCGATCCCGCAGCCCAGGACAACTACATCTACAACCGCCTGCTGAAAGAGCGCATCATTTGGCTCGGCTCTGAAGTGCGTGACGAGAACGCCAACGCCATCTGCTCGCAGCTGCTCCTGCTCTCGGCCGAGGACCCGGAGAAGGACATCTACCTGTACATCAACTCCCCTGGTGGGTCCGTGACAGCCGGTATGGCCATCTACGACACCATGCAGTTCATACCGAACGACGTCGTCACCGTCGCCACCGGCCTGGCTGCTTCCATGGGCCAGTTCCTCCTGTCCTCCGGAACCAAGGGCAAGCGCTATGCAACCCCCAACGCCCGCATCCTGATGCACCAGCCCTCGGGCGGCATCGGCGGCACCGCCTCAGACATCAAGATCCAGGCTGAGCTGATCCTGCACATGAAGAAGGTCATGGCTGAGCTGACCGCGGAGCAGACGGGCCAGACCGTCGAAACCATCCTCAAGGACAACGACCGCGACAAGTGGTTCACCGCTACCGAGGCCCTGGAGTACGGATTCTTCGACAAGATTTCGGCGCACGCCGGTTCTGTTGCCGGCGGTGGCGGAACGGCCAACCAGTCGAACTCCGACAACTGACCGGCACTAAAGAACCACTGAAACCCAGGAGTAAAGAACATGAACTACAACTTCGGATGGTCTGCCGGTAATCTCCCGTCCAGCCGCTACGTCCTGCCCCAGTTCGAAGAGCGCACGCCTTACGGCTTCAAGCGCCAGGACCCGTACACCAAGCTGTTCGAGGACCGCATCATCTTCCTCGGCGTCCAGGTTGACGATGCCTCGGCCGATGACATCATGGCCCAGTTGCTGGTCCTCGAGTCAACGGACCCGGACCGTGACATTACCTTGTACATCAATTCGCCGGGTGGCTCGTTCACCGCCATGACGGCTATCTACGACACCATGCAGTACATTCGCCCGGAGATCCAGACGGTCTGCCTCGGCCAGGCGGCCAGCGCCGCAGCGGTCCTGCTCGCCGCCGGTACACCCGGGAAGCGCCTGGCGCTGCCGAATGCCCGCGTACTGATCCACCAGCCGGCTCTGTCCGGTGGCCAGGGTGGCCAGGCCTCTGACCTGGAAATCCAAGCTGCCGAGGTCATGCGTATGCGTACATGGCTTGAGGACACGCTGGCCCACCACTCGGGTCGCACCTCGGAGCAGGTAAACAATGACATCGAGCGTGACAAGATCCTGACGGCCGCCGAAGCCATGAACTATGGTCTGATCGACCAGGTCCTTGACTCCCGGAAGATCAAGCCCCAGGCAATCGCCCGGTAGTAACCGGAATTGGACGCCGGTGCGGTTCACGAAATATGGACCGCACCGGCGTTCTGTTTCCACCCAAGCAGCCCATTGTGACCTAGAGTGGATCTTGTCACGGTGGTGCCAACCGCGGCATGGCCGCACACTTGAGTACGGCGCGGCGCCGCATCACCCGCATGCAACGAAGGGATTCCCACATGGCTCGGATTGGCGAGAGCACGGATCTGCTGAAGTGTTCTTTCTGCGGAAAGAGCCAAAAGCAGGTGCGGAAGCTGATTGCCGGGCCCGGTGTGTACATCTGTGACGAGTGCATCGAGCTCTGCAACGAAATCATCGAAGAGGAGCTTGCAGAGGTTTCCGATCTCGGTAGCTTCGAACTGCCCAAGCCCCGCGAGATCTTCGACTTCCTGCAGGAATACGTCATTGGCCAGGAACCGGCGAAAAGGTCCCTGGCTGTTGCCGTGTACAACCACTACAAGCGCATCCAGGCAGGGCACGCACCCAAGACCGGAAGCCTGGGCGAGGGCTCGCACCACGAGGACGTGGAAATTGCCAAGTCCAACATCCTGCTGATTGGGCCCACCGGCTGCGGAAAGACCTACTTGGCCCAGACGCTGGCGCGGCGGCTCAACGTGCCGTTTGCTGTTGCCGATGCCACGGCCTTGACGGAGGCGGGCTACGTTGGCGAGGACGTTGAGAACATCCTTCTGAAGCTCATCCAGGCCGCCGACTATGACGTCAAGAAGGCCGAACAGGGCATCATCTACATCGACGAGATCGACAAGATTTCCCGTAAGAGCGAAAACCCCTCGATCACGAGGGATGTCTCCGGAGAAGGTGTCCAGCAGGCGCTCCTGAAGATCCTCGAGGGCACAGTGGCCTCGGTTCCACCGCAGGGCGGCCGGAAGCACCCCCACCAGGAATTCATCCAGATCGACACCACCAATGTGCTCTTCATCGTGGCCGGTGCGTTTGCTGGATTGGAAGACATCATTGGTTCCCGGTCCGGGCGCAAGGGCATCGGCTTCGGAGCTCCGCTGAACGAGGCCAGGGACAACGTCGACACATATGGCGAAGTCATGCCCGAGGATCTGCTCAAGTTCGGGTTGATTCCCGAATTCATTGGTCGGCTCCCGGTCATCACCACAGTTTCCAGCCTTGACCGGCCCGCCTTGATCCAGATTCTGTCCACCCCAAAGAACGCCTTGGTGAAGCAGTACCAGAAGATGTTCCAGCTTGACGGTGTGGACCTGCAGTTCGACGACGACGCCCTGGACGCAATTGCCGACCAGGCGCTGGAGCGCGGCACGGGAGCCCGCGGCCTCCGGGCGATCATGGAAGAAGTACTGCTGCCAGTGATGTTCGATCTTCCCAGCAGGGACGACATCGCCACGGTGGTCATCACCTCCGAGGTCGTACTCAAGAAGGCGCAGCCCACCATGATTGCCCACGATGTCGTGGCCAAGCGCAGGAATAAGTCGGCCTAGGCGCCTGTTGGCGTAAATAAGGCAAGGCTCCGCCGGAGTCGCCAGCCAACCACCTTCCCACCTTTCCGAGGAGTTCCCTGTGCCCGAACAGACCGCCAACAAAGCTGATTTCTGGTTCGACCCCGTCTGCCCGTTCGCGTGGATCACGTCACGTTGGATCGGGGAAGTGGAGCAGGTTCGTGGAATTGAGACTGAATGGCATGTCATGAGCCTCTCGGTCCTCAACGAAGGCCGTGACCTGCCCGACGAGTACCGCGCCATGATGGACAACAGCTGGGGACCTGTCCGTGTCATCATTGCCGCCCAGGAACTGCACGGCGACAGCTACGTCAAGCCCCTCTACGACGCCATGGGGGAGCAGATCCACCATGAAGGCAACAAGGACCGCGCCTCCGTCATCCAGAAGGCGTTGGCCGAGGTAGGCCTTCCTGCAGAGCTGGCACGTTTCGCAGAGTCGGACGAGTATGACGCCAAGCTGCGCGAAAGCCACGAAGCCGGTATCTCCCTGGTAGGCCAGGATGTGGGTACCCCGGTGGTTGCGTTCAACGGAACAGCATTCTTCGGCCCGGTCCTGACCCGGATTCCGCGCGGCGAAGTGGCCGGTAAGCTGTGGGACGCCACGGTCACTTTGGCTGACTACCCACACTTCTTCGAGCTGAAGCGCAGCCGCTCGGAAAGCCCCGAATTCAGCTAGCCGGAAATAATCCAGCTACTTCAGGAACCGTGATGTCCTCCGGTCGGCGAGGATCTTGCCGTTGGTCTGGCACGTAGCGCAATACTGCAGGGAGGTGTCCGCGAAGGACACCTCCCTGACTGTATCCCCACAGACCGGGCACGGTTGTCCTGTCCTTGCGTGCACACGGAAATTGCTGCGCTTGGTGTCTTTGAGTTCACTGGATGGCTTGCCGGCCGCGGCGTTGACGGCACTCACCAGGACGTCCTGCATGGAGGCGTAGAGTCGCGCCACGGTCGTCTGGTCCAGTGACTTCGCGCTTGCGAAGGGAGAGATCTTGGCGGCGTGGAGGATTTCGTCGCTGTAGGCGTTCCCGATTCCGGCAATGACGCCCTGGCTGCGGAGCAACCCTTTGATCTGTTGCGAACTGGACGCGAGAATGGCTGCGAAAGTGTCGACGTCGAAGTCCGGGCTGAGCGGCTCGGGCCCCAGGGTAGCGATACCCGGTACGTCATGGGGATCCTTGACCACATAGATAGCCAGGCTCTTCTTGGTTCCGGCTTCGGTCAGGTCCAAGCCGATGTGCGCGTCGTCGGAAGGCCGGTGAAGCCACAGTCGCGCCGCGATGTTGCTTTTCCCCATGCGCAGTCCGGCAGATGATGGGTGCTCCGTGTAGCGCACCCAGCCGGCCTTCGCCAAGTGGAACACGAAGAACAGGCCTTCGACATCGATGCACACGAACTTCCCGATGCGTCGGACCCCTCGAACGGTCCTGCCTTCGAGGGCGCTGTAGGGCGGGTCGGCTGTCTTGAGCGCCGAGAACGAGTTGATGCGGACCTCGGTGAGCACGGCGCCATGGAGTTGGGTGTCCAGGTACATGCACAGCCCGTGCACTTCGGGGAGTTCCGGCATGGTCATACTCTGCCACATGGCGGGGCGAACCCACAGAAAGAGGGAGCAAAAAGCCCTCGACGAACTACAGTTCTGTAGTTCTTCCGAAGGCCTTGTGCATCGCCCGCAGCGGGACAACAATGGTTCTTACCCACTTCGAAAGAAGAGGGACACGGAAACCAAAGATTCAGTGATATGCAACCAACGCAGCCTTCGGCGAAGTTGGAAGCAAGCTACCAGTGACGAGGTAGGAAGACCTGAAATTCCAAGGATTCCGCCAGACTGCCAAGCCGTCACCAAGCAGCCGAAAAGTCGAAGCCCCACCAACGGCAAAACGCTGATGGGGCTTCCCCTTTGCCCAAAACGGGCACGATGCCGCTAACGCGGATCCTGGCTGCTAGGACGCTGTAACGTCCTCCACGGGTGCCAGGACAACATCACTGACGGTCAGGTCGCCTTCGCCGGACTGGAGCGTGATTTCCTTGGCGTTGGCAGCTGCCTTCAGGTCACCGAGGCCAGCCTTCAACTGGGCTACGAGTACCTCAGGAGCGGTGATGGCTGCTGAGAGTACCTCGGTGCGCTGCTTGACCTTGGCTTCGGACTTGGCTTTCCGGATACCGCTGAGGGCAACGCCCACGGTGCTGAGCATGGTGGTATCGCCGTCGGTGATTTCCACGGCGGCGGGCCATGCCGCACGGTGGACCGAACCGGTGCGCCACCAACCCCATACTTCTTCGGTAGCGAAGGGCAGGAACGGCGCGAACAAGCGCAGGAGTGCGTCCAGCGTGGTTGCCAGCGCTGCAAGCACGGAGGCCTGTTCTGCTTCGCCGGCGGCACCGTAGGCGCGGTCCTTGATGAGCTCCACGTAATCGTCCGTGAACTGCCAGAAGAACGATTCCGTGATCTGGAGCGCACGGGCGTAGTCGTAGTTTTCAAACGCCTTGGTTGACTGCGCGACGACATCCGAGAGTTGGGCGAGCAGCGCGCGGTCCAGCGGGTTGGTCAGTACCGAAAGGTCGGTGGTGACAACCGAGTTCTCCGTGGCACCGAGGTTCAGCACGAACTTCGAGGCGTTGAGCAACTTGATGGCCAGGCGGCGGCCGATCTTCATCTGCGCGATCTCGTACGCGGTGTCGGCGCCAAGCTTGGCTGATGCAGCCCAATAACGGACAGCGTCAGAGCCGTACTCGTTAAGCACATCCGTGGGCACCACAACATTGCCCTTGGACTTGGACATCTTCTTACGGTCCGGGTCCAGGATCCAGCCGGAAATGGCCGCATGCTTCCAGGGGGCGCTCTTCTGCAAGGCATCCGCACGGACGGCCGAGGAGAATAGCCAGGTGCGGATGATGTCGTGGCCTTGGGGACGGAGGTCGAAGGGGTAGACCTTGGAGAACAGGTCCTCGTCGCGGCTCCAACCGCCCACAATCTGCGGGGTGAGGGAAGATGTGGCCCAAGTGTCCAGGACATCGGCGTCACCCGTAAAGCCGTTGGCCTGGTCGCGCTGCGATTCCTCGAAGCCGGGAGCGGCGTCGGCGGCGGGGTCCACCGGCAGCATGTCGTCAGAGGGCAGGATGGGGTTGTCGTAGTCCGGGTTGCCTTGGGCGTCCAGCGGGTACCAGACGGGGATGGGCACACCGAAGAAGCGCTGGCGCGATACGAGCCAGTCGCCGTTCAGGCCGGCGATCCAGTTTTCGTAGCGGGAGCGCATGAAGGCCGGGTGGAAGGTGATCTCCTGGCCACGGCCGATCAGCCGTTCCCGGCGTTCCTCGTCGCGGCCACCGTTGCGGATGTACCACTGACGGGACGTCACCACTTCGAGGGGCTTGTCGCCCTTCTCGAAGAAGTTCACAGGGTGGGTGATCTTCTTGGGTTCGCCATCGAGCAGATCGGCGGCCTTGAGCAGTTCCACCACGGCTTCCTTGGCGGAGAAAGCGGTCTTGCCGGCGATGGCTGCGTAGGCTTCCTTGCCGGCTTCGGTATTGATCCACTCCGGGGTGTCGGCGATGATCCTGCCGTCGCGGCCCATGATGGCTCGCGTGGGGAGCTGGAGTTCACGCCACCAGGTGACGTCGGTCAGGTCACCGAACGTACACACCATAGCGATGCCGGAACCCTTGTCCGCCTTGGCGAGCGGGTGGGCCTTGACCTCAAGTTCCACGTCGAAGAGGGGAGACTTTACTGTCTTGCCGAACAGCGGCTGGTAGCGCTCGTCGTCGGGGTTTGCCACCAGAGCTGCGCAGGCAGCAAGCAGTTCCGGGCGGGTGGTCTCGATGAAGATCTTTTCGCCGTCTTCGGTGAAGAAGGGGTAGCGGTAGTAGGCGCCGGCAACTTCGCGGTCCTCGAGCTCGGCCTGCGCTACAGCGGTACGGAAGGTAACGTCCCACAGTGTCGGTGCCTCGGCCATGTAGGCGTCTCCGGCGGACAGGTTCGCGAGGAAGGCGCGCTGCGACACGGCGCGGGAGGTGTCGTCGATGGTGCGGTATGTCAGGTCCCAGTCCACGGACAGGCCCAGGGTCTGGAACAGGTTCTCGAAGACTTTCTCGTCCTCAACGGCGAGTTCCTCGCACAGTTCGATGAAGTTCTGGCGCGAAACGACGTCGAAATCGCGCTGGTTCTTGGCCGGCTGAGCCGGGGGCGTGTAGTCAGCCTTGTAGGGAACGGCGGGATCGCAGCGCACACCGTAGTAGTTCTGGACACGGCGCTCGGTGGGCAGCCCGTTGTCGTCCCAGCCCATGGGGTAGAACACGTTCTTGCCCGTCATGCGCATGTAGCGGGCCTGGACGTCGGTCTGGGTGAAGGAGAACATGTGGCCCACGTGGAGGGAGCCTGATGCCGTCGGCGGGGGAGTGTCGATCGAGTAGACCTGCTCCCGGGTGGTGTCCGGGTTGAACTTGTAGGTTCCCTCGCTCAGCCAGCGCTGCGTGAGGGCAGCCTCGAGGCCTTCAAGGGCCGGCTTGTCGGGAACGTTGATGGGGGCGGTGGCGGGCGTGTCTGTACCCTGCGTTGATTCAGCCATGGACCAATTGTTTCATGGCCCGGCGTTACAACCCGCCGTCCGGTGACCCCGCACGCCCGATAGGGTAGTGCCATGACTTTGGCAGCACACCAGACCCCCGCCGTCCAGAACAAAACCGCCGTCGTTACGGGGGCGAGCACCGGCATCGGAGAAGCCACCGTGAGGGCGTTGGCTTCCACCGGCTGGAAGGTCTTCGCGGTGGCACGCAGGGCTGACCGCCTTGGTGCCCTGGGTGCCGAAACCGGCGCCGTGCCGTTCCCGGCTGACATCACGGTCGACGACGACGTTGCGGCCTTGCTCGCGGCCGTCACCGAAGCCGGAGGTGCGGACACCCTCATTAACATCGCCGGCGGTGCCCGTGGCGCGGACATCATCGCGAACGCCGACACCGAGGACTGGGACTGGATGTACCAGGTAAACGTCCTGGGCACCATGAAAATCACGCGGGCGTTCCTGCCGATGCTGCGCGACAACGGCGAAGGAACTGTCCTCAACCTGACCTCGACGGCCGGGCTGTCCGCCTACGAAGGCGGTGCCGGCTACAACGCGGCCAAGTTCGCCCAGCACGCCATGACCAATGCCCTGCGCCTGGAAGAGGTTGGCAACAACGTCCGGGTCATAGAGGTCGCTCCCGGTCTTGTGCACACGGAGGAGTTCGCCCTTAACCGCTTGGGCGACAAGGACGCCGCTGCCAAGGTGTACGAGGGCGTCGAGAAGCCCCTGACCGCTGCGGACGTGGCCGACGTCGTAAAGTACGCCGTCTCCTTGCCGCACCACATCAACCTCGACCAGATCGTGGTCCGCCCGGTAGCCCAGGCCGCCAACCACAAACTGATCCGGAACCAGGCCTAAACCGTCGCCGGCCCGCCAAACCGTTGCAAGCCAGCGACGGCTTAGCGGGTAAAGAACGAGTTAGCCCGCGGGGACGCCAAGTGTGGCCATGATGGCTGCGTGGTCGCTGCCGGGAACCTGGCGGACCGAGTAGTTGCTGCTGCTGATCCGGGGCGTTGTCACCATGTGGTCGATGACGATCCCCGGAAGCGGTGGCCCCTCCATCGGCCACGTGGGGGAGAACCGGGCACCTGCGGCTGTCCCTGCATCCACCAGTTTGCGTCCGTCCGGTCCGGAGTCCAGCAAGGCCCGGAACTCCGAATGGTCATAGGTGGAGTTGTAGTCGCCCATGAGTAGCTGGTTGCCGGGCCGGGCTGCCTGGCGGGCGATCTTCGCAAGGTCGCTCCGCCACTGGGCTATGCGCTCATCCACAGGAGGAAGAGTGTGCACATTGGTTAGGTGCAACGTGGCCGTGGCACCGGCGGCCGGATCGGCCACTTGGACGCGGGTGACGTCCATGGTGAACGGGGTGTCCGGCAGTTGTCCCTCGGCTTCCAACGGAAACACCGAATACACCGCGCCGCCCGATGCGTCGTCATTGGGTTTGCTGAGGTGTTGGGGCAGCAACCTCTCCAGGCCCTCGGACCGTAGGCGATCCTCCAGTCCTTGAGTGAACTCCTGGATCACCAACAGCTGGACGCCGTTGTCGCGGACCAACCCCACGATCGTGGCCGCATCCGCCCCGCCATACTCGGAGTTCAGGCTCATGACCCTAATATCCGCGGCAGGAGTCCCCGCGGACGAGGACTCCGCCTTTCCTGCATCAAAGGGGAAAAGCCAGAACAACTGCGCGGCAAGCAGGACCGTGCTGGTGAATATCACCCAGGCACGCCGCCCCAGTACCGCGAGGAGCAATGCCAGCACCGTAGGCAGCACCATCCACGGGGTGAAAGACAGCAGCTGGACCACCGGCAGAGGCCACTCAGCGGGAACAGCACGGAAGATGGACAGCCCCGCCACCGGGACCATAAGGAGCAGGGCCAGCACCGACCACACAATGGAAGGCCTTCCTGGCGTGGTGCGGGTTTCCGGAACGGCAGCAGCGGGATGCGTCATGGGCCCGAGTCTATTCATGGGCGTCACGTGACGCCCATCCGGAGGAGGAACTGCCGAGTAGAGCAAGGACCCCGGCTGCCGCTAGACTTGGAGGACAAGCTTTGACCCGGCCATCACCGGTGAGCTTCCGGAAGAACAGCACAGACCGTCTACGTGGCGGCCAGCGCCCAGTAGAACCGGACGGGTAAGCCCGTCACAGCAGTAATGAGAGGCCGGGACCCTGCGTCCCGGTAAGTGAGGTGGTACCGCGGTACCTGCGCAGCCGACAGGCAGCTCAGAAGCCGTCCTCGCATCCTGACAGTCAACCAGCTATCACAGGATATGAGATGACCCACTACCCCAAGGCCTCAGCGTCTTCTTCCGGCACGCACGGCGTGTCCGCTTCCGTGAAGTTCCCGGAGATCGAAGAACGCATCCTCAAATACTGGGATGAAGACGGCACCTTCCAGGCCAGCATCGACCAGCGCGATGCCGGTAAGGATGGCAGCAACGAGTTCGTCTTCTACGACGGCCCTCCCTTCGCCAATGGGCTGCCCCACTACGGCCACCTCTTGACGGGCTACGCCAAGGACCTCGTGGGCCGCTACCAGACCCAGCGGGGCAAGCGCGTGGAACGCCGCTTCGGCTGGGACACCCACGGGCTGCCGGCAGAGCTTGAGGCCATGAAGCAGCTCGGCATGACGGACAAAACCCAAATCGAAGCCATGGGCATCGACAAGTTCAACGATGCCTGCCGTGCCTCCGTCATGAAGTACGCCAACGAATGGAAGGCCTACGTCACCCGCCAGGCCCGCTGGGTGGACTTCGAGAACGACTACAAGACCCTCAACGTCGAGTACATGGAGTCGGTCCTCTGGGCTTTCAAGCAGCTGCACGAGAAAGGCCTGACCTACAACGGCTACCGCGTCCTTCCGTATTGCTGGAAAGACGAGACGCCACTGTCCAACCATGAGCTCCGCATGGACGACGACGTCTACAAGAACCGCCAGGACCAAACAGTCACGGTCACGTTCCCCATCAAGGCCAACGGCTCCGCGCTTTCCAACGAACTCGAAGGCGTCCAGGCGCTCGCCTGGACCACGACGCCCTGGACGCTGCCCACCAACGCAGCGCTCGCCGTCGGGCCTGACATCTCTTATGCAGTGCTGCCCGCCGGACCGAACGGCGTGAAGGCCGCTTCCGCTGAGGCGCCGGTTTCCGGAAGCTTCATGCTGGCCGCTGATCTCGTGGGGTCCTACGCCAAGGACCTGGGGTACGACGACGCCGCTGCCGCAGCTGCCGCTGTAGTGTCCACTTGCACGGGCGCCCAGTTGGAAGGCCTCGAGTACGAACCGCTCTGGAACGATTTCGCCGATACCGAAAAGTACGGGACCCAGAATGCCTGGCGGATCCTCGTTGCGGACTACGTCACCACCACCGACGGTACGGGCATCGTCCACCAGGCTCCGGCTTACGGTGAAGATGACCAGAAAGTCTGTGAAGAAGCCGGCATCCCCGTGGTTCTTTCCGTGGATGAGGGAGCCAGGTTCCTTCCCCTGTTCGCCCACGGACGCCTCGCGGAAATCGTCGGCCTGCAGGTCTTCGAGGCCAACAAACCAATCACGCAGGTTCTCCGTGCCGACGGCCGCTTGGTGCGCCAGGCCAGCTACGAGCACAGCTACCCACACTGCTGGCGCTGCCGTAACCCCTTGATCTACCGCGCTGTGTCCTCCTGGTACGTGGAAGTCACCAAGTTCAAGGACCGCATGTCCGAGCTGAACCAGGAGATCAACTGGATCCCCGGCAACGTCAAGGACGGCCAGTTCGGCAAGTGGCTGGAGAACGCACGTGACTGGTCCATCAGCCGCAACCGCTACTGGGGTTCGCCCATCCCGGTGTGGCAGTCGGACGATCCCGAGTACCCGCGCACCGACGTCTACGGCTCGTTGGCCGACCTTGAGGCGGACTTTGGCCGGCTTCCTGTCAACAACGAAGGACAGGTGGACCTGCACCGCCCGTTCATCGATGAACTGACCCGGCCCAACCCGGACGATCCCTCCGGTAAATCAACCATGCGCCGCGTGGAAGATGTCTTGGATGTATGGTTCGATTCCGGCTCGATGCCTTACGGGCAGGTCCACTACCCGTTCCAAAACGAGGAATGGTTCGACACCCACAACCCTGCGGACTTCATCGTGGAGTACATCGGCCAGACCCGTGGCTGGTTCTACATGCTGCACATCCTGTCCACGGCGCTGTTCGACCGGCCGGCGTTCCGCAACGTCATCAGCCACGGCATCGTGCTGGGCTCCGACGGGCAAAAGATGTCCAAGAGCCTGCGCAACTACCCGGACGTGTCCGAGGTCCTTGACCGCGACGGTTCCGACGCGATGCGCTGGTTCCTCATGTCCAGCCCCATCCTCCGCGGAGGCAACCTGATCGTCACCGAACAGGGCATCCGTGACGGCGTCCGCCAGGTCATCCTGCCGCTGTGGAACGTGTACAGCTTCTTCACGCTGTACACCAACGCCGCCAACGGCGGTGCGGGTTACGACGCGAAGCTGCGTTACGACGGCTACTCCGACACGCTGGACCAGTACCTCATGGCCAACACGGGGGACCTGGTGCGCAACGTCACGGCAAGCCTGGACAGCTATGACATCTCAGGTGCCTGCGACGAACTCCGCAGCTACCTGGACATGCTCACCAACTGGTACGTCCGGCGCAGCCGCCAGCGCTTCTTCGACGAGAACGTTGATGCCTTCGACGCCCTGTACACGGCCCTCGAAACGATCTGCCGTGTCTCCGCCTCCTTGCTCCCGCTTGTCTCCGAGGAGATCTGGCGCGGATTGACGGGCGGACGTTCGGTCCACCTGGCTGACTGGCCTGACGCTGCGTTGTTCCCGTCCAACCCGGAACTCGTCGAAGCCATGGACCGTGTCCAGCAGATCTGCTCCACCGGTTCGAGCTTGCGCAAAGCCGCCAATCTTCGCGTACGCCTGCCCTTGCAGGAACTGACTGTAGTGGCACCGGGCGCGGATGCGCTGGAAGGCTTTGCCGCCGTCGTCGCGGATGAATTGAACCTGCGCTCCGTGCGCCTCATGGATGCTTCCTCTGCCTCGCCGGAAGAATTCGGCATCGAGCAGAAACTCGTGGTCAACGCCCGGGCTGCCGGTCCGCGCCTGGGCAAGAACGTGCAGCAGGCCATCAAGGGCTCCAAGTCGGGCGATTGGTCCGTGAACGATGGAGTCGTGGTGGCCGGCGGCCTTGAGCTCGAGCCCCACGAATACACCCTGGAAACAGTGGTGGCCCAGTCGGCCGACGGCGGTGCTGCCGCTGCTGCCGTCCTGCCCGGTGGCGGTTTTGTGGTCCTCAACACCGAGGTCACGCCGGAACTTGCCGCCGAGGGACTGGCCCGCGACATGGTCCGTGCCATCCAGCAGGCACGCAAGGACGCTGGACTCAATGTCAGTGACCGCATCCGCACCTCTGTTCGTGCCGCGCAGGACGTTGTTGACGCCCTGGAAGCCAACGCTGAGCTGGTCAAGACCGAGACACTCACCTTGGAACTCGAAGTCCTGGTTGCCGGCGTCGACGAACCGCAGGTCACCGTGGCAAAGGCAGGGGCCTGATCATGACTGACGAATTTTCGGTGGAAAGCGTCTACGCGGAACTCCTTGGCCGGGCGCCGGAAAACAAGATGGAGCCACGCCTGGCGCCGCTGTTCCGTGCCATGGACGTGCTGGGGGAGCCGAACAAGGCCTTCCCAATCATCCACATCACAGGCACCAACGGCAAGACCTCCACTGCCCGCATGATCGAAGCCGGTCTGCGCGCCCACGGACTCAGCACGGGCCGCTACACCAGCCCGCACCTGTCAAAGGTCACTGAGCGCATCAGTATTGACGGTGAGCCTGTGCCGGACGCGACGTTCGTCCGCATCTGGGACGAAATCCGCCCGTACCTGGAAATCGTTGACAACGAGCTCGTCGCGGAGAACCAGCCACGGCTGACGTACTTCGAATGCCTGACCATCCTTGGCTTTGCGGTCTTCGCTGACCAGCCGGTGGACGTAGCAGTCATTGAAGTCGGCTTGGGAGGCATCACCGACGCCACCAACGTCGGAGACGGCCAGGTCTCGGTCATCACGCCGATCTCGCTGGACCATACGGACCTGCTGGGCGACACCACCGAGGACATTGCTTACGAGAAGGCCGGAATCATCAAGGCCGGCGGCTTCCTGGTGAGTGCGGCCCAGCCGGTGGATGCGGCCCAGGTCCTGCTGGAAAAGGCCCGCGAAGTGGACGTGCCCTTCCGCTTCGAAGGCGTTGAGTTCGGCGTTGAATCCCGCAGCGTGGCCGTGGGTGGCCAGGTCCTGACCATCCAGGGACTCGCCGGTCGCTACGAGGATCTTCTGCTGCCGTTGCACGGCGCCCACCAGGCCGAGAACGCCGCTGTTGCCGTGGCTGCCCTTGAGGCATTTTTCGGCGGGGGAGAGAAGGAGCTCGACGCCGAGGTGCTGAAGGAAGCATTCGGCACGGTGACGTCGCCCGGCCGCCTTGAGGTGGTGCGGACCGCTCCCACTGTGGTGGTGGACGCGGCCCACAATCCGGATGGAATCCGGGTCTCTGCCGAGGCCATCCAGGAGGCCTTCAGCTTCAGCAAGTTGGTGGTGGTAGTGGGCATCCTGCGGGAGAAGGATGCCGAGGAGATCCTGAAAACCCTCAAGGAGTCCCTGGGCGGACTCGCCGAGGAATTCTGCTTCACCCAGTCCAACTCGGCACGTGCCGTTCCCGCGGCGGAACTGGCCGAACTCGCCGTCGACCTCGGTTTTGGTGAGGACAACGTACATATCGCGGAGAAGCTCGACGACGCCCTCGAATGGGCTGTGGAGCGTGCTGAATCCAACGACGACCTCGCCGGTGGCGTCCTGGTGACCGGATCGATCACCGTAGTTGCAGAGGCCCGAATCCTGCTCGGAAAGGCAGGTGCCTGAGCGTGGCCAAGATGACGAAGGCCCAGCGCGAATGGCGGCCGGGCATGCCGAAGAAACGTCGGTCCACCAAGGTGATGTTCGCGTCCACGGTGCTTCTGCTGGAGGCCTTCGTGGCGTTCTTCGGGACCCTGGCTGTCTTCGGGCTGAAGCGGGGTGAAGTGGACCCCGGGATTATCCTGGGCGTGGGCATCGCCTTGAGCATTGTGCTGGTTCTGGCCTGCGCAGTGTTGTCCAAACCCTGGGGCATCGCAGTCGGCTGGGCCTTGCAACTGGTCCTGATCCTGACGGGCTTTGCCGAGCCCATGATGTTCATTGTCGGCATCCTCTTCGCCATCTGCTGGTGGTATGGGATCAGGGCAGGGATGCGCATCGACCGCGAAGTGGCGCAACGGGACCGTGAGCAGGCGGAATGGGACGCGGCCCACGGTGACGAAGCAGGCACCCAAACCCCGTAAACTGGCATGAAAACCACCGACCAACCACATTGGAGCAACTGTGAGCATTGAACGGACCCTCGTCCTGGTCAAGCCCGACGGCGTCGCCCGCAACCTGGGCGGAACCATCCTCGCCCGGATCGAAGCCAAGGGCTACACCCTGGCGGAGCTGAAGAAGGTCAACGCGACCCGCGAGCTGCTGGAACAGCACTACGAGGAACACGTTGGCAAGCCGTTCTATGAGCCCTTGGTCGAGTTCATGCTGAGCGGACCGGTCATCGCTGCGGTCTTCGAGGGCCACCGTGTGATCGAAGGCTTCCGGTCGCTGGCAGGAACTACGGATCCCACCACTGCGGCACCGGGCACCATCCGTGGCGACTTCGGCCGCGACTGGGGCCTGGCGGTCCAGCAGAACCTGGTCCACGGTTCGGATTCCGTTGATTCCGCTGAGCGCGAGATCAAGATCTGGTTCGAGGGCTAAGAACGCCCCACCGAGATGACGGAAAAGGCCAATGTTCGAGTCGAACATTGGCCTTTTCCGTCATCTGGCGGGAGTTTGCGCGTGCTTCCCTAGTAGCCGGACGTCCCGGCGAACACGTGAAGGAATGCGAAGAAAATCGTGGCGGCAACGGCGACGTAGAGCAGTGCCACAATGATCCAGCCGGAATCACCCAGCAGTTTGGCCAGTGCCGGCGGTGCTTTGATGACCCCGGTGGAGATGTTCCGGATCGTCACCCAGACGAACAAAGGAATCATGACGGCCCAGACCACCATGCAGAACGGGCACAGGACGTTGATGACGTAGAGGGCCTGGGACCACAGCCAGACAACGAAGGCGAAGCCCAGGGTGACTCCGGTTTGCAGCCCCAACCAGTACCAGCGTGAAAATTTTGCACCGGCCAGGAGCCCCATGGCTGTAGTGATGATCACGGCGAACGCGACAATCCCGATGAACATGTTGGGGAAGCCAAACACCGAGCTCTGGGGAGTTTCCATGACCTTGCCGCAGGAAATCCAGGGATTTACATCGCAGACGGTGACATGGTTGGGGTCCTTCAGAACTTCGAGCTTCTCAAGGACCAACGCCCCTGAGGCCAACCAGCCAATAACTCCGGTGATCAGCAGGAGCCAGGCAAAGGGCTTGTCCCGCACGGTCTTGGGCAGTGCAGCGCGCACGGTGGACTGTTCTTCCACTGGCGTGGAGGCATTCTTGGCCAGGTTTCCCCTGGCGGTGCTCGGCATCGCGGATCTGATCCTTTTCGATATGTGGCCCGGCGGGGCGGGAAGGGCTCTTGGGAGGATTGTAGCGCCGTAGGCTGGGGGAGGCCCCCAGCCTGTAGCGGGAGTGCGGCGACACAGGCGGTTACCCCGCGAAGGTGCAGGGGTGTGAGAGAATGAACATGGCCGGTTTTCGACCCACATTCGGAATCCGGTCCGGTGACTTGTTCCCAAGACCGCCAGTATGAGCTGGGCATGCCCCGGATCCCGTGATCCTCGGTAGGCCCGCCATGACAATGGACGGCACCTGGTTGTGGCAGCAGAACAACGGGTTTCAGGACAGGGCCACCGGCTTTCCAGGGCTGCCGCACCCCAATGATGGTGCGAACCGGAAGGCAAACTACCGACTTCTGTCAACGCCTGCGGGTTTTGACAATATTTGCCCCACCGGGCGCCGGATGTGGCGGCGTCGCTGGGGCAGGAGTGTTGCCACATATGGATAAAGACCAGGTTGTAGCCGTTAATGACGAGGCAGCTTCCGCGGAAACAGCGGAAGTGCCGAAGAAGACCACCCGGACCCGCCGCAAGGCCGCGCCCAAGGAAACTCCCGCGGTTGAGTCGCCCACCCCTGAAGTGCCTGCAGCTGTCGAGGGGACCGATACCCCGGAAGCGGCCGCCCCGCCGGTGCGCAGGACCCGGTCGCGCAAGAAGGTAGAACCTGCCGAGCCGCTCCCCGGCCTGGGCGAGGAAGCCGCTGGTGCCCCCGAGGCCGCCGCAGTCGAGAGCCAGCCCGAAGCTGCCGCCGAGCCCGCCCCCGAAAAGCCGGTCCGCCGTCGTCGTACGGCAAAGCCGAAGGCTGAAGCAGCAGAGGCGCCGGCCGCTGAAGAAACCACGACGCCGGAGCCCGGCTCCCAGCCCGTCGAACCTGCTGCTGAGCCAGTCGCCGCAACACCGGCTGCTGCTGATGCGCCGGTTCCTGCGGACGAGGAGGCTCCCGCTGAGGAGACGCCGGCCGCGTCCACGTCCCTTTTCCTTGAGCCGGTGTCCATCACGTCCATGATTTTCCAGGCTCCGGACCTCACCACCGTCCCGCGCGTTGCGGCCGTGGAAGAGAAGGCCGGGGAAGTCGAAGAAGAGGCCGAGTCCAGCGCAGACAACGAGCTCGATGACGCCGGCAGCCGCCGTCGTCGCCGGAGCCGTGGCCGCCGCGGCAGGCGTGGAACCGAACGCGAAGAGAACGAAACCGAGGGCCCCAGCGAGTCCGAGGACGACGAAGCCCCGGCAGCGGAAGCTCTTGAAGAAGGCGTGACGTCGCGTCGTCGCCGTCGCCGCCGCCGCGGCGACCAGGATCTTGAACTGACCGGTGGCACGGATGACGACCCGCCCAACACGGTGACCCGTGTCCGCGCCCCCAGGCCCATCACCGAAACGGCTCCGTCCAACCGTGTCGCCAGCGTCAAGGGCTCCACGCGGCTTGAGGCCAAGAAGCAGCGCCGCAGGGAGTCCCGCGAAACCGGCCGCCGCCGCCAGGTCATCACCGAAGCCGAGTTCCTTGCGCGCCGCGAGTCGGTAGACCGCCAAATGATCGTCCGCCAGCGCGATGACAGAATCCAGATAGGCGTCCTTGAGGACGGCGTCCTGGCCGAGCACTTCGTGTCCAAGACACAACAGGACTCGCTGATCGGCAATGTGTACCTCGGCAAGGTCCAGAACGTACTGCCTTCCATGGAAGCCGCGTTCGTGGACATCGGCCGTGGCCGTAACGCCGTGCTGTACGCCGGCGAAGTCAATTGGGATGCTGTCAACCTTGAAGGCCAGCCGCGCCGGATCGAGAACGCCCTGAAGTCAGGCGATTCTGTCCTGGTGCAGGTCACGAAGGACCCCGTGGGTCACAAGGGTGCCCGGCTGACCAGCCAAATTTCGCTGCCGGGCCGCTACCTGGTGTACGTACCGGGCGGCTCAATGACCGGTATCTCCCGCAAGTTGCCGGACGTCGAACGCAACCGCCTCAAGCGCATCCTTAAGGACCGCTTGCCGGAAAACGCCGGCGTCATTGTCCGCACCGCAGCTGAAGGTGCCTCGGAAGAAGAGCTGACGCACGACATCAACCGCCTGCGCGCTCAGTGGGAGGGCATTGAGGGGCAAGCCTCCTCAACCAAGGTCCTTGCACCGGAATTGCTGTACGGCGAACCCGACCTGACCATCAAGGTAGTGCGCGACGTCTTCAACGAAGACTTCTCCAAGCTGATCGTCTCCGGCGACGACGCATGGGACACCATCGAGGCCTACGTGACCTACGTTGCCCCTGACCTGGTGGGCCGCCTCGAGAAGTGGACCAAGGACCAGGACATCTTCGCTGCCTGGCGCATCGACGAGCAGATCCACAAGGCCCTGGAACGCAAGGTCTTCCTGCCCTCGGGTGGTTCGTTGGTCATTGACCGCACCGAAGCCATGACCGTGGTGGACGTCAACACCGGAAAGTTCACCGGCAGCGGCGGCAACCTCGAAGAGACTGTCACCAAGAACAACCTCGAAGCTGCCGAGGAAGTAGTCCGCCAGCTGCGCCTGCGCGATATCGGCGGCATCATTGTCATCGACTTCATCGACATGGTCCTGGAATCCAACCGCGATCTTGTGCTGCGCCGCATGGTTGAGTGCCTTGGCCGCGACCGTACCAAGCACCAGGTCGCTGAAGTCACGTCGTTGGGCCTGGTGCAGATGACGCGTAAGCGCATGGGCACCGGCCTCCTCGAGGTCTTCGGCGAGCAGTGCGAGCACTGCGCCGGCCGTGGCGTCGTGACACACGATGAGCCGGTGGAACACCGCCGTGCGAACGTTGTGGCCGCTGAGCACCACCGCCCGCACACGGAATCGACGCAGCAGCAGCCGGCGGCCCGTACGGAACGGAAGCGCCGCCGAGGCAAGGGTGGGGGACAGGCTGTTTCCGAAGCCCCCGCTCCGGTTCAGTCTGCGCCGGCCGCGCACGCGGCCTCGCCAACGCACCCGGAACCGCAGGACCCTGCGCGCCAGGCAAAGGCCGAGGCAACCCGCGCTGCGTTGGCTACCATCGCGGCTGCAGCACACGCTGCCCACCTGCACGACGACGAGCTTCACCGTGCAGAGGAACTGGCGCGGTCAACTCATCAGACGGCTGCCGACGAACCCGTAGCTCATGGCAACGACGAAGAATCAACGGCCCACGAGGCAGCAGTCCGGGAAGCACGCTCCACCCCGGTCCTGCGTTTCGGTGGCGAAGAAGTCGCTTTGCCGTTCGTTGAACACCAGGACGAACCACAGGCGGCCAAACCGGCAATGAGCCTGGATCTGCTGGCGGAGGCATTCTCCCACCTGGGAGCGGCGCCGGAGGCGGAAGCGGAACCAGCTGCCGTCCGCGAAGCTGTTGCTGCCCCGAAGGTGGCTGCCCCGGCTCGGGCCGCTGAGCAGGATCGGGAAGCCGCTTCGACGTCCGGGAGTCGCCGAGGTCGCCGTAACCGCAGCGCAAGCAGGGCCCAAGGTGCGGCCAACGAAACCAGCGTTGAACACCATGAAGTGACTGCGTCGGCGCCACAAGGTTCGTCCCACGAGGCTAAGGCCCCTGTGGAACCAGCCAAAAAGGCACCCGCAGACGAGCCCATCATCCTGGGAGTCGGCGTGCCGGCTTCCGAGCTCTGATCCGCTCACGGCTTATCGGACCCCGTAGCAACTGCCCCGGCAGTCGCTACGGGGTCTTTTGCGCGTCCAGGACGTCCATGGCCAGACCTGGGGACGTCAATGGGTCATATCCGGGCCCCTACGCAGCGCTGTTCCCGGGCCGGGCTGCTTCCCGGTTAGGCTGGGGGACAGACACGGGGTGCCTGGCGTTGGGCCGGGCTGAGATCCAGACCCGTTGAACCTGTCCGGTTAGCACCGGCGAAGGGATGTCCACATGACTGCAGCATATTCTCCTGTCTACCCGGTTGCTTCGGGCAGGCCAACACCGCGGGTGCTGAGTATCGCCGGCTCCGACCCTTCCGGTGGGGCAGGGATCCAGGCGGACTTGAAGAGCATCGCGGCCCACGGTGGTTACGGCATGGCTGCAATCACCGCCCTCACAGCCCAGAACACCGTGGGCGTCAGCGCCGTGCACGTGCCCCCCGTCGAATTTCTGCGCCAACAACTGGACGCCATCAGCAACGACATTGAGATTGACGCCGTCAAAATCGGCATGCTCGGCGACGCAGAGGTCATCGACGAAGTCCGCAGCTGGCTCGAAAAGGTGCGTCCCGCCGTCGTGGTCCTGGACCCGGTGATGGTGGCAACCAGCGGAGACAGGCTCCTGCGCGAGTCCGCTGAGAAGGCGTTGCGTTCGCTTTTGCCCCTGGCAGACCTCCTGACCCCGAACCTTCCCGAGCTGGCGGTGCTCCTGGGTGAAACGGAGGCGACGGACTGGGCTTCGGCGCTGGACCAGGGTAAGCGGTTGGCCGCTGAGTACGGGAACACGGTCCTTGTGAAGGGCGGCCACTTGGCGGGAACGGCGTGTCCTGATGCTTTGGTGAATACGAGCGGGTTGCTGCGGCAGGACGTGGTCGAGGTCGACGGGCCCCGCATCGATACCCGGAACAGCCACGGCACAGGGTGTTCGTTGTCGTCCGCCCTGGCCACGGTGCAGGTTAGCACGGGGGACTGGGAAGCTTCACTGCGGGAGGTGAAGCCTTGGTTGCTTGAGGCTTTGAGGCAGTCCGGGGCGTTGGAAGTAGGACGAGGAAGCGGGCCGATCCACCACTTCCACCACCAGCGGAGTCTGAGGCCCGGCGAGTTCGCAGCGACTTTGTGGGAACTCGCACGCGCGGAGCTCGAGGCGATCCATCGGCTTGGCTTCATCGATGGCCTTCAGAAGGGCAGCCTGCCGGAATCCGCGTTCGGCTATTACCTGGCCCAGGACGCGATCTACCTCAACGGCTACTCCCGGGTCCTGGCCCGGGCCAGCGCCCTGGCTCCTACTGAAGACGAGCAGTTGTTCTGGGCCAAGGGCTCCCGGCAGTGCCTGGAGGTCGAGTCGGAATTGCACAGGAACTGGCTCAGCAGCCGCGACGTGTCCGGGACAACGGGTCCCGTGACCAAGTCCTATGTGGACCATTTGCTGGCCTGTTCGGCATCGGGAAGCTACGCGGTGCTCCTGGCGGCGATTCTTCCCTGCTACTGGTTGTACGCGGAAGTGGGCCAGAAACTCCACCACGCCTACGTGGAAGCAGGTTCCCCTGTGGACCACGCATACGCGGAGTGGTTGAAGACGTACGCGGACGAAGACTTCGCCGAGGCAACCAGGACTGCGATCAAGCTCACGGACGCGGCGGCCCTTGCGGCCTCGCCGGCGGATCGCGAGGCCATGATGGAAGCCTTCACCCAGTCCTGCCGCTACGAAACTGCCTTCTTCGACGCGCCACGGGTTTTCTCATGACCTCTCCGGTCGGGCGTCCGGGCGGGTAATTTGCGAGGCTCGCCGCGCGTCGCAGGGCAAATCGCGTTAATCGTGCCCAAACCCTGTAGGCTGTATGGGCACGGTGCCGGGAGAGTCCGTTACAACTGGTGACGCGAGTCACGTGGTAGCCTCCGGACCCGGCCTCATTTGCAGCTGAAGGTCAAACTAGCGTAATCTTGATCTTCGGTGCTTACGCCAACACTTGGGTTATGCCCCTTGGAATTGTTCATGGGATGACTCGCGGACTTCGTTCAGAAGTCCACGGCGTTGAGGCACAGCGCGAACCAAGCCTGATTCCGGTTCAGGTTCCGCACGCAAATTTAGTTATAAACGTCGAGAGAAGTGAGTACCCAAGTGGTGTACGCGATTGTCCGCGCAGGCGGCCGCCAAGAAAAAGTTTCCGTTGGAGACTACGTAACGCTTAACCGCGTCCCCGGTGGAGCCGGTAGCACGCTTGAGCTGCCCGCCTTGCTCCTGGTTGACGGCGACAAGGTCACCTCCGCAGCTGCGGAACTGGCCAACGTCAAGGTTACGGCTGAGATCCTCGAAGACCTCCGTGGTCCGAAGATCGTCATCCAGAAGTTCAAGAACAAGACCGGCTACCGGAAGCGTCAGGGTCACCGTCAGGAACTGACCAAGATCAAGATCACCAGCATCGCGTAACTTTCGTTACACGCTGTTCAGGTTTTTCAGTTTCCCCAGAAATTTAGAGGCAGGCATTTCACATGGCACACAAAAAAGGCGCGAGTTCCACTCGCAACGGTCGTGACTCCAACGCTCAGTACCTGGGCGTAAAGCGCTTCGGTGGTCAGGTAGTTTCCGCAGGCGAGATCATCGTTCGCCAGCGTGGAACCCACTTCCACCCCGGTGCAGGCGTCGGCCGCGGTGGCGACGACACCCTGTTCGCTCTCCAGGCCGGTGCGGTTGAGTTTGGTACTCGCCGCGGCCGTCGCGTAGTGAACATCGTTGCTGCTGCAGCTGCAGAGTAACAACAAGTTCTGAACCGGTGGAGCGGGCCAAACGGCCCGCTCCACCGTTCTTTTAACCGCATTACAATCGACTGGGGCGCTTGGGCGCACTGGTTTTGCAACAACGCTGTACAACAGCAACTGAGGAGATCCACGTGGCGAGCTTTGTAGACCGGGTAGTCCTGCACGTATCCGGCGGAACCGGCGGCCACGGCTGTGTCTCTGTTAAGCGGGAGAAGTTCAAGCCGCTCGGCGGGCCCGACGGCGGCAACGGCGGCAATGGTGGCGACGTCATCCTTCGGGTGTCGGCCCAGACCACCACCCTGCTCGACTACCACCACGCACCCCACCGCCACGCCACCAACGGTGGTCCGGGCATGGGTGACTGGCGCGGTGGCAAGAACGGCGAAACCCTGATCCTTCCGGTACCCGATGGCACTGTGGTCAAGACCAAGGACGGCGAAGTCCTGGCTGACCTCGTGGGCGAAGGTACTGAGTACATCGCTGCCGCCGGCGGCCAGGGCGGCCTCGGCAACGCGTCGCTTTCCTCGCAGAAGCGCCGGGCTCCCGGCTTTGCCCTCCTGGGCATCGAAGGCGAATCCAGCGATATTGTCCTGGAACTGAAGTCCATTGCCGACATCGCCCTGGTTGGCTTCCCGTCGGCCGGCAAGTCCAGCCTCATCGCAGCCATGTCCGCTGCCCGGCCCAAGATTGCCGATTACCCCTTCACCACCCTCATCCCCAACCTTGGCGTGGTCCAGGCCGGCGATGTCCGTTTCACCATTGCCGATGTTCCGGGCCTCATCGAGGGAGCAAGCGACGGCAAGGGACTCGGACACAACTTCCTGCGCCACGTAGAGCGTTGCGCCGCCTTGGTGCACGTCCTTGACTGCGGAACCCTGGAATCCGATCGGGATCCTTTGTCCGACCTGGCGATTATCGAGGCCGAACTCGACAAGTACGCAGTGGACATGAGCTACGCCGGTGTGGACGGTGAGGTGGTGCCGCTGAACGAACGCCCCAAGCTGGTTGTCCTCAACAAGGTGGATCTTCCGGACGGCAAGGACATGGCCGAGTTCGTTCGCCCGGACCTCGAAGCCCGCGGATACCGCGTGTTCGAAGTCTCGGCCACGAGCCACGAAGGCTTGCGCCAACTGGGCTTCGCCATGGCAGAGATCGTCAAGGCCGCGCGTGATGCGGTAGCGACTGCTCCCCCCAAGGTGGCACCTCCGGTCCTTCGTCCGCGCGCGGTCAACGAGTCCGGCTTCAAGATCCGCCGCGAAGAAAAGAACCTCGAGCCGCTGTTCCGTGTCCTGGGCGAGAAGCCCGTTCGCTGGGTCAAGCAGACCGACTTCACCAACGAGGAAGCCATTGGATACCTTGCCGACCGGCTGGCGAAGCTCGGCGTCGAAACCGAACTGTTCAAGGTCGGTGCCAAGCCGGGCGACACCGTGGTCATCGGTGAAGACGACGGCGTTGTCTTCGACTGGGAGCCGACCATGATGGCCGGCGCCGAGCTCCTGGCAACTCCGCGCGGCACGGACATCCGCGTTGCCGACATCGGGGACCGGCCCACGCGTTCGCAGAAGCGCGAAGAACAGGTTGAACGCCGCGAAGCCAAGGCTGCTGCGCGTGCCGAGCTTGAAGCTGAGCGCAAGGCGGGCATCTGGACCGAGTCCGTCAGCGGCCGGCGCGCCCAGGCCGTGAAGGAAAGCAACCTGGACGCCGGTGATGACGACTAGGACCGTCGACGCACCGAACTCCGCCGAGGGCCTCGAACGCAACGCACTGGCCACCGCCAAGCGGATTGTCGTCAAAGTGGGTTCCTCGTCGCTGACGAGCATCAAGGGCGGTATTTCCGAGAAGTCCCTCGCGGGGCTTGTCGACGCCCTGGCCCACCAGCGCAATGCGGGCACCGAAATCATCTTGGTCTCCTCTGGTGCCATCGCCGCTGGCCTGGCTCCGTTGGGCCTTGCCAAGCGCCCGAAGGACCTGGCCACGCAGCAGGCAGCAGCCAGCGTCGGGCAAGGACTCCTGATGGCCCGCTACACGCAGGCTTTCAGCGCGCATGGGATCACTGTCAGCCAGGTCCTGTTGACGGCCGATGACCTCATGCGCCGCACGCAGCACACCAATGCGTTCCGTGCTTTGGATCGGCTGCTGAACCTCGGCGTGGTACCGGTCGTGAACGAAAACGACACTGTTGCTACCCACGAAATCCGTTTCGGCGACAACGACCGGCTGGCTGCGTTGGTGGCCCACCTGGTCCGCGCCGACGCTCTCGTGCTGCTGTCCGACGTCGACGCCCTCTACGACGGTCCGCCGTCCCAGGGTGCGCAGCGGATTCCGCTGGTCCGCGGTCCCCAGGACCTTGAAGACGTCACCATTGGCAAGGCGGGCAAAGCCGGTGTGGGAACGGGCGGAATGATGACCAAAGTGGAGGCTGCCTCCATCGCCGCCGGTTCCGGTATTCATGCACTGGTCACTTCTACGGCCAACGCCGCGGCTGCCCTGGCCGGCGAGGACGTGGGGACGTGGTTTGCCGTGAACGGAAACCGCAAGCCGGTACGCCTGTTGTGGCTGGCCCACCTGGCGACCGTACAGGGCCGCTTGATGCTCGACGACGGCGCCGTGAAAGCCGTGCGCGACCGGCACAGGTCGCTCCTGCCCGCGGGGATATCGGATATCAGCGGCGACTTCGAAGCTGGTGACCCCGTCGAGATGGTGGGCCATGATGGAACCGTGGTGGCGCGCGGCCTGGTGAACTACTCCTCGGAGGAACTGCCGCGGATGCTGGGACGGACCACGCAGGAACTCGGCCAAGCCATGGGCCGTGGTTATGACCGCGAAGTTGTTCATGTTGACGATCTGGTGCTCCTGGGGGCGCCGCGCTCATCTAAACTTGGAGCATGACTGAAGCGCTGACTCCCGACGCCCCTGTGATCTCCGACGTTTCCGGTGCTGCCGGCCAGACGCCGGAGAACCCTGTGGCAGGCGGCGCTCCACTGTCGCCCGAGGATGTCCAGGCTGCGGTACACGCAATCGCCGACCGGTCCCGGAAGGCTGCCCGCCGCATGGGCCAGGCGAACCGTGCCTGGAAGGACCGCGGCCTGCGTGCGATCGGCGCAGCCCTGCTGGAAAACCGTAAGCATGTGCTGGAAGCCAATGCCAAAGATGTGGCGGTGGGCCGTGCCAACGGTACCTCCGCGGCGCTCTTGGACAGGCTCACGCTGACGCCCGCCCGCATCGACGGCTTGGTCTCCGCCCTGGAAAACCTTGCGGGGCTGCCCGATCCTGTGGGCAACGTGGTCCGTGGCCAAACGCTTCCCAACGGGCTGCGGTTGCGTCAGGTCAATGTGCCCATGGGTGTTGTGGCCGCCATTTACGAAGCCCGTCCCAACGTCACCGTGGATATCGCGGGACTCGCCCTCAAGAGCGGCAACGCCGTGATTCTTCGCGGTGGGTCCGCCGCCGCGCACACCAATGGTGCGCTGGTGCAGATCCTGCGCGAAGCGCTGGACTCCGTGGGCCTCCCGGCGGATGCGGTGCAAAGCGTCGACCAATACGGCCGCGAAGGCGCCAACGTCCTGATGCGCGCCCGCGGACGGGTGGATGTCCTCATTCCCCGCGGCGGACGCGAGCTCATCCAGACTGTGGTGACCAACTCCTCCGTGCCCGTCATTGAGACCGGGGAGGGGAACGTCCACATCTTCATCGACGAGTCCGCCGGCGAAGAGATGGCCGTGGACATCCTCCTGAACGCAAAGACGCAGCGGCCCAGTGTCTGCAACACCGTTGAGACG
Source organism: Paenarthrobacter sp. UW852 (assembly GCF_024608385.1). NCBI lineage: Bacteria > Bacillati > Actinomycetota > Actinomycetes > Micrococcales > Micrococcaceae > Paenarthrobacter > Paenarthrobacter sp. UW852. Next base: position 69,829 of record NZ_JAMSGY010000001.1, read on the forward strand.
CTCCTGGTCCACTCCGGTTCCACCGTTCTTCCTGCCGTGGCCAAAGCACTCCGCGAGGCAGGTGTGACCCTCCACGTGGATGATCGGATTGCGGCTGCCCTGGGTGCCGGTGTGGAGACCGTCCCGGCCGACGACGAGGATTGGGCCACTGAATACATGGACCTGGATCTCGCCGTTGCCATGGTGGACAACCTGGACGACGCCGTAAACCACATCCGCAAGTGGAGCACCGGGCACACCGAAGCCATCCTCACCAACAACCTGGCAAATGCGGAGAAATTCATCGCAGACATCGATTCGGCCGCTGTGATCGTCAACGCCTCCACGCGTTTCACCGACGGCGGTGAGCTGGGGCTCGGCGCGGAGGTTGGGATTTCCACGCAGAAGCTCCACGCGCGCGGACCCATGGGCCTCACGGAACTCACCACCACCAAGTGGATCGTCCAGGGCGAAGGCCAAATCCGCAGCTAGCAACGCGGTAACATAGAACAGAAGTCCGGAACGGCGGGGAGTCCCGCCGTCGAAATCCTTTGAGAACCAACTAGGGGAGAAGATGCTGTTTCAGCAGATCGCCACGTCCATTGCCGCCGCGACAGAAGGCGGCCACGAGGAACTCGCCCCGCTGTGGGCCGAGCCGTGGGTCTTCGGCGTCTCCATGTTTGCCCTGCTGCTGGTTCTCATGTTCGTAACGCTGTCCTACACCAACCTGGGCAACCGTCACGAGGCAGTGGAAGAGCACTCCGATCCGCACCGCCAGCACCCCAACAAGCACACCCACGGCCAGGGCCACTAACATTATCGCCGCAATACCTCGCGGGGAGTCGGAGCGCAGGCTTCGGCTGGGCGTGATGGGTGGAACGTTTGATCCCATCCATCACGGCCACCTTGTGGCTGCAAGTGAAGTCGCAGCCAAGTTCGACCTTGATGAAGTGGTCTTCGTGCCCACCGGGCAGCCGTGGCAAAAGTCGCACAAGCAGGTCAGCGAGCCCGAGCACCGCTACCTCATGACAGTGATCGCCACAGCTTCCAACCCCCGCTTTACCGTAAGCCGTGTGGACGTGGACCGACCAGGCCCGACGTTCACTATCGACACCCTCCGCGACTTGAGGGAACTCCGTCCTGATGCGGACCTCTTCTTCATTACGGGTGCCGACGCTTTGGCGCAGATCCTGTCCTGGAAAGACGTCGACGAATTGTGGTCCTTGGCCCACTTTGTCGGCGTGACCCGCCCTGGACACGAACTGAACGATTTGGGCCGGACGGAGGATGTCAGCCTTCTCGAAGTGCCCGCCATGGCGATCTCCTCCACGGATTGCAGGACACGCGTCGGCGCGGGCAACCCTGTGTGGTACCTCGTGCCGGACGGAGTGGTCCAGTACATCGCAAAATATGGGCTGTACGCACCCCGGCCCTCGACAGGGGAACTGTCGCCCGCATTATCCGGATCAGACGACCAAGCACGTACTGAATGAGTTTTTAAATGAGCAGCCAGGAACAGCGACCCATCCGCAGCAGGCGCGAGCTTCGCCGTGCCCGGGAAGAGCACCCGGAAACAACGCCGGGCGCTACGTCAAGCGACCCCGCAGAGGCGGCTGCCGCCGAAGAAGCCGACCGCCCGAATGCGCGTAACAGGCGCGCGGCAAACGCGCCCGTGGACGCTGTGGGACCCACAGCACAGGAGCGTTCATCCCAGATCCGCGCCCGTGATCGGGCAGCCCTGCGGACCATCAAGGACCTGGCTGACAAGGAGGAACAGCTCTCCGGTGGCGGCCCGCCAACGCGTCGCCAGCTGAGGTTGCAGCAGCTCCAGGCTGAAGTTGCCACGTCCATGAACCCCATCGTTCCGGCACCGGACGCGGGCAAGCCCGCAGCGGCGGCCGATGGCAAGCCCGTCACGGCTCCTGCCGATCCGGCAGCCTCCCCGACGACCGACGGAGCGGGCAAGAGCGGCCCAACAGAATCCGATATGTCGGTGGAGCAGGCCCTGGCAGTCCGCGAGATGATCGCGGCGCAGGTCCAAAACCAGACCGCGAAACTGGAACACATTGCCGAGCAGGACCCCCTGGCAGTTGATCCAGAGGTGTTGGCCCAGCAGATTGCCTTGGCGGAGCGCGCGGCCGTGTTGAATAAGCGTGCCGCTGCGAAGCAGAAACTGGCCGAACAGGCGACGCCGGACCAAGCCAAGGCCGAGCCACGTAAGCCAAATCCCGGGAATTCGGGTCCTTCCACAGCTAATAACCTTGCCATGGTCACGCCCCTGGAGTTCGTCAAGGTACCAGGTGTCGAACGGCCAGTCATGAAGCGGCCCAGCACAACCTTTGTTCCCCTGATTACGTCCGCCGGTCCCAAGCTTGAAGCTGAACCGGCAACCGGAAAGAAGCCGGGCTCACGCGGCCGTGCCGGCGTCCTGGCCCGCGCGGAAGCTGTAGCGCGGTCGGCCCGCAAGAAGTCGGCCCCTCCGGTGGACACTGGCGAAGAAAAGCAAAGGCCGCCGATCTCGGCGAGCAGTGCCTACGGTCTTGATCCACTTGATGCCAACACGGCCGGCCTGGCCAGGGCCCAGCGCAACAGGCTGCTGCAGTTCGGTGTCCTCGCACTGGGCATCGTTGCGCTCATCGTCGGCATCATCATGATTACCAGCGGCTAGTTCCGCTCAACAACGGCTTACGCCATTCACAGGCCACAGGCCACAACAAGGAGTCCCCGTGTCTGCACATGAACAATCCATCACCCTCGCCCGTCACGCCGCGCGTGCCGCGGCCGGCAAACTTGCCGAGGATATCGTCGCCCTCGACGTCAGCGAGCGTCTGGCACTCACAGACGTTTTCCTGATCGCCTCGGCTCCGACGGAACGCCAGGTCAACGCCATTGTTGACGGTATTGAAGAAGAACTCTTGAAGCAGGACCTCCGCCCGGTGCGCCGCGAAGGACGCTCCGAGGGCCGTTGGGTCCTGCTGGACTACGCCGACATCGTCATTCACGTCCAGCACGCAGAGGACAGGGTCTTCTACGCTTTGGATCGCCTGTGGAAGGACTGCCCTGTGGTGGACCTTGAGCTGGGTGACGACGCTTCCGCCAAGGCTGTCACCGCGGAGGATTCCGAGCACTAAGGACTGCGCGGCACCGAATATGCCCGATTTGGAATTTTCGGAATCGCTGTTCTAAGATATTTGAGTTGCTTCGGCGCGGATGGCTGAAATGCCAGGTGTTGGGCAGCGAAGATATGGGGCTGTGGCGCAGCTGGTAGCGCACCTGCATGGCATGCAGGGGGTCAGGGGTTCGAGTCCCCTCAGCTCCACCAATCGAGGCCCTGCCTACTTCCTGGAAGACATGGAGAAGGCAGGGCCTCTTTTCTTTTCACCGCAGCTTTACGTAAGTGGCGGCTCGGCACGGGCCTGGCAATCAGGTACTGGCGCCCATACTCAATGCCGGCAGTATGAACTCCCACATTTGGTCTATCCGGAGCATGACGTCTTTCCGGGCTGTCAGAACATCTGAGACCATCTGGACGCCGGTGAAGGATGCGATCAGGTACCGGGAGAAAGCCGCGGGATCCAGGTCCGGCCGCACCTGGCCCTCATCCACGGCCTGTTGAAGCAACTGTTCGGCGGTGCTGATCCAGTCTTCGTAGGGCCCGGACACATCTGCTTGGAACGCGGTTGCTTCGAACGTGAGCCTGATACCGCCTTGGACGATGGGTTCGTCAAGAAGCTGCTGGCCGAACATCCGGCAAAGGCTGATGAGTTTGTCGATGGGGGGCTTGCTGGACCCGATTATTTCTGCGCCGGACGCCAGCACCAGGGCGTGTTGCTCTTCAATGACGGCCAGGGCGAGTTCCCGCTTGGACGTGAAGTGGAAGTAGAGGGCTCCCTTTGTTACGCCGGCACGTTTGGTGATGTCGGTCAGGCTGGCGTTCCCGTAGCCAATCTCCGCGAATACGCTGGCCGCACCTTCAATGACGGCCAGCCTGGTGTCCTTCGCACGTTGTTGCATGGGGATGCAGAGCCTCTCGGTGGGGGACGGATTCGCTGGCGGATCGGGCAGCTTTGCGTCCCGACAACGCTATCACCGCATTGTTGGTGAACCCGATTACGGCAAAACCGACTGATCGGTTTGGTTTACTACCGCTTGGCTCCTAGACTTCAGGTGAGCCGCAGGGGTGTTCCCGCGCGGCTCACCGGCAGCCGGCTTGGGGGGAGGTGCGATGGATTTCCAGCGCACCTCGGCTGCCGCGTACGCCCGGAGGAGGCCCGGCTGCAGGGAGTTTTGACGGGTGACGCACCTCACCTTGAGATGATTTCGCTTCTCAGTGAATTGTGGTTACTATTGACGAGTTGCTTCGACGGGAAGAGAAAAACTTCCTGGAAAAGCAAGCATTTCCGGGGCTGTGGCGCAGCTGGTAGCGCACCTGCATGGCATGCAGGGGGTCAGGGGTTCGAGTCCCCTCAGCTCCACTTCGGAAAAGGACCCCGCTCATGAGAGCGGGGTCCTTTTTGTTTCCCGCAGGTCTTGGCTACTCCGAAAGTGCCTTTCCAAATTCGGCGCCGCTGACGAACTCGACTCCTTGGAACGGCTGGTCACCGACCACCCATGCATTGTGGCCGGGAGGAATGGTGTATGAATCGCCGGGGGAGATGCTTATACGTCCGCCGTCGGTGGTTTCCACGTCGAGTTTGCCGGACACGCAAAATCCTACGTGGCTCAACTGGCAGGAGTCGGTGCCGACCACTGGCTTGATGCAGTCGGCCCACGTCCATCCGGGCTCAAAGGTCAGGCGGCCGATTGTGTAGTCTCCTACGGTGACAAGATCCAGCGTGGTCTTCTCAGGGTGGCGTGATTCATCTGGGGAATTGTGGGACTTTACTTCCAGGTTCGTGACAGCATTGACACTCATGGCTTCTCGCAGGGGAGGGGAGCAACTGTTGCTGGTCCGGGCGCCCTGGCTCCTACGGCCGCCGGGACCGATGCCCGTCAGTGTTTGGGCCGGTTCGTGGGCCACGGGGCGGACGGGTGTTTGTGTTGTGCCTCCAGAGTGCTCCCGGTCGTGGAATAAGTCGAGACATTGAAGCAAGGAAAGCAGGAAACGCGTTGTGACGGCATGGGAACTCGAAGCGCTGTTCGGTAGGTTGAGCCGGCTTCCGGACGTCGAAGCGGACAACCTGCAGGCTTACGACGCCACAGATCGGCTGCTGCTGGAGACTGCGGAAGGTTACCTCGGGCCCGATAGCCAGGTTGTAGTCATTGGTGACCGTTACGGGGCCCTGACCCTGGGCGCCTTGTCTGGTCCCGGCGTCGGGCATGTCCGCGTCAACCAGGACCTGTTTACCGGAAGGGCCGCATTGCAGCGCAATGCCGCCGCGGCAGGCTTGGACGGACGGTACACGCCACACGAACTTGGCCGGGAATTGCTGCAGGACGCGGACCTGGTGCTGTTGCAGCTGCCTAAGTCGTTGGCCGAGTTGGAAGAAATTGCCGACGCCGTTGCCCGGTTCGCGGGACCGGATGCGGTCCTGCTCGCCGGTGGACGCGTCAAACACATGTCCGTGGGGATGAACGCAGTCCTGGAGAAGTACTTCTCCGCAGTCCAGCCCCAGTTGGCCAGGCAAAAATCGCGGATCCTCGTAGCTAAGGGACCCAGGCCAGTCCCCGACGAGCCGCCATTCCCCGTGGTCGAAGCCAACCCCGAATTGGGAATCACCGTCTGCGCTCACGGAGCCGTCTTTTCCGGAGCCCGCCTGGACATTGGAACCCGCTACCTCCTTGGTTTCCTCGATCGGATTCCGGCGGCCCGGCAGGTGGTGGACCTCGGTTGCGGAACCGGAATCCTTGCCACCATGTACGCCCGCCATCAACCAGGTGCCCGGGTCATCGCCACCGACCAGTCCGCGGCGGCCGTCGCATCTGCCACCGCGACCGCGGCCGCGAACGGCCTGGCAGAGCGCATCAGCGTGATCCACGACGACGCCATGTCCAGCCTCGAGGCCGGGAGCGTGGACCTGATCCTGCTGAATCCGCCCTTCCATTTGGGGGCAAGCGTCCATGCCGGTGCCGGCCTGAAGTTGTTTGAAGCCGCAGCACGGGTGCTGGCGCCCGGCGGGGAACTATGGACCGTGTACAACAGCCACCTCCAGTACCGTCCGGCCTTGGAGCGATATGTCGGGCCGACTGTGGAGGAAGGCCGTAACCCGAAGTTCACGGTGACTCGCAGCCGGAAAGCCTGAGGGCATCCCGGGCTCATCGTTACCAAGCCATGACCCCCGCGCCTGCGTGTGCTCATATCCGTGGTGGCGTGGGTATCGTACGATTCAGACAGACTTAATTGACGACGTTTTTCCAATGACGAGGGGCATCAGTGACTGAGATCCGGCAGCCGACACCTAGGCGCGGAACGAATCTACCCAGGATGGGTGACTTCAACCTCACCGTCATCCTGGAAGCGATCCGGCGATCCCCGGGAGGGCTCAGTCGCGTTGAACTGGCGCAAATCGTTGGGCTTTCACCGCAGACCATCTCCAACATCTCCCGTCGCCTCCTTGACCAACAGCTCATCATGGAGGCCGGCAAGGAAGGATCGGGGCCGGGTAAGCCCCGGACCATCCTGCGCCTGAACCCCGCGGGGATGTACGCGGTGGGCGTTCATCTCGACCCGGCCGTCATCACCTTCGTGGTCCTGGACCTGTTGGGTGATGTCGTCCGGCATTCACGCATGGCCACCCCGGGCGGTGACCCGGCGGACGTGATCACCAGCATCGCAGGGCAAATCGATATCCTCATCCAGGAATCAGGCGTGGACGCGTCCAAGATCGCCGGACTGGGCGTTGCGGTCCCTGGTCCCATCGACCTCGACGAGGGCTCTGTAGTGGAGCCGCCGCTGTTGACCCGCTGGGACCGGGTACCAATCCGCGAAGCGTTGGCCGAAGCCACCGGCCTGGAAACCCTCGTGGACAAGGATGTCACCAGCGCAGCGGTTGCGGAGACCTGGGCAGGTGGCGCCAGTGGCGCAGGCAGCTTTGTCTTCATGTACATGGGAACCGGTATCGGTTGCGGCATTGTCCTCAATGACGAAGTCGTGCGTGGCACGTCCGGTAACGCAGGCGAAATCGGCCACATTGTGGTGGATCCCGACGGTCCCCTGTGTGATTGCGGGCAGCGCGGGTGCGTCAAGTCCACCAGCATCCCCCAGGTCCTTGTTGCCGAAGCCGAAGAGGCCGGCGTCCTGGACGGAAAGCGCCAGGGAGCAGACGGCCCGGAAGTCCAGGAGCGGTTCGCCGAGTTGTGCGACAAAGCCGATGCCGGTGACGCCAAGGCCATTGCGATCCTGGACAAGTCAGCCACACTCGTCGCCCGGGCAGTCTCCGTAGTAGCCAACACGCTGGACGTGGAGCGCGTGGTGTTTGGCGGGCCCTTCTGGGGCCGGATGTCGCCGTACTTCCTGGAACGGGTGCCCGCCTTGCTGGAACAGAACAATGCGGCCCGTGCGATCCACGGGCTCGAAGTCGTGGGCACAGGGGTTGGCGAGGACGTCGGCGCGATCGGTGCCGCATGCCTGGTCCTGGAACACATGCTCGCCCCGCGCGCGCAAAGGCTCCTGCTGGAGGGCTAAGGCCAGGCAGGGACAACTGAATAGCCGTAAGGCTGGGCCACCTCGCATAGGTGTCACGATGAAGTGCTGGCTTGCAGCCACCTTTCGACCGATTGGAGCCTCATGGGCAGCCGAATAAAGACCTTCCGGGTAAGAACTGCCATATACCGATCTGCCGCCATGTTCTCTGTCGCTGCCATCCTTGCGGCGACGACGTCGTGCTCACCCTCCCCTGATGCAGCGGAGAACAAGACCCTGAAGATCGTGTACCAAAAGACGGATTCCTTCACGGCGCTGGACGCGGTCATGCAGGATGCCAAGAAGGAATTCGAAGCCGCCCATTCCGGGGTGACTGTTGATCTCCAGCCCATTCAGGCCAATGACGACGATTACGGGACCAAGCTGGCCCTGACGCAGCGTTCCACCGACACGGCTCCCGACGTCTTCTACGAAGACACCTTCAAGGTCCGTTCGGACGTCGACGCCGGTTACCTCCTCAAGCTGGACAGCTACCTCGAAAAATGGAGCGACTGGCCCGCGTTCGACGAAGCAGCCAAGGAAGCCGGACGAGCCGACGACGGCGCTGTCTACGCTGTACCGCTCGGCACCGACACACGTGCCATCTGGTACAACAAAGCCGTCTTGCGGAAGGCCGGGATACCCGTGCCATGGCAACCCAAAACCTGGGAGGAGATCCTGGCCGCAGCCCGCGCCATCAAAGCCGCGGACCCTGAGGCCATCCCGTTCAACCTCTACGCCGGAAAGGCAACCGGCGAGGGCACAGTCATGCAGGGGTTCTACGAACTGCTGTACGGCACGGACAGCACCCTGTACGACGAGCACGAGAAAAAATGGGTGGTCGGTTCACAGGGATTCACTGACTCGTTGGCCTTCCTGAAAACGCTGTATGACGAGAAGCTGGCTGTCAGCCCGGCCGAGGCCCTGGACGCGAATGTGTGGAAAAAGGTCTTCGGTGAATGGTTCCCGAAAGGCAAGCTGGGCGCCACAGTGGAAGGCTCCTACGCGCCGTCGTTCTGGCAGAAAGGCGGAGCGTACGAATGGCCCGGCTACGAACAGGACATGGGCGTTGCGATGTTTCCCACTCAAAAGGGGCAGGAACCCGGCGGGGTGAGCATGTCGGGCGGGTGGACCCTGGCCTTGGGTGCGAAAAGCAAGAATCCCGACCTGTCCTTCTCATTCCTCACTACGGTCCTGAATAAGAAGAACGCTTTGTCCTACGACATCAACAATTCCCAGATCGCTGTCCGGACAGATGTTGCGGCCGACCCAGGGTACCTGGCTGCCAACCCGTTCGTGAAGGATGTCTCGGACCTGGTGAAAGTGACACACTACCGGCCTGCGACCACTGACTACCCGAGGATCTCCACCGCCGTGCAGGAAGCCACGGAAGCCGTGATCACCGGCAAGAAGAGTCCCGAGGACGCCTCAGCCGACTACGACGCCGCCCTACGGAAGCTGGTAGGGGAGGACAAGGTTTTGGAGAAATGACGGTCCGCCGCTTCCTGCGGCTCCTGCCAGTGGCCCCGTCGATTGTGCTGTTGACGGTGTTCCTCCTGGCCCCGGTGGTGTGGTCGTTCTACGCGTCCTTCACCAACGCTGCCTTGTCCGGGAAAGGAGCCAGGGACCCCCAATGGGTGGGCATGGACAACTATGTCCGGATGGCTGGCGATGACTCCTTTCCCTTGGCTGCCTGGCTGACGGTGGTTTTCGTCATGGCATCTGCCGTGCTTGGCCAGAGCGGTCTGGGCCTGCTGATAGCACTGCTGATGACCCGTTCAAGCAAGGCCGTGTCGTCCTGGGTGGGAACGGCAGTGGTTGCGGCGTGGGTGCTGCCGGAGATCGTTGCCGCCTTCGCCGCATACGCCTACTTCAACCGGGACGGGACGCTGAACCAGATCCTTGGCGGCATGGGCATCCCGGGCGCGGACTGGCTGTATTCCTTCCCCATGGTGGCGATCATCCTTGCAAATACCTGGCGCGGCACAGCCTTCTCCATGCTGGTGTACCGGGCAGCGCTGGCTGACGTTCCCCGGGATGTCTCCGAGGCAGCCCTGATGGACGGGGCTCGGGGTTGGCAGCGCCTGGCGTTCATCACGCTTCCGCTGATCCGGAGCAGCATAGCGACCAACCTCATGCTCATCACTCTGCAGACCCTCGCCGTCTTCACCCTGATCTGGGTGATGACCGCAGGGGGACCAGCGAACGCCAGTACCACCTTGCCCGTGCTGGCCTACCAGGAGGCTTTCAAGTTCGGTGACATCGGCTACGGAACGGCGGTGGCGTCCGTGCTGATCGTGTTGGGCATGGTTTTTGGCGCGGTGTATGTGCAGCTCCTGCGGGACAGGCGCGCATGAGCCGGACGGAGGTGCCATCGCGGACACAGCATACGACGCCGGGAACCGGCTCACGCCGTCGGGCAAAGCTGGGTGCGAATGCCGCTTTGGTCCTCGTTGGGGTGTGTTTCGTGGTGCCATTGCTGTGGCTGGTGCTTGCCGCCGTCGATCCCCAAGCCAGCTACCAGGCCAAGATGCCCGAAGCGCCGTCGTTGGATAATTTCCGTGCCGTGCTGACCCCGGAGCTGCTGTTCAGGCCCCTGGCCAACAGTTTCCTGCTCTCGGCCGGCACGGCAATAGTGAACCTGTTGGCTGCCGTGCTGGCAGCGTACCCGTTGTCCAGGTACCAGTCGCGCTTCAACAAGCCTTTCCTGTACACGGTCCTGTTCGGTACCTCCCTGCCCGTGACTGCCATCATGGTTCCGGTCTACGGTCTGTTCGTCCAGCTGCAACTGCTGGATTCCATGGCTGCAACCATCTTCTTCATGGCCACCACCACCTTGCCCATGGCGATCTGGATGACCAAGAACTTCATGGACTCCGTGCCCTTGGAACTCGAGGAGGCTGCCTGGATCGACGGTGCATCGAATCTGGTGGCGCTTCGCACCATCGTGCTGCCGCTGATGGGGCAGGGCCTGGGCGTGGTGTTGATCTTCGTGTTCATCCAGGCATGGGGAAACTTCTTCGTCCCCTTCATCCTGCTGCTGTCCACGGGGAAGCAACCTGCCTCGGTGTCGATCTTCAGTTTCTTTGGCCAGCACGGCGCCATAGCCTACGGGCAGTTGGCGGCTTTCTCGATCCTGTATTCAGTTCCGGTGTTGGTCCTTTATGCTCTGGTGTCCCGGGGCATGGGGAACTCGTTTGCCCTGTCCGGCGCCATGAAGGGTTAGCGCGGACGGGATCAGTCGATGTCCTCGACGATTTCGCCGTAAGGTATCGACTCGTCCAAGTGGGCTTGATGGCCTGTGGGACCAGTGTTGTAGGTGATCCTGACGCCGTGGCGTTGATCCGCCGCTGACTGCAGCAGGACAGGGCGGACGGCGTCCACAACGTGCTGGGTTTGGCTCGCTAGGTAGTTCTGGTAGGCGGCTGGTAGCTGATGCATGGCAAAAGGATAGACCCGCGGCGTCCGCATGGGGAGGGCTACCCATTGCGGCTTTTTTGGACCCCGACTTGGATAGAGTGGCCAAACAACGCCAGCAAGGAGAGCACGAGTGCAACAGACCACAGCCACGGCCGGTATTGACGCCCCGGACATGGCCCGTGCCCAGCAGCTCGTGGGTAGCATTGTCCGCAGTTTCGAAAATAAGGTGGTGGGCCAAACCCGGCTGCGCGAGACCTTGGTCCTTGGTCTTTTGACTGGCGGTCACGTGCTTCTCGAGAGCGTTCCGGGCCTGGCGAAAACGACGGCGGCCCAAGCCATTGCCGAATCGGTCAGCGCAGAGTTCCGCCGGATCCAGTGCACACCGGACCTTCTTCCCAGCGACATCGCCGGTACGCAGATCTTCGACGCTGCGAAGGGGACGTTCGTTACCCAGCTCGGCCCGGTCCACGCCAACATCGTTTTGCTTGACGAAATCAACAGGTCCAGCGCTAAGACCCAGAGTGCCATGTTGGAAGCCATGCAGGAACGGCAGACATCCATTGGCGGGGAGTCCTATCCGCTGCCCAAGCCGTTCCTGGTACTGGCAACGCAGAACCCCATTGAGCAGGAAGGGACCTACCGCCTCCCCGAGGCCCAGATGGACAGGTTCATGCTCAAGGATGTGTTGGACTATCCAAGCCCGGCCGAGGAAGCAGAGGTGATCCGGCGGATCGATGCCGGAGTGTTCAACCCGGATTTGAAGCCGCCTGCCGCAGCATCGTTGGATGCAGTGCTCCAGGTTCAGGAGCTGGTGCGCAGGGTTTACATCGATCCGGCCATTGTCAGGTACATCGTGGGGTTGGCCTACGTCACCCGCAACGCAAGCCAGTACCTCGAACCCCAACTTGCCGGCCTGGTTGAGTTCGGTGCCAGTCCACGGGCAAGCATTGCCTTCAGCCAAGCGGCAAGGGCCCTTGCCCTGCTCAACGGCCGCGACCACGTCATCCCGGAAGACGTCAAGAACCTTGCACACCGCATCCTGCGCCACCGCATCATTCTCGGATTCGATGCCGTCGTTGAGGGGATCTCCGTGGAAACCGTCATCGATGCCGTCCTGGCTTCGGTGCAGACGCCGTAACGGACAAGCCATTGCCGAGCCTTCTCCGCCGCGTGAAATCCAGGATGTTCATCTTCGCCCATCGCCGCACCCTCACGTTGCTGGACGGCGAGTACGGTTCCGTCTTCAAGGGCCGAAGCCTGGACTTTGATGAACTGCGAGCCTATGTCCCGGGAGATGAAGTCAGGGACATCGATTGGAAGGCCACCGCCAGGCACGGATCACCGCTGGTCAAGCGCTACGTGGCTGTGCGGCGCCATTCGGTGCTGCTCCTGGTGGACACGGGACGGAACATGGCCGCGGAGGCTTCCTCGGGTGAAGGTAAAAAGGACATCGCCGTTCACGCCGCGGGGGTCATGGGGTATCTGGCATGTCGCCATGGTGACGATGTGGGCCTGCTGCACGGCAACGAAGCCGCCTCCCTCTACGTCCCCCCGCGCACAGGAGAGGAACACCTGGAACGCCTCCTACGGGACATCGATTCACAGATAACCCTGGAGAGTCCCCATGGGAAAATCGCCAAGCAACTCGATTATGTGCTGCGATACCTGAAGGGACGGCTGCTGATTGTGGTGGTCGCCGACGAGTTCCTGCCTGATGACCATACAGAGGCGATGCTGCGCCGACTCCGGGCCCGGCACGAAGTCCTCTGGCTCACCATCCAGGACGCGGAGTTGGCACCAACTCCGGGCAGCGTCGCAAAGGACAGCACGGACGTCCGGACCGCCGAAGCAATCCCGTCACCCCTGGCCATGGACAGCAAGGTGCAGGCCGCGTACGCCACCGCCACCGTGGAACGGACGCGGCGGCGGCGCGATACTTTCCGACGCCTCGGTATCGCCGAAGAACACACCGGTGGAAGTGAGGACGTCCTGACCGCAATCTTCACGCTCCTCGAAAAACACCGCTCCCGGGCCGCAACCACTGCAAAGCGCGGCAAAGGTGGCACCAGTGCAGGATGACTCCGGCTTCTACGAGCCACTGCACTACCAGCAGCTCTGGCTGTGGCTGGGGTTGATGCTGGTACTCCTCGTCGCAGCCTGGTACGCCTGGTTGTTCTGGCCTGCCCGCCCGGAAAAGGCCGCCCGCTTGGATGCCTTAGCCCGCCCGACGCTGGACACATTGCGCAACACCTGCCTGGCCGCCATCCAGGCCACGGCATCGGACGCCGACGCCGGTCGCCTGCCCGAACGTGAGGCCCACCAAAGGCTGAGCTTCCTGGTCCGCGAGTTCGCCGGACGCGCCACGGGGCTGCCCATCACCTCCATGACGCTCGAAGAACTGCGCGGCCACGGGTTGGCAGACCTCGCAACCGGGATCGCACGGATCTACCCCAACGAATTCGCCCCCATGCCCGTCCAAACCGTCAGCCAATCCGCAGTCGCAGCCCGCCAGGTGGTGCTCGAATGGAACTGAGCTACTGGTGGATCCTTCCCCTCACAGCAATCACGGTGGTTTTCGCCGCATGGCTGCACCGTCGCCGTAAACCCAGACCCACCCGTACCGTAGCCTACGGCGAGAGGCTCACCGGGCTCCCCGAGTACCAGCAGGCCCTGCGCCGGCACCGTCTGCGCTTGGCGCTCGCAGTCCTGTTGGGAGCAGTATTCCTGGCCGCCACCGCTACAGCCGCCGCCCGACCCACCCAACGGACCACCGAGCAGCCGGAAATCCGCAACAGGGACATTGTGCTCTGCCTGGACGTTTCCGGGTCCATGACCGGCACGGACGCAGCCATCGCCGGCGTCTTTCAGGAGCTGGCCAAGGAATTCGACGGCGAACGGATAGGCATGGTCATCTTCGACAGCAGCAGCGTTCACGTGTTCCCGTTGACCGACGACTACGAATACGCGGCAGAACAGCTCAAGCTCGCCAAGGAAGCACTCGACGACGGGGCCGGATCGTTCTTCGACGGCACCTGGAACGGCGAAGGCTCCTCCCTGATCGGAGACGGACTGGCTTCCTGCGTCCAAAGCTTCCCAGACACGCACCCCAGCGGGGAACAAGGGACAGCGAAGCGTTCGCGGTCAGTGGTGCTGGCAACGGACAACTTCCTCTCCGGGGAGCCGATCTTCACCCTGGACGAGGCCGTGGCGCTGGCGGCGACCAAGAATGTCAAGGTGCACGCCCTTAACCCCGGGGACGTGGACTACGGTGGCCGAACCGACCAGCCCGGGGCTCAACTGCGGGCCGCTGCCGAGCGGACTGGAGGCTCCTACTACAAACTGGACAGCCCCGAAGCGGTCCCAGGCATAGTCCGCGATGTGCAGGCAACGGAAGCCACCAGCTACCGCGCCGCCCCGCAGGCAATCGTCACGGACACACCTGCGTGGCCACTGGGGATTGCCCTGCTGGCCGGTGCAGGAATGCTGGTCCTCGGATGGCGGCTTGAACCATGACCTTCGAACCGATTCTGCCGTGGCCGGTCCTTGTGGTGGCCGGCTTCGGCATCCTCGTCCTGACTGCCTGGACCCTGATCCCGCGGCAGGGGACCCGGCCCCACGGCAAGGTGCGGCCTGCCGCCCTGCGCAGTGCCGCCGTCGTGCTTCTTCTCATCGCCGCAATGCGGCCGGGGCTTATGGGCGGGCAGTCCGTCAGCGCTTCGTCCGAGATCGATGTCTTCTTCGTGGTGGATACCAGCACCAGCATGGCTGCAGAGGATCATCACGGCACCGAAACGCGTTTGGCCGGGGTCAAACAGGACGTGACGGCCGTCGCGCGGGAACTTGCGGGAGCCAAATTTTCACTGATCACCTTTGACAGCAAAGCCACAGTCCGCATGCCGCTCACACAGGACGCCACGGCACTGCAGACCGCCATGGCCACGCTTCAACCGCAGAGGGCACGCTACGCGTCGGGCAGCAGCGTCACCATTGCGGCCAACCTCTTGAAGGACAGGCTCGACGCCGCCCAAAAGCAACATCCGGGTCGCCCTGCGCTGGTCTTTTACGCCGGCGACGGAGAAAACACCAGTGCAGAGACGCCGACGCCCATGGATGCCACCAACGTTGCCGGGGGAGCAGTCCTGGGCTACGGTACCGGCGAAGGTGGCCGGATGAGGGAATCGGCTGACGGCGGCGCCGGGTATGTCAAAGACAAGGGTTCCAACGAGGCGAAGGATGCTGTGTCGCGTATTGACGAAGCACAGCTCGGGCGCATCGCGGACCAGCTCCACGTCCCTTACGCCCACCGGACGGGCGCAGAGCCGACCTCCGACATTCTCCGTGGCGTCCAGCTGGGAAAGCTGACCACCACCGCAGGCGACGGTCCCGGCCGGGTGGAGCTTTACTGGCTGTTTGCCCTGGCGGCGTTCCTCCTGGCAATGCACGAACCCCTGCGACATTCCTTTGAGCTCGCCAACCTGCGCCGGCCCCTGCGGAAGGAGCCGGACCTGTGAGCCTCCGAACGGCACAACGCCGGCGTCTCCGGCTGGTGATCTGGTCAGCTCTTCCAGTCCTCCTGGTCCTCGCGGTCGCTGCGAAACTCCTCAGCGTCGGCCTGCTGGGCAGTGCTGCGGGGGAGTTGTTCCGGAACGGACAGCACGACGAACTGGCGCGGGCAGCATCGTGGCTTGGCGTAGCCAACATGGTGGAGCCGTATAAGGCGCCCTTCGCCTCCGGTGATGCCCACGTGCTGGCGGGGGAGTTCGCGGCAGCCCGAACCGATTTCGAGGCCGCGTTACATGCGGGGACCGGTGACGATGAATGTAAGGTCCGCGTCAATCTGGTCCTGAGTATCGAGAAGCTGGGCGACGCGGCGGCGGACAGGGGCACGGCAGCCCGGTTGTTCAAGGAAGCGTTGGATGCCGCGAACGCTGCTCCGGAGAAGTGCCGCGAAGCGGGGTCGGCCAATGCCGACGGGGAAGGATCAACATTGGACTCGGCTGCGTCACGGCTCGCGGGCAAGATCCAGGGCACGGACGGGAAGGCCGGCGATGCACCGACCGCCCCGGACAAAGCAACCGAGCCGCAGGCCGGGAAACTAAAGGATCTGAGGGACAGCGCGCAGCAGGCGCAAAAGGAGCGTTCCGAAGGCCAGCAGCGCGACGAATACCTGCGGGGTCCCGATAATGGGTCTGGAGTTGACAGGCCATGGTGATCGACCGCCGTCGGCGTTTAATGGCGCGCTACTCCCACAGGATTTCGTCGTCCACCACGCCGTCCTCATCGGCGGCGACCACCAGGAGTTCGTCGGTGAAGTGCGAGCCGAGGGTGAAATCCAGCACGAAGTATCGCTCGGGTTGCCCCGGGTAGATGGCCACGTGCCCCAGTTTGAGGGCATTCAGGAAGACATCGTTGGTGAGCTGGCCCTTGTCCCGGACACCGAAAACGGACTCCAGCTGCTCTTCTTTGAGTTGTGAGCTGTGGAAATGCAGGAACTGTTGGGGGTTGGTACCGTCCTGGTCGAGTTCATCGGCGATCATCTCCCGGACCTGGTCCACCAGCTCGGGCAGGAAGCGCAGGCGGTAGTCCACTTTGCGCATAGCGGCTTCGTCGAAGTGGTCGTGGGCAGTGACGTTGAGGTCAAGTTCCAGCGGATTGCCGCCGAGTTCATGCTTGGCAACGAAGCAATGTTCACTGCCGTGGTTGAGCTCGACTTCCCCAAAATGTTTGCTCGCTAGCTTGCCCATGTGATCAATCTAACCCCAACCACCGGCGGGTTCCAGCAATTGCGAATATTTCACTTGCGCCGCTGTGAGCCCTTGACGGGCGCGGTTTTCAGGGGGTGCAGGCCGCTTCTTCCGGAGGAGTCCCTGAGCGTGTCGGCCAGCAGTTGGGTGAACAATTGCACCTGCGCGGTGCGCTTTTCGTTGATGAGCAGGGCGAACACATTGCGGGCCAGCCTGATGTCCGGGACGTCCAGGACCACGACGCCGGACGGCCGGTTCCGCAGGGCCAGTTCCGGGACCAGCGAAGCACCAAGGCCGGCTGCGGTCATCTCGAGGCTGGCATGGAAGTCGTCACTGTAGGCCACCACACGAGGGTGCAGGTTGCAGCTGGCGAACAGGCGCTCAATGACCAAGGCATCGCTGGTGCCAGGGTGGTGGACAATCCACGGCATGTCGGAAAGGTGGGCCGCCTCGATTTCGGCATCTTCGCGGATCTTCCACGACGCGGGCAGGACAACGCGGAAGTCGTCGTCGCCGATCCACTGCCGTTCAAGCGAGTGGGGCCACGCCAGCCCGGACTGCCCCACCTGGTAGACCAGCGCCACATCCAGTTCGCCGCCGCTGCGCAGCCCTTGGATGGTTTGTGCCGGTTCTGCCACTGAGACCTTTAACTCAATGCCCAAACCGTTCCAGCGGTCGTTCCGCAGGATGTCCGGCAGGACATAGGTGGCGAGGCTGGGAAAGATGCCCAACCTGAGTTCCTGCGCGGGGGAGTCGTTGGTCCTGGACGCGGCGGCCATCAGGGCCTCAACATCCGTGAGGACCTTGGAAGCGTGCCGTGTCATGGTCAGCGCCGCCTCGGTGGGGACCACACTGCGCGCCGACCGCTGGAAGAGTTCGACGCCGGTATCACGTTCCAGCGCGGCCATCTGTTGGGAGACTGCAGAGGCGGTGTAGCCAAGCTGTGCAGCGGCGGCGGCGAACGAGCCAAGGCGGGTCACCTCCATGAGCGTGCGGAGGTGGAGGAGGTTGACCATCAGCCGATTTTAGCTGTTCGCCACGCCACATTTTCAAAGTGTCACGACACGCCGTATCCACGCGACACGCTGAAGATTAAATGTGGCTAAGTAGTCCACAGGGTGTGGATGACATCTCTCATTTTGGCGGAATCCCGGACATTTTGAACCCCCTGCCCTGTGGACGAGCGGTGGATTGAATGACATACTTGTAATACATCATCTTGGGGTTCCAGTTCGGCGGTTGCACTACATGTAGTATCGATTTACGGATTGAGCGGGAAACCAGCACAAGACAAAATCAGAGCGTGTTGGCTGTCACGGCAGCCCGCGGGCCGGTATCGGATTCAGTAATCAGTTCCGGTTGAGCCCGCCAGATACGAAGAGAATCAGACTTCAACTTAGGGGACAGGGATCATGACCGTAACGGTTTACACGAAGCCGGCCTGTGTTCAGTGC
Source organism: Paenarthrobacter sp. UW852 (assembly GCF_024608385.1). NCBI lineage: Bacteria > Bacillati > Actinomycetota > Actinomycetes > Micrococcales > Micrococcaceae > Paenarthrobacter > Paenarthrobacter sp. UW852. Next base: position 88,047 of record NZ_JAMSGY010000001.1, read on the forward strand.
AACGCAACCTACCGGGCACTCGATAAGAAGGGCATTGCCTACCAGAGTGTCGACATCTCCCAGGATGCCGAGGCCCTTGAGCGCCTCAAGGCACTGGGTTACATGCAGGCTCCCGTCGTCGTGACCGAGCAGGACCACTGGTCTGGATTCCGCCCGGACAAGATCGAGGAGCTGGCCCAGGCCGTTTCCTCCGTGGCCTGACTTTCGCCACCACACACCAAGAATTCCTATGTAGTTGAGGTGACTCCCATGGCACCGCTGGCAGCGGCCACCGTACGCAAGGCGACGGAAGCTGTGACCACGAGGAGTCACCTCATCTACTTTTCCTCCACCTCTGAGAACACCAAAAGATTCGTCCAGAAACTGGGCAGGGATGCTGCACGCATCCCGCTGTACGCCCAGGACGCCCCGCTCCAGGCCCTTGAGCCTTTCGTTCTTGTGCTGCCCACTTACGGGGGCACCAACGGCGAAGGTTCGGTGCCGAAACAGGTCATCAGGTTTCTGAACGATCCCGGGAACAGGAAGCTGATCCGGGGTGTTATCGGAGCGGGGAACACAAACTTCGCGGACAACTATTGCGCAGCGGGAGACATCATCTCCGTCAAGTGCAAAGTGCCGCATCTTTACAAATTTGAACTCATGGGGACGCCAGAAGACGTCCAACGGGTCAACGAAGGGCTGGAAAAGTTTTGGACACAACTGTCGCAGAAACAGAAGTAACCGGGGGCGCTGTGGACACGGCCAAGAAGCCGCTGCCTGAGGCTTACAAGGGCCTCGGCTATCACGAACTCAACGCCATGCTGAACCTGTATGGCCCCAACGGTGAGATCCAGTTTGAAGCCGACCGTGAAGCTGCGCATCAGTACTTCCTGCAGCATGTGAACAACAACACCGTCTTCTTCCACGACCTGGAAGAGAAGCTCGACTACCTGGTGAAGAACCAGTATTACGAGCGCGAGACGCTTGACCAGTACACGATGAACTTCATCCGCGACCTCTTCAACCGCGCGTACAAGAAGAAGTTCCGTTTCGAGACCTTCCTGGGCGCCTTCAAGTTCTACACGTCCTACACGCTCAAGACTTTTGACGGCAAGCGTTTCCTTGAGCGCTACGAAGACCGCGTCTGCATGGTCGCCCTGCACCTTGCCCGCGGCAACGAAGACCTCGCCAACCGCCTCGTCGACGAAATCATCGACGGCCGTTTCCAGCCTGCCACCCCCACGTTCCTCAACGCCGGCAAGGCCCAGCGTGGCGAGCTCGTCTCCTGCTTCCTGCTCCGGATCGAAGACAACATGGAGTCGATCGCCCGCGCCATCAACTCCGCACTTCAGCTCTCCAAGCGTGGCGGCGGTGTAGCGCTCTCGCTCACCAACATCCGCGAGCACGGTGCCCCGATCAAGCAGATCGAGAACCAGTCCTCCGGCGTCATCCCCGTCATGAAGCTCCTCGAAGACAGCTTCTCCTACGCCAACCAGCTCGGTGCCCGCCAGGGTGCAGGTGCCGTCTACCTGCACGCACACCACCCGGACATCCACCGCTTCCTGGACACCAAGCGCGAGAACGCCGACGAGAAGATCCGTATCAAGACCCTTTCCCTGGGTGTTGTGGTCCCGGACATCACGTTCGAGCTCGCCAAGAAGAACGAGGACATGTACCTCTTCTCGCCGTACGACGTCGAGAAGGTCTATGGCGTTCCGTTCTCCGATATCTCGGTGACCGAGAAGTACTACGAGATGGTCGATGATTCCCGGATCAAGAAGACCAAGATCAGCGCCCGCGAGTTCTTCCAGACCCTCGCGGAGATCCAGTTCGAGTCCGGCTACCCGTACATCATGTTCGAGGACACCGTAAACCGGGCCAACCCGATCGACGGCAAGATCACCATGAGCAACCTCTGCTCGGAGATCCTGCAGGTTTCCTCCCCGTCCATCTACGCCGAGGACCTCAGCTACGAGACCGTGGGCAAGGACATCTCCTGCAACCTCGGTTCCATGAACATCGCCAAGACCATGGATTCGCCGGACTTCGGTCTCTCCATCGAGACGTCCATCCGCGCCCTGAGCGCTGTGTCGGATATGTCCTACATCAACTCGGTGCCGTCCATCGCGCAGGGCAACGCCCAGAGCCACGCGATTGGCCTTGGCCAGATGAACCTGCACGGCTACCTTGCCCGTGAGCGCGTCCACTACGGATCCGAAGAGGGCCTGGACTTCACCAACATCTACTTCTACACGGTGCTGTTCCACGCTCTGCGCGCTTCCAACCGCCTGGCCATCGAGACCGGCCAGAAGTTCGGCGGCTTCGAGAAGTCCACATACGCCAGCGGCGAGTTCTTCGACAAGTACACCGAGCAGGAGTGGACTCCGGAGACCGAGCGCGTTCGCGAGCTCTTCGCCGGTCACCACATCCCCACCCAGGATGACTGGCGCGAGCTGAAGGCTTCTGTCATGGAGCACGGTATCTACAACCAGAACCTCCAGGCCGTCCCGCCGACCGGTTCCATCAGCTACATCAACAACTCCACCTCGTCGATCCACCCGGTGGCCGCCAAGATCGAAATCCGCAAGGAAGGCAAGATCGGCCGCGTCTACTACCCGGCTCCGTACCTGACCAACGACAACCTGGAGTACTACCAGGATGCCTACGAAATCGGCTACGAGAAGATCATCGACACCTACGCCGCTGCCACGCAGCACGTGGACCAGGGCCTGTCCCTGACGCTGTTCTTCAAGGACACCGCCACCACGCGTGACATCAACAAGGCGCAGATCTACGCATGGCGCAAGGGCATCAAGACCCTCTACTACATCCGTCTCCGCCAGCTCGCGCTGGAGGGCACGGAGGTTGAAAACTGCGTCAGCTGCATGCTCTAAGGGGATAGATCCAGTTGGAAGATTCGACGGCGGAGATTGGCTCCGTTTATGGCGTCCGCCTCCGGAACGAACGTGAGTACCGCTATGTCGGCATCACGACGAAGCCAATTTCCCGTCGATTCTCCCAGCACCTAAAGGTAGCGCGAAGTGGCCGCAAGACGCCCTTCTACGATTGGCTGCGAAAGCAAAACCGGGAATCCCTTTTGATTGAGCAACTGGATGTTTCTTGGGATCTTGAGGAACTTGGCCAAGCGGAGAGGGACTGGATCAGACATCTGAGGCTTGACGGCGACCGGCTCCTCAACCTATCCGAAGGAGGCCTCGGTCCCACTGGCGTTCAATGGACCGAAGAGCAGCGGGAGGCAGCACGCTTGCGTTCCACAGGCAGAAAAGGCTTGAGTCGGCCGGGGGAGAATAACCCGTTCTACGGCGGCAAGCATAGCTTGGAGCAGCGGACCAAATGGTCACTGGAGCGCAAGGGTTCAATAGTCGGGGAGGCCAACCCAAACTTCAGAAAGTTTGGTCCGGACCATCCGAGCTTTGGCCGCTCGATGACCGAGGAAGCACGCAAAGCGCTCTCTGAGGCCAGATCAGGAATCGGCAATCCCAACTTCGGTAAGAAGGCCAGTGCCGAAACTCGTGCGAAGATGTCTGCTGTCAGGAAAGGCAAGCCAATGCCATCCAGCCGACGTAACGCGCACACCAGACATCACACGAACAAGGGTGTTGTGAACCCAACCTGCCAGCATTGCATCGACGATGCAGCGCAAGCGAAGCTCATGCGAGAAAGTGAAACGACAAATGACTGAGAAAGTGAAGCTGCTGACACACGTCGAGGCCATCAACTGGAACAAGATCCAGGACGATAAGGACGTGGAAGTCTGGAACCGACTGGTCAACAACTTCTGGCTGCCGGAGAAGGTGCCGCTGTCCAACGACGTCCAGTCGTGGCACACGCTGACCCCGGAAGAGCAGCAGCTGACCATGCGGGTCTTCACGGGCCTGACCCTACTGGACACCATCCAGGGCACCGTCGGGGCAGTCTCACTGATTCCGGATGCCATCACCCCGCATGAAGAAGCTGTGTACACCAACATCGCCTTCATGGAATCGGTGCACGCCAAGTCCTACTCGTCCATCTTCTCCACCCTGTGCTCCACCAAGGAGATTGACGACGCCTTCCGCTGGTCACTCGAAAACGAGAACCTGCAGAAGAAGGCCCAGATCGTCATGGACTACTACCAGGGTGACGACCCCCTGAAGCGCAAGGTTGCTTCCACGCTGCTGGAAAGCTTCCTGTTCTACTCGGGCTTCTACCTGCCCATGTACTGGTCCTCACGTGCCAAGCTCACGAACACGGCCGACCTCATCCGCCTCATTATCCGCGACGAGGCTGTGCACGGTTACTACATCGGTTACAAGTTCCAGAAGGGCCTGGAGAAGGTTTCCGAGGCCCGCAAACAGGAGATCAAGGACTACACGTTCGAACTCCTCTTCGAGCTGTACGAAAACGAAGTCCAGTACACGCATGACCTCTACGACGGAGTCGGCCTGGCCGAGGACGTCAAGAAGTTCCTGCACTACAACGCCAACAAGGCGCTCATGAACCTGGGCTACGAGGCCATGTTCCCGGCGTCCGTCACCGACGTGAATCCGGCCATCCTCTCCGCCCTGTCCCCGAACGCCGACGAGAATCACGACTTCTTCTCCGGCTCCGGATCCTCCTACGTGATCGGCAAGGCCGTGAACACGGAGGACGAGGACTGGGAGTTCTAAGGCCGCCATACATCGCCGGCGCAAGAGTCCTTTGCGTGCGGTGGTGCGAGTCGGTGTGAGATTCCAAACTAGTTGACCCTTGTTCCCGTTTCAGTTGCCCGGGTCTCTGTCTACTTGAATCTGTTCCATTCGAGTTGAACCAGCCGACTTTGTTTTTTGTCTGGTTCAACGATAAGAAAATGCGACCCTGGGCCGCGGTGGTCTGGATACTGGTTCCTCGGCTGGCTTTAGGAACGATGCGTCAAGGCTGGGCATGATGTTGTCTAGCTCTTGGTCTTCAATGTCGGTCATGCTGGCCAGGCAACTGCCTCGTGTGCTGCGGTCCGGCTCATTGAAGTTAATTAATCATCAGAATAACCGGAGGTTAGTAGATGGCGGAGCGCAAAATTCCTGGTCCAGAGCGGTTGAAGCTGTGGGTCAGGTCTGGTGGCCGCTGTCAGATCTGCCGCCGGCATCTTCTTGAAGGCCAGTTGGCCTACAGGGAACTGACGTTCGGTCAGGCAGCCCACATCGTCGGTCAGAAGGCGAGTGCGAAGTCGCCTAGGGGCCTGGACGAGATGTTGACGGATGAAGAGCGCGACAACGCAGATAACCTGATGCTTATCTGCGATGACGAGCACAGCGAGATCGACAAATGGGGTTCAAGGGATGCTTTTACGGTTCCGTTTCTTCGTGCATTGAAGCGGAAGCATGAGGACCAGGTTTTTCTAGCGACGAGTTTCGGTGAGTACAACCGGACCACTCCAATTCGGATGGTGGGTTGGCTGCGCGGAAGCCCAGCCGAGGTTGGCCGGGACGCTGTGGCGACTGCGGTGATGGCTAGTGCCGGACGAATGCCTAGGTTCGATTTGTCCACGCGGAACATGCTCGAGATAGACCTGCGCGGTTTACCCGGCGAAGAAGGCCCGTCGCCGGAGTATTATGCGGCGGCATGCCAATTGATCGACAGGGCGGTTAAGATCAAGGTGGCGGAGGCGGTCGCCAGCGATGACATCATCCATTTGAGCATCTTCGCTTTCGCCCGCCTGCCGCTCTTGGTCTATCTTGGGGCTCAATTGGGTGACCAGGTCCCGGTCGATGTCTACCAGAAGCACCGGAGCACCGGGGACTGGAAATGGCCTGAAGTGGACGGTAGCGCCACGTTTGCCGTCAGCGCGCCAGACCCAGAGCCTGCCAGCAGCGAAGCAACTCTCGTGATCAACGTCAGCGGCACTATTAACCGGGAGGAGTTGCCGCCCGGCGTTCACGACCTCCCGGTGTTTGAGCTTGCTGTCGACCAGCTTGCACACCCGGATGTCCTGACAGGGCCGGCGGCACTAGACGCCTTCAGCGATGCTTGCAGGCGGATGCTCGCCGAGATGGAGGGCCGGGGCCATAAGCACATCCGTCTCCTCCATGTGTTCGCAGCTATGCCCTTGTCCTCCGCTGTGGAGTTCGGGCGGGTTCTCTCACGCGATGTATATCCATCAATTCAGCTCTATGACCGCACGCCGAGCGGCGACTACGTCCCCGCCATCCAAGTTGGGAAATAATGAAACTGACCCAGTATTTCGGCAAGATGTTGACCGATACTGTGAACCTAAACGCGAGTCGGCTGGGCGACCTCGACACTAGGGTCGTCCGTATCACAGAGGCGCTCAAGGCGGCAGGTTCCTTGGACGGTCGCGTCCTTGACACGGTCCCGCAGGGCTCGTGGGCCCACCAAACGATCATCCGTCCAGCTGCTGGCTTTGAGTTCGATGCAGACTTCCTCGTTCAACTCAGCGAGGATGAAGCCTGGAATGAGAACCCTCGCAGCTACGCAAATGCTGTCTACACCGCGCTGTCTGATCACGCAATCTACGGAGGCATGAGCTCAAAGAAGGACCGCTGCGTCCGGGTGACGTACGCTAACGACTGCCACATCGACATCATCACATACGTTGTGATGGCGAATGGCCGGCAGGTCATCGTCAACCGGAATACCAACCAGTTTGAGGACACGAATCCTGTCGGCTTCTCCGAATGGATTCAGGAAAAAGACCGGCTAACCAACCGGAACCTTCGCAAGGCCATACGCCTCCTTAAATACCTCAGAGATCATCAGGATGCGTTCAAGCTGAAGTCAGTCCTACTGACAACAATGGTTGGAAATATCGTGGACAGCTGGCGCGACCTTGACGGCGACTACTACAAAGATGTGCCTACCACCCTCCTTCATCTGGTTGAAGACTTGGACCGGTGGTTACAGGCACAGTGGACAAAACCACATCTTGCCGACCCAAGCTGCCCGGCGACGTCTTTTAACCACCGCTGGACCGACAGCCAATTCGCTGCTTTCCGCGACAGCATTCATAAGTTGGCCCCGAAGATCCGAGAAGCGTTTGACGCCTCAACGGTCGGCGATAGCATTGCTGCTTGGCGTAGGGTGTTCGGACCAGCGTTTCCCGAATCAGTGGTGACCGCAGCCCCTGTGTCCGCCAGTGCGGCGGTCAAGAGCTCAACCAGCCGCCGTGCGCCTAAAGAACGGTTCATTGAGGAAATGTTCCCTGTCCAGCTAACAGACACAGTGAGCGTCAGGTGTGATGTATCCCCGCCGCGCGAACTCAATCGCGTTCAACGTCGTGCTCTACGGGCAGGTGCGGGGCTTGTTCCCAAGCAACGTGATCTTCATTTTGAAGTCGAAGGGACCAGCGTGACGGGGCATTACGATGTGTATTGGAAAGTTCGCAACTCGGGCTTAGAAGCCGAACGGAAGCAGTCCCTGCGAGGCGAGATTACCAGGGACTCTGGTCAGAGACGGAAAAAGGAAAGTACGCTCTATGCCGGTAACCATTACGTCGAATGCTATGTGGTCAAGAATGGAATTTGCGTGGCCCGGTCCCGCCAGCCTGTTGTGATTATCTAGCCGAAACTCTCAAAGATTAGATATTACACCTCGGCGAACTTCAGTTTACCCAAAGAGTTGGGGGCCACCGACCTCGGATCACGACGGTATGCGGCGGCCTTCGCGGCGGCGATGATGGCTTTGTCTCCTGCACCCTCGAAAGTACCGGTGTCGGGAGCGAGCTCTTCATCCACCGCGGCTCGGTCTTCAACACTGAGGCAGGCTGTTTCTTTCACGAGCAGTGTGGCCCGCCATTCGCTAAGCTGCCCGGAACTCAACGCAGCCAAAGTGCGGGGCATCTCCGTGACTAGAGCTTTGGCAAGCCCCAACAACCTGGAGCCACGGTTCGGTGATTCCCGCCGCGCCAAAGCCACCTGCGCACCCACGCCCTTGCCACGCTCCGCCGCAGGGATGCCGGCCTCGGCTTGCTCGGCTCGCTGCGCTAGATCAAAAGCCACAGCAATCTGCGCTTGCAATCCGGTGATGGCCGACTTCATCTCCTCCAGGGCCCGCAACTGACCAAGCAGATCGCCACTGATAGTGCCAGGCTGAGCCACACCTCGGGAGATGGCACGAAGAGACACGGTAGCCGTTGTCTCCGCTTGCCTTTCCCCGAACTGCTTCATGTCCTAACTCTCGCAGCAGGCACTGACAACATAGCGCCAGCGGCCCAAAGGGGAGCTCAATAACCTCTTTAATGCCCTTCGTTCGAACGATCTACCACGTAAACGCGGCGCAGGGGCATGCGACTTTGCCATCGCGCCGCGAGACTCTCGTAGTTCGCAATTGTGTGTTCGACTATGTCTGCCCCGGTCATCAGGCGCAAGTTCTGGCGCTCACGTTCGTACCCGACAGCGTCCTTGCTGTAGCTGCCAAGGCAAACGAATAGTGCAAGCTCTCCGTGCGCCAGTGTCCCGCTCAGTCTTTGGATGTCCGGGCGGGACTGTTGGGCGCTAGTGTGTTTGCACTGAACCTTGATCAGAGGAGGTTCAAGACCCAAAGGGTCCCTATGCGCGATAACATCGACGCCACCGTCCGACGAGTAGGGGGTTACCCGCGCCTGGTAACCCATGGCGCGGAGGAGATCAGCTGTGAAGTGCTCAAATTCTTCATGGCTAAGGTCCTCAAGGAGCGTCTTTAGTACAAAATCGCGCGTGAACTGATCGAGCCTTGCCGCGCTGGGTTCCGTTTCCACCCAGTCGTCGACAGCTTCCGAAGTCACGTCAGAAGATATCGCTGAAGGGGGTCTAACCGTTCCAGAGTCGAGATAGTCCAGGAAGACTTGCACGTTTTTCTTGACGCGGAAAAGGGTCATTGCCGACCCGATTTCGTACAGCGCTTTCTGCGGAAACAAACCTCGCGAGACGCCCGTCTGGACCCATCGGACTTCCCGTCGATGAGGGTGAACCTGGGCATCGGGGTAGTAGCTGTAGTTCCCTGTTATGACGCCGAAGTTCAGGGTGCTGTCTGCCCGATGCGGTGCGATGACAACGTCGCCTTCCTTCATCTCAAAGGCAAAACGGCGGAGTATTCCCGCCCAGACGGGGTAGGCCCCGGCCTTTGCATCGGGATAGGCAACTTCTAGGGCACGCTTTAGTTTTTCCCTGTCATTGCCGATGGAGCGTATGTCAGCGATGGCGTTCCAGCCGATACTGACGAATCCCTGCTCAAGAAGCTCGCTGGACAAAGCATCATTGTGGATGCCCCACACTACGGCCAATTGGGCCTCCAATTGCTCTAGGGTTCAAGGTCTAATTCTGTTGTTCAGCCTATACGCGGCGCGGAGTTGAACCGTCCCACCCTTGTCCCCGTCCCAACTTCAGGGCAAGATATGGGCCAACTTCGGGAGGACGTCCCATGGTGCAGCTTGAGAAGTTCGAAAAGTACTTGATCGAGGAGTTCTACGACGATTACCGCTCCGGTGACATGTCGCACGGGACGTTCACCAGGCGCGTTGCCTTCATCATGGGCAGCATGACAGCCACTGCGGCGGCCATGACGTTGGTGGGCTGTACACCGCAGGAGATACCGAGGGCAACGGATCCTATGCCGACCCCAACCGCCACCGGACCGGCGGCACCAAAAGGCACTGCCACAACGGCTGTGCCCAACGCCAAAAGTCCGCTGTCTGTCCCGGAAGGCGCAGCGGGGCTGACCACGGCCACAGCCAATTTCCAGTCTCAAGGAACCCAAATCAGTGGTTACCTGGCCCGGCCCGAGGACGGAGGGCAACACCCCGCCGTGCTGATCTGCCACGAAAACCGAGGCCTCACCCCGCACATCCAAGACGTGGCCCGGCGCTTCGCCAAGCAAGGATACGTCGCACTGGCGCTGGACCTTCTCAGCAGGGAAGGCGGCACGGCCAACATGGACCCGGATGCCGTTCCTGGTGCGCTGACCCAGGCTGGCGCAGCACGCCATGTCGGTGACTTCAAAGCCGCCTTCGAGTACCTCAACGGCCAGGACTTCGTCGAAGGAGGCCGTATCGCCATGATCGGTTTCTGCTTCGGCGGCGGCATCACATGGCAGGCGAGCACGGAGATTCCAGGGCTCAAAGCAACGAGCGCCTTCTACGGCCCGGCCCCGGACTTGGCTAAGGTGCCCACCATCAAACCGGCAGTCATGGGTGTGTATGCCGAGAAGGATGCGCGAATCACGGGCCCCATGCCCCAACTCCAGGAAGCGCTGGACAGGACCAGCGTCAAGCACCAACTCAAGGTGTATCCCGGTGTGGACCATGCCTTCCATAACGACACCAGTGACCGCTACGTGGAAGCCCACGCAACGGCGGCTTGGAACGACACACTGGCGTGGTTCAGGGACAACGTCTAGCCCCGCAACCGGGCCGCTTCGCTCGCGAGCTCTGCCTCCAACGTCTCGATGCTGGGCAGGTTGGACACCAGCTCGTCCGGCAAGGAATCCGCAAGTGAGGTCTTCCATTCCGCGATGCCCACGGGTGCGTTGAAGCCTCGGAGCGCGTACTCGGCCACCACGCTGTTCTTCTCCTTGCACAGCAGCAACCCAATGGTTGGCTTGTCGTCCGGGTGCGCCATCAGATCATCAACGGCTGCCATGTACATGCCCAGCTGCCCCAGAAACCCGGGTTCGAACTTCACTGCCTTGAGTTCAATCACCATGTAGCAACGAAGCTTCAGGTGGTAGAACAGCAGGTCGGCAAAGAATTCGTCACCGGCGACTTCGAGCCGCACCTGCTCGCCAACAAAGGCGAACCCCTGGCCAAGCTCCAACAGGAACTTCTCCACATGCTTCACCAACTGCACCTCCAGGTCCCGTTCAGTGTGTCGATCGGTCATGGCAAGGAAATCGAAAACGTAGGGATCCTTGGTTGCCTGCTGCGCGAGGTCGGAGTCCGCACGGACCATGGTGGAGGCGAAGTTGGTGATGGCTTGCCCGGAGCGTTCATGCAAGCGCGTGGAGATCTGGTGAGTCAAAACGTTCCGCGACCATCCATGCTGGGCAGCGGCCGCGGCGTACCAAAGCCGCGTGGCTGCGTCGTCGAGCTTTTCCAGCAGGGCGATCTGGTGGTACCAGGGCAATGTTGCAAGCGGCGCTTGCAACATTGGGAAGTCCGGCCAAGCCTGCGCGAAGCTTTTCATGTACCGCAGGTTCCTGGGGGAGAAGCCCTTCGCTTCGGGGAACCGCGTGCGGATGTCGGCAGACAACCGGGTCACCACCTTGGCGCCCCAGCCTTGCTCCGATTCGCGTTCGGCCAGTTGCCGCCCGATGCTCCAGTAGGAGTTCAAGAGCTCACTGTTGGCCGCCGCCATCGCACGGGTGCGTCCCACTCGGACTTCCCTGGCCACGGTGTCGAGCAGCGTGGGGTACCAGTCGGGCATCGACGATGCGGCGGGAACACCCGGAAATGACGCCTCGGCGGCGAGTTCTTGGGACGGCATGTTTCTCCTGTCAGTGGCTGGTAAAACGACGGTATGGGGAGGCCCTGACAAAATAGGCGTGTGAGTGAAGCCGGTGAATTCGTGGACTACACGCTGCAGATGGAATCGACCTGGGAGAAAGCTGCCGAGACCAGCGAGCGCCTCGGCCAAGGCCTGAAGGTTTATGGTGCATCGGTAGGCGCAATACGCGGAACGGTCCGTGACGCCCTGAAGCGGTACAAGAACCTCAGCCACGACGACATCACGGCCCTGAGCTCTGAGCTGTGGGAGGAACCGGTGTTCGAGCGGCGGCTGGCAGCGGTGGTCCTGCTCCAGACAAAGGTAGCTTTACTGGTCAACACGGACCTGACGCGCATTGAAGGCTTCATCCGGAGCGCCCGAACCCGCGAACTCGTCGAGCCCCTGGCCAAAGATGTGGCGCGGCCGTTGCTGGCCCGGCTCGAGGGTCTGGCCAAGGAGAGGGCGGAGCGGGTGCTGGAGCGATGGGCCAACGACCCGGATAGTGAACTGCAATATGCAGCCAGCCTTGCCGCCGCACCATAGCCCCTTGATAAGCACCAGCGAGCCGCCTACCGTTTCCATCAACACATGCCAGGAGCCAATTCCGTGAATTGAGAGGCAGGTTGTTCGATGAAATCACTGTGGTTGGATAGGGAGTCAGACTTCAAATCCGACCCCGTCCCACAGGAGAAGCACTTTGACTCGATAGTGGTGGGAGCGGGCATCACCGGGATGGTAGCCGCGCTGCTGTTGTCGCGGTCCGGCCAGCGGGTGGTGGTCTTCGAAGCACGAACCCTGGGTGCTGTGACCACTGGCAACACCACCGGAAAGTTGAGCCTCTTGCAAGGCGGCGCGTTGTCAGCCCTGCGCAGCCAGTACCCGCTGAAGGTGGTGCAGGCGTATGTGGAGGCCAACAGGACTGGGCAGGCGTGGCTCACCCAGTACATGGAACAGCAAGCTGTCCCGTTCCAGCGCCGTACAGCCATCACCTTCGCAACCACCGACGACGGCGGCCAGCGGCTCCGGAAGGAAGCTGCGGTCTCCCGGGACGCAGGTCTGGACGTCCATTTCAGCCGTGATGCCGGCCTGCCTTTCAAGGTGGTGGAGGCGCTGGAACTTGAAGGCCAAGCGCAGATCCATCCGATGGAGGTGCTGGACGCGCTGGCCCGGGATATCCGTGAACACGGCGGCCTGGTTGTTGAAGGGGTGCAGGTTCAAAACGTCAGCGGCGACCGTCCCCTGAGCGTCACCACCAGGAAAGGCAGTTTCACCGCCGACACCGTGGTCCTCGCGACAGGCACACCTATCCTGAACCGCGGGTTGTACTTTGCCAAGCTGGAGCCGAACCGGTCCTACGCGGCAGCGTTGAGAGTGCCGGGCGCCATTCCCCCGAGTATGTACCTCTCCATTGATTCGCCCACGAGGTCCCAACGCACCTACCCGGCAGCCGACGCGGAACTGTTGCTGGTGGGCGGATACGGGCACGCCGGTGGCCGGGCGACGTCGCCACGACAACATCTGGACGATCTCCTCGGATGGGCCAGCCAGCATTATCCGGGGGCCGAGGTCACCCATACGTGGTCCGCCCAGGACTACCAGGCGACCAATCTCATGCCGTTCTTCGGCAAGCTTCCCCGCGGCAAGGGCCGGATCTTCTTCGGCACCGGATACAACAAGTGGGGCATGAGTAACGGGGTCGCCGCTGCCTTGGCCATCACCTCCGAGATTCTGGGTGGCCACTCGGACTGGGCTACCACCATCCACCACCGCGTCACCTCGCCCAAGGGGGCGGCCGAAGCCATCCGGCACAACGCGGACATTGCCCGTCGGATGGTGGAGGACAAATCCAAGGTCAAGAACAACCCGGAAATCACTGACGAAACCCGCCCGCCAGAGGGGAGCGGCGTCGTCGGACTTTACAAGGGTGAACCGGCGGCGGTGTCCACCGTGGATGGGAAGGTCTGCAGGGTCTCGGGCAGTTGCGCGCACCTTGGCGGCTTGCTGACGTGGAACGACGCCGAGAAGACCTGGGATTGCCCTTTGCACGGATCGCGCTTCACTCCGGAAGGAAAATACCTGGAAGGTCCCGCGACCCATCACCTGCAAAAGTCCCTGGTCAGGAAGAAGGACTAGCCCAATCGCTCTACGCGTCTTTGCGCCTGGTCCGCGGTGCGTCGTTGCTGGGTCGCGGCCCTGACTGCGAGCTTCTTCTTGGATTCGGCGGTGTCCGTGTCCCTGGTGATGCCGATCAGTTCGGCTTCCAGCTCCGCCAGGCGGCGCTTGGCTTCCTCGATGTCTGCCTTCACCCCCGCACGACGATCGGCCAGTTCCTTCACGGCCTCCCACGCCGTGGCAGCCGCTTGTTCCGCTTCCCGCGCCTCCTGATCGGCAGCATCGAACGCGGCGCGGGCTTCCTCCAGCGCTGCCGTCCGTTTGGCTGCCCGACGCTCGGCCAGGGACGTAGCTTCGTCCTGGGGTGCATTCTTGGGCGCCCGCGTTTTCCTGGCAGGTTCCGGTTTATCCCGCTTCTTTGGCGTGTGCACCTGTTGCTCCGGCACTTTCGAGGCAGGGCGTGCAGCGTCCTCGGGACCGGCAGCCGCAACGGCGCCGTCGAGGTCGACTGCTTCGAACCCGCTGCTGCTCAGCCCCCGTACCAGCCTGCCAGTCGCCACGGCTGTCGCGGCTCCGGTATCAGCCATCGCTGCCCTCAAGGTCTGTTCGACGTCGGCAGCCGCTGCTGCGCTGAGCGGCGCTCCCAGCTCGGCGGCCAGGTCTTTGGCTGCATGCACGGCCGCAGTCAATTCGCCTTGGCGTTTCTGTCCGAGTTCGCGAAAAGCCCCAGCGTCCGACGCTTCCTGCGCGGCCCGGAGAGAACTGCCAAAACGTACGACGCTGTCAATCACCTCGGGTTTGTGAACGGCAAGCATGTTGATGGCCCAGGCTCCGGCAGCTGGCTTGGGAAGGCTGCCGATTTCCTTCGACAGCTCCTTTTCGCCGTTGTCTTTGGCTTTACGGACCAAGGCTGTGCGCTGCGTTGTGAAGTCGCGAGGCATGACGGCGTACAGCTCCTGGGCGGCGTCGCGGAGATCCATGGACCCATCCTAGGGTTCCTCCGGACGAACCCGGTGGACCGAATCCGCGGAGGGCGGGTACTTAGGGTAGCCTAAGTCGAGTGGACCAGATCATGAGCTTGCCCTTCGGCGTCGCCCTCGCGGCGCTCTTCGCCATTGTCATGATCCGCGTCAACGTCACGTATTGGATTGGGCGGGGAGCGGTTGCAGGGTTCGCGCACACCCGTTTCGGCAGTTCCTTGGAACGACCCAAAGCAGCCCGGGCCCAAGTGCTCATCCAGCGTTGGGGTCCGTACGCCGTCGTGCTTTCCTTCCTGACGATAGGCCTGCAGACGGCCATCAACCTGGCAGCCGGCGCGGCCCGTATGCCGCTGCGCCGTTACCTCCCTGCAGCCGTTGTCGGCTCCGTGGTCTGGGCATTGCTGTACGCGACCATTGGCCTGGCTGCCTTGCAGGCCTGGTTGGCGGTGGCTGCGGCGTCGCCTGTGGGTGCCGCGTTGGGCGTTGCCACTTTGGCGGCGGTTGTGGTCTGGGTTGTCGTGTTCCGCCGGCGGCGGGCAGCGGCCAAATCAGCGGATACAGTGGTCTGAGTTCTACAGCTGGATCGGCGAAAGGCTTAGGTTTGACTACTGCATTACCGGATTTGGCGGACGGCGATTTCTACTATGAGTCGTTGGGATCGGGGCGCTACCGCTCGACGATCCACGCCCAGGGTGCCTGGAATCCGCATGAACAGCACATGGCTCCTGCCTCCGGCATCATCGCTGATGCTTTGGTCCGGCACGAGCCCAGGGACGATGTTCGCCTGGCGCGGATCAGCTATGAAATTTTGGGGCTCATTCCGGGCGGGGAGTTCCAGGTCACCACTTCAACGCTGAGGCCGGGCCGGACCATCGAACTCATCCAGGCCGAACTTTCAGCAGGGGGCCGGGTGGCCATCCGGGCGGCTGCATGGCGAATGATCACCAGTGACACCAGCGCTGTGGCCGCCGTCGAAGATGAACCGATGCCCGCTCCAGACGAATGCAAACCGTGGGACGGCGCCAGCGTGTGGCCCGGTGGCTACATCCGTTCCCTGGAAATGCGCTTGGCCGAGGGGCACCGTCCGGGCTCCGGCAGGGTGTGGATCCGGACCTCGCACCCGCTGACCGATCGGGACGACAGCACGGACCTGGCACGGCTGATGGGACTCGTGGATACGGCCAACGGCATCGCCGCCCGCGTTCCGCCCGGAGAAAACAGCTACATCTTCCCCAACCTGGACCTGCAGATCCACATGTACAGGGCGCCTGCGGGCGAATGGTTGGGGTTGGACAACAAGGTCTCCTTCGGCGCAGACGGCATTGGCCTGACGTCCACCGTGCTTCACGACGTCAGCGGACCGTTCGGCCGGGCCGAGCAGATCCTGACCCTGAGGAAGAGTTAATGGGCGCGGCCACGATGGAAGTCGCGGAACGTAGACAGCTGACGGCATACCGTCAGCCCAAGTCATTGGGGGCGGCAGCGGACCTCGACTTCGCTTTGGAGCTCCTTAAGCGTGCCCGGAGCGGTCAGTTGGGGCCGTCCCTGCGTCTGTACCGCCCGAAGCCTACGGTTGCCTTCGGCCAGCGCGATGCGAACCTGCCGGGTTTTGGTGCCGCCGAAGAAGCGTGCCGCGGGTTGGGGTTCGAGCCGCTGGTCCGCAAAGCCGGCGGACGGGCGGCTGCTTACCACGAAGGCTCGCTGGTGATCGATCATGTGGAGCCCCACCCCGACGCCATCGTCCGGGCCAAGGCACGGTTTTCGGAATTTGGCGATTTGCTGGCCGGTGCCCTGCGCAGCGTTGGCGTCCACGCCGCCGTCGGAGAAATCCCGGGGGAGTATTGCCCTGGTGAGTTCAGCGTCCACGGTGAGGACCCGGACTTTCCTGCGCACCGGATCAAGCTGATCGGCACCGCGCAACGCGTGGTTTCCGGCGGTTGGCTCTTCAGTTCAGTGATCGTGGTGGAGAACTCGCAGCCCATCCGCAACGTTTTGACGGCCAGTTACGCAGCCCTCGGACTGGACTGGGATCCGGCTACCGCTGGTGCGGCAAACGACCTGCTGCCGCACCTGGATGTCAAAACCGTCGAGGACGCCGTGATCGAGGCCTACCGTGGTTACGCGGACGTCCTCGACGGCGACTTCCCGGCGCTCCTGGGTTAATGGCCACGGCGGGGCAATAACCACGGCTGGTCAATAGCCACGGCTGCGGCCGGCTGCCTCCTCGAAAAAGGTGGCAGCCGGCCGCAGCCGTCCCTTAAGGGCTAGTGTCCGCGGGCGATCCATTCGTCCAGGTGCGGGGCCTCGGAACCGATGGTGGTGGTGTCACCGTGTCCTGTGCGGACCACTGTTTCCGCGGGGAGCGGCAGCAACCGTGTACGGATGGATTCGATGATGGTGGGGAAGTCGCTGTAGGACCGTCCTGTGGCTCCTGGCCCGCCCTGGAAGAGGGTATCGCCGCTGAAGAGCGTCGCCTGGCTGGGCAGGTGGAAGGACACCGACCCCGGCGAGTGGCCGGGTGTGTGGATCGCCTCCAGTGTTGCCCCGGCAACGGTGAAGGTATCTCCGTCAGCGATGGAGTTGTCAGGATCGGCTTCCGGAAAGACATCGTGCCAGAGCATCCAGTCGTCCTTGTGCAGGTACACCGGTGCCTTGGTGAGCTCCCGGAATTCGCCGGCATAGCGGATGTGGTCGTCGTGGCCGTGTGTGAGCAGGATGGCTGTCACTGCCCGGCCGTTGACGGCGTCGACAATCGCGGAGGGATCGTGGGCGGGATCGATGACGATGCACTCCTCGGCGTCACCGATGATCCACACGTTGTTATCCACCTCCCATGTTCCGCCGTCGAGGGAGAAGGTTCCGGAGGTTACGACGCGATCGATCGTGGGGTTGGATCCGGCGTTCACAGTTCAACCACCGAGCGGAGGACGGCGCCCTGGTGCATTTTGTCGAACGCTTCTTCCACCTGGTTGATGGAGATGCGCTCGGTGACGAAGGCATCGAGGTCCAACCTGCCCTGCTTGTAAAGGTCAACCAGCATGGGGAAGTCCCTGGAGGGCAGGCAGTCGCCGTACCAGGAGGATTTCAAAGAGCCGCCACGGCCAAAGACATCCAGGAGCGGCAGCTCAAGCGTCATCTCGGGGGTGGGGACGCCCACCAGGACAACGGTTCCGGCGAGATCGCGGGCGTAGAAGGCCTGCTTATAGGTTTCGGGCCTTCCGACGGCGTCAATCACCACGTCCGCTCCGAAACCGCCGGTGAGCGCACGGATTTCCTCGACGGGGTCCCCGGCAGAGGAATCGACGGTGTGGGTGGCTCCCAGTTCCTTGGCGCGTTCGAGCTTCTTGGGGTCGATGTCCACCGCGATGATGGTGGTGGCCCCTGCGAGCGCAGCGCCGGCGATGGCGGCTACGCCAACACCTCCGCAGCCGATGACGGCAACGGAGTCGCCGCGCTTGACCCCGCCGGTGTTGATCGCGGCGCCCAGACCTGCCATGACGCCGCAGCCGAGCAGGCCGACGGCGGCGGGATCGGCGTCGGAGTCTACTTTGGTGCACTGCCCGGCAGCTACGAGCGTCTTTTCGATGAACGCCCCGATGCCCAGGGCCGGCGACAACTCGGTGCCGTCCTCGAGGGTCATCTTTTGCGTGGCGTTGTGGGTGTTGAAGCAGTACTGGGCTTGACCGCGCTTACAGGCGCGGCAGTTTCCGCAGACTGCCCGCCAGTTGAGGACTACGCGGTCGCCGGGGGCGACGTCGGTGACATCGGGACCCACCGCGCTGACGACGCCGGTGGCTTCGTGGCCCAGCAGGAACGGGAAGTCGTCACTGATGCCGCCCAGCTTGTAGTGGAGGTCGGTGTGGCAGACGCCGCTGGTGAGGATGTCAACGAGGGCTTCGCCGGGTCCGGGTTCGGGTACCAAGACGGTTTCGAGGGTTGCGGGCGCGCCTTTGGAGCGGACGACGACGCCTTTGACTGCGTGGACCATGGAGAGGGTTCCCTTCGGGCTCGCGGAGAGCGGGCCCGGTTAACTGCAGAAGGGCCCGCTACGGATTCCCATTCTGTCTATCACAGGTGGCAGACAGCGTGTGGATTGTTCCGGCGGACCCTGGTGCGGTTACGCGTGGAGCCAGCGGTTATACGGCGACCAGGCGCTTCTCAACCTCGGATGCCGAGGGGTTGGTCGCTGCCGTGCCGTCCGGGAAAAGCACGGTGGGAACGGTGCGGTTTCCACCGTTGAGCTGCTCGACGAGTTCGGCGGTGCCATCGACTTCTTCGATGTTGATCTCGGTGTAGCCGATGCCCTTGGCGTCCAGCTGCTTCTTCAGGCGGTTGCAGTAACCGCACCAGGTGGTCGAGAACATGGTGATGGTGCCGGAGTCGGGAGTGAAGTCCACAGAGCTCTCCTCAGTAATTGGGTCGTTTTCGCGGGTTGGTTCCCTCCTGACAACGGTAACCCGGTACCGAATAATTCCCGTACGGCAGGGAAGCGCACATGACATCACATGTCCGCGCTGGTGCGTTCCTTCGGGAAAGGGCAGACTGTTCGCATGTGTGGACGCTATGTAATGGCCCGTGCGGTGGGGGACCTGCTCGCCGACTTTGACGCCGAGCTGGAGAACGAGATCGCCTTGGAAAAGTCGTGGAATGTTGCCCCGACAGATGCGGTTCCCGTTGTCCTGGAGAGGCTTGTTGACGATCACCCGAAAAGGCAGCTGCATGTTGCCAAGTGGGGGCTCGTGCCTTCGTGGGCCAAGGATCCCAAGGGCGGTGCCAGGCTGATTAACGCCCGCAGTGAAACCCTCTTGGAGAAGCCCTCCTTCAAGAAGGCCGCCGTTGCGCGCCGGTGTGCGGTCCCTGCCGATGGCTACTACGAGTGGAAGAAGGGTGAGGGAAAGAGCAAGCAGCCCTATTACGTGCACCCGGGGGACGGGCATGGACTGGTCTTCGCGGGGTTGTATGAGTGGTGGAAGGACCAGTCGGCTTCACCCGATGACCCGGGACGCTGGCTGCTTTCGATGTCCATCCTGACCGCAGACACCCCGACGGCCGAATCAGCCCGGACCCGGCGCAGTGCCTCGGTGTTTGACGAACTGACTGCCCTCCATGACCGCGTTCCCTTGCCTATGAGCACCGAGACGATGGAAGCCTGGCTTGATCCGCGCGAAAAGGATGCGGCGGGGTTGGTGGAACTGGTCCGTTCCAGGGCGCACGACGCAGCGGCCGATTGGACCATCGACCCGGTGGGTGCCGCTGTGGGTAATGTCCGCAACAACTCACCGGAACTCATTGAACCCGTGGACGGGCTCTTCTAGGGGTCAGAGCGCTTCGTTCACGGGGACGCCGGACTGGAAATCCCGGCCGTCCGCTTCGCTGAACGCTGTCATGACATGTCCCTTGCTGAGTCCATGGATGGCAGAGATGGGGAAGTTGCCCGTGATGACGTTGCCGGAGTGCTCCACGCCCTTGATATCGTAATTTTCCTCCGCGCTGAGTGCGTGGTTGAACGAGTAGAACGAGATCGCTTCACCGTTCATGAACTCGATCCCCAGCCTGCGCTGGGAGGAGTAGTCTTCGCTGGCAGCAACAAGGCCCACGACGTAGGCGCCGGAGCCAGGAATGTTGCCGTCAATTTCGAACCGTGCCACCAGGTTCTCGTCGGAGGCGGAGATGTTGACCTGCTTGAGGAGTGCGTCATTGGTACTCATGGCACAATCCTGCTCTGCGGACCCTCTGCCGTCCACCCCCTGGCCGGTTAGCCCTCCAGGAGGCGCTGGATGTTGCTCGCCACGACTTTGGGCTGAAGGCTTTGTCCACGGCGCGCAGTAAGGGTGTGCAGGGCAAGTCCGTCGCTGTAATCGGCCACAGCTTCCGCCCGCGCCCTGGCATCGGGTATGCCCATGGTTTCAAGGACCTGCGCCAAGGCGGAGAGCATCCGTTCATGGCCGGCTGCCACAGCGTCCGGCTGGTCGAGGGCCAGGACGAACCGTGTCCGGGTCAGTTCAGCGTTTTCGTGCGCGAGTGCCATGACTGCGGTGGCGAGTTGACCCGCCAAAGCGGGCACCGACGTCGGAACCTCCAGGGCTCCCTGCTGCAGCAGCCGGTTGTCTTGTTCTTCAACGCGGTCGACGGCGGCTGCCACCAAAGCGGCGCGGTTGCGGAAATAGTTGGAGGTAGTTCCGACGGCGACGCCGGCCTGGGCGTCGACGGCGCGGTGGGTGAGTCCTTTGAGGCCTTGCGCGGAGACAACGGCGAGCGCTGCGTCGGCGAGGAGTGTGCGTCGGTCAGCCATGGCGAAAGTCTAGCTTCAACCCCTGGTAGTACTACAAATGTAGTAGTAGTGTGACCGCATGGAAAACGTAGACATTATTGGCGGCGGGATAGCCGGGCTGGCGCTCGCAGCCCGGCTGGATCCCGGACGCTTCACGGTTACCCTGCATGAGCAAAGACCCCAACTCCCCACTGTCGGAACAACCTTGGCGATGTGGCCCGAAGCCCAGCGGGCCCTGTCCCGGTTGGGGATCCTCGGTGCAGTAAGGGGGCGGGGCTCCGTCATTAGCGCGGGCGCCCTCCGGAATCCGGGAGGAAAGCCGGTGCTGTCCATAGAAGGAGAGGGCTTGCTCGGCGTCTCCCGGACCGAGCTGCTCAGCCTGCTGGACTCCGCCGTGCCGGGCGTCGTGCGCCGGGTTACGGAGCGCGTGGAAAGCCTTCCCGCTCCCGCTGGGTTGACGGTGGGTGCGGACGGCGTCCATAGCGTGGTTCGCCAAGCTGCATGGGGGAAACGCAGTACCGCCAAGGCGACGCCGTTCCTGGCCATACGTGGGGTAGTACCCACGGTCCCATCACCCGGGGATGTTGGAGAGTACTGGGGCAAGGGCGAGATTTTCGGCATGGCCCCGGCTGTGGGCGGAACCAACTGGTACGCCTCCTTCAGATCCCACCTGGGTCCAGGGCGGGTCGACGTCGAAGAAGCGCTCGAAGAGACAAGGGGGCGCTATGCCGGGTACTCATCAGCCGTGCAGCAGGTGCTTTCCCAGGCATCCGACAAAAATTCGCTGGCCCAACGCATCTGGACCACCCCTGCCCTTGCCCGCTACGCAAAGGGAAGGGTCGTATTGATCGGAGATGCCGCCCATGCCATGACGCCCAACCTCGGCAGGGGCGCCTGCGAAGCACTCATTGATGCCGTGACCCTGGGAGGGCTGCTCAATGACCTGCCGATAGAGGAAGCGCTCGCCAAGTATGAAAGGAAGCGTGTACTCCGTACTCAGCAAATGCGGTTGGCATCGTCCCTGATGGGCAGGATTTCCCTTGCCCAGCGCTGGCAACCCGCGCGGGACGCCTTGCTGAAGCAAGCGGGAAAGAGTGTCTCCCGAACCCACGGAAAGGCGAAAACTTCGAAGTAGGTTTTGTCGGTACAGCGTCGTAAACTGGAAGTATTCGAACATACTTTCGAATACGAACTCAGGCGCAAGGAGTGTGGATATGGGACTGTTCAGCGAATCAGTGGACGTCATCTGCACAGACCAGGGCCAGCCACTGGAAGTCACATGGAAAGGGACCAGCTACAAAGTCACGGGAGAACCGAACCGATGGTTCGAACGGCGCAAGTGGTGGGCAGAGGAAACCCGTGCACCCATCGGCAGCGGAGCAGGGCTGGTTGACCACGAAATCTGGCGCGTACAACTCGAAAACACCATCACCCTCGACGTCGTCCGCCACCTTGGCAGCGGGCGATGGCGGCTACTCCGCATCCACGACGCCGCACCTGCACGCGCCGTTGAACCCGACGAAGCAGCGTGACCCTTGAGCTTCACCCACCTGCACGTCGCAACAGCCTTCAGCGCCCACTATGGCGTCTCCTGGCCCGATGAACTTGCCCAAGCCGCTGCGGCAGACTCAGCAACCGCGCTCGCCTGTACCGACAGGGACGGGCTGTACGGAACCGTAAAACACATCAAAGCCTGCATGGACGCCGGCATCGACCCCATCGTGGGGGTCGACCTTGCAGTCTTCGACGACGACGGCGACCACCGCACCCGGATCTCGGGCCGCGTCGTCGTCCTTGCCCATGGCAATAACAACGGGGCCGGATACAGGGCACTCTGCCGCCTCATCTCCGACGCACATGCACGGACCTCAGGAAAAGCCGGTGGAACCATCCCGGTCGCAGTCACCCGAAGTGAACTCGCCTCACGAACCCTCGACCCCCAAACATTGAAACCTGTCCTCACGGTCCTGATTGGACCGGACTCCGATGTGGGGCAATCCATGGGAGGACGCAAATACCTCCGGCCCCGGACACTCTTCAACGAGTGGATCAACGCCATGCCACCAGGCACCATCGTTGCCGAAACAGTGACCCACCTCAGCGCCCCCGGAGAACCCCTCAGCACCGCCCACGCCGTAAGGATGCTCAAACTGGCGCTGGAATACAACGTCCCTGCGATCCTCAGCAACGCCGTCCGCTACTGCGCACAGGACGGCGCCGCCACCGCCGACGTCCTCGACTCAGCCCGTACCCTCAAATCCCTCCCCGAACTCTCAACCGCCCCAATGCTCCAGCCGACGGGCCAAGGATGGCTCAAGAACGCCCACCAGATGCTTCAACTGGGCAAGGAAATCATGGGCGCCGCAGGCCTCGGGAAAGCAGACCTTCACAAACTCCTTGCCAACACTGAAGCCCTCGCCGACAAATGCCGGATCAACCCCGTCCTCGATATGGGATGGAAAACGCCTGTTGTCCCTGAAGCCTCCATCATCGGTATCGAAAAAGATCCAATGGTCGAACTGTCCGAACGATGCAACGCAGGAATCAGCCGACGATTCCCCGGCATCAGTGGCTCGGCTGAAGAACGGCTGCGCTCGCGGTTGGACCATGAGCTCGGAATTATTGGAAACCTTGGGTTCGGCTCCTACTTCCTCACCGTGGCTGAGGTCTCACGGATGATCCTGGAAATGGGGGTCCGGGTCGCGGCCCGAGGATCCGGTGCCTCCAGCCTGGTCAATTATTTGATCGACATCAGCCAGGTTGACCCGATCCGCCACGACCTCATCTTCGAGCGTTTCCTGTCCGGGCGCCGATCAACCCTGCCGGATATCGACATTGATGTTGAAAGTGCTGAACGGCATAACGTCTATCGAAAAATCTTTGACCGGTTCGGGGCTGAACGCGTCACCCTCATGAGCATGCAAAACGGTTACCGGGCAAGGGGCGCAGTCCGGGATGCGGGCATGGCATTGGGCATGGACGAAGGCGAGATCAGCGGGATCGCCAAGCAGCTGTGGAGGTTCTCTGCCCGGAAATTCCGTGAGGCGCTGGTGGAGAAGCCCGAACTTCGCGAATTTGCCGGGCGGGTGGAACGGGGTGCTTTGGAAGAAAACCAGCAGCTCGATCTCCTGGTGGATCTGACTGAAAGGCTGGACCGCTTGCCCCGCCACATCTCCATGCACCCCTGTGGAGTGATCCTGGGTGACGCCACGCTCCTGGACCGCACTCCTGTGCAACCCAGCGGCTTGGGCCTGCCGATGAGCCAGTTCGACAAGCACGACATGGATCCCATGGGCATGCTGAAACTGGATGTCCTGGGCGTGCGGATGCAAAGTGCCATGGCCTTTGCTGTCCGGGAGGTTATCCGGTTGCATCCGGGGAAGGATGAGGTGGTGAAAGCCGGCCGGCATCCCCTTGGGCCGGATGGTTCAGGTCCTGGCTATATTGCGCCCGATGGCAGGATCGACCTCAACGCTGTGCCCTTCGACGACCAGGCCACGTATGAGCTGATCAGAAGCACGCACACCCTGGGGTGCTTCCAAATTGAATCCCCGGGTCAGCGCGAGCTCATTGGCAAGATGGCGCCCCGTGAATTCAACGACCTCATCATAGATATTTCCCTCTTCAGGCCCGGGCCCATGAAATCCGACATGGTCCGGCCTTTCCTGGAACACAGGCACGGCTTTGCCCCTGAGGTCTATCCGCATCCGGACCTCAAGCCGGTGCTGGAGGAAACGCATGGCGTCACCGTCTTCCACGAACAAATCCTCAAAACATTCGATGTCATGACCAAATGCGGACTGGACAGGGCTGACGAGTTCCGTCGTGCGCTGGGCGACGAAGTCCACGAACCCGGCGTCGAAAAATTCTTTCGCAAGGAGGCCATCAAGAACTATCCACCAGAGGTCGTGGACAAGGTCTGGGGGACCCTCAAGGCCTTTGGCAGCTTCGGCTTCTGTAAGGCCCATGGGGCAGCGTTTGCCGTGCCCACCTACCAATCGGCCTGGCTCAAGACCCATCATCCCGAAGCCTTCCTCGCAGGGCTGTGGGAACACGATCCCGGGATGTATCCCAAACGCCTCCTGGTCGCAGAAGCCCGCCGGCTCGGCATACCCATCCTCCCGTTGGACATCAACCGAAGCCACGCTGAATACCGGGTCGAAAAAATCCTGGAGGGCCCTGACGCCGGCAAGCTCGGCATCCGTCTGAGCCTGACCGGAATCTATGGGCTGTCCGGGGCGGAGCTGAAGAGAATCGTGGCAGGCCAACCGTACGATTCCCTCGCCGACCTCAGGGCCCGGGCAAGGGTTAGTA
This sequence comes from Paenarthrobacter sp. UW852, assembly GCF_024608385.1. Taxonomy (NCBI): domain Bacteria; kingdom Bacillati; phylum Actinomycetota; class Actinomycetes; order Micrococcales; family Micrococcaceae; genus Paenarthrobacter; species Paenarthrobacter sp. UW852. The sequence goes on from NZ_JAMSGY010000001.1 coordinate 113,156, forward strand.
AGCCGAACATCAAAAGGCTGGCGCAGTTGGGGGCCTTTGATGCCCTCCATAGGGATTCCGGCGGAAAGGCAAACCGCGCAGACCTCGTACAGCATCTGCAAGCCCTCCAAACAACTCCAGCCCGGAAGGCAGCCGAGGTCATTGAGGGGCAACTGTCGTTTGCGCTGGGGGATGTTGAGCTGAGGAACCTGCCTCCGGAACTGCCGGCCCCCACCCGGGTGGAAAATGTCAGGGCAGAGCTTGACCTGATGGCGATGGACGTCAGCGAGCACCTGATGGAGAGCCATAGGCCGTTGTTGGACAAGCTCGGAGTCACTACAGCTGACAAACTTCTGGGGCTTCGAAACGGCACTGAGGTCCTGGTGGCTGGAGTGCGGGTCGCCACCCAAACCCCTCCCATGCGTGGAGGGCGGCGTGTGGTGTTCATCAGCATCGACGACGGCACGGGTTGCGTCGACTCTGTTTTCTTCCACGAAGCACAGGAAGAGTCGGGTCCACTGCTGTTCGGCACCCGGATGTTGCTGATCCGGGGAACTACCAGGAGGACCGGTCCCAGGGGAATCAGCCTGAGCGCCAGCAAAGCATGGGACCTCAGCAAGCCCGAGACCCTGCCCTACGCTGAACTCTTTCCATCGGGAGGTGGGCTGCCTGATGAATACACGCGCCACGGACCTCTTCACGGGATCTCCCGGAACCTTGCCATCACGGGCCTAGGCAGCTGAATCCGGTGACGGCGTGCTGCTTTGGCCGCCTTCATCGAAACCGATACGATTGACGATGGCTGGCTGTGGTCCCCGTACGCCACAAGCTATGAAGCCTCAACCATGAATAGGAGACACCCGTGTCAGATGCCCAACAGATCACCCTCATCGTCGATGGCGAAGAGACCAAGGTGACGGAAGGGACTACCGGCGCGGAACTCTTCTTCGAGCGCCGCGATGTCGTTGTAGCCCGTGTCAACGGCGTGCTGAAAGACCTCGACCAGGTGCTTCCCGCCAACGCTGAAATCGAAGGCGTCACCATCGAATCCCCCGATGGCCTCAATGTTCTGCGCCACTCCACCGCGCACGTCATGGCACAGGCTGTTCAGCAGTTGCGCCCCGACGCCAAGCTTGGCATCGGCCCGTACATCACTGACGGCTTCTACTTCGACTTTGACGTAGCCGAGCCCTTCACACCGGAAGACCTGCGTCAGCTGGAAAAGATGATGCAGAAGATCATCAACCAGAACCAGAAGTTCGTTCGCCGGGTGGTCACCGAAGAAGAAGCCCGCGAAGCCATGGCAAACGAGCCCTACAAGCTCGAACTGCTGGGGAAGAAGAACGACTCAACCGACGCGGTTGAAGGCGTCAACGTTGAAGTCGGCGCCGGCGATATCACCATCTACGACAACGTGGACAGGAAGAGCGGCGAGAGCGTCTGGTGCGATTTGTGCCGCGGACCCCACCTGCCCAACACCAAAATCATTTCCAACGCCTTTGCGTTGACCCGTTCCTCCGCCGCCTACTGGCTCGGTAACCAGAACAACCAGCAGCTGCAGCGCATCTATGGCACGGCATGGCCTACCAAGGAGGCCCTCAAGGCCTACCAGGAACGCATTGCCGAAGCCGAACGCCGCGACCACCGCAAGCTCGGCGTCGAGCTGGACCTGTTCTCCTTCCCGGATGAGCTTGGTTCCGGCCTCCCCGTTTTCCACCCCAAGGGCGGCATCATCCGCAAGGAGATGGAAGACTACTCGCGCAAGCGCCATGTGGATGCCGGCTACGAGTTCGTTTACACGCCGCACATCACCAAGGGGCACCTTTACGAGGTTTCCGGCCACCTGGATTGGTACAAGGACGGAATGTTCCCTGCCATGCAGGTGGACGCCGAATTCAATGAAGACGGTACCGTCCGCAAGCCGGCGCAGGATTACTACCTGAAGCCGATGAACTGCCCCATGCACAACCTGATCTTCCGCTCGCGTGGCCGTTCCTACCGTGAACTGCCGCTGCGTTTGTTCGAATTCGGATCTGTGTACCGGTACGAGAAATCCGGCGTCGTCCATGGCCTGACACGCGTTCGCGGCATGACACAGGATGACGCCCACATCTACTGCACGCGCGAGCAGATGAAGGACGAACTCACCACTACCCTGAACTTCGTCCTGGGCCTCCTCAAGGACTACGGTCTGGACGACTTCTACCTGGAGCTCTCCACCAAGAACGAGGAAAAGTTCGTCGGCGACGACGCAGCCTGGGAAGAGGCCACCCGCACCCTTTCCGAGGTCGCCGCAGCTTCCGGCTTGGAACTTGTCCCGGACCCGGGTGGAGCAGCGTTCTACGGTCCCAAGATCTCGGTGCAGGCCAAAGATGCACTGGGCCGGACCTGGCAGATGTCCACCATCCAGCTGGACTTCAACCTGCCCGAACGCTTCGAACTGGAGTACCAGGCCGCCGACGGCACGCGCCAGCGGCCGGTCATGATCCACCGAGCCCTGTTCGGTTCTGTTGAACGCTTCATGGGCGTCCTCACCGAACACTATGCCGGTGCCTTCCCCGCGTGGCTCGCTCCCGTCCAGGTAGTGGGCATTCCGGTAGCCGAGACATTCAACGACTACATGTTCGACGTCGTGGACCAGCTCAAGGCTGCAGGAATCCGGGCCGAAGTGGATATCTCCTCTGACCGCTTCCCGAAGAAGATCCGAACCGCCAGCAAGGACAAGATCCCGTTCGTCCTCATCGCCGGGGGAGAGGACGCCGAAGCCGGTGCTGTATCGTTCCGCTTCCGGGACGGCAGCCAGGATAATGGCGTGCCCGTGGCTGAGGCGGTCCGCCGGATCGTGGACGCTGTCAAGAACCGCGAGAGCTGACGGGACGGGACACAGACGGTGCAGGAGAACACAGGCGCAGCAGACGGCATTCCAGGCGACGCCGAAGTAACAGATGACTTCGGACTCGCGGGCGTCCCGGACGCATTCCAGCGCCTGTGGACTCCGCACCGGATGGCCTACATCAAAGGCGGGCAGGATCAGTTCAAGAACAAGGACGATTGCCCATTCTGTGTAGGACCCACCCGTTCTGATGAGGAATCCCTCATCGTCCACCGGGGAAAGACCTGCTACGTGGTCCTCAATTTGTTCCCGTACAACCCGGGGCATCTGTTGATCTGCCCCTACCGCCACGTGCCCGACTACACGGACATCACAGTGGAGGAGACGGCCGAGTTCGCTGAGCTGACCCAAACCGCAATGCGCGTCCTGCGGAAAGTCTCCAACCCGAGTGGCTTCAACCTGGGCATGAACCAGGGAGTGACGGGTGGCGCCGGCATCGCCGCGCACCTGCACCAGCACGTCGTTCCGCGCTGGGGTGGGGACGGGAACTTCTTCCCCATCATCGCCCAGACCAAAGCCATCACGCAGACACTCGATGACGTCCGCAAGCTTGTGGCTGAAGCCTGGCCGGGGGAGTCGAATGCTCAATAGGCATGCGCGCGGCTTTTTTACCTCACTCTTTACCCCACTGGCCCGCTGGCTCCTCAGGATAGGTGTGTCCCCTGACGCCGTCACCATTGCGGGGACAGCGGGCGTGATTCTCGGCGGACTGGTCCTCTACCCGCTTGGCCATTTGTGGTGGGGCTCAGTGGTGGTTGCTTTCTTCGCCTTCTCGGACGTGGTGGACGGCATCATGGCCAGGTTGCAAGGACGGAGCGGGGGGTGGGGCAACTTCCTGGATTCCACCTTGGACCGGTTGGCTGACGGTGCCATTTTCGCGGGCCTCACCATCTGGTTTTTCACCGGAGGCCACGACCCCGCCATCGGAGCAGCCGCCGTCGTATGCCTTGTCCTGGGCATGGTGGTCTCCTACGCGCGGGCCAAAGCCGAATCCCTTGGCTACCAAGCCAGTGTTGGGATCGCTGAGCGCGCCGAACGTTTGGCGTCCGTCCTGCTGATTGCCGGACTCACGGGACTGGGCCTTCCACCTGTGGTGCTGTTCGCCACCCTGGTCCTGCTTGCCATTGCCAGTGTGGTCACGATCGTCCAAAGAATGGCCACGGTCCACCGGCAAGCCATGGCCGAGGTCGAGGGAACTGGCATCTGACCAGAGTGTCGCTTCCGCATTTGTGCAGGCGTCCTACCACAGCACTGATTGTTGCCCCCAAAGGCAGTAATGAATGTACTGCGGCCCTGCAACGTGCGACTACTATTACTAGTACTTGGTCACCTTGACCTGAAACCCGGTGTGCACTGATAGCGGTCGTGTGGCTGCGCGTGGCTCCGGCAAGAAGGTCGTTTATCTACCCATAGGGGTTTTTGTGTCTACACCAGATGTAAGCAACGAAGCCGGTTCGTCCGCGAACAGCGTCACGGGCAGCAGCCGCGTTAAGCGGGGCATGGCTGAGATGCTCAAGGGCGGCGTCATCATGGACGTCGTTAACGTCGAGCAGGCCCGTATTGCCGAGGACGCCGGCGCCGTTGCCGTCATGGCCCTCGAGCGTGTCCCGGCCGACATCCGCGCCCAGGGTGGCGTGTCCCGCATGTCCGATCCGGACATGATCGATCAGATCATCGCCGCCGTGTCCATCCCGGTCATGGCCAAGGCCCGCATCGGCCACTTCGTCGAAGCCCAGGTCCTGCAGTCCCTCGGTGTTGACTACATCGATGAGTCCGAGGTCCTGACCCCGGCCGACTACATCAACCACATCGACAAGTGGAACTTCACCGTTCCCTTCGTCTGTGGTGCCACCAACCTGGGTGAGGCTCTGCGCCGCATCAACGAGGGCGCTGCGATGATCCGTTCCAAGGGCGAGGCCGGTACCGGCGATGTGTCCAACGCGACCGGTCACATGCGCAAGATCCGCGCCGAGATCGCCAAGCTCGCAGCCCTCCCCGAGGACGAGCTGTATGTTGCGGCCAAGGAACTGCAGGCCCCGTACGAACTGGTCAAGGAAATCGCTGCCACCGGCAAGCTCCCGGTGGTCCTGTTCACCGCTGGTGGCATCGCAACCCCGGCTGATGCTGCGATGATGATGCAGCTCGGCGCCGACGGTGTGTTCGTGGGTTCCGGTATCTTCAAGTCCGGTAACCCGGCAGAGCGCGCAGCCGCCGTCGTCAAGGCCACCACGTTCTACGATGACCCCGATGTCATTGCCAAGGTCTCCCGTGGCCTGGGCGAAGCGATGGTCGGCATCAACGTCGACGAAATCCCGCAGCCCCACCGCCTCGCCGAGCGCGGCTGGTAAATAGCAAAAGCAGTACGACGCCGGGTGGTCGCCTCACAGAGGCGGCCACCCGGCGTCGTTGTCAGCTCAGTCCCCGGCGCGTGAGCAGCGGTTCCAGTTCGGCTTTCCGGCCCCGGAATGCCCTGAACGATTCCAAGGGGTCGCGGCTGTTTCCCCGGGACAGCAATTCTTCCCTGAAGTGATCCCCGTTCGCGCGGTTGAGGCCCCCGTTTTCCTTGAACCATTCCACGGTGTCGGCATCCAGAACCTCGCTCCAAATGTAGGAGTAGTATCCGGCCGCGTACCCCGCGCCGGCAAAGATGTGCTGGAAATACCCGGTCCGGTAGCGTGGCGGAATCAGTGGGTGGGCGACGCCGGCGTCGGCCAGGGCCTTAGCCTCGAAGGCCAGCACATCATCGGGTACATCCGCAGCGGAGAGCACATGCCAGGCAAGGTCCAACAGCGCCGCGCCCAGGTATTCCGTGGTTGCAAAACCTTCACCCCATAGCAGGGAGTCGTTGAGTTTATCGACGATCTCCTGGGGGAGTGGCTCACCAGTTTCATGATGGCGGGCGTAGTTGGCCAGGACCTCGGGCCACATGATCCACATTTCGTTGACTTGCGACGGATATTCCACGAAGTCACGTGGCACGGAGGTTCCGGAAAACCGTGGGTACGTGACATCCGAGAGAAGGCCGTGGAGGGCATGGCCAAATTCGTGGAAGACGGTGCGTACCTCGTCAAGGGTGAGCAGCGTCGGTTCGCCCGGAGCCGGCTTGGTGATGTTGAGGTTGTTGATCACCACGGATTGGGTGCCTAGCAGCCTGGACTGGTCCATGAGGGAGTTCATCCACGCCCCGCCGCGCTTGGACTCCCGGGTGTAGTAGTCGCCGAGGAACAGGCCAAGGCCGGTGCCGTCTTCGTTTCGGACCTCCCAAACGCGGACGTCGGGATGGTAGCCCTGCAGGTCGTCCCGCTCGTGGAAGCTCAAACCATACAATTGCGTGGCCGCGTGGAACACCCCGTCGCGCAGTACGGCGTCCAAAGTGAAATATGGCCGGAGCGCCTGTTCGTCCACTTGGAACTTGTCCTTGCGTACGCGGGACGAGTAGAAAGCCCAGTCCCAGGCTTCCAGGGGGTGGCCCGCGGACTGTGCCAAGGCGTCGGCTTCCGCCTGTGCGTTCCGCACCGCGGCGGGCGCCAAGCGGCCAAGCATTGCTTGGACTGCGGCAAAGTCCGGTGCGGTTTGTTGATCCACTACCAGTTCGGCGTAGTTGGCGAACCCCAGGAGGGATGCCTTTTCTGCGCGCAGTTGCACAGTAGCTGTCACGAGTTTGCGCACGTCCAGCGGCCCGCCGTCGGTGCCGCGGGCGAGGGACGCTTCATAGAGACGACGGCGGATGTTCCGGTTTTCCAATGAGGCGAGGGCCGGCTGGTTGCTGGGTTGAATGAGGGTGATGAGGTACTTACCGTCGTGGCCAGCGGCTTTGGCGGCCTCGGCGGCGCCGGCGATGTCTTCGGGTGGGAGCCCGGCCAGGTCCGCCTCGTCATCGAGGATCAGGGCCGAGGCCTTCATGGCGTCTTTTACGCGTTGGCCAAACCCGGTTCCCAAACAGGAGAGCTCGGCGTTGACGTCGCGCAGCCTGCCTTGGCCGTCGTCATCGAGTTGGATTCCGGACTGCCGGAACTCCTTGAGGTATTCCTCCACAAGTCGGGTTGATTCAGGATCGAGGCCGGTCACGTCGATGGCCGCGAACCGCTCGTAGAGTCCGCGGTCCATGTACACCGCATCCTGGTGGGCGGAGAACTTGGGTGATAATTCGATTTCCAATGCCTTGATGTCGTCCGTGGCATCCGCTGAGACCAACGTATAGAACGCTGATGCCGCCCTGTGCAGGAGCCTTCCGGAGCGTTCCATCGCCACGGCAGTGTTCTCGAACGACGCAGCTTCCGGGTTCTCTACGATGAGCTTGATCTCCTGCAGGTGCTCAGCGAGTCCTGCCTCGACGGCTTCGGCGTAGTGCCCGGCTGTGACTCCGTCGAACGGCGGGAGCCCGTACGGCAAGGAACTGGGACTCAAGAGAGGATTGATCATGAAGTGACTCTTTCACGTAAGAATCGTGTCCTCAAGAGCGGCGCGCCCTGATCCGGCCTACAGCGCCCGTAGGATGGCATATATGGGGAAGGTCACAAAGTCGTGGGCATACGCCACGCGCGCGTCGGGGCTGAAGCTAGCCATCGTTGCTGCCCTTGCGCTGTCGTTGGGTGCCTGTGGGGTGATCGCCGAAAATAACCAGCAGGACGGCAGTAACGCAGCCACGGCCCCGGCCACAAAGTCTTCATCGCCCACTACAACACCGTCTCCCAACCCAACCCCCGGAAAAGGGCCCGCTTGTCCGGAACTGCGGTGCACCTCGATTACGGTGACGGGAGACATGCTGGTCCACACCCAGCTCTGGCAGCAGGCCAGGGCAGACGCCGTAGCCGCGGGATTGCCTGGGTATACCTTCGTGCCACTCCTTGAAGGGCAGCGGCGCTACATCAGCAAGAGCGACCTCGCCATCTGCCACCAGGAAACCCCTGTCGGCACACCCGACGGACCCTTCTCCGCATACCCGTCCTTCAACGTTCCCCCACAGATCACAACCGCTTCCAAGGACGTCGGCTACCAGGCGTGCACCACCGCGAGCAACCACACCATTGACCGTGGGACCGAAGGACTGCTCCGAACCCTGGACGCCCTGGATGCTGCAGGGCTGAAGCACACCGGTTCCTACGGGACGGAAGCGGCGTCCAAAGAGATTCTGATGCTTCAGACCGATGCTGCCAAGGTGGCCGTCATCGCCGGCACTTACGGCCACAACGGGCAGATCCCCGAATATCCGTGGCTTGTGGACGAGCTTGATCCAGCCGCAATGATCGCAAAAGCGACGCGCGCCAGAGCGCTCGGGGCCGACATTGTCCTGGGCGTCATGCATGCCGGCGACGAGTACGCCAGCGAAGCCAACGCCCAGCAGCGCGATGTTGCGCACGCGCTGGTGGACAGTGGCCAGTTCACCATGATCTACGGTCACCACACCCACTCCGTGCTCCCGATCGAGAGCTACAAGGGGACCTGGATCGTCTACGGACTGGGCAACGGCATCACCGAGTTGTCCCCCTGGTATGTCGTCAACAATGAGGGTCTCCTGGTCCGGGCACAGTTCAGCCAGAACGCTGCCGGCACCTGGACCGCGTCGGATCTCGCATGGGCGCCGTCGGTCATTGTCCGCGACCCGTACCGCTGGTGCTCAGTGGCAAGCGACGCACCCCAGGGAGTGTGTGCCTCGCCCGCGGCGGATGCCGAAACCCATCAACGCACAAAGACGGTTGTCGAGTCCATGGGCGCGGCCTCCGCCGGTGCCCACGAACTGCTGATCACCAAGGAGAAATAGGTCCTAGCGCGGACGCCGGGCGGCGTGTTCGCGCGCGAGACGGGCATAATCGTCGTCGGGCGCTCCCGGGACGAAAGAGCCGAACTTGCGTTCCGCAGCGGTCCGGATCAGGAAGTCCGCAATCGCCGGGTTCTTCGGCAGCAATGAGCCGTGCAAATAACTTGCCACCACATTGTTGTAGCGGGCGCCTTCGTGGCCGTCCCTACTGTTGTTGCCGGCACCCTTGGTCACCGTACCAAGAGGTTCGACGCCGGGACCCAAGGTGGTCTGTCCGCTGTGGTTCTCGTACCCCAGGATGTCCCCGAACTCGGTGGACTTCATGATGACGTTGCCAATCAGCCGTTCGTCCGTGCCGTGGGTTTCAACATCCAGGATGCCAATTCCCGGGATCACAGGGCCAGTGCTGGTCTTGAAGAACTTGCCGAAAAGTTGGTAAAGCCCGCAAATTACCAGCATGGGGGCACCGTCGTCGGCCATTCTCCTGAGGTGCGGCGCCTGGGCCTGGAGATCGTCCTGGATGACCAGCTGGCCACTGTCCTGACCGCCGCCGCCCACCACAATGTCGATGTCTTCGGGGAATTCATCGCCAACGTTGTACTCCAGCAGTTCAGGCGTGTAGCCGTGCCACTTGATGCGCTGCTGCAGGACCAGGGCGTTGCCCCAGTCGCCGTAGATGTTCATCTCTTTGGGATAGAGCTGAAGGACGCGGATGGTGCCCTTGCTGGGCTGTGTTTCCGAGGTCATGAGACCACCTCAACTATGGTGATTTTGGCGAGCTCACGGCGAATGGCGAGCATGGAGGTGTAAGTGCAGAAGACCCGCTTGGGTTTGCCGCGGGAGCCATCAATGAACGTGCGGAGGGCGGCGGTGATGTCCGGCTCCACAACTCCGAACCGGACGTCGTCGTATTGAAGACGCAAGGCCATGTCATACGCCCGGACGCCCGTGAGGACCTCCACCCCGTTTTCACGGAGGGAGTCGAACTCCACGTCCCACAGCCAGGACATATCCCTGCCGTCAGCGTAGTTGTCGTTGATGGCGATCATGGTGGCATAGCCGCCGGCGGGGAACGACTTGAGGCCAAGGCGGAATCCGCTGGGGTTCTTCACAAGGACCAGCTCAAGCGGCTGCCCGTCCACCGTCAGGCTCTCTCCACGGCCGAAGGCGGGAGCAACCTCACCCAGGGCCTTGACCAGTTTGGGCGTATCAACAGGGCCGGTGCCAAGGATCGCCCTGGTAAGCGACAACGCGGCGGCGGCATTGAAAATGTTGTAGACCCCGCGGAGCTTCATGGCGGTACTGACGGTCTCGCCGTCGAACTCAAAGTCGGCGTCCTGCGCGCCGACCCTGCGGAGCACGACGTCGGCAGCCGGCAGGTCTACTGCCTCACCGGGCGCTGCGGCTACCGAAGTTCCGGACGGTGAAGGGCCGCTGCCGGTGCGCATTTCGTCGTCGTTGGGGAACGTGCTGCGCAGTGACTCATCCAGGCCGAAGTACCGGATGGCGGGGTGGTGGACGGCGTCCAGGCTGTTGACGACGTTGGCGATCCGCGCAACACGCGGATCTTCGCGGTTCAGGACAACGGTGTCGGTTGTCTTTGAAGCGATGTGCTCCAGCAAACGGGCAGTCTTGTCGATCTCGCCGAAGCGGTCCAGCTGGTCCCTCAGGACGTTCAGCAGGAGGCTGTAGCGTGGCTGGACCTTGTTGACGAAATGCACTGCATGGGCTTCGTCGAGTTCCAGCACGGCAATATCCGCCTTGAGGCGGCCACGCCAGTCGACGTCACCCAGCAGGGAAGCTGCGACACCGCGGGTGAAGTTGCTTCCGGACCGGTTGGTGAAGACTTTCAAGCCTTGGCTTTCGAGAAGCTCCACCACCATTTTGGTAGTGGTGGTTTTTCCGTTTGTGCCACTCACCACGGCTACGCCGTGCGGCAGGGAAGCCAACGTTCGCTGCATGAAGCCGGGGTCGATTTTCTCGACCACCAAGCCGGGAAAAGCCGAGCCGCCGCCCCGAAGCCGGGAGAGCCTGCGGACCAGCTTGCCGAGGGGAACGCTGAAGGAAAGCATGCTCTGTAATATATCCCAGTCATGGCATGGAACCTGGCCCTTCGGCGGTGCAGGACGGGTGCGGGACAGTTCGCATCAACCACTGGCCGGGCCGGGAGCACTATGATGGTCCAATGACAACCCCCCTTTCCGACGCTTCATCACGCGTGGGTTCAGGACTCCGGATCGGCGTACTGGCTCTTCAGGGCGATTACCGCGAGCACATCCATGCCGTGGAAGCCGCTGGAGCTACCGGCGTGGGTATCCGCCGGCCGGCAGAGCTTGACGACATCGATGGCCTGATCATCCCGGGCGGCGAATCAACCACCATCGACAAACTGTCCCGGATCTTTGAGCTCCGCGATCCGTTGCAAAAGCGCATTGCAGAAGGACTCCCTGTCTACGGTTCCTGTGCCGGCATGATCCTCCTCGCTGACGAGATCGCCGACCCGGCCACCGACCTCGCGGGAGCTCCCCAGCAGACCTTCGGCGGACTCGACATCACGGTGCGCCGCAATGCCTTTGGACGCCAGCGCGAATCCTTCGAAACGGACCTCGATTTCAAGGGGCTGGACTTCAGTGCCGACGAATCCGGTGTAGAGCCAGTCCACGCAGTGTTCATCCGCGGCCCGTGGGTGGAACGCGTCGGCCCCGGCCTCGAAGTTCTGGCACAGGTCGATCCGGACCACGCCAGCCACACGGCCACTTTGCACGGAGTGGCTAGAATTGTTGCAGTGCGCTCCGGCCAATTGCTGGCCACCTCCTTCCACCCGGAAGTGACGGGGGAGAAGCGCGTGCATGAACTCTTTATTCGAATGATCAGAGGAGAAGCGTAAAGCATGTCAGGCCACTCCAAATGGGCGACCACCAAGCACAAAAAAGCCATCATTGACAGCCGGCGTGCAAAGTCGTTCGCAAAACTGATCAAGAACATCGAAGTCGCCGCCCGCATGGGCGGCCCTGACCTCGCCGGAAACCCCGGCCTGGAACTCGCCGTCACCAAGGCCAAGAAGACTTCGGTGCCCAACGACAACATCGACCGCGCCATCAAGCGTGGTGCCGGACTCACCGGCGAAGTCGTCGACTACACCGAAATCATGTACGAAGCCCGGGGCCCGCAGGGTTCGGCTCTGCTGATCGAGTGCCTGACAGACAACAAGAACCGCGCAGCCTCCGAGGTCCGTCTCGCCATCTCCCGCAACGGCGGCACCATCGCCGACCCCGGTTCCGTGAGCTACCTCTTTGCCCGCAAGGGCGTCGTTGTCCTGCCGAAGAACGGCCTCAGCGAGGACGACATCCTGATGGCAGTCCTTGAGGCCGGCGCCGAGGAAGTCAAGGACAGCGGCGAGAACTGGGAAATCCACTCGGAGCCCTCGGATCTCCAGGCCATCCGCGACGCCCTGAAGGAAGCAGGCATCGACTACGAAACCGATGAAGCTGAATTCGTGCCGTCCATGCAGGTTGACCTCGACGTCGATGGCGCCCGCAAGTTCATGAAGCTCGTGGACGCGCTGGAAGATCTGGACGATGTCCAGAACGTCTACAGCAACGCGGACCTCAGCGAGGAAGTGCAGGCTGCCCTCGACGCCGACTAGGCGCGGCAGCACTCAGCTTTGATATCTCTTAGGAAGGCCCGGAATTGACTCTTCGCGTATTGGGAGTCGATCCGGGCCTTACCCGTTGCGGCATCGGCGTTGTGGACATCGAGCAGAACCGAAGGGCCACAATGGTGGCCGTCGGAGTGGTCGGGACGTCGGCTGAGCTGACGTTGGATAAGCGATTGCTGGTCATCGCCCAGGCAATCGATGAGTGGCTCGACCTGCACAAACCGGACGTCGTCGCCGTCGAGCGTGTCTTCTCGCAGATGAACGTGAGCACCGTGATGGGTGTGGCCCAGGCTTCCGGGGTGGTGATCGCCGCCGCGGCACGCCGCGGTATCCCCGTGGCCCTCCATACGCCGTCCGAGGTTAAGGCCGCGGTAACGGGGAGCGGTACGGCCAACAAGGACGCCGTTACCAAACTCGTCACCAAGATCCTGCGACTGAATGCGCCGCCCAAACCGGCAGATGCGGCTGACGCCCTGGCCCTGGCGCTCACCCACGCCTGGCGTGCAGGCAGCGGCATGGGATCCGCGGGTGGATCCGGCAAGGGAACACTGACACCTGCGCAGAAGGCATGGGCCGACGCCGAAGCGAAAGCGCGCCGCGCGCGGTGATTGTCGCCTGCCCTTGCTAGGGTATTCGTAGATATGTTCGGATAGTCCGCTAATTCAGGAGCCGGGTCTTGATCAGTTTTCTCCGTGGAACCGTAGCCCACGTTGGTTTGTCCACCGCCGTTATTGACCTCAACGGCGCAGGCATGAGTGTCTTTGCGACGCCGCAGACCCTGAGCCACCTCAAAGTAGGAACCGAAGCCAAGCTCTTCACCTCCATGATTGTCCGGGAGGATTCCCTGACGCTGTTCGGCTTTGCCGATGATGACGAACGGGAAGTCTTCGACGTCCTGCTGAGCGTGAGCGGCGTGGGACCAAGATTGGCGCTTGCCGTCCTTGCGGTTCACGAACCCGAAGCCATCCGGGTGGCTGCGCACACCGGTGACGGCAAGACGTTCACCAAGGTGCCCGGAATTGGCCCGAAGGTAGCCGGACGTATTGTTTTGGAGCTTGCCGGAAAGCTCGTCCCGCACGGCACGGGTACGTCCGCCCAGCCCCAGCCCCCGATCAAGGCCGAGTGGAAGCCCCAGGTGGTCGCGGCCATGACCAGCCTTGGTTGGTCCGAAAAGGACGCAACCGGAAGCATCGACAAAGCCATGGCCGATTCGCCGGAGCTGGTGGAGGCAGGAAATGTCGCCCAGATCCTCCGTGCCACGCTCCGTTGGCTGGGCCAGGACGGCGCACGCGCCGGAAACCGCGTAGGCAGCCGTGGCTGAGCAGTCACTCGTCAGCGGGGGAGAGGAACCGGAAGAGCGGGTCATTGAGGCCGCCCTCCGTCCCAAGAACCTCCATGACTTCGTAGGCCAGCATCGCGTCCGGAAACAGCTGGCACTTGTCCTCGAGGCGTCGAAGATGCGTGGGCGCAGCGCCGACCACGTTTTGATGTCCGGCCCTCCCGGACTCGGCAAAACAACGCTGGCCATGATCATTGCTGCCGAAATGAACGCACCCTTGCGTATCAGCAGTGGTCCCGCAATCCAGCATGCCGGCGACCTGGCCGCGATCCTTTCGTCGTTGTCGGAAGGGGAGGTGCTTTTCCTCGATGAAATCCACCGTATGTCCCGGCCTGCGGAAGAGATGTTGTACATGGCCATGGAGGACTTCCGTGTAGACATCGTCGTGGGCAAAGGAGCGGGTGCCACTGCCATTCCCCTCGAGCTGCCGCCCTTCACCCTGGTGGGTGCCACTACGCGTGCGGGACTCCTGCCCGGGCCACTGCGTGACCGGTTCGGTTTCACTGGGCACCTTGAGTTCTACTCCGTAGCTGAACTGGAGTTGGTGCTTCGCCGCTCCGCCGGGCTGTTGGACCTCAAAGTGAACTCGGCCGGATTCACCGAAATCGCCGGACGCTCCCGTGGGACGCCCCGTATTGCAAACCGGCTGCTTCGACGGGTCCGGGACTGGGCCCTGGTGCACGGCATTGAACAGATCGACGCCCGCTCAGCATCTGCGGCCCTGGATATGTATGAAGTGGACGAGCGTGGGCTGGACCGCCTCGACCGATCCGTCCTGGAAGCCCTCATTACCAAGTTCAACGGTGGCCCGGTGGGCCTCTCCACGTTGGCCATCGCAGTGGGTGAAGAGCCGGAAACTGTGGAGACCGTGGCGGAACCGTTCCTGGTGCGCGAAGGGTTGCTCGGGAGGACGCCGCGGGGACGTATTGCCATGGCTCCAGCGTGGACACACCTGGGCTTCGCGGTTCCGGCCGGAGTATTCGGCCAGGAGGCACTGGACCTGTTTGGTGAGGACGAAAACCACGCCGAAAGCGTAGATACTGCTGGTTAACACGCTCTCTTCAGCTTTTCCCTTTAGACTGGTATGACGCTCGGCACGTTCGAGTCCTTGATTCATGCGCCCGCTCTGCGGATCAGCCAGGGACGTTGCCGTGAACCAAAACGTAAGTACAGAACGGAACTTCCCTGTGGATCCAATGACCATATTGCTGTTCGTCATGCTTGGACTCTTTGTCTTCATGATGTTCCGCCGCAACAAGAAGACCCAGCAGCAACAGGCTGAAATGCAGTCCAAGTTTGCTCCCGGCGTGGACGTCATGACCAGCTTCGGGCTCTTCGGCCGTATCGTCTCCATCGACGAGGCCGAGAACAAGGTCGTTATCGAACTGTCCCCGGGCAACGAAGCTACGGTTCACCGGCAGGCAGTCACCAAGGTAGTAGAACCGGCCGCTGAGGAAACACCGGTTGTTCCGGACGACGCATCTTCCCTGACCGTTGCCGGGACTGAAACTCCTGCCACGGTTGAGACCCCGGAAGAGACCATTGCGCGCCTCAACAAAGAGGACAAGAAGGACAACTAGCACTGTCAGCCGCGGCAACACCGCGCTGGACAACTTCTACGGCAGCGGAGAGCCGCCGGCAGACGCTCACCAGCGTCCGCCGGCGGCTGTCCGGCGATAAGAGGAAGATCGATAATGGCAAGGACCGGCCCCAAAAACTCAGCCCGCAGGGTGCTGACATGGCTAGGCGCAATATTTGTTGTACTGACCGCTGTCCTGGGTGGCGGAGTGCTGACTGGCCATGCCAGCTGGGCTCCGAAGCTTGCTTTGGACCTCGAAGGCGGAACCCAGATGATCCTGGCTCCCAGGGTTGAGGGTTCTGGCGAAATCAACGAGGAACAGCTGAATCAGGCCGTTGCCATCATCAGGCAGCGCGTTGACGGCTCAGGTGTAGCCGAAGCGGAAATCAGCACCCAGTCCGGGCGCAACGTGGTAGTGAGCCTTCCGGGAACCCCCTCCAAGGAAACCCGCGACCTCATCCAGGCATCTGCCGACATGAACTTCCGCCCGGTCATCGCTGCGGGAGACCCGGCTGCCGTTCCAGCCGAATCCCGTACCCCTGATGCCCAGCTGCCCAAGCCCACTGCGGCGCCGGCCAACGCAAGCGACATCAACTGGGTCACTGCCGATGTCGTCAAGGAATTTGAAGCACTGGACTGCGTGAATCCGTCCACGGAGAAGCGTGAGCGCTCAGACCCGGCCAAGCCGCTGGTCACCTGCGAGGCCGCCACGGACAAGACTCCCGCGGTCAAGTACATCCTTGGACCGGTGGAGGTCAAGGGCCAGGACATCAGCGACTCGACCTACTCCCAGGTCCAGGGTGCACAGGGTTCTGTCACCAACTCCTGGGGCGTGAACATCGTCTTCAACGCGGATGCTACCGCGAAGTTCAAGGCAGTCACCGAACGCCTTAACCAGTTCTACGCTGCCGCGCAGGCCCAGGGTACGGATGATCCCAAATCGCAGTTCGCGATTGTCCTTGACGACAAGGTCATCTCCGCGCCTCGCTCCCTTGCCGTCATCACGGACGGTAAGCCGCAGATCACGGGCAACTTCACCCAGGCATCAGCCAAGGCGTTGTCCGACCAGCTCCGGTATGGCGCGTTGCCCATCAGCTTCGAAATCCAGTCACAGGAGCAAATTTCCGCGACGCTCGGTGGCGACCAGCTTCGCCTGGGCCTGCTGGCCGGTGTGATCGGCCTGCTGCTCGTTGTGGTCTATTCGCTCTTCCAATACCGGGCACTCGGCTTTGTGACCATTGCATCCCTTGTGGTGGCCGGTGCCTTGACGTACCTTGCCATTGCCATTCTCGGCTGGACCGAAAATTACCGGCTTTCCCTGGCCGGCGTTGCGGGTTTGATTGTTGCCATCGGCCAGACCGCGGACTCCTTCATCGTTTACTTCGAACGTATCCGCGATGAGCTCCGCGACGGCCGTGGACTCGTGTCCGCCGTCGAAAATGGTTGGAAGCGTGCCAAGCGCACCGTTCTGGCCTCAAAGGCAGTCAACCTCCTCGCTGCCCTGGTTCTCTACTTCGTGGCTGTGGGCAACGTCCGCGGCTTCGCCTTCACCCTCGGCCTCACAGCCCTGGCCGACCTCCTGGTGGTGTTCATGTTCACGCACCCCATGCTCCAGGTCCTGGCACGCACCCGGTTCTTCGGCGAAGGACACCGTTTCTCCGGACTGTCGCCCGACCGTCTGGGCGCTGTTCCGCTGTACCGCGGCGCCGGCAGGCTCCGCACCCCGGATCAAAAGCCGACGCCGGTACGTGCGCGCAACACCGGTGCAGCAGCCGAAGCAGAACGCCGCATGACCATCGCCGAACGGCGCCTCGCCGAGAAGAGCCAGTTCGCCGGCTCCTCCAAGGCGACCAAGGAGGAGAAGTAAATGACAACGAGCTTCGCAACCTTCGGCCATGAGCTCTACACGGGCAAGCGTTCGTACAACTTCGTCAATTCCAAGAAGATCTGGTTCACCATTGCGGCCGTAGCCGTGGCTCTGTCCATCCTGATCCCTGTGGTCAAGGGCGGATTCAACCTCGGCATCGAATTCCGCGGTGGCTCCGAGTTCACCGTTTCGAACGTGGCCAACACCGACGCCGGGCTCGGCGAGAAGGCAGTCCACGAAGTGGTGCCCGAGGCCATCCCGCGTGTCGCGAACGTGGCCGGCAACACCATGCGGATCCAGACGGATCAGCTCAGTGACGAACAAACCAACCGCATCAAGGACGCGTTGACCAGTGCGTACGGGGTCACCGAGAACGAGGTGACGTCCAACTTCGTGGGCCCCACCTGGGGACAGGACGTCACGCGCCAGGCGCTCATCGGCCTGGTGGTCTTCGTTGGGCTGGCCGCTATCCTGATGGCGCTGTATTTCCGTACATGGAAAATGTCGCTGTCGGCACTGGTGGGCATGCTCGTCACCATGTTCACCACAGCGGGCGTCTACGCTTTGAGCGATTTCGAAGTGACGCCGTCGGCCATCATCGGCTTCCTCACCGTCCTCAGCTACTCGCTGTACGACACCGTGGTGGTGTTCGACAAGATCCGCGAAAACACGTCCGATATCACGACGTCGACGCGTCGTACCTTCGCTGAAGAGGTCAACCTCGCAGTCAACCAAACCCTGGTTCGCTCCATCAACACCATGATGGTGGCAGTCCTGCCCGTGGCAGCCATCCTCTTCATCGGGGCCGGGCTGTTGGGTGCCGGTACGTTGCGGGACCTCTCCTTGGCACTGTTCGTGGGCATCCTCATTGGCACAGCGGCAACGATCTTCATCGCCGCGCCCCTGTACGCCTGGCTGCGCCAAGGCGAACCGGAGCTCGTCAAGCAAGCCAAGAAGGTATCGCACCGCAGGGCCGAGGCAACCGTCTAGGTCCACCCCAAAGTACAGTTTCACCAGAGAGCCGGCCTCCGCAGCATTGCGGAGGCCGGCTCTTTGACTTGTCCACGTCCTCGTCATGTGCTGTCCGGTTGCAGAAGCATTCGCTGACGGGAATAGACTGGGAGAATTAAATAGGTTGTGAGGGGTGCTTCTGTGGAAGAACGTGCGACGTCGGCACCACCGGCGGGCGGGGAAGATGGCCGTAATGCTGTGGCCGTCCCAACAACAGGCGTGGCCGGACGGACCGCAGGTGCGGTACCGATCGACAGCGGCGTGCGCCCGACTTTCCCCGGCAGGAGGGAACGTACACGTTCCAGGCTCGCCCGCCTCACAGGCCGGGGCGTCGCCCCCTACTCGCCAATCCTGGAACCGCTGCTGCGCACCGTTCGGGCCAATAATCCCAAAGAGGACTTCGACCTGATCCAACGGGCGTTCGCCGTAGCGGAGCGGAGCCACCAAGGCCAGAAGCGCAAGAGTGGTGACCCGTACATCACCCACCCGGTTGCCGTGGCCACCATCCTGGCTGAGCTCGGCATGACGGGGACCACCCTCGCGGCTGCATTGCTCCACGACACCGTGGAGGACACTCCCTACACCCTTAACGACCTCACCCGCGACTTCGGCCCCGAGGTCGCCATGTTGGTGGACGGCGTGACCAAGCTGGACAAGGTCAGCTTCGGCGAGGCTGCCCAATCCGAGACCGTCCGCAAGATGGTCGTGGCCATGGCCAAGGACATCCGTGTCCTCATGATCAAACTGGCGGACCGCCTGCACAATGCGCGGACGTGGCGCTTCGTCTCTGCGGAGTCGTCCTCGCGCAAGGCCCGCGAAACCCTGGAAATCTTTGCTCCGCTTGCCCATCGCCTGGGCATGAACACCATCAAGTGGGAACTTGAGGACCTGTCCTTCGCGGCGCTGTATCCCAAGGTGTACGAGGAAATCGTCCGCATGGTGGGAGACCGCACGCCGGAGCGTGAAAAGAGCCTCAGCGTCATCCGCAACCAGATCGCCGACGATCTGCGGACCTCGCGCATCAAGGCCACCATCACCGGCAGGCCGAAGCACTACTACTCGATCTACCAGAAGATGATCGTCAGGGATAAGGATTTCGACGACATCAACGACCTCATGGGCGTGCGTGTCCTGGTCGATTCCGTGCGGGATTGTTATGCCGCACTGGGAACGCTCCATTCGCGGTGGAACCCCCTGCCGGGCCGGTTCAAGGATTACATCGCGATGCCCAAGTTCAACATGTACCAGTCGCTGCACACCACGGTGATCGGTCCGGGCGGTAAGCCGGTCGAAATCCAGATCCGCACGCATGAAATGCATCGTCGGGCCGAATACGGTGTAGCAGCCCACTGGAAGTACAAAGACCAGCCCAACCGTACAGC
Organism: Paenarthrobacter sp. UW852; assembly: GCF_024608385.1. Classification (NCBI taxonomy): domain Bacteria; kingdom Bacillati; phylum Actinomycetota; class Actinomycetes; order Micrococcales; family Micrococcaceae; genus Paenarthrobacter; species Paenarthrobacter sp. UW852. Next base: position 132,622 of record NZ_JAMSGY010000001.1, read on the forward strand.
CCAAGGTCCTGGCAGCCCGCGGGACGGGGACATGGGATGGCTTCGGTCCCTGGTGGACTGGCAGCAGGAAACTTCCGATCCCGGCGAGTTCCTGGATTCCCTGAGATATGAAATCAACGCCCGGGAAGTCTTCGTCTTCACCCCCAAGGGTGAGGTCATGGCCCTGCCCGCAGGTTCCACTCCGGTTGACTTCGCTTATGCGGTGCACACCGAGGTGGGCCACCGCACCATCGGTGCACGCGTCAACGGCAAGCTCGTTCCACTGAACAGCGAACTCAACCACGGCGACTGGGTGGAGATTTTCACTTCGAAGGCCGAAGGGGCCGGGCCGAGCCAGGACTGGCAGCACTTCGTCAAGTCGGCACGTGCGCGGAACAAGATCCGCCAATGGTTCACCAAGGAACGCCGCGAAGAGGCGATCGACCGCGGCAAGGACATGCTGACAAGGGCCATGCGGAAGCAGAACCTTCCCTTGCAGCGGCTCATGACGCACGATGCTTTGTCGGCCGTGGCGGAGGCGTTCCACTACGTCGACATCTCGGGGCTGTATGCGGGCGTCGGCGATGGACACACGTCGGCACAGTCCGTCATGGAAAAGCTCGTTGAGCACCTTGGCGGCCAGGAGACCCCGGACGAAGATCTTGAAGAAGTCAGCATCCCCACCCAGGTTGCAAAGTCCAAGTTCTCCGACTCCGGCGTCATCGTCCGTGGTGTCGGGGACGTGTGGGTCAAACTGGCCCGCTGCTGTACCCCTGTGCCCCCGGATCCGATTCTGGGCTTTGTTACCCGTGGTTCCGGTGTCTCTGTGCACAGGACGGACTGCACCAACGTTTCGGGGCTCCGTGACCAGCCGGACAGGATTGTGGAAGTGGAGTGGGCCCCCACCCAGTCCAGCGTCTTCCTCGTGGAGATCCAGGTGGAAGCGTTGGACCGCAAATCGTTGCTCTCGGATGTTACGAGGATCTTGTCCGAGAACCACGTCAACATCCTGGCCGCATCCGTGCATACGTCCAGCGACCGGGTGGCCATCTCGAAGTTCGCTTTCGAGATGGGCGACCCCAAATACCTGCACCATGTCTTGAACGCCGTGCGTCGCATCGACGGTGTCTTCGACGTTTACCGCACAACGGGGAACCGGCGCCGCAGCTAACCCGGTCCATTATCGAGCAGTGCCAGGGTGGCCAGTGCCCGCTTCTTGTGGGGCACCCTGGGGGCGGCCTCGACGGCCAGGATGAGCAGTCGCAGCCTGATGCCGAGCTCGTCCCGGCTCAGGAGGCGCTTCAATGCGGGCAGCGCACGTTCTGTTTCCACGTGCAGGGCGATATCGGCTGCGGTGCGCAGCGGGCTGCTGACCAGCATCCCGCCCATGCTCACCACATCCAGCTGTCCCAGCCTGACTTCGTGGAGACTGCAGGCAGCAGCTCCCCGCAGGCTGGATATCCGGTGCTTCGCATCGACCAGGAGGGACAGGCGTTCAGGGGGCTTCGCGCAGCCGTAGATCCATGCCGCGGTCAGCCTTCCGGCCACCACTTTGGTCCGAATCCTCTCCGGCACTGTCATGGCCGCAGCACGGGCCCGCAGGCGGTAAGTGACAGCCACGCCTGGCGAGGCATAACTCTTCCCGTAAAGCGGCAGGAGGATGCCGTCGATGGCCATGCCCTGCAATTCATTCCAGGTAAAAAGGCGGCTGGGGGAGTAGAGCTCGGACAGTACGGGCTCCACTAAGTGTGGGGCAGTTGCAACGGGGACCATCCACCGATCATTCCGTGCGGCCACCCAACGAGTACAGGCTCCGCCCCGGCTATGTGGATAACCGGAACGGAGCCTGCAGGACGGGAACGTCAGGTGGTGCTAAGCGAGGTCGCTGGCCGAGCGCTGGATCTGGTCAAGCCAGGCCTGGCGGGCTTCCAGGGCTTCGCGGGCCGCCTTGATGCGTCGCTGATCGCCTGCCTTTTCGGCTTTCTCCAAGTCTTCCTTGAGGCCAGCGATGGCGGCTTCGAGCTGGGACAACGCACTGTTGGTGCGTGCCTTGGTTTCCGGATTGCTCCGACGCCACTTCTCTTCCTCAGCCTCACGAACAGCGTCTTCGACCTTGCGAAGACCTGCCTCGATGCGACCCATGTCGGCGCGGGGAACCTTGCCGGCGTCTTCCCAACGGTCCCGGATGGACTGGAGGGCCTTCTTGGCGGAGTTGAGGTCGTTGATCGGCAGAAGAGCTTGTGCCTCGGCGACCAGCTGTTCCTTCACGGCCAGGTTCGCGGTGTATTCCTGGTCGATCTGGTCATTGGCTGCCTGGCGGTTGCTGAAGAACACGTCCTGCGCTGCGCGGAAGCGGCCCCACAGGGCGTCGTCATCCTTGCGGCTCGCACGCGGCGTGGCCTTCCACTGGTCCATGAGCCTGCGGTATTCCCCGGCGGCATAGCCCCAGTCAGTGGAGGAGGAGAGTGCCTCAGCCTCGGCGATCAGGGCTTCCTTGGCTGATTTGGCAGCAGAGTTGTTGCTGTCCAGTTGGGAGAAGTAGGCCCGGCGATGGCGATCAAAGACGGTGCGTGCGGAACGGAACCGCTTCCACAGGGCGTCCTCGTTGCTGCGGCCAAGGCGGACGCCGCTCTTCTGTGCTGCTTTCCAGGTTTCGAACAGCTCGTTCATGCGCGCGCTGGAGGTCTTCCACTGAATGTGGGCCGGATCCTGGCCGGCAATGGACTCAGCCTCGGCAACGATGGCCTCACGTGCAGCGAGTTCGCTGGCGCGTACGGCCTCGTGAGCAGCCTTCTCAGTCTTTTCCAGCTCAACGATCTGGGCCGACAAAGCGTCAAGGCGGCTTTCCGCCGAGCGGATATCGCCCACCATGTTGCGCTCAGCGAGCTGTTCGCGGAGGTGCGTCACAGTCTTCTGCATGTCCGTGGCAGGTGCCTTGGACTCCACACGGTGTTCGAGCAGGACCACCTGGGCGATGATGTCGTCGAATTTCCGGGCGAAGTAGCCCAGTGCTTCGTCGGGGCTGACGCCGGGGTACTGGCCGACAGCGATTTCTTCGCCGTCCAGTGTCAGGAACACATGGCCGTCCCCTTCTGCGCGGCCCCACTTCGCTGCCTCAGCAAGCGACGCCGATGAAACAGCCGGAGCGGCAGGGACGACGGCGGCCGGAGCCTTGGGGCGGGCCGCGAAAGCCGCGGGAGACGGGGCTGCGGAAGGCGTCGGCCGGGGCGCGGCTGGCGCCTGTCCGGCAGCTTCTTCGTTGGCCGCTACTGCTGTTTCGTCGGGTTTCTGACTGTCTGTCACCGCTAAAAGTCTTTCGCTTGGAGGGACTGCTGGGTAATGCACCCCGGGCTGGGGCCAGGAGTTGGTTACTTCAGAGAGAACGAGTCTATCGTGACAGGTGCCACAGGGGCGCCGTCGCCGCTGTTTGCGCCGGCTTTGAGGCCGGCTGCAGCGATCTTCGTAACAACGTCCAGGCCGCTGGTTACTTTGCCCACCACGGTGTAGCCGCCGGCTGTGTCGGCGGGAATGGTGGTGTCCTTATAGACAATGAAGAACTGGTGGCCATTGCCGTAGGCGTTGTTGCCGGTGCGGGCAACAGCGATCGTTCCGGCGGGGTATTTGTTGTCCGTGGGGGTGTTTTCCAGTGGGCCCCAACGGTAGTTGGCGTCGTCCGAGCCGTCGGCGGTCTTCGCGCCGCATTGCAGGAGGCCGAAGGTTTCCGCCGTCGTAAGCCTGTGGCAGTTTGCCCCGTTGTAATAGCCTGCGTCCGCCAGTGATTTCAGTACCGCTGCTGCCTGCGGTGCGGCGGTACCGTTCAACTCAACGCCCAGCGTGCCACCGTTCAAAACCAAGTCACCCGTGAAGGTCTTGCCGGCAGCGGTGTCCGGGCTGGGGATGTCGGCGCTGTTGGAAGCCGACGGCGAAGCGGACGGAGAGCTCAGGCCGGCTTCGGCGGCGGCGAACTCGGCCTCGGTGGGATTGGAACTGAAGACAGTCAGCTGCATCACGACAGCCAGGACCACGGCTGCCGCGCCGGCGCTGATGGCGATGGTGTTGTCGCGTTTGCGTCGCTTGCCCTGTTCCTGCCGCAGGGCACGCTTGGCTTCCATCTGCCTGATGCGACGTTTCGATTCGCGGTCATCCCGCGACCTTGTAGCCAAGAGTCCTCCTGATTGTGTCCCGCTTCCGATGGCTGCCGGGCAGTATGCGGGCATGCTGCATTAGATGTGCACGCGCGGAAAGCATAAACTGGCTGCCGCACATAGTTTATGCATGACCGGCTGGACGCCCGCCTTATAAACGCCGATTGGATGTTTAAAGCTGCGGAGCTGTTGCCAGCGTCAGCTTTCTGAGGAGACACATTCCATGGCACGTAGCGCCTCCCTGTCCGGATTCCCCGAGTGGCTTCCCCAGGAGCGGTTGGTGGAGCTCCACGTGCTCGATACGCTGCGGAAGACGTTTGAACTGCACGGCTTCTCATCGATTGAAACCCGGGCCGTCGAAACAGTTGGCCAGTTGCTTCGCAAAGGCGAGATCGACAAGGAGGTCTACGGCCTCAGCCGGCTTCAGGACGACGACGGTGACGCCGCCAAAACGGACCCTAACGCCCTGGCCCTGCACTTCGACCTCACTGTGCCGTTCGCCCGCTACGTTGTGGAAAACGCCGGCTACCTGGCGTTTCCTTTCCGGCGCTACCAGATCCAGAAGGTCTGGCGTGGCGAGCGTCCGCAGGAAGGCCGTGCCCGTGAGTTCACCCAGGCCGACATCGACGTCGTGGGAGACGGCGAGTTGCCGTTCCGTTACGACGTCGAAATTGCCCTGGTGATCGCTGAGGCCCTGAGTGCGCTGCCCATTCCGGATTTTCGGCTGCGGATCAACAACAGGAAACTCGCCGAAGGCTTCTATCGCGGCATTGGCCTCACAGACACTGCCGGGGTCTTGCGCAGTATCGACAAACTGGAAAAGATCGGGGCCGCGAAGGTTGCCGAGCTCCTGAAGACTGAGCTGGGGGCGACGGACGAACAGGCCGGCCTCGCCCTTCAGTTGGCCAGCATTCGCACGGAAGACACCTCGTTCGTGGATAAGGTGCGCGCGCTGGGGGTCAAGGATGAGCTTCTTGAAGAGGGTCTTGGCGAGCTTCAGCAGGTTATTGAGGCCGCGGTCCAGCGTGCCCCCGGCAAGGTCGTGGCGGACCTCAGCATCGCCCGCGGCCTGGATTACTACACCGGAACTGTGGTCGAAACGGTGCTGGTGGGCCATGAGCAGCTCGGTTCCATCTGTTCGGGCGGCCGGTACGACGCCCTGGCCAGCAAGGGCAACCGCAAGTTCCCCGGCGTCGGGCTTTCCATCGGCGTGACGCGCCTGGTTTCCCGCATCCTCAGCCAGGAACTGGCAACGGCATCGCGTTCGGTACCCACAGCAGTTCTCGTGGCTTTGAACACGGACGACAGCTGGGCCGCCGCCCAGGACATCGCAGCGCAGCTGCGGGGCCGGGGGATCGCCACGGAAGTCGCCGCCAAAGCCGAGAAGTTCGGCAAGCAGATCAAGTTCGCCGACCGACGGGGCATTCCTTTCGTGTGGTTCACCGACGACGACGGCAAGCACCAGGTCAAGGACATTCGTTCCGGTGAACAGGTTGATGCTGACCCGTCCAGCTGGACGCCGTCGGAAGAGGACCTGCACGTACGCGTCACCACAACCGCCTGATACGCACACAGAGCTTGTCCCGCCTGTGGCGGGAGGCGCGGCCGGGGCGGGTAAACTCGGACGGGACCGCTTTGCAGCGGTCCCGTTAAATTTCATGCTGAAAGGAATGCTGTGCTGCGCACACATGACCTCGGATCGCTTCGCTCCGAGCACATTGGACAAACCGTTACCCTGGCCGGCTGGGTGGGACGGCGCCGTGATCACGGTGGCGTTGCATTCGTTGACCTGCGTGATGCGTCCGGTGTCGCCCAGGTGGTTGTCCGTGAGGAAGAGGTCTTCCATGGCCTGCGGAACGAGTACGTGCTGCAGGTGACGGGTACCGTCAACAAGCGTCCTGAAGGCAACGAAAACCCGGCCCTGGCGACCGGTGAAATCGAGGTCATCGCCGACAAGGTTGTTATCCTCAACACCTCCGACGCCCTGCCTTTCCAGATTGACGAGCACGTGGAGGTCGGTGAGGAAGCCCGGCTCAAGCACCGCTACCTGGACCTTCGCCGTCCCGGCCCCGCACGCAACCTCCGCCTCCGCTCCGAGGCGAACCGGGTAGCCCGCGAACTGCTGCACCAGCGTGGCTATGTGGAGATCGAAACCCCCACGTTGACGCGTTCGACGCCGGAAGGCGCCCGCGACTTCGTCGTACCGGCGCGCCTGGCCCCGGGTTCCTGGTACGCGCTGCCGCAGTCGCCGCAGCTTTTCAAGCAGCTGCTCCAGGTGGGCGGTTTTGAGAAGTACTACCAGATCGCCCGTTGCTACCGTGACGAGGACTTCCGTGCCGACCGCCAGCCGGAGTTCACCCAGCTGGACATCGAAGCCAGTTTCGTTGACCAGGACGACATCATTGAGCTCGGTGAGGCGATCGTCAAGGCACTGTGGCAGCTGATCGATGTCGAAATCCCCACACCGATCCGCCGCATGACGTACCTGGACGCCATGGCCAGGTACGGCTCGGATAAGCCGGACCTGCGTTTCGGCGTGGAGTTGACGGAGCTCACCGAGTTCTTCAAGGACACCAACTTCGGCGTCTTCAAGGCCCCGTACGTCGGAGCAGTGGTCATGCCCGGCGGTGCTTCCCAGCCGCGCCGCACCCTGGACGGGTGGCAGGAATTCGCCAAGCAGCGTGGCCACAAGGGCCTGGCCTACGTCCTCTTCAAGGAAGACGGCGAACTGGCTGGCCCGGTTGCGAAGAACCTCACCGAGGAAGAGCGGGCAGGCCTGGCCGACGCTGTTGGCGCCAAGCCCGGCGACTGCATCTTCTTCGCTGCCGGTGAGAAGTCCGCAGCCCGGGCGCTCCTCGGCGCTGCCCGCGTCGAAATCGGGCACCGCACCGGCCTGATTGATCCCAACGACTGGGCGTTTGTCTGGATTGTGGACGCTCCCATGTTCGAGCCTGCCGCAGCAGCAGTGGCTTCCGGTGATGTCGCTGTGGGAGGCGGACAGTGGACAGCTGTGCACCACGCTTTCACCTCGCCGCGGCCGGAGTACCTGGACACCTTCGACAAGGATCCCGGATCGGCACTGTCCTACGCCTATGACATTGTCTGCAACGGCAACGAGATCGGTGGCGGTTCCATCCGTATCCACGACCGTGAAGTGCAAGAACGCGTGTTCCAGCTCATGGGCCTGGACAAGGAAGAAGCAGAAACGAAGTTCGGCTTCCTGCTCGAAGGCTTCAAGTACGGCGCACCTCCGCACGGCGGAATGGCCATGGGCTGGGACCGCGTTGTGGCCCTCCTCGCCGGCGTGGAGTCCATTCGCGATGTCATTGCCTTCCCGAAGACCGGCAACGGGTACGACCCCCTGACCGCGGCACCTGCCCCCATCACGGCCCAGCAGCGCAAGGAAGCGGGCGTCGATTTCCGGCCCGAGGCCAAGCCTGCCGCCAAGGCGGAAAACAAGTCCGAATAGCACTACGACCAAAGGCCCTCCACTGCGGTGGAGGGCCTTTGGTGTTACTGCGAATGAAAGGCGTCGAGGCATGCTCGAGCAAGCACACCTGGAAACGCTCATGGATAAGGCGTGGCCTGCCCTTGAACGCGAAGACACAGGGGAGTGGGTGCTGCGCGCGTCCGAAGGGGTGACGCAGAGGGCCAATTCCGTCTGGCCGCGCACCATCATTGACTCTGCCGACGACGCCCCGGACCTTGCTGCATCCCTCCGCTCCGCGTCTGAGTGGTACCGGCAGCGGCGCCTCCCGCTCATTTTCCAGGTCTTCGACGACCCCCGCAGCGCCGCCCTTAACACCATGCTGGACACGCAGCGCTTCACCAAGCAGTCTGAAACGCGGATCATGGTGCGCGGCCTCGAAGGACTGCCCGCGCCCGCTTCCAGCCGGAACGTCGAGCTCAGCGATGAACCTTCCGAAGAATGGCTCAGCGTGTGGTGGTCGGTGGATGGTCGCGGCGGTGCAGCAGAACTTGGGGTCGCCCGCCGGATCCTGCTCGGCTGCCCGGCGTTGTACGCGTTGGTAAGGGACGACGACGGCGTACCAGCCGCCGTCGGACGCCTAGCCGCGGCTGATGGCTGGGGCGGCATCTACGGCATGGCGACGACGGCCACGCACCGAAGGCGCGGTTACGGCAGTCTGGTGCTGGCGGCGCTGCTGGACTCCGGCGCCGAGCGCGGGCTCCAGGGCTTCTGGCTGCTGGTCACCGCAGCCAACCAGGGGGCGCAGTCGCTCTACGCACAGGCGGGGTTCACCAACTACGGCAGCTACCTTTACCGGCAGGCTCCCATCAGGCGTGCCCTCAGCGGCTGCTAGGGGGCGGGTTGGTCACGGTAATCCTGATGGCGCACGACTCCGCGGCTGCTTTCTGGAGGACCGCTGGTTTGGGGTCCTGGATGTCCAGCAGGGCCAGCCGCGTCCGCCCTGCCACGGCCCCCAGGGATGGTTCAGCGAGGACCTGATCCACCAGCGCCCTGTCGCCACCTGGAACGATGTACTCGATCAGGTGACCGGCAAAGACCTCTGTGGCGTATCCGGCGGTGGTCCGGGCATCGGCGTAGCGCTTGCCACCTTTTGAAGCGAGGACACGCTGGCCGCTGGCCGCCGCGACGGCGAAACCGCCCCGGCGGACCAGGAGGATGCCCAGGCCGCGCTCCTGGGTGGCAAGGGAAGCGAGCCTTTCAATGCTGCTTGCACCCCGCCCGGGCCTTCCGTCCACGGGCCAGGGGGCGCGCAGGAGAGCCACCGCGCCGTCGGATGCCTGCAGGACCAGGCCGTCGTCGATCATCTCTTCCTGCAACGGTCCATGACCGGCAGCGAACCTGTCCACCCATCCGCTGAGCCGCTGGGCCGGTACCAGCGCCAAGCGGGTGGTGGTTCCTTGCTGCTTCGGCAGCGGTGTGGAATCGGGGCGGCCCACGTCGATGTCTCCTTTGCTGGAACTATGAGTAGCCTATCCATGTGGAAGATCTCTTTGGTGCCGGTGCTGATAACGACGACGAGTCGGAGGACCTGCCCGGCATGCCGGAGTCCCTCCGGGCGCCGTCAGACGCGCACTGGATGGCTTCCCAGCGCAGCCCCCTCGCCGTGCGGATGCGGCCCCGCACCCTGGATGACGTCGTGGGACAGCAGCATTTGCTGGGCCAGGGTTCGCCGCTTCGCCAGCTGGCCGCCGGTGCCGAAGCGGCAGGCCCGGCCGGGCCCAGCTCCGTGATCCTCTGGGGACCCCCGGGAACGGGCAAAACCACACTGGCGCATGTTATCGCCCGCGGCCCGGGCCGGAAGTTCGTGGAATTGTCGGCCATCACTGCCGGGGTCAAAGACGTCCGGAGAGTCATGGACGAGGCCCTGACCGCCCGGGACCTCTACAAGAAGACCACCGTCCTCTTCCTTGACGAAATCCATCGCTTCAACAAGGCTCAACAGGATGCGCTGCTGCCCGGCGTCGAGAACCGCTGGGTGGTGCTTGTGGCCGCCACTACCGAAAACCCTTCGTTCTCGGTGGTGTCGCCCCTGCTGTCCCGCTCACTCCTGCTGACGTTGAAGCCACTGACCGACGACGACATTTCAGGACTGCTGCAAAAGGCGGTGGTTGATGCCAGGGGCTTGGCTGAACGGGTGACGCTCAGTGACGAGGCTTTGGACCACCTGGTGCGCCTGTCCGGTGGTGACGCCAGAAGGGCCCTGACGGCCTTGGAAGCTGCCGCCGGCGTGGCATTCGGTGACTCCGCAGCCGAGGACGACGGCGAGTCCGCGGACCCAGTGGTGGTGGAGCTGCGCCACACCGAGCGGGCCCTCGACGCTGCGGCGGTGCGCTATGACCGGGCCGGAGACCAGCACTATGACGTAGCGAGCGCGTTCATCAAGTCCATCCGCGGCTCCGACGTCGACGCCGCCCTGCATTACCTGGCGCGCATGCTTGAGGCCGGCGAGGACCCGAGGTTCGTGGCCCGCCGCATCGTCATTTCAGCAGCCGAGGACATTGGCATGGCAGATCCGACGGCGCTGCAGACAGCCGTGGCTGCTGCGCAGGCCGTCCAGTTGATCGGAATGCCGGAAGGTCGGATCGTCCTCGCGGAAGCCGTGGTCCACCTGGCCACCGCGCCCAAGTCCAATGCCGCGTACATGGGATTGAATAAGGCAATTGCCGATGTCCGGGCCGGATACGGCGGTGGAATCCCCATGCATCTGCGGGACGCGCACTATCCCGGGGCCAAGCAATTGGGCCATGGAAAAAGCTATAAGTACGCGCACGACGAACCCCATGGTGTGGCACAGCAGCAATACCCGCCGGACGACCTGGTGGGCAAGGACTATTACGAGCCCACCAACAACGGCGCCGAACGGGACATCGCCGCCAGGCTGGAGCGACTCCGCAAGATCGTGCGTGGCGAGTAGCGGCCAGGACCAGCCAGGGGCCGGCGCTGCCACTGTGCGTGGTAGGATGGATCCTTGTCTGGCATGGCCCGACGCACAATCCCTTTGAAGATTTCTTACATAGTGCTGTGCGCCCGGGCTAGTAGCAAGAGGCAGCGGTTGGCCGATGCTCTCCCTGATGGAGGCCAGTAACACTGACACACCGCAGTAATTGGAAGGACACAAGTGGCTAACAACACTCGTGCTCGCCGTACCGCACGCCTTTCGCGTGCACTCGGCATTGCTCTGACCCCCAAGGCCGCCAAGTACATGGAGCGCCGCCCGTACGGCCCCGGTGAGCATGGCCGTGCCCGCAAGAAGCAGGACTCCGACTACGCCGTACGTCTGCGCGAAAAGCAGCGCCTGCGCGCCCAGTACGGCATCCGCGAAGCCCAGATGACCCGTGCCTTCGAAGAAGCACGCCGCACCAAGGGCCTGACCGGTGAAAACCTGGTTGAGCTGCTCGAAATGCGTCTGGACGCCCTGGTGCTCCGTGCAGGCTTCGCCCGCACCATCGCACAGGCCCGCCAGTTGGTTGTGCACCGCCACATCATGGTTGACGGTGTTCGCGTGGACCGTCCGTCCTTCCGCGTTGGCGAAGGCCAGCTCATCCACGTTCACAGCCGCTCCGAGGTTATGCCCCCGTTCCAGGTGGCAGCTGCTGGTGCACACGTCCTGAACAACGTTCCGGCTTACCTGGACGTCAAGATCGACGCCCTGCAGGCACGCCTGGTTCGCCGTCCCAAGCGCTCCGAGGTCCCCGTGATCTGCGAAGAGCAGCTCGTCGTCGAATTCTACGCACGCTAAATCCAAGCAGCGTATACAAAGAAGCCCGTGGCAGCCGCCGCGGGCTTCTTTGTATCCCGGGTGCCCGCCCTTTGTAGGTAAGGTACTGGGGGAGGCCTTGGCCGCGCCGGGAACCGGTGGGCGCAGGGCAGCGCAACGATCCTAGGAGAAGAGTTCTATGTCTGGTGGCGACATCGCCGGCCTCATCGCAGCGGGAGTGTTCGCGCTCCTTGTCCTGCTGTTGGCCGTGCCCATCTTGAAGCTGGGCGGCGTTTTTGACGAAGTCCGCACCTCCATCCGGCTCATCAGCGACGGCGCTACGCCCCTGATGGACGAAGTGACCGCCACGGTCACCACCACCAACCAACAGCTCAAGAAAGTTGACGGGATAGCTTCCAATGTCTCCGATGCCTCGGCCAACATCTCGGCGCTTTCGTCGCTGGTTGCTGCCACCGTGGGCTCACCGCTGATCAAGGTGGCGGCATTCAGCTACGGCGTACGTTCAGCATTCGCTGGCCGCCGCACACCGTCCTCCGGCCGCCGCAGCCGCTGAATCAACGGGAGAAACCGATGAAAAGAATTGTCTGGATGGGTATCGGCGTCGCCATCGGCGTCATAGCGTTCCGCAAAGTAACGCAGGCGCAGGCCAATCTCGGCCCGGAAGGGCTGAACCGCGCCGTAGGCCGCATGGCCGACGGCCTCTTTGATTTTGCCGATGCGGTCCGAACCGGCATGCACCAGCGCGAAGAGGATTTGCGGGCGGCGCTGGGAATCCAGGACGACGGGGCAGGCCGCCGCTAGCGGGAGCGTTTCGCTCCCGAGGCCGCAACAGGGCAGAATGGAAAGCTGCGGAACGGCACCAGCCGGTCCGCGCACATCGTGTGCAGTGAATTGAGAAGGGTAAGTAATCAGCTAATGAAGTCGCAGGAGATCACCAAGCGCTGGGTGGACTTTTTTGTCAGCAAGGGCCACACCGCCGTTCCCTCCGCGTCGCTCGTTTCCAGCGACCCGTCGCTTCTCTTCACTGTGGCCGGGATGGTTCCCTTCATTCCGTACCTGACCGCCCGCGAGGAGCCGCCCTACAGCCGCGCTACGAGCGTGCAGAAGTGCATCCGTACCGGTGACATCGAGGAAGTCGGAAAGACCGCCCGCCACGGCACGTTCTTCCAGATGTGCGGCAACTTTTCCTTTGGGGATTACTTCAAGGAAGACGCCATCAAGTTTGCGTTCGAGCTGCTTACCAGCAGCGTCGACGACGGCGGCTACGGACTCCCTGCCGAGCGCCTGTGGGTGACGGTTTACGAAGAGGACGACGAAGCCAAGGAACTCTGGCTCAAGAACACCGGCATTCCGGCTGAGCGCATCCAGCGCATGGGGAAGTCGGACAATTACTGGCACACCGGCCAGCCGGGTCCGGCGGGTCCGTGCTCGGAGATCTACTACGACCGTGGACCGGCCTACGGCATTGAGGGTGGCCCGCTGGCCGATGAAACCCGATACATCGAAATCTGGAACCTGGTGTTCATGCAGTACCAGATCGAAAATGTGCGTTCCAAGGTCGACTTCGACATCGTGGGCGAACTGCCAAACAAGAACATCGACACCGGCTTGGGCATGGAACGTCTTGCAATGATCCTGCAGGGCGTCGAGAACATGTACGAGACCGACCAGGTCCGTCCCGTCATCGATAAAGCCGCTGAGTTGTCCGGCCGCGAGTACACCTCCGCTGAGACTCCCGAGGATCCCCACCACACGGACGACGTCCGTATGCGCGTGGTCGCCGATCACATCCGTTCGGCCTTGATGCTGATCGCTGATGGCGTTGCTCCGTCCAATGAGGGCCGCGGCTACGTGCTGCGCCGCCTGATCCGCCGCGCCGTCCGCGCCATGCGCCTGCTGGGCGTGGAGAAGGCCTGCCTGCCGGACCTCCTGCCCGCCTCCCGCGACGCCATGAAGGGCGTCTACCCCATCGTTGAGACGGACTTCGCGCGGATCAGCCGCATCGCGTACGCCGAAGAGAAGGCGTTCCTGCGCACCATCGCATCCGGAACTGCGCGCCTGGAAGATGCGGTGGCTGAGTCCAAGGCTGCTGGCGTTCCACTCTCGGGCGCCGATGCTTTCGCCCTCCACGACACCTACGGTTTCCCGATCGACCTGACGTTGGAAATGGCTGAAGAGGCCGGCCTCAAGGTGGACGAGGCAGGCTTCCGCGCGCTCATGCTCGAGCAGCGCCAGCGCGCCCAGGCAGATGCCAAGGGCAAGAAGGGCGGCCACGCCGACCTCAGCGCGTACCAAGAGCTCCTGGGCAAGGGCGAAACCGTCTTCACCGGTTACGACGAACTCGAGGGCGAGGCAAAGGTCCGCGGCATCGTCAGCGGCGGACGCGCAGTGGCACATGCGTCCACCGGTGACGAGATTGAGCTGGTCCTCAACGAGACCCCGTTCTACGCAGAAGCCGGCGGACAGTCCGCTGATACAGGCCTCATCACCGGCGATGGCTTCGTGGTCGAGGTCCTGGATGTCCAGCGCCCCATCAAGGGCCTGAGCGTGCACAAGGCGATTGTCCGCGAAGGTGAGATTGGCTCCGACGCGTTGGTGCGCGCCGCCGTCGACCGTGAACGCCGCCACGCAGCCGAACAGGCGCACACGGGCACCCACATCGTGCACGCCGCCCTGCACCAGATCCTTGGCCCGGAAGCCACCCAGCGTGGTTCCTACAACAAGGCAGGCTACCTGCGCTTCGACTTCGCCTGGGGTGAAGGCCTGAGCACGGCTACGCGGTCGGAAATCGAAGAAGTCTCCAACATCGCCATCCGGAACAACTTCCGCGTGGATACCAAGGTGATGGGCCTTGCTGAGGCCAAGGCGCTGGGCGCCATGGCACTCTTCGGCGAGAACTATGGCAGCGAAGTGCGCGTCGTGGAGATCGACGGCGCGTGGTCCCGTGAGCTGTGCGGTGGTACCCACGTGTCCAACACCTCCCTGATCGGCAGCCTTTCGTTGCTGGGAGAGCAGTCGGTTGGTTCAGGAAACCGCCGTGTCGAGGCCTTCGTGGGCCTGGACGCGTTCCGTCACCTGGCAGCAGAGCGCGCGTTGGTCAACGAGCTCACCGAACTGCTGAAGGTGCCTTCCGGGCAGCTCGCGGACCGTATCTCCAGCACCCTGAGCAAGCTCAAGGCCACGGAGAAGGAACTTGACCGGCTCCGCAAGGAGCAGCTCACGGCAGCTGCGGCCAACCTGGTGGGCACGGCAAAGGATGCAGCGGGTGTGCGTGTTATCGCCCACGACGCCGGCCAGGTGGGTGGTGCGGACGATCTGCGCAACCTTGCCCTGGATCTGCGTAACCGTTTGGGCTCCGACGCCGCCACAGTGGCCGTCGCAGGTGTCAGCAATGACCGTCCTGTCATCCTGATTGCCACGAACGAGGCCGCCCGCGAGGCAGGCGTAAAAGCCGGCGCCTTGGTTCGCACGGCTGCCGGCATCCTCGGCGGTGGCGGCGGCGGCAAGGATGACGTCGCCCAAGGCGGCGGCACCGACGCTGGGAAGGTCCCTGAGGCCCTCACAGCGGTGGTGGACGCGATAGCCAAGCGCTGACGGTGGCTGCGAGTACGAACAATGGCGTCTACCCCCGGGGCATCAAGCTGGGGGTAGACGTTGGCACCGTCAGGGTGGGCTTGGCGATCTGCGATCCGGACGGAATCCTGGCGACCCCGTTCAAAACGGTGAGCCGGAACGCCAAGAAGAACACCGACGTCCGCGTCATCGTCAAGCACGCCCTGGAGCTGCCGGCAGTGCAGATATTTGTTGGCCTTCCCCGCACCATGAAAGGTGAGGAACGCGCGTCAGCGCAGATGGCCACAGATTACGCAGAACTCCTGGCCGGCGAGCTTCTCCTCGCCGGTTCGGACATCCCTGTGGCCCTGATTGACGAGCGTCTCAGCACCGTTACGGCTCACCGCAACCTGCACGAAGCTGGCATGAGCAGCAAGAACCACCGTAAAGTGGTTGATCAGGTTGCTGCTGCTGGGATACTCCAGCAAGCAATCGACATGCAAAAAGCCAGAGGAACGGACGTTGGTCGCCGAGTGCAGGCACCGGCGCAGTCCACAAAGCCCGGCAGTGCCCCAACGCTGCAGGCTGCCTCCGGCAGTGAACCCGATTCTTCTACGAGGGGACTGCAACTGTGAGCCCGGTCAACAACGACCCCTCCACCGGTGCTGCGGGCGGCGGCATGCCGCTGACCCGCAAAGAGCTGCGCGCGCGGGAACGATTCCTCGCCACCCAGAACCACAACGTGGTACCCGTTCCTGAAGCAACGCCCGGTGAAACTGACCCGCCTGCCGACGTCGAGCTGCCGCGCCCCGTTCCCGCGGTTCCTCCGGCCCCCGCTGCTCCACCGGTGCCGGTCGCGCGTCCGGAAGCCGCCAAGCCACCCGTTCCATTGGTGCAGCCTGAGCCTGCTGCGCCGGCCGCCCCCGAAGCACGCCCCGCATCTGAGGCAAATCCCGCATCAGAAGCACATCCCGCAGCGCCGGAGACGGCTCCCGCTGCGGTGGCCCCCGTTGACGGGCCAGAGGCTGAAGCCCACGTGCCGCAAACGGAAGAAGGGGCACACCACGACGAAGCTGGGCACGAAGATCCGGAGCAGGCGCACCTTGCACACGTTGATCACGAACCCCAGCACCACGAACTACATCACCACGAACCCCAGCACCACGAACCACAGCACCACGAACTTGAAGGCGACGTGGAGCACGCCGAGCATGCAGCGCTCCTCGTTGACCACCACGAGTACGCAGACCACGCTTTCGATGTACACGATGTTCATCATGATGACCAACACCACGTTGACCACCATGAAGACCATCACGACCTCATTGCCCCGGTTCTTGCCCCGGTGGAAGCCCCGGGCTCCAAGGCTGCGGCGAAGAAGGCGCGTCGACGCCGTCGTGTTCTTGCCCTACTGATCACGCTCGGCGTGTTCGTGGCCGCGATTGCCATAGGAGCCCAGTTCCTGAAGCCTTTGCTGGGGATGGACAAGGTCACCGACTATCCAGGTCCCGGTACCGGTTCAGTGAAGATTACTGTGGCCGAAGGCTCCGGGCCGAAAATTGTGGCGAACGCCTTGGTACAGAACAAGGTCGTTGCTGATGCTGACTCCTTCGTCAAGGAGTTCATGAGCGAAGGTGCCGAGTTGTCGCCGGGCGAATTTACGTTCCGTACCGAGATGAAGAACTCCGATGCTGTGGCCGTCCTCGCCAACAAGGACGCTTCAAAGGTCATGTATTTCGCGCTGAGTGCGGGCCTGCGGATCACTGAATCCCTGGAGGCAATCTCCAAGGGATCAGGCATTCCCCTGCAGCAACTCAACGCCTTGAACCAATCGCCGGCGCAGTTCGGCGTGCCTGCCAAGGCCAAGAACCTTGAGGGCTTCCTGGCTCCCGGGGAGTACCGGTTCGATCTCGGGACCTCCGGAAAGGACATCCTCCAGAAGCTGGTGAACACCACACTGGACGAGCTGAAGTCCCAGGGGATCACCGATCCCGCCAAGCAGTACGACACCGTGACCATCGCGAGTATCGTGCAGGCTGAGGGTGGCCAGGCGGACTACGGAAACGTGGCCGGCGCGATCTACAACAGGCTCAAACCCAACAACGTCGAAACCAGTGGGCTTATCCAGTCAGACGCTACGGTGACGTACGGGTTGGGCAGGAAGTCCTTCCACGTCACGGAAGAGGAAAAGGCCGACAAATCAAACCCGTACAACACGTACGCGAATGTTGGGCTGCCTGTGGGTCCCATCGGATCACCGGGAAAGACTGCGATCGACGCTGCTGCCAAACCGACCCCCAATGACTACCTGTACTGGGTGACGATCAACTTGGACACCAAGGAGACCAAGTTCTCCAAGACGCTGGCTGAGCACTTAACCTATGTGGAGCAATACAATGCATGGTGCCAGGCCAACGCGGGACGGTGTGTGTGAGTCGTCGTGCCGCAGTCCTGGGGCATCCGATTTCGCATTCGAAATCCCCAGCGCTGCACACCGCCGCCTACGCCAAGCTCGGCGTGGACATTGACTACTCGGCCATTGACGTGACGGTTGCCGCCCTTCCGGAGTTCATGGCATCGCTGGTCGGCGATGAATCATGGTGCGGTTTGTCGGTGACCATGCCGCTGAAGTCGGCCATGGTCCAGGAAGTTGACGAAGTCCGCGGGGCAGGCGCCCAGCTGGGAGTCATCAACACCGTGGCTTTCGAGAACGACGGCGGGACGGTGCGTCGTGTAGGTTACAACACTGACGTCGCTGGGATTGTTGAGTCGGTCCGGTACGCCGGTGTTGCCTCCACTCCGCATGCCGCCATCCTCGGTGGCGGAGGCACCTCCGCCGCGGCCGTCGCCGCTGCCCGCGAACTTGGTGCCGGCCACGTGGACGTTTTCGTCCGTGACGCAGGACGTGCCGGCGAAGCGGAAGCTGCTGCGGCCGCCGTCGGAATGTCGATTGCTGTCCGGCCGCTGACGCAAGCAGCCACCGCCATTGCCGGAACGGACCTGGTGATCTCGACCTTCCCGCCGCGTGCGGCCGACTCATTGGCTGAGGAGCTTGCGGCATTGCCCGGAACCGGGGCCGGTGTGCTCCTGGATGTCGCGTATGATCCCTGGCCGAGCCGCCTGGCCGAAGTGTGGCGCGGCCATGGGGGAGCGGTGGTTCCCGGGCTGGAGATGCTGATGTACCAGGCGGCGGAACAGATCAGGCGCTTCAGCGGCTGTGACGTGGATGCCGCCGTCATAGATGTGATGTGCGACTCAGTCGGGCTTCCCCGGCGGGTGTTCTAGAAGCCTTACATGGCAGGATTGGTTATATGTTGCGTTGGTTGACTGCCGGTGAATCCCACGGTCCGGCTCTGATCGGAATTGTTGAAGGCGTGCCCGCCGGTGTTGAACTCACCAGTGGGCAGATTCGCGACGCGCTGGCGCGTCGCCGCTTGGGCTACGGACGTGGTGCCCGGATGAAGTTCGAGCAGGATGAAGTCACCATCTTGGGTGGCGTCCGGCACGGCCTGACCCAAGGTGGCCCAGTCGCCATCCAGGTGGGCAACACTGAGTGGCCCAAGTGGGAGCAGATCATGGCTGCTGATCCTGTGGACCCCGAAGTGCTCGCCGACCAGGCACGCAACGCTCCCTTGACCCGGCCCCGTCCCGGCCATGCCGACTTCACGGGCATGCAAAAGTACGGCTTCGACGAAGCCCGTCCGGTCCTTGAGCGTGCAAGCGCCCGGGAAACTGCCACCCGCGTTGCCCTTGGCACTGTCGCGGCCCAGTTCCTGAAGCAGTTGGGCGTCGAGTTGGTGAGCCACACTGTTTCCATTGCCAGCGTGACGGTTCCGGAAGGGCGGGCCCTGCCGCTGCCCAAGGACGTCCTGGCGCTTGACGCCGACCCCCTGCGCTGCTTCGACCGCGAGACCTCGGACGCGATGGTTGCCGAGGTGGATGCTGCCCACAAGGAAGGCGAAACCCTGGGTGGAGTTGTCGAAGTTCTCGCCTACGGGCTTCCGCCTGGACTGGGCAGCTACGTGCACTGGGACCGTCGGCTCGACTCACGGTTGGCCGCTGCACTCATGGGTATCCAGGCCATCAAGGGCGTGGAGGTTGGGGACGGCTTCCTGACCGCTGCTCGACGCGGCTCGGCTGCCCACGACGAAATCCTCAAGGACGAGAATGGCAGGATTGTCCGCCAGACCAATCGTGCCGGTGGCATTGAAGGCGGCATGAGCATTGGCGAGGTCCTGCGGGTTCGCGCCGCCATGAAGCCGATCGCCACGGTTCCGCGTGCGCTCCGCACCATCGATGTCAGCACCGGAGAGCCTGCCAAGGCCCACCACCAGCGTTCGGACGTCTGTGCGGTGCCCGCCGCCGGCGTCGTTGCCGAAGCCATGGTTGCTCTCGTTCTCGCCGAAGCCATCGCCGAGAAATTCGGCGGCGACTCCGTTGCCGAAACGCAGCGCAACCTGCAGAGCTACCTCGACAGCATCCCGGCCACCCTGGACTCGGTCGGCCGGTAGTGGTCCCCGATATCCGGCCTGGCCGCCCTGTCGTCCTGGTGGGTCCAATGGCCGTCGGTAAATCGGCCATCGGCCAGCAACTTGCTCAGCAGCTGGGTCTGCCCTTCGTGGATACCGACGCAGTGGTTGTTGCCGCGCATGGCAGCATCGCAGACATTTTCGCTGGGCGCGGGGAGCACGCGTTCCGTGAAATTGAAGCACGTGCCGTGGCGAAGTCCATCGAGTCAGCCAAGGCGCAACCGGCCATAATCTCCCTTGGCGGGGGAGCGGTCCTGGACACCGGCACCCAACAACTGCTGGGCGAGTGCACTGTGGTTTACCTCGAATGTGACGCGGAAACGGTCGCCGATCGGATTGCGCGTAACACCGGGAGGCCTTTGCTGCAGGGTGACGCCATGGAACGCTGGGAATTGCTTTTTGCCACCCGGCGTCCCGTCTACGAACGTCTCGCGGACCTGGTCATTGATGTGCGTTCAGAATCCGTGGCGGAAATCGGCCTCCAGCTGGAGGCGCGGCTGCGCGAGCATGCAGCCTTGAAACAGGAAGTTGAAAAGTGAGCAACGAAGCAACGGTCATCAAGGTGACTGGACAGGCCGCCAGCGAAAACTACGACGTCGTGGTGGGCCGCGGCCTTCTGGAGTCCTTGCCGGCCAAGCTCGGTGAGCGTGTTCGACGGGTGCTGGTCATCCACCCACGTGCCTTGCGCCTGACCGGCGATACCGTCCGTGACGAGCTTGAGGCTGCCGGTTTCACGGCGCTCACGGCGGAGATCCCGGACGCCGAGGAAGGCAAGCACATCCAGGTTGCCGCGTTCTGCTGGCAGGTGCTGGGACAAAACGACTTCACCCGATCCGACGCCATAGTTGCCGTGGGCGGCGGGGCAGTGACCGACCTCGCGGGCTTTGTGGCAGCGACGTGGCTCCGGGGCGTCAAGGTCATCCACATGCCCACCAGCCTCCTGGGCATGGTGGATGCTTCGGTGGGTGGCAAGACCGGAATCAACACCGCAGAGGGCAAGAACCTCGTGGGCTCCTTCCACCCGCCGGCGGCCGTGCTTGTTGATCTCGACACGCTCCAGACCCTGCCCAAGAATGAGCTCATTTCCGGCATGGCCGAAGTGATCAAGTGCGGTTTCATCGCCGACCCCGTGATCCTGGACTTGCTGGAAAACAAGACCGAGGCCGCCATGGATGCCGGCTCCGACGTTGTCCGCGAGCTCATTGAGCGGGCCATCTCCGTCAAGGCCAACGTCGTGTCACAGGACCTGAAGGAATCCGGCCTCCGCGAGATCCTCAATTACGGGCACACTCTGGGCCACGCCATCGAGCTGGTTGAGCGCTACTCCTGGCGTCACGGTGCCGCTGTATCGGTGGGCATGATGTTCGCCGCCGAGCTGTCCCGCAGCGTGGGCCGCCTGTCCGATGCCGACGCCGACCGGCACCGCACCATCCTGGAGAGCCTGGGCTTGCCGATCACCTACCGCAGGGACCGCTGGCAGGGTTTGCTGGATGGGATGCGCCGGGACAAGAAGTCCCGTGGCGATCTTTTGCGCTTTGTTGTCCTTGACGGCATCGCCAAGCCGGGCATCCTGGATGTTCCTGACACTTCGCTCTTGTTTGCGGCCTACCAGGAAATCGCATCATGACCATCGCCCTGCAGGACGGCGTGAGCGATTGGCCGACAGCCGGTTTCCCGGGCGTCCGCATGAACCCGGACACGCTGCTTCCCGTCGTCGTCAACGAAGAGGCAATGGAAGCAGCACTGGCGGCCTCCGAGGATCCAGCGGACCGGATCATGGCCCTCCTGCTCGATAACCAGCCAAACGAAGCCGCTGAGCTCCTTGCCGAGGCCCGCTATAAGGATCCCGAGTCATTCCGTCTCCGGATCTTCGAAGCCGAAGTGCACCGGGCCACCCATCGCCTGGACCGCGCCGTGCAGTTGTTCAGGCACTTGCTGCATGATGTCCAGGGCAGTTCCAAGGAAGCGATCGTCCATCAGTACCTTGGCCGTGCCTACTTTGTCAGTGGGAATGCGCTGGCGGCGTCGGAAGAGTTCGCCAAGGCCTTGGACCTGCGCGTGGCGATGGCTGCTGATGCCGCGCTCATCTACTCGTCCGCAGTGGCCCTGCAGCGCGCCCGGAACGTGCTGGAACTGGCTTCCTAGGAGCCACCGGAAACGCCGCCCGCAAGCCTCGGCCGGTTTTGCCGGTAGAATGGTTTTTGGATTTTTGATAAATACGCGCTGGCGCGCCGATTGGCACGCCTGCTTGGCATAGATAGCTGGCAGCTAGAACCAGTGCGATTAACCAGAGGATACGAGTGGCAACCACAAACGACATCAAGAACGGGACCGTACTGAAGCTCGAGGGCCAGCTCTGGAACATCATTGAGTTCCAGCACGTCAAGCCGGGCAAGGGCGGCGCCTTCGTCCGCACCAAAATGCGCAACGTCATGTCCGGCAAGGTGGTCGACAAGACCTTCAACGCCGGCCTGAAAATTGAAACCGCAACGGTTGACCGCCGCGACTACCAGTACCTGTACCAGGACGGCGAAGACTTCGTGTTCATGGATACCCAGGACTACGACCAGATCACCGTTTCCGGTGCAACGGTAGGCGACGCCACCAACTTCATGCTCGAGAACCAGATGGTCAACATCGCCATCCATGAGGGCACCCCGCTTTACATCGAACTTCCCCCGAGCGTCGTCCTCGAAATCACCTACACGGAGCCCGGCCTCCAGGGTGACCGTTCCTCCGCAGGCACCAAGCCTGCCACTGTTGAAACCGGCTACGAGATCCAGGTACCCCTGTTCGTCGAACAGGGCACCAAGGTCAAGGTCGACACCCGCGATGGCAGCTACCTGGGCCGGGTCAACGACTAGTGAGCGCCCGCGGTAAAGCCCGTAGCAGGGCTCTGGAAGTACTTTTCGAAGCGGAGCAGCGTTCCGTCTCGGCTTTCGATGCGCTCAAGGCGCGCCGGGAGAAGACAGACCTCGTGATCAACCCCTACACGGTGGAAATCGTTGAAGGCGTGGTCTCCATGCAGGCGACCATTGACGAATTCCTTGAGACCTACGCCCAGGGCTGGACCCTGGAGCGGATGCCGTCCGTGGACCTGATTATCCTCCGTATCGGCGCATGGGAACTGCTCTACAACGACGAAGTTCCTGATGGTGTAGCCGTCAGCGAGGCCGTCGCCCTTGCCAAGACGATGTCCACGGACGAGTCGCCGGCGTTCATTAATGGCCTGCTCGGCCGTTTGCAGAAGCTCAAGCCTTCACTGCTGGCCTGATCGGCGGCAAAGGTTAGAAGGACCCCCTTCCCGGGTAACCGGGAAGGGGGTCCTTTTTTGTCCAGGATCCGTCCACGCACTATTGGAGGACTGCCGCCCTCAGGGCAGGTATGGCGCGAAGGTGCTCGAGTTCGTCGTGTTGGTGGACCGGTACGTCACGACCGCTAAGGATGCGCTGGCGGGTGAAGGCCAAAGCCGTGGCGCCTTTGATGAAGTTCCGCATTTGCGCTGTCCTTCCCCGGGACGACGCCCAGCGCAGGGCCTGGCGCCGGCCCCTGGACGTGCCAAGCATCTCCACTTCAGCGGGTGTGAACCATCCCGCACGGGCGTATTCGAGGAGTCGTTGGCGCGTGAGCTTCCCTTCGGCCACGCGAAGCAGGATGATCCCCACAGTTGCCGTCAGGAAAATGGGAACCTGGACCACGAAGTACTCCACCAGGAAGTCCTGGCCCATGCTGTTCCATCGGTTGTGCAGGAACATGGCCGGCAACAAGCCCACGAAGAACGCCAGCACTGCATAGCCGGGATGCCATCTGCGGGCGGCGAAGCCCATGATCAGCCCGGTGGTGCCGGTGAACACGGCGTGGGCGAATGGCGACATGAGTCCGCGGAGGATAAAAATCCGTACAAAGTCGGTGCCGGGATCGGTCGACGAGGCAATCTCCCGCCCGAAGTAGAGGATATTTTCCGTGAACGCGAATCCGGCGGCGATGGTGAAGGCAAAGACAATGCCGTCTACGGGTCCGTCGAAGTATTTCCGGGCCGCGAGGATCAGTACCAGCAGTCCCAGCGACTTGGTGAACTCCTCGACGATTGGCGCCTGGACGGTGGCCATGAAGTAGGTGAAGGCTTCTTCGCTGCTGGTGGGTGCGGCCAGCGCGAACAAGGGCTGGATCAGCAGCGTGCCCGCGATGGACACGGCGGCGCCCCACGTGAAGGCGAACCAAAGGAGCCGCTTTGGTTCCGGCTCCCAGCGATCAATGAGGCGGACGGTGAGCAGCACCACGGTCAACGGAATGAGGGAGGCGACGAAGCCAATCACGAAGCCAGTGATTCCCGTGTTGCCCAGAAGGAAGGGGAGTACCAGCAGCAGGCTGGCAAGTGCCAGGATCCCGCCACCGATGACCAGCGGAAGTGTGCCCATGGAGCGTTTCGGCGCCGGCGGCATTGCCCAGGTTTGTTGGGGGAGTGATGCCGGATTCCCTGGAGCGTGCTGGTAGTTGGCGGGCTGCACCCGCCCCATCCAGGTGGGGTTGGCGCCAGGTTCCACATAGGGCCGCGGATAGGGTTGGCCGTGAGGGTTCATGGTCATGGGAATGAGCCTATTCCACGGCGGGGAATGTGAGCTTAAACTCGTGCCGCCCAGCGCCCGCGGGTGAAGCGGGAAACTGGCGTTGTGGTAGCTTGGAAAAGCAAATATTCCTTTTTTAATTCCGTCCCGTGAGGCGGGGAAAGGGGAGACGAGCGATGACTGAAGTCACTTCAGCGCACCTGCCGTCGCGGGTTGTCCTCAACCAGGCGGACATTGACCGTGCGCTCACTCGTATCGCCCACGAGATCCTTGAAGCCAACAAGGGCTCCCAGGATTTGGTTCTTTTGGGCATTCCCAGCCGCGGCTATCCATTGGCCGTGCGGCTCGCCAACAAAATCGCAGCTGCCGACCCCACGGTTAACGCCGAAACGATTGTCGGCCAACTGGATGTCACCATGTTCCGTGACGATCTCTCGCACCAGCCCACCCGGCCCCCGCGCCACACCCGCCTGCCGTTGTCGGGGATTGACAACAAAGTGGTCGTCCTGATCGACGACGTCCTGTACTCAGGCCGTACCATCCGGGCCGCACTGGATGCCTTGGTGGACCTTGGCCGCCCGCGGATTGTCCGTTTGGCCGTTTTGGTGGACCGGGGCCACCGGGAGCTGCCGATCCGAGCAGACCACGTTGGCAAGAACCTGCCGACTTCAAGTTCCGAAAAAGTCCGGGTCCACCTGGAGGAAATCGACACCGTGGATGGCGTGCCCGTCAACGAAGTCGTGATCGAGGCGGGCAAGTGAAGCACCTCCTTTCCACCGAGAACCTCAGCGCCTTCGATGCCATCCGGGTCCTGGATACGGCCGAGGAAATGTCGGCAGTGGGCGAGCGTGAAGTGAAGAAGCTTCCTGCCCTGCGCGGCAGGACAGTGGTCAACCTGTTCTTCGAGGACTCCACCCGTACGCGCATCTCCTTCGAAGCCGCAGCCAAACGCCTGTCCGCTGACGTCATCAACTTCGCAGCCAAGGGTTCCTCGGTGTCCAAGGGCGAGTCGCTCAAGGACACCGCACAGACGTTGGCTGCCATGGGCGCTGACGCGGTGGTCATCCGCCACTGGGCCTCCGGGGCACCCCATCGCCTCGCAGCGACGGACTGGATTGACGCTGCCGTGATCAACGCCGGTGACGGCACCCACGAACACCCCACGCAGGCACTCCTGGACGCGTTCACCATGCGCCGGCACTGGGCCCAGCTCAAGGGAACGGCTTCCACGGGAGCCGATCTCAAGGGCATGCGCGTGGCAATCGCCGGTGACGTCCTGCACTCCCGGGTGGCCCGTTCCAACGTCTGGTTGTTGAAGACCCTCGGAGCTGACGTCACCTTGGTGGCGCCACCCACCCTGCTGCCCATCGGCGTCGAGCACTGGCCATGCAAGGTCAGCTACAACCTGGACGAGACCTTGGAAGCCGGCATCGACGCCATGATGATGCTGCGTGTCCAGGGTGAGCGGATGAACGCGTCGTTCTTCCCATCAACCCGCGAGTACTCACGCCGCTGGGGTTTCGACGACGCGCGTCTCCGTGCCCTGGATGACCTTGGCATGAAGGACACCATCATCATGCACCCTGGCCCCATGAACCGCGGCCTGGAGATTTCCTCGGCCGCCGCGGATTCGCCGCGTTCCACTGTGCTTGCGCAGGTACGCAATGGTGTCTCGGTCCGCATGGCCGCCCTTTACCTGCTGCTCTCCGGGGATTCCCGCGAAGCTGCCCCGAACGCAATCCAGTCCAGCAAGGAGACCAACTGATGGCAGAGAACACCTACCTGATTCGTGGGGCAGCCATCCTCGGCGGTGAACCTGAGGACCTGTTGATCCGCGACGGCATCATCGAAGCGCGCGGGAAGGACCTCGCGGACGGCGACGCCACGGTCGTTGACGGCAAGGGCCTGATCGCACTGCCGGGCATGGTCGATGTCCACACCCACCTCCGCGAACCGGGCCGCGAGGACGCTGAAACCGTGGAGACCGGAACCCGGGCCGCTGCGCTGGGTGGCTTTACCGCCGTGCATGCAATGGCCAACAGCAACCCGGTAGCGGACACTGCCGGCGTCGTCGAGCAGGTCCACAGTCTGGGCCGAGCCTCCGGTTGGGTTGACGTGCGTCCGGTCGGCGCGGTCACCGTGGGATTGGCCGGCGAGCAGCTTGCCGAGCTCGGCGCCATGGCGGACTCGCGCGCCCAGGTCCGGATGTTTTCCGATGACGGCATCTGCGTCCACGATCCCGTCATCATGCGCCGCGCACTGGAGTACGTCAAAGCGTTCGACGGCGTCGTGGCCCAGCACGCGCAGGAACCCCGCCTTACCGCCGGGGCACAGATGAACGAAGGCGCTGTCTCGGCGGTGCTGGGGCTGACAGGGTGGCCGGCCGTGGCCGAGGAGAGCATCATTGCCCGCGACGTCCTGCTCGCCCAGCATGTTGGTTCCCGCCTGCACGTCTGCCACGTCTCCACCGCCGGTTCCGTGGAGATCGTACGCTGGGCCAAGGCCCGCGGCATCAACGTCACCGCTGAAGTCACCCCGCACCACCTGCTCCTGACCGACGAACTGGTCCGCAGCTACGATCCCGTGTACAAGGTTAATCCGCCGCTCCGCACGGACGCCGATGTGCAGGCACTGCGCGAGGGCCTCGCCGATGGCACCATCGACGTCGTGGGCACCGACCACGCTCCGCACCCCAGTGAGCACAAAGAGTGTGAATGGGCACAGGCAGCAATGGGCATGACCGGCCTGGAGACCGCGCTCTCAGTGGTGCAGGAAACCATGATCGAAACCGGCCTTATGTCGTGGGCAGACTTCGCCAGGGTTACCTCGTTTACTCCGGCCGTGATCGGACGCGTTGCCGACCAAGGGCGCCCGTTGGACGTCGGGGAGCCCGCCAACGTCATCTTGGTGGACCCGGCTGCGCGTTGGACCGTCGACCCCCATAAAATGGCAACCATGGGCCGCAATTCACCGTTCAAGGGCAAAGAGCTGCCCGGTTCAGTGGTGGCGACCTTCTTCAAGGGCCACCCCACTGTCCTCGACGGCAAACTCAACACCCCGTACCGCTACCCTGCAGTCAGCGGTAACTGATGGACAACCAGACATTGACCGTGCTCATCACGGTTCCGTTGATCGCCGTGGTGCTGGCGATGCTCTGGCTGGGTTGGCGGAACCGACTGAGGCGACAAACCGACGTCGAACGCCTCCCCGAGGTTCCGGAGCAGCTGACCCCTGCCACCGTCGTCGCAGATGGCCAATACGTGGCCACCACGACCGCGGGCGACTGGCTGGACCGAATCGCCGTCCAGGGCCTGGGCATCCGGACCAACGCGGAACTGAGCATTCACGCCGAAGGCGTGCTGTTTGACCGATCCGGCGCCGCCCCGGTCTTTATCCCGCGCTCGGCTGTGCAGGACAGCCACCCAGCAGACGGCATGACCGGGAAGTTCGTCGAAAAGGACGGACTCGTGGTCATCAGCTGGAAACTGGGCACCCGCGAACTGGACACCGGTTTCCGGTCCAGACACGCAGCCGACAAGCAGCTCCTCCTCGAAGCCCTCCAGGAATTGATCTCCGCAGCCCCTCAGGCAGATGCCGATAGTGGAAAGTAATAAAGTGACGGATAGTAAAGCAGCCACCACCCCCACCTCCTCAGCAGCAGTGCTGGTGCTCGAAGACGGCCGCATGTTCCGCGGCCGCAGCTACGGCGCCCAGGGGACCGCGCTCGGTGAAGCGGTATTCGCCACCGGCATGACCGGTTACCAGGAAACCATTACCGACCCTTCCTACGCGCGTCAGCTGGTCGTCCAGACTGCGCCGCACATCGGCAACACGGGCGTCAACAGTGAAGATGCCGAGTCCCGCCGCATCTGGGTGGCCGGGTACATTGTGCGCGACGCCGCGCGCCGACCCTCCAACTGGCGCTCCGAGCGTTCGCTGGATGACGAACTCACGGACCAGGGTGTTGTCGGCATCCAGGGCGTGGACACCCGCGCCATCACCCGCCACCTCCGCGAGCACAAGACCATGCGCGCAGGCATCTTCTCCGGCGAGGCCGCCCAGGCAACCGACAAGGAGCTGCTGGACACCGTCCTGGCAAGTGCTCCGATGGAAGGCGCAGCCCTGGCCGAGGAAGTCTCCATTGACGAGGCCTATGTTGTTGAACCCAAGGACCACGGTTGGGAAGGCGAACCGCGGTTCTCCATCGCCGCTGTGGACCTGGGCATCAAGGCCATGACCCCGATCCGCTTTGCCGAGCGCGGCGTGCGTGTCCATGTCCTGCCGGCTACCTCCACGGTTGAGGACGTCAACGCCGTGAACCCGGACGGTTTCTTCATGTCCAACGGTCCGGGCGACCCCGCGACGGCCGATCACCAAGTGAAGCTCCTGCGTTCGGTGCTGGACGAGAAGCTGCCGTACTTCGGTATCTGCTTCGGCAACCAGATCCTCGGCCGCGCCCTCGGATTTGGTACGTACAAGCTCCGTTATGGCCACCGCGGCATCAACCAGCCTGTCATGGACCGCCGCACGGGCAAGGTGGAGATCACCTCCCAGAACCACGGCTTTGCCGTCGACGCGCCGCTGAACGGCGCCACGGTGGCACCGGAAGAGCGCTACGGCCGCGTTGAAGTCAGCCACGTTTCCTTGAACGACGACGTCGTTGAAGGGCTCGCCTGCCTGGACATCCCCGCGTTCTCGGTCCAGTACCACCCCGAAGCCGCGGCCGGCCCGCACGATGCCGCCTACCTCTTTGACCGCTTCATCGACCTCATGGCCGACACCAAGTCCAAGGCCACAGGCGATAACACCAACGACTCCAACGACTCCAAGACTGAGGACAAGAAGTAATGCCCAAGCGTACAGATCTCAAGAGCGTCCTCGTCATTGGTTCAGGCCCGATCGTCATTGGCCAGGCAGCCGAGTTCGACTACTCCGGCACCCAGGCCCTTCGTGTCCTCAAGGAGGAAGGCCTGCGCGTCATCCTCGTGAACTCCAACCCCGCCACCATCATGACGGACCCCGAGTTCGCGGATGCCACCTACGTTGAGCCCATCACCCCCGAGGTGGTGGAGAAGATCATCGCCAAGGAGCGCCCGGACGCCATCCTGCCCACCCTGGGCGGCCAGACGGCACTGAACACCGCCATCGCACTGGATAAGAACGGTGTCCTGGAGAAGTACAACGTGGAACTCATTGGTGCAAACATTGCCGCCATCGAGCTCGGCGAAGACCGCGAGAAGTTCAAGGGCGTGGTGGAACGTTGTGGCGCGGAGTCCGCACGCAGCCACATCATCCACACCATGGACGAAGCATTTGCGGCAGCGGAAGACCTCGGGTACCCGATGGTGGTCCGTCCTTCCTTCACCATGGGTGGGCTTGGCTCCGGCCTGGCGTACAACGAGGACGACCTTCGCCGCATCGTCGGCCAGGGCCTCCAGTACAGCCCCACCACCGAGGTCCTGCTCGAAGAGAGCATCCTTGGCTGGAAGGAATACGAGCTGGAGATGATGCGCGACAAGAACGACAACGTCGTTGTTGTGTGCTCCATCGAGAACTTCGATCCCGTAGGCGTCCACACCGGCGACTCCATCACGGTAGCTCCGGCCCTGACCCTGACGGACCGCGAGTACCAGAAGCTGCGAGACGTCTCCATTGCCGTCATCCGCGAAGTCGGCGTGGACACCGGTGGCTGCAACATCCAGTTCGCTATCGACCCTGCCACGGGCCGCGTGGTGGTCATCGAGATGAACCCCCGCGTTTCCCGCTCCTCGGCCCTGGCATCGAAGGCAACAGGTTTCGCGATCGCAAAGATCGCCACCAAGCTCTCCCTGGGCTACACGCTTGACGAGATCCCCAACGACATCACCCAGAAGACGCCGGCATCGTTCGAGCCGACCCTGGACTACGTTGTGGTCAAGGTTCCCCGTTTCGCATTCGAGAAGTTCCCGGCAGCGGACAACACCCTCACCACCACCATGAAGTCCGTCGGCGAGGCCATGGCCATGGGCCGCAACTTCACCGAGGCCCTGCAGAAGGCCTTGCGTTCCCTGGAGCAGAAGGGCTCGCAGCTGGACTTCAGCTCCGTTCCCGAATACGAAGTTGCCGAGCTCCTTGAGAAGGCCAAGCGTCCCACCACCGACCGGCTGCACCAGGTGCAGCGGGCCCTCCTGGGCGGGGCCAGCCTGGAAGAGGTCTTCGAGGCCACCAAGATCGACCCCTGGTTCCTGGACCAGCTGCAGTTGCTCAACGAGACTGCGCAGCAGATCCGCAAGGCCGGCGTGCTCACCGAGGAAATGCTGCGCAATGCCAAGCGCCACGGTTTCTCCGACGAGCAAATCGGTGCTTTGACGCACAACAATGAGGCAGTGGTCCGTGGTGTCCGCCAGGCACTGGGCATCCGTCCGGTCTACAAGACGGTGGACACCTGTGCTGCAGAGTTCGCCGCTTACACTCCGTACCACTACTCGTCCTATGACGAAGAAGATGAGGTGGGCCTGCACGCCAAGCCCTCGGTCATCATCCTCGGCTCCGGCCCCAACCGCATTGGCCAGGGCATCGAGTTCGACTACTCCTGCGTGCACGCTTCGATGGCCCTGCGCAAGGCCGGGTACGAGACCGTCATGGTCAACTGCAACCCCGAGACAGTCTCCACCGACTATGACGTCTCCACGCGCCTGTACTTCGAACCGCTGACCCTTGAGGACGTCCTCGAGGTCATCGCGGCAGAAGAACGCACCGGCGGCGTCATGGGTGTCTTCGTGCAGCTCGGCGGTCAGACTCCCCTCAAGCTGGCGCAGCAGCTCGCCGATGCCGGCGTACCGATCCTGGGCACCTCGCCTGAGGCCATCGACCTCGCCGAGCACCGTGGCGCCTTCGCCCGCGTGCTGGACGAAGCCGGCTTGACCTCCCCGAAGAACGGCACCGCCGTCTCCTTCGAGGACGCCAAGAAGATCGCCGATGAGATCGGCTACCCGGTCCTGGTGCGCCCGTCGTACGTCCTGGGTGGCCGTGGCATGGAGATCGTCTACGACGAAGCCAACCTCTCCCGCTACATCGCCAACGCCACCGAGATCACCCCGGACCACCCGGTGTTGATCGACCGCTTCCTTGAGGACGCCGTCGAAATCGACGTCGACGCACTCTTCGACGGCACCGACATGTACCTCGGTGGCATCATGGAACACATCGAAGAGGCCGGCATCCACTCGGGTGACTCTGCCTGCGTGCTTCCTCCGATCACCCTTGGCAACAACGTGATCGAACGCGTGCGCACCGCAACGCGTGCCATCGCAGAGGGCGTGGGTGTCCGCGGCCTGATCAACATCCAGTTCGCGCTGGCTTCCGATGTCCTGTACGTCCTTGAAGCCAACCCGCGGGCCTCCCGCACGGTCCCGTTCGTCTCCAAGGCCACGGGTGTGCAGATGGCCAAGGCCGCGGCGCTCATCGGCACGGGTGTCACCATCAACCAGCTCCGCACTGCCTACAAGATGCTGCCGGAGACGGGGGACGGCTCCACGCTGCCCCTGGACGCTCCGGTTGCCGTCAAGGAAGCCGTCCTGCCGTTCAGCCGTTTCCGCACCCCGGAGGGCAAGGTTGTGGACTCCCTGCTCGGCCCTGAAATGCGCTCCACCGGCGAGGTCATGGGTATCGATAAGCACTTCGACACCGCCTTCGCCAAGAGCCAGGCTGCCGCCAACAATGCACTGCCCACCGAAGGCAAGATCTTCGTTTCGGTCGCCAACCGTGACAAGCGTTCGGTGATCATGGGCGTCAAGCGCCTCTCGGACCTCGGTTTCGAGATCGTCTCCACCGGTGGCACGGCAGATGTCCTGCGCCGCAACGGCATCCAGGCCACTCCGGTGCGCAAGGTCGCCGAGGGCAGCAGCGCCGAAGGCGAAGGAACCATCGCCGACCTCGTCGTTGCCGGCGAGATCGACATGGTCTTCAACACGCCCTCAGGCGGCGAAGCCCGCAGCGACGGGTACGAACTCCGTGCCGCAGCGACGTCCATCGGCATTCCTTGCATCACCACCGTTGCCGAGTTCAACGCCGCTGTGCAGGCCATTGAAGCGCTGCGGACGTACGAATGGTCCGTGACCAGCCTGCAGGAGCACGCAGGCAACCTGGCAGCGGCAGTGGAAGCAGCCAATGCCTGAGTCTGCTTCGCCACACGTGGAACAGCAGCCGGTCCGGGAGTCGTTCGGCTCCCGGCTGGCTGCCGCCATGACGGCCCGCGGTCCGCTGTGCGTCGGGATCGACCCGCACCCGCAGCTCCTTGCTGAGTGGGGACTGAACGACGACGCCGCCGGGCTGGAACGCTTTTCGCTGACGGTGGTGGAGGCCGTGGGTTCCCTCGCTGCCGCGGTGAAGCCGCAAGTGGCACTGTACGAGCGGCACGGCTCTGCCGGCATGGCAGTGCTGGAGCGCACCCTGGCCGCATCCTCGGATGCGGGTGTCCTGAGCATCGCTGACGCCAAGCGTGGTGATATTGGCTCCACGATGGCTGCCTACGCCGATGCCTGGCTGCGGGACGGGTCATCGCTGGCCGCGGACTCTGTGACCTTGAGCCCATACCTGGGCTTTGAGTCGCTGCGTCCGGCGCTGGATCTCGCCGCCCAATACGGCAGGGGAGTGTTTGTGCTCGCGTTAACATCCAACCCTGAGGGCAAGTCCGTCCAGCATGTTGGCGGCGCTGATTCCGTTGCCCGGCGCATTGTGGCCGAGGCCGCCGCGGAGAACGCGCGCTATGACGGGGTACTGGGTTCGATTGGCCTGGTGGTGGGTGCCACCATTGGTTCGGCGTTGGAGGAGCTCGACATCGACCTCGGTCCGGTCCGTGGTGCCATCCTGGCCCCGGGACTCGGTGCCCAGGGCGCTACCCCCGCCGATCTCCGTGCCACTTTTGGGGCCGCGTATCCGACTGTCCTCGCGACATCGAGCCGGGGAATCCTGGCCGCTGGACCCTCGGTTACGGCCTTGCGGGCTGCTACCGAGCAGACCAGGGATGGGCTCCGTTCCGAGTAAGTTGCCTGGCTGCATTGCGCAACCGGGCCCCTGCCGGTAGGTTCAGGATCAGTCCGCGTGATCTGGATCACAATCTCGATCTGACAGGGGTTTGGCAGTGGGCCTTAAAGAGCTGACACCGCAGGAACGTTCCGATGCCCTTGAAAAGGCTGCCAAGGCACGCGCCGTGCGTGCGGCAGCCAAGGAAAGGCTCAAGCGCGGTGAGCTGAGCATTGCCGAGCTGATCTCGTCGGGCACCACCGATGAGGCGATAGCCCGCATGCGGGTCGTGGAATTGCTGGAGGCCCTGCCGGGTATTGGACCCGTCAGGGCCGCCGGGATCATGGCGGAGATTGGAATCGCCGGATCCCGGCGGATCAGGGGGCTGGGAATTCACCAGGCCCGGGCGCTGGTAGATTTTATGGATACCCAGCAAAGCGTTTGACGCATCTCCCCGAAGGAATCCGTGAGCAAGAATCCTGGACTGACTGTCCTTGCAGGCCCCACTGCCGTTGGCAAGGGAACCGTTTCAACCTACATCAGGGACAACTATCCGGAGGTCTGGCTCTCAGTCTCGGCAACTACCCGGGCCGCCCGTCCGGGAGAGCAGGACGGCGTCCACTACTTCTTCAAGACCGCTGAAGAATTTGATGACCTGGTTGCAGCGGGTGAACTTCTCGAATGGGCTGTTGTCCACGGACACAACCGGTACGGAACCCTCCGCAGCACGGTGAATGCAGCGATTGCCGAAGGGAAGTCGGTGTTGCTCGAGATCGACCTGCAGGGTGCCCGGCAGGTGAAAGAGGCAGTCCCTGACGCCAATTTCGTGTTCCTGGCCCCGCCGAGCTGGGATGAAATGGTGCGTCGGCTGGTGGGCCGGGGCACCGAAACCCCCGAGGAACAGCAGCGCAGGCTGGAAACCGCTAAACTGGAACTTGCTGCTGAACCGGAGTTTGACCACACCGTCATCAATGACGACGTTCGCCGGGCAGCGGACGAGCTTGTTTCACTCATGGGGCTTACCCCGCACGGGCGCTAAAGCGCCTGCATTTGTTGGCCCGCTAGAATTTGGAGAATTCGTGTCCACGAACCTTGAAGGCATCATCAACCCGCCGATCGATTCGCTGCTTGAGGCTGCCGATTCCAAGTACGGCCTGGTGATCTTCGGCGCCAAGCGTGCCCGCCAGATCAACGCGTACTACGCCCAGCTGCACGAGGGTCTCTTCGAGTACGTTGGCCCGCTGGTCGACACCAAGCTGAACGAAAAGTCGCTGTCGATCGCCCTGCGCGAGATCAACGAAGGCCTCCTGGTCTCCACGCCGATCGAGCCCGCAGAATAAAACAGGCTGCCTGTTGACGGAGGTCACGTGCGCATAGTCCTCGGAGTCGGGGGAGGGATCGCAGCCTACAAGGTTGCATCGCTCCTCCGGCTTTTTACTGAAGCCGGTCACAAGGTGACAGTCATTCCCACCGAAGCGGCGACCCGCTTTGTTGGTGTGGCTACATGGGAGGCCCTCTCGGGCAATCCGGTGAGCAACAGCGTCTTTGACGACGTGGAGAAGGTCAACCACGTCCGGCTGGGGCATGAGGCGGACCTGATTGTCGTTGCTCCGGCCACCGCCGACCTCCTGGCCAAGGCAGCTACCGGACAGGCGGGGGACCTCCTGACCAACACGCTTCTCATGGCCCACGGCCCTGTCCTCTTTGCTCCGGCCATGCACACGGAAATGTGGCAACACGCCGCAACCCAGGCCAACGTGGAGACGCTGCGCAGCCGCGGCGTCACAGTCCTTGAGCCTGCCTCCGGGCGCCTCACCGGTGCAGACTCGGGTCCGGGCCGCCTGCCGGAACCTGAAGCGATCTTCGCAGCTGCCATGGCGCTGGCCGGCGCGGAATCCCCTGTAGTTCAAGGCAGCCACCCCGGCGTCCTTGCCGGACGCGTCGTGACCATCTCCGCCGGCGGAACCAGGGAAGCCTTGGATCCGGTGCGCTTCCTGGGCAACCGCTCATCGGGAAAGCAAGGCGCGGCCCTGGCCGCTGCCGCGCTGTCCGCCGGAGCCACTGTCCGTTTCCTTGCGGCCCATATGGACGTCGAGCCGCCGGCCGGCGTCGAGCTTGTCCGCGTTGAGTCTGCTTTGGAGTTGCGGGAAGCGGCGCTGAAAGCGGCGGCCGATTCCGACGTCGTGATTATGGCGGCGGCTGTGGCGGACTTCCGTCCGGCGGAAGTTTCAGACACCAAGATCAAGAAGGTCGACGGCGAGGACGCACCGTTGGTGCACCTGGTCCGGAACCCGGATATCCTGCACGAGCTCGTTGAACGGCGGAACGCCGAAGGTGGCAAGCAACTGATCGTGGGCTTCGCGGCCGAAACGGGCGATGCCCAGGGAGACGTCCTGGAGCACGCGACAGCCAAGCTCAAGCGCAAGGGCTGCGACCTCCTGGTAGTCAACCATGTTGGCATCGGTCGTGTGTTTGGCCAGGACGACAACTCCGTCGTCATCCTTTCAGGCCACGGGGCAGAACCGGAGTCCGCCGCAGGCTCCAAGGCCGACGTTGCGGCCGCCGTGATCGACCGGGTGGGCGCCGAGCTTGCGCGGGTTTTTCCCGCTGTGTAACCGAACCCACACCCGAATTCTTAGCAAAGGGACACACGGAAGTTTCCGCTGTCCCGCAACCCAGTAAGGTGGACGAGTGACTTTACCGCTGCACCATGAACACCATGGCACCCCGTCCAAGCTCCGGCTCTTCACCTCAGAGTCGGTCACCGAAGGGCACCCGGACAAGATCTGCGACCAGATCAGCGACTCCATTCTTGACGCGTTGCTGGCCGCGGATCCTGAATCCCGCGTTGCCGTGGAGACCATGGCCACCACTGGCCTGGTCCACGTGGCCGGTGAGGTCACCACTGACGCTTACGTCGAGATCCCGCAGATTGTCCGCGAAACCATTCTCGGTATCGGATACGACTCCTCCGCCAACGGCTTCGATGGCGCCCGCTGCGGTGTTTCCGTCTCCATCGGCCAACAGTCCAACGACATCGCCGGTGGCGTCTTCAACTCCCTTGAGGCCCGCGAAGGCCGCCAGGAAGACGATTACGACCTCCAGGGCGCCGGCGACCAAGGCATCATGTTTGGCTACGCCAGCGATGAGACCGCCTCATACATGCCTACTCCCATCTGGCTGGCCCACCGCCTCTCGGAACGCCTCACCGAAGTCCGCAAGAACGGCGAGCTCGCGTACCTCCGCCCCGACGGCAAGACCCAGGTCACGGTAGGTTACGACGGCGACCGGCCCGTTTCTGTGGAAACAGTGGTCATCTCCAGCCAGCATGCCGAGGAAGCGAGCCTGGAGCAGCTCCGTGCGGATCTCGCCAGCTACGTGATCGACCCCGTGTTGTCCGCGTCCAACCTGGATATCGCGCACACTGCCAACATCCTGAACCCCGCCGGTGCCTTCGTGATCGGCGGCCCGGTGGGAGACGCCGGCCTTACCGGCCGCAAAATCATCGTTGACACGTACGGCGGATTCTCCCGGCACGGCGGTGGAGCGTTCTCCGGCAAGGATCCGTCGAAGGTGGACCGTTCGGCTGCGTACGCCATGCGGTGGGTCGCCAAGAACGTTGTCGCCGCCGGACTGGCCAAGCGTGCCGAGATCCAGATCGCCTACGCCATCGGCCAGGCCCGACCCGTTGGAACGTACGTGGAAACCTTTGGCACGGAAACCGTTGATCCGGCCCGTATCAGCGAGGCCATCACGGAACTCTTCGACCTGCGTCCCCGGGCCATCATTGACGCCCTTGACCTGAAGCGCCCCATTTACGCCAAGACGGCGGCGCACGGCCACTTCGGCCGCGACGACGCCGACTTCACGTGGGAGCGCCTGGACCGGGTTGATGACCTGAAGGAATACTTCAACGCCTGATCCTTTTGCTTTGCGCGGCCTGGGCCACCGGTTACAACTTTGTCGGTGCCCCATGGTTTGCTGAAGCCAGAGAGATGCCCGCAGCGGGTCAATCCCGCTGCGGGCATTCTGCGTTGACGATATTCCTGGATGTCCAATGGTGAGGTGGAGGTGAAGTGCGTGGCAGGATTCGAAGCCCAGCCGTCGTTGCTGCAGCCTTCACTGCTGCAAGGTTTTCCAGAGCGGGCAGCTGTCAACGGGCCGCCCCTCGCCGCGGAGAACCCCGTGGCACGGGTAGCGCTTGAATCCTCGTTGCCGCATTTGGACAGGCCATTCGACTACAGCGTGCCCGCGGAACTTGCTGACGTGGCTGTTCCCGGCGTTCGCGTCAAGGTCAAGTTCAATGGCCAGGAGCTGAACGGCTACATCGTAGAGCGCCGCGCGGATTCGGAGGGTTCCCATTCCCTGGCGACCCTCCACAAAGTCGTCTCCCCGGTGGCCGTCCTGACTCCTGCCATAGCGGAGCTGGCCGGCAATGTCGCTTCCCGGTATGCAGGTACGCTCAGCGACGTCCTCCGGACTGCTGTCCCGCCCAGGGTCGCCAAAGTGGAGAAAGAATTGCTCGCCGGCGAGCTGGTTGCTGCCGGTACCCCTGAGCTGGCTTCCAGCCCGGCCGATGGCTGGAAGGCATACACCAACGGTGCACCGTACGTGCAGCACTTGGCCGGTGGTGGTATACCCAAGGCTGTCCTGACCGCCTTGCAGGGATTCGGCCCCAACGGATGGCCGGCGCTTGTCGCTTCCGCGGTCGCGGCTGTTCGCTCCTCGGGCCGGGGCGCAGTGGTGGTCGTACCCGATTACCGGGACCTGGAACGGGTTGAAGCGGCGCTGGAGAATGTCTTGCCTCGGTCGGACGTCGCCCGGCTCACCGCGGACGACGGCCAGACGCCCCGCTACCGGAACTTCCTTCGGCTGCTGACTGGTTCCGCTGGAGTGGCAATAGGCACGCGTTCAGCCGCCTACGCCCCTGTGCAGAATCTGGGCCTTGTGGTGTGCTGGGATGACGGCGATGACCTGCACATCGAACAGCGGACCCCTTACGCGCATACCCGGGAGGTCCTGCTGCTGCGTGCCGAACAGGAGGCTGCCGCCTGCCTCCTGGCATCGCACAGCCGCAGCACAGAACTTCAACGCCTCGTCGAGATGCAGTGGGCGGTACCTATTGAGGCACCACGGTCCGTGGTCCGTTCGACGGTTCCCCGGGTGCTCAACACGGCTGACAGTTTTGAGCAGGAACGAGATCCCCTGGCACGCGTTGCCCGCCTGCCCGGGGCCGCGTGGCGCGCGGCGAAGGAAGGCCTCGAGCGGGGTCCGGTCCTGGTGCAGGTTGCCCGGGCCGGCTATGCACCGTCGTTGGTGTGCGAGACGTGCCGTGAACTTGCCCGCTGCAACGCCTGCCAAGGGCCGTTGGCGGTAGCCAGCGGATCGGCCATTCCTGCGTGCCGCTGGTGCTCGACGCCGGCACCTCAGTGGCGCTGTAGCCATTGCAGCGGAACCCGGCTCCGGCGAGGCGCTGCGGGTGTGATGCGGACGGCGGAGGAACTGGGGCGGGCCTTCCCGGGCAAGGCGGTGGTGACTTCCTCGGGTGAGCACATCAAAGCGACGGTGCCTGATGCTCCGGCCCTGGTAGTGGCAACTGTCGGGGCTGAGCCCGTGGCTGCCCACGGCTACGCTGCGGCCTTGCTGCTGGACGGAAACTCGTTGCTCCGGCGCGAGAACCTCCGGGCAGGCGAGGACACTGTCAGGCGCTGGTTCAACGCTGCCGCGCTGGTCAAGCCCGCAAGCCAGGGCGGACTTGTGGTGATCACGGCAGACGATACCGCCGCGACCGGTGCGTTGCTGCGTTGGGACGGCCCGGGATACGCTTCGCGCGAGCTGGCACTGCGGAAGGAACTGCAGTTGCCCCCAGCGGTACGGGTAGCCTCCATCACCGGCGGGAGGGCCGACGTCGGACACTTTTCGCAGGCCTTCGAGGCCAGTGCAGCGCTGCCGTCGGGCACCAAACTCCGCAGCGCCGGGCCGGCGCCCCTTCAGACGCTCACAGGAACCACGCAGTCACCAGCGGATGATGCCGATGTCAGGACGCTTTACTTCATTCCCTACGCGGACGCAGCCGCGGCAACCCGTGCCATGCGCGCCGTGAAGGCCGCCAGCGCCGCCAAGCGCACGTCCGGCCCTGTGCAAGTCCGTCTGGACGGCGTCGACGTACTTTAACCGGCGCGTGCGCGTCAGCCTCTGCGTTTCCGCAGGGCCATTACTTCCTCGGCTGCTGCAAGGAGTTGCCGTGCCGACTCGTCCCAGTTGAATTCTGCCGCACGCTCCACTGACCGCACGGAGCGCTCCTGCCAGAGGGAATCCTCAGCCAAGGCCGTGACGGCGGCTGCGAATTCAGATGCAGAATCCGGGTTCACGTAGCTCACGGCATCGCCGCCTACTTCACGGAAAATCGGGATGTCGCTGGCGATCACGGGTGTTCCCAGCGCCATCGCCTCCACCAGCGGCAAGCCATAGCCCTCTGCACGGGAAAGGCTGATAAGCGCGGTGGCCCGGACAAGGAGTTCGTCGTATTGGGCGTCCGTGACGCCGTTGTGGAACTCTACCTTGGCTCCTTGCGGAACCATCGCTTCCAGTTCCGCTTTGCGTTCCGGAGTGATCCGGCTGAGCAGGTGGAGGGTGAAGTCCGGCAGCCCGGCCATGCCCCGGATCATCGTTTCCACGTTCTTGTACGGCATGAACGACCCCATGTACAGCAGCGTCTTCTCAGCGCCCGCAGCAGGATCGCGGGGTGTCTGGCCGGGCTGGGGGGCGTTGCCCACGATGCGCACCGGCCGTTGCGTCAGTGCGTACTTGGCCGTGAGGGCGCGGGTCGTCTGGCTGATGGTGGCCACAACATCGGCACGGTTCAGGAGGAAACGCTGCGGCCAAAATGCCTTGTGGTAGAGCCGCCACAGCAAGCGGACGGGAGCCGGCAGGAAACCGGGGGGCGTGGGGTGCTCGTAGTAGATGAGGTCATGCAATGTCAGGACCAAGCCATACCGCCGCCCCAAGGTACCCATGGTTTGCATGGGGCAGACTACGACGTCTGCGCCCAGCGGGTTGACTTTGCGGGCAACAAACAGCTCCAGTGGGGAGAGGGGGCTGTTGATCAGCACGTAGGGAACATCCGGCAGCAGGGCGAGCTGGCGCTTGTCGCTGATCAGCATGGTCACATCCGCGATCTTGGATGTAGCTGCTATGAGGCTGGAACCGTAGCGGCTGATGCCATCGTGGTGGTCCGTTCGGGTAAAGCGGGCGTCGATGACGATTTTCACGCGGGATGTTCCTCCAGGAAGGTGCGGATGGCTGCTGCGGCCGGGGCCGGCGTCTCGTAATGGATGAGGTGCCCGACGCCGGGAATCACTTCCAGCGTTCCGTCGGGCAGGCGCTTCATAAGTTTGTGCTGGTTGGGAAGGGTGGCGATCTCATCTTTCTCGCCGGCGATGAGGAGAACCGGGAGGGCCAGCCGTTCGGCGACCTCTGCTACGTTGCCTGAGACCGAGGCCTTGAAGGATTCGAGCAGGCTGTTCCGGTCGGCGAAGGCACTGAAATAGGCATCATGCTGTGCGTGGATGAACCGGCGCAGGTTCTTGTCCTTGGTTTTGGCCATGGTGATGCTCATAATGCGTACGATCGCCCGGTTGCGGAGTACGGCCAGCCCCAGGGGGCGGGGGAGCCTTGCCGAGAGTTGGTAGTACAACACAGCCAGTTTGGTCATGATGCCTTTGGGGCCTTCGAGTGCCGGCGCGGCAATGGGGTTGACCAGAATCAGGGGATAGATGGATCCCGGGTGCGCTGCTGCGAAGTGGCTGGCCACGATGGAACCGAAGGAGTGCCCCAGCAGTACTGTCTTGGGGCCGAGGCCGATCGCTGCCATGAAGCTGGAGATGAACCGGCCGTAGCGTTCCACGCTGTGCTCGTCGCCAACGAAGGGTTCCGAGCTGCCGAAGGCCGGAAGGTCCGGCATGATGATGCGCATTTCGGGGAGCTGGTCGGCGACGCGAAGCAACCCGTGGTGGTCGCCCCGGAAACCGTGGATGACCAGGATGGTGCGGGTTGCAGCCGTGACGGACACGGGCTCATAGGTCCAATACGCGATATTGCTGCCGTCCACATCGACATCCGAGGCGTGTGTCCGCCCGGGCAAGGACGCGCTGAAGAACTTGTCGGGGGCCTGGGCACCGTCAGGCGATTGCGAGGTGTCCACTTTTTCCATACGGATAGTCCTAGTTCACGTTGTCCGGGTGCGAACCCGTCCGGTGGTGCCGCTCGAGTTCTGCCATGCGTTCAATGTCGGCGGTGTCCAGTTCAAAGTCGAAGACGGCAATGTTCTCCTTGATCCGGCCGGGAGAACTTGCCTTCGGGATGACCAGGTTTCCCAGCTGGAGGTGCCAGCGGAGAATGATCTGTGCCGGGGTCCGGTGATATTTTTCCGCCAGGGAAACAATGGCGGGGTCGGCCAGGACCTGCCCGCGACCCAGTGGGCTCCAGGCCTCCGTGGCGATCCCCAGTTGTTCATGCAGGGTCCTGAGCCTGGTCTGCTGCAGCCACGGGTGCAGCTCGATCTGGTTGACCGCCGGAACAACCTCTGCCTTGTCCATAAGTTCTTCAAGGTGTCCGGGTTGGAAGTTGGATACGCCAATGGCCCTGACTTTGCCTTCGCGGTACAGGGTTTCCATCGCTTTGTAGGTCTCGGTAAACAACCCCCGGCCGGCACAGGGCCAATGGATCAGGTAGAGGTCCACATAGTCCAGCCCCAGATTGGAGATGGAGGTGTCGAAAGCCCGGAGTGTCGAGTCGTAGCCTTGGTCATCGTTCCAGACCTTCGTTGTTACGAACAGGTCTTCGCGGGAGAGGCCATGTATGGCTTCTCCGGAACCGCCAGTGGCACTGCGGGCTGCAGCGGCATCGCCGATGGCTGCCCCGATTCCGCGGCCAACGCCTACCTCGTTGCCGTACATCGCGGCAGTGTCGAAGCGCCTGTACCCTTCCCCGAGTGCCGTGGCAACCAAGGTGTCAGCGTCATGGGGCGGGACCTTATAGAGTCCGAATCCCAGGCGTTCCATCTGTACGCCGTTGTTAAGTGCCAGCCGGCCCGATGTCAGCTTGGAGGAGGATCTCATAGCAACGACTCTACCCATCCGGAAGCAATTTCTTCAGGCATGGCCGTTGAAACTCACCAGGCGCCGGGCGGAGGCTTCGTCCAGGATCAGGTCGGTGGCCAGTCCTGCCGCCAGGGCACCCTG
The DNA here is from genome assembly GCF_024608385.1 of Paenarthrobacter sp. UW852. Lineage (NCBI taxonomy): Bacteria > Bacillati > Actinomycetota > Actinomycetes > Micrococcales > Micrococcaceae > Paenarthrobacter > Paenarthrobacter sp. UW852. The sequence continues at coordinate 174,845 of NZ_JAMSGY010000001.1, forward strand.
GAGCCCGTTGATCTTGGAGGCGCCGGACACGACGCAAATCCGGCGCCTGACCTGACGCAGCTGCTCGTGGCCCGGCCCCGTGGAACGTTCGTTCAAGGTGATGCCGTCGGAGGAACCGTCGCTCCGGAAAAACACTGTAGCGACGTCACCCACAACGTCATCGGCAGCCAGCATGCTGAGGTCGTGTTCATCGAGGTATCCGCCGGCGTAGACGTGGCTGGGGTAATCGGAATCGACAGAGCCGACGCCGAAGATCGCAATGCTCATCCGTGCCTGCAAATCGAGGATGCGTTGAACGCTGCGTTCATTCCACATAGCTGTCTTGGTGGAGGCGTGATCAAAGAAGGCGGGCACCGGGAACTGCTCCACCCGTGCTCCGTAGGCGCTGCCGAAGCGACGCATGATGTCGCTGGCGTACGTGATGCCCGTGGTTTGCATGTTTCCGGCCCCATTAAGTTGGACCACGATGCTGTCGTGGGTCACCTTGCGGGTCAGGTGGCGGCTGACTGCACTGAGGGTCGCACCCCAGGCCACCCCGATGATGGCGTTCGAATCCACCAGGGGGCCAATGGTTCGCGCTGCCTGCATGGCTACACGGTCCAACGTCTCGGCTTCATTGAGGGTGTCCAGCACCGGCACGACGTGAACGTCCACTCCGTATTGGTTCCTGATCTGGCTTTCCAGCTCCGGGCCCGTGTCGAACGGGCTGCGGATCTGTACCTGCACGAGGCCCGTTTCCCGCGCAGAGGAGAGCAGTCGTGACACCGTGGATCGTGAGGTCCGCAGCTCGCGGGCAATCGCATCCATGGTCAGGTCCTGCAGGTAATACATTTGTGCAGCCCGGAGCGCATCCGAGTGACGTGATCGTGCCATCTCATTTCCTTACTGCACGTTTGTGCAAATAGCTTGACTCCATTTTCCACCTTCGCAAGATTAGTGGTGAACGGTGCAGCAGCGAGTGGCGCGGCGCACGAACCAAGCCCAAGGGAGCAGTTTTGGGACACAACAGGATTTCCGGTACCTCACAGCACGCACAGCAGCGCGACTCCGTCGTCGCACTGCAGGAGCGGCCCTCGGCGAAGGTACTCATCATCGGCGGTGGCATCAACGGCGTGGGGACGTTCCGTGACCTCGCCCTGCAGGGCGTCGATGTGGCACTTGTTGAACGTGGCGATTACTGCCAGGGTGCCAGCGGTGCCTCGTCCCACATGATCCACGGTGGCATCCGGTACCTCGAAAACGGCGAGTTCCGCCTTGTCCAGGAATCGGTAGTGGAGCGAAACCGGCTCCTGCGGATCGCGCCGCACTACGTCAAACCGCTGCAGACAACCATCCCGATCTTCAGCACCTTCTCCGGAATCCTCTCGGCCCCCATGCGCTTCCTGACCCACAAGCAGGGCAAGCCGAAGGAACGTGGTGCGTTCCTCATCAAGGTGGGCCTGAGCATGTACGACTTCTTCTCCCGCGACGGTGGAAGTGTTCCGCGGCACCAGTTCCGCGGCCGCACCAAGGCACTCGCCGAACTTCCGAAGCTGCACTCCGGCATCAAGTACGCTGCAACGTACTTCGACGCATCCGTGCACAACCCCGAACGCCTGACCCTGGACGTCCTCCAGGATGGCGAAAAGGCAGGCCGTGGCGGTGGACTCCCCGGTGGAAGCGCCCGCGCCAGCAACTACGTCTCGCTCGTTTCCATGGGCACGGACGGGGTGCGGCTCCGCGACGAACTGACCGGCAAGGAGTTCGACTTCCAGGCCGACGTCATCGTCAACACCACAGGCGCATGGGTGGACCTCACCAACCAGGCCATGGGTGCTGTCAGCAAATTCATGGGCGGCACCAAGGGATCCCACATTGTCCTGGACCACCCCGAACTGCTCGCCGCCTGCAATGGCAGGGAGATCTTCTTTGAACACACCGATGGCCGCATCGTCCTGATCTACCCCATGGGAGACCGTGTGCTGGTCGGAACCACGGACGTGGACGCTGATATGTCCGAAGACGCCGTGTGCACCGAAGAAGAAATTGAATACTTCTTCGACCTCGTCGGCCACGTGTTCCCCACCATCAAGGTCGAACGCGAACAGATCGTCTACAGCTTCGCCGGTGTCCGTCCGCTGCCGCGCCACGACGCCACGCAGCCCGGCTTCGTCTCCCGCGACTACAGGATCGAACGCAGCGTCCGCACGGGCAGCGACGCTGTGACAACGCCAGGCGGTAAGGCCGCCGTCGTACTTAGCCTGGTCGGCGGAAAGTGGACCACATTCCGCGCCCTGGCAGAGCACATGACCAATGACGTCCTTCGCGAACTGGGCATGGAACGCAAAGTCTCGACGGCGAAACTCGCTATTGGTGGCGGTGCCGGCTTCCCGGCCACCGAGCAGGGTGAACAGGAATGGATCAAGAAGCACATGGGGCCGGGCCTGGACGCTGACCGGGTCGCTGTCCTGCTGACCCGTTACGGAACACGGGCCGACGCCGTCATCGATTACCTGAATGCCGGACACGACGCACCGTTGCGGTCCACCCGCGAACTGAGTGTCCGCGAGTTGGCTTTCATGGCAGAGCACGAGCAGATCGGGCACCTGGTGGACGTCCTGATCCGCCGGACATCCCTTGCGTTCCGCGGCCTGGTAACAGGGGAGCTGCTTAACGAGATCGCTGCTGCGCTTGCTGAGCCACTTGGTTGGGACGCCGCCGCCCGTGAAGCGGAAATCCGCCACGCCCAGGAAGTCCTGCAGCGGTTCCACAAGGTTGACGTGCACAGCTTGGTGGCGTGAAACCACCATCGGGGCGGTTCCGGAAACCGGAACCGCCCCACACAGCCCCCTCACCCGCGAGGAGGCTGACAACAGAAAAATGAGGAGTCAAAGATGTCTCTTGGAATTGTTTTCCTTTCCGAAGTATTCGGAACCATGATGCTGACCCTGCTGGGTTGCGGTGTCGTGGCAAACGTTGCGCTCAAAGGCACCAAGGGCAACAACGGTGGATTCTTAATGGTGACGTGGGGCTGGGGTATTGCGGTCTTCGCGGGCGTTTTCGTGGCCGCAAAGTCCGGTGCGCACCTGAACCCGGCCGTCACCCTGGGCCTGCTGGTCAAAGGCAGCAAAGAGTACGCCCCGGATGTGGCAGTGACCTTCGGGTCGACCCTGACGTACTTCGGTGGCGAACTGCTGGGCGCCTTCCTGGGTGCCGTTGTCTGCTGGCTCGCTTACAAGCAGCACTTCGACGATGAGCCCCTGGCAGCGAACAAGCTCGGAACCTTCTCCACCGGCCCGGCCATCCGGTCCACCCCGTGGAACCTCATCACCGAAATCATTGGCACGTTCGTCCTGGTCTTCGTCATCCTGACCTTCGGCGGCACACCTTCCGGCCTCGGCCCGCTGGCCGTAGCACTGCTTGTTGTTGGTATCGGTGTATCCCTGGGTGGTCCCACCGGTTACGCCATCAACCCTGCACGTGACCTTGGCCCCCGCATCGCACACGCCGTCCTGCCCATCAGGGGCAAGGGCTCGAGCGACTGGGCATACTCCTGGATTCCCGTCGTCGGACCGCTGGTCGGTGGCGCACTTGCCGGACTCGTGGCCCTCTGGGTCCCGGACATCATGCCCGCCATTGCCGGCTAAAACGCTTTCTATCGACGCACACTCCGCACACCCTCACAACGCCACTGAGTAACAAACAACAGACAAGGACGTCACCATGAACCAATACGTCATCGCCATTGACCAGGGCACCACCAGCTCCCGGGCCATCGTGTTCGACCACTCGGGCAACATCGTGTCCACCGGCCAGATGGAACACGAGCAGATCTTCCCGCAGGCCGGCTGGGTGGAGCACAACGCCGCCGAGATCTGGAACAACACTCGCGAGGTCATCGGCTCCGCGCTGTCCAAGGCGAACCTGACACGGCACGATATCGCCGCCGTCGGCATTACCAACCAGCGCGAAACCGCAGTGGTCTGGGACAAGAACACCGGCGAGCCGGTCTACAACGCCATCGTGTGGCAGGACACGCGTACCCAGTCCATCGTCGATGAACTCGGCAAGGACGGGGGACCGGAGCGCTTCAAGCAGAAAGTCGGCCTGCCATTGGCCACCTACTTCTCCGGCACCAAGATCAAATGGATCCTGGACAACGTCGACGGTGCCCGTGAACGTGCCGAAGCGGGAGACCTCCTCTTCGGCAACACCGACGCGTGGGTTCTGTGGAACCTCACCGGAGGCGTCGACGGTGGTGTTCACGTCACCGACGTCACCAACGCTTCACGCACCATGTTCATGGACCTCGAAACCCTGCAGTGGGACCAGGAGATCCTGGACATCTTCGGTGTCCCGGCATCCATGATGCCCACCATTAAGTCCTCCTCCGAGGTCTATGGGCACGTCCACACCTCGCAGCTGCTGCGCGAAACCCCGGTTGCGGGCATCCTCGGCGACCAGCAGGCAGCAACCTTCGGCCAGGCGGCCTTCCAGGCCGGCGAAGCGAAGAACACCTACGGCACCGGTTGCTTCCTGATCTTCAACACCGGCGAGGAAATCGTCCACTCCAAGAACGGCCTGCTCACCACCCTCGGCTACAAGCTGGGCGACAACAAGCCGCACTACGCCCTGGAAGGCTCCATCGCCGTCACGGGCTCCTTGATCCAGTGGCTCCGCGACAACCTGGGCATGATCAGTTCAGCCCCGGAGGTCGAGGAACTCGCCGCTGCAGTGGAAGACAACGGTGGCGTATACATCGTCCCCGCGTTCTCCGGCCTCTTTGCACCCTACTGGCGGGCAGACGCCCGCGGCGCGATCGTAGGCCTGACGCGTTTCGCCAACAAGGGCCACATCGCCCGCGCAGCCCTGGAAGCCACAGCGTTCCAGACCCGCGAGGTGCTCGACGCCGTCAACGCCGACTCGGGCGTCCCGCTCACCGAGTTGAAGGTCGACGGCGGCATGGTCGCCAACGATGCCCTCATGCAGTTCCAGGCAGACATCCTCGGCGTGCCCGTGGTCCGTCCGAAGGTCGTGGAAACCACGGCCCTCGGTGCCGCCTACGCGGCCGGCCTGGCAGTCGGTTTCTGGAACGACCTCGGCGAGCTCAGCGCAAACTGGGGAGAGGACAAGCGGTGGGAACCGCAGCTGGCCGCCGAAGAGCAGGAGCGCCAGTTGCGGCTCTGGAAGAAGGCAGTGACCAAGTCCATGGATTGGGTCGACGAGGACGTTAAGTAGCCTTCTCCTGACAGAGGTTCCGGGGACTCCCGCCCGCCCGCTTCGCGGTGCCCACCACACCATGGCGGGGAGTCCCCGGAACCTCTTTTGGCGTCCGGCCCCCTTACACCCAGCCCATGGGTTTGGTGGGGTAAGGTATTGGTATGCGTGAGATCCTTCTGCTTAGCTAGCCGCCCGGCTTTAACAGCCGTGCGGCCGCCCCTCCATTGTTGAGGGGCTTTTGTGTGTCCGGGGCTATCCGGGACCGCAGCAGGAGGCAAAACCGCCATCGAGAACAGAAGAGGGCAGCAGTGAGCGTTCAGCCGGAGACAGAGACCGGAACAGCACAGACAGCCGCAGCCGAGGTGCCTGAAGAAGGCGTCTACAGCTTCGCTGCGATGGAAGCCAAATGGCCGCAGGTCTGGGAAGACCTCAAGGTCTTCACGCCTGCCGACGACGGCTCGCGGGAACGCCGCTACGTGCTGGACATGTTCCCCTACCCTTCCGGCGACCTTCACATGGGTCACGCCGAAGCATTCGCCATGGGCGACGTCGTAGCACGTTACCTGCGCCAGAAGGGCTTCGACGTCCTGCACCCCATCGGGTGGGACTCCTTCGGCCTGCCCGCCGAAAACGCCGCCATCAAGCGCAACGCGCACCCCAGCGAGTGGACCTACGCGAACATCGACACGCAGGCTGCGTCCTTCAAGCGTTATGCCATCTCGGCCGACTGGTCGCGCCGCCTCCACACCTCCGACCCCGAGTACTACCGCTGGACGCAGTGGCTGTTCAAGCGGTTCTACGAGCGTGGCCTGGCCTACCGCAAGGACTCGCCCGTCAACTGGTGCCCGAAGGACCTCACCGTCCTGGCCAACGAACAGGTCGTCAACGGTGCCTGCGAACGCTGCGGCACGCCGGTCACCAAGAAGTCCCTGAACCAGTGGTACTTCAAGATCACCGATTACGCAGACCGCCTGCTGCAGGACATGGACCAATTGCAGGGACACTGGCCCGAGCGTGTCCTGGCCATGCAGCGCAACTGGATCGGCCGTTCAGAAGGCGCGCACGTCCGGTTCGTCATCGAAGCCACTGAAGATCGCGCGGAACGTGAAGTCACCGTTTTCACCACGCGTCCGGACACCCTCTACGGTGCAACGTTCTTCGTCGTTGCCGCTGACGCGCACCTGGCACTGGACCTGGTGACACCGGAACATCACGACGAACTCATGGCCTACCGCGAGAAGGTCAAGGCGCTGTCGGAAATCGAACGCCAGTCCACAGAACGGGAGAAGACCGGCGTCTTCACCGGCCGTTACGCCATCAACCCACTCAACGGCGAGAAGCTGCCCGTCTGGGCTGCCGACTACGTCCTGGCTGACTACGGCACCGGCGCCATCATGGCCGTCCCTGCGCACGACCAGCGCGACCTCGACTTCGCGAAGGCCTTCGACCTGCCCGTCCGGGCCGTGCTGGACACCGGTGACGAGGACCCCTCGGAGACCGGAGTAGCCACTGCCGGCGAGGGCACCCTGAAGAACTCCGGCGAGCTCGATGGCCTGTCAAAGTCTGAAGCCATCCCGGCAGCGATCAGCATCCTGGAGAAGCTGGGAACCGGCGAGAAGTTCGTGAACTTCCGCCTGCGTGACTGGCTGCTGAGCCGCCAACGCTTCTGGGGTACGCCGATCCCCATCATCCACTGCGGGGAATGCGGCGAAGTTCCCGTTCCCGATGATCAGCTGCCGGTAAGGCTGCCGGACAACCTGCGCGGTGAGGCACTGTCGCCCAAGGGCACGTCGCCGCTGGCCGCCGCCGTCGAGTGGGTCAACGTCGATTGCCCCAACTGCGGCCGTGCCGCGCAGCGTGACACCGACACAATGGATACTTTCGTCGACTCGTCCTGGTACTTCCTGCGGTTCGTCTCGCCTGACTACACCGAGGGACCATTCGATCCGGACAAGATCAACGATTGGATGCCGGTAGGGCAGTACGTAGGCGGCGTCGAACACGCCATCCTGCACCTGCTCTACGCGCGTTTCTTCACCAAGGTCATCAAAGACATTGGGCTGATCGAAGCCAACGAGCCGTTCTCCGCGCTGCTCAACCAGGGCCAGGTGCTCAACGGCGGCAAGGCCATGAGCAAGTCGCTCGGCAACGGCGTGGACCTGGGCGAACAGCTGGATAAGTTCGGCGTCGACGCCGTCCGCCTCACCATGGTCTTCGCCTCCCCACCGGAAGACGACGTCGACTGGGCGGACGTGTCGCCGTCGGGCTCTGCCAAGTTCCTGGCGCGTGCCTGGCGGCTCGGCCAGGATGTCAGCAGCGAGCCCGGCGTTGACCCGGCCGGCGGTGACCGCGCCCTGCGTACGGTGACGCACAAAACCATTGCCGACGCCGCCGAACTGTTGGACAACAACAAGTTCAACGTGGTCGTGGCCCGCCTCATGGAGCTGGTCAATGCGACCCGCAAGACCATCGATTCCGGTGCCGGCGCTGCCGATCCGGCAGTACGCGAAGCAGTGGAGGCCGTTGCGGTCATCCTGAGCCTGTTCGCTCCGTACACAGCCGAGGACCTGTGGAACACGCTGGGCCACCCGGCATCAGTTGCCAATGCAGGCTGGCCCAAGCATGACGACGCTCTGCTGGTTCAGGACACCGTGACTGCTGTGGTCCAGGTACAAGGCAAGGTTCGCGACCGCTTGGACGTTTCTCCGGACATCACCGAAGACGCCCTCCGGGAACTTGCGCTGGCTTCGGAGAACGTCCAGCGTGCCCTGGACGGCCGCGGTATCCGCACCGTGATCGTGCGGGCCCCTAAACTGGTGAACATCGTTCCTGCCTAGCAGGGATTGTGCGGCCGCCGGCATCGTGCCGGCGGCCGGCCATCATCTTTGGAGGTTGCGTGCCTGAACGAGAACCACCCGCCTGGATATGGCTCAAGGAAAGGGTGGCGCGCCTCCGGCAACCCACAGCTCCGGTTACCGTCCCTGGTGAGCCGCTGGCCGCCGTCGTTAAGACTGCTGTCGTCACGGATTCAGCGGCAGCCCTGCCACCGGAATGGGTATCCGCCTTCACCGCCGACGGGCGCCTGGCGGTCGTTCCCATGCCCGTTATGGTGGGGAACGAGATCTACTGTGAGGGCGAAGACGACATCACCCAAACGTTATCGCTGGCTTTGGCGTCAGGGGCATCGGTCAAAACCTCAAGGCCATCGCCCGGACAATTTGAACAGGCCTACCTCCTTGCGCAGCGCCGGGGTTTCGAGGCCGTGGTCTCCATCCACATCTCCTCAGAGCTGTCCGGAACTGCCGATGCAGCCCGGCTGGCTGCGGCCCGGGTCAGCATTCCGGTGGAAGTGGTGGACTCGCGCACGGTTGGCATGGCACAAGGCATGGGTGTCCAGAGCGCCGTGGTGGCTGCGGCCGACGGTCGCGAGGCAGCTGAAGTGCGCCATTTCGCGGAGCGCCGCATGGAACGGACCAAGGTCTACTTCTATGTCCCCAGCTTGGAGCAGTTGCGGCGTGGCGGACGCATTGGGGCGGCAGCGTCGCTGCTTGGAACCGTGCTGGCCATCAAGCCGATTCTGGCGGTCGACGGCGGCAAGATCGTTCCGCTCGAAAAGGTGCGTTCCGCCGTCCGCGCGATAAGCCGCCTCGAGGAAATCGTGGCAGCCGATGTTGCCTCCCGGCCGGCGGGCCAGCAGCGCCTGGCCGTTCACCACTTCGGCAATCAAATAGAGGCCGAAGCCTTGGCCGCCCGGTTGAACCAGAAATGCCCGGAGTGCCCGGCGCCTCAAATCAGTGCGCTGCCGGCTGTCCTGGCTGCCCACGCGGGCCTGGGCGTGCTGGCTGTCATCGTTGGGGAAAGCAGTACACCCGCGGGTTGAGCACCCGTGTTTTCCACATAGGAAACTTCCTTGGGTTCCGGCCCGGAGCGCTGGCCATAGGCTCGTTCCATGCCACGGTGGAGCCAGGACCCGTCGCCGGATGCCGCAGCGAAGGCCGTCCGGCAGCGTTTCGTGGACCGCGTGGCTACCGGCCCTACGGCACCTCCGTTGTTGGAGCTTCCAGAGGCCGGGAACCAAGGCGGGGCAGATCCTGAACGAGCGGCCCCGGCCCGCCTCCGATGGCGGACACCTTGGCGGGTTGCGGCTCTTCTGGCCGTGCTGGTTGTTGGCTTCATCGGGCTCCAATGGTGGATGTCCCCGGCAGCGGCCCCGACATTTGTTCCCCTCAGCCCTAGCAGTTCATCGGGCAGCAGTCCGGTACCCACTGCCGCGGCAGGTCCTGACGGTGATGCATCCGGGACTGTGCTGGTCCATGTAGCAGGTGCCGTGAAAGCGCCAGGCGTAGTGTCACTGCCCGAAGGCAGCCGCGTCTTTCAAGCCATCGAAGCGGCAGGTGGCGCCTCGCCGAACGCGAACCTCGGCGGCCTGAACCTCGCGGAAGTCCTCAGGGACGGCACCAAGGTCCATGTACCCGCCCTCGGCGAGCCACCCCAGGGGGAAGCAGCTGTGGGTACTGGCGGTTCCGGGGCTGCAAGCACACCTGCGGGTGCCACTGCGGGAGGCGCTGCCAGGATCAACATCAATACCGCCTCCGTGGAAGAACTCGGAACATTGCCACGAGTGGGGCCGGTGATGGCTCAGCGCATCGTCGATTGGCGGAAGGAACACGGTGCTTTCGCCTCCGTGGATGAACTCGACGCAATTGATGGGATTGGGCCCAAACTGATGGAGTCATTGAAGGACCTCGTGGCGGTGGACAGTGGCTGAGGCGGAAACTTCTCCTCGCCGCCTGGATCTGAGGCTTGTGCCCACAGTGCTGGTTTCATGGGCCGCGGCGCTTGCTGGTGGGATATTGGGTGCGGCGGGCTGTGCAGTCCTCGCGTCGGGGCTTCTTGTGGCCGGGGGAGGGCTGCTCGTTGGAGGGCGGCACCACAGGCGCCGGTCCCAACGGACCATGGCAGCCACCTTTGCGCTTGCCTGCGTCGTGGGGGCTGCTGTCGCGGTCCACTGCGCTGTGAGTGAAGCCAAGCAGGAACACGGTCCGCTCGCGCCGGCAGTCGAGTCAGGGGACGGCGTCGTCGCACACTTGGTCATCACGGGCAGCCCCAGCAAGATCCCGGCCCCGGGACAGTCCGCGAGGGACCGGTGGACCGTCGATGCCCGCCTCATCGATGCCACGTACTCCGGCGCCAGGGTGCGGGGTGAGACCGATCTGGTGGTGGTAGGTGACGATCGCTGGCAGAACGTACGTGCGGGAGACCGGGTCAGGACAACCGGCTCCCTCAAGGAAGTGCGAACAGGTCAACCGGAAGCGGGCTTGCTCTCGGCGGCGTCTGCCCCTGTCGCCGTGGGGGCGGATTTCGACGTTCGCGGTGTCGCGGGTGACCTGCGGAAACACTTCGTGGAAGCTACCGCATGGCTACCCCCGGACGCGGCGGGGTTGTTACCCGGAATGGTCACTGGCGACACGAGCGCGCTGCCGGAGAGTCTTGGTGTCGACATGAAAACTACCGGCATGACGCACCTTACAGCCGTGTCCGGCGCCAACTGCAGCCTGGTGTTGGGCGGGTTCATTCTATTGGCGAGGTACTTTCGGCTGTCCAGGCCCCTTTCTGCGGCAGGGGGTTGCCTTGGGCTTTTCGCGTTTGTGGTGTTGGTGGGACCGGACCCAAGCGTGCTGCGCGCCGCGGTCATGGGGTGCGTTGGTGTGACAGCCTTGGCTGGTGGGCTGAGGGGACGGGCATTGACCTTTCTCTGCGTTGCCAGTTCCGTACTCTTGTTCGTGGACCCCTCGCTTGCCGGCAATGTCGGCTTTCTCCTGTCTGTGCTTGCCACCTTGGGCATTGTTTTACTGGCCAGCCGCATAAGCTCCTGGTTTCCACCACAGGTGCCCCGGTGGCTGGCAACGGCTGTTGCAGTACCGTTAGCTGCGCAGTTACTGTGCGGCCCCGTCATTGCTGCGCTGCAGCCACAGTTCACCCCGTACGCGCTCGTCGCGAACGTGACGGCCGGTCCGCTGGTGGCTCCTGTGACAATCCTGGGGACCATTGCGGTGCCACTCGCTGCGTTTGTTCCCTGGGTGGCGGCGGCCCCGCTGGCCATCGCTGGCTATTGTGCCGGGGCGATAGCGGCCTTGGCCAGGTTTTTTGCTGGGTTGCCGGGCGCAGCGTTGCCTTGGGCAGAAGGTCCGGCGGGTGTGGTCGCCATGGCTGTTTTCTCGGTGGTAACGGTCTTGTCGGCGTGGATGATGCTTCATCCGACGACCCTGCAGGGTTCTGTCATTGCCCTCCACAGCGAAATCGTCACGCTGCTGGAAGCAATGGCCTCCCGCAGGTGGAGGGAGGCCAAGCCTCCTACGTGTGGACATTCATCAGGGCGTTGTGTATTAATTCACCGCCTGATCGTAAGCTGGGCCCGTGGAGCGCAGCGCATGGATGCGGCGACTGCGACGGGGCTGCAGCAGCGTGGCCCCATAAAGCCTTGGTCCGCGATGACCAGGTTGGTCCACTGGATGATCCGCGTCCGAACTCGGGGCCGGTATGGAGGGAACAGTTCCAGCGGAGAGCGAGGGACGCGCCGGAGTCGGTCTGGCTGACAGCGATGCTGACCTGGTGGCGCGGGTACGCTCCGGTGACGCGGAGGCATTTGATGTGCTGTACGAGCGGCACCGAGGCATCGCCACATATGTCGCAGCGAACCAGGCCGATAACCGGGCCGATGTCGATGATGTTGTATCCGACGCCTTCGCCTCCGTTTTTCAGTCCCTGACCTTAGGAAAGGGTCCGGATACGTTCTTTCGGGCGTATCTGCTGACCACCGTCAAACGCATCTCATTCAAGGCCAACCAGGCAGCGTCCCGCACGCGGCCGACGGGCGAGTCATACGTGCTCGATTCCGTGGAGGAGCAGCAGGACCCGGTCATGGCGGAGTTCGAGTCCGCAGCGGTCGCCCGGGCGTTCAAGACCCTTCCTGAGCGATGGCAGGCGGTTCTTTGGTATGTGGATATAGAGGGGATGAAGCCGGCAGCCGCCTCGGTGATGTTGGGGCTGAGCCCCAATGGGGTCTCTTCCCTGGCATTGAGGGCCAGGGAACGGCTACGTCAGGTCTACCTCCAGCAGCACGTGAGTTCTTCCGTGGGACAGGACTGCGAAGAGTATTCGTCGCAGCTCGGTGTGTATGCCCGTAATGGACTGCGTCGGCGATCCCAGGACAAGATGCAGGCGCATTTGGACGAGTGTGCTCGATGCACAGCGTTGTTGCTGGACCTTAACGACGTCCAGTCAGCAATGCGTGCCGCCCTCTTCCCTCTGGTGACCGGTGTTGGGTTCACCTCCGCAGTACCGGCTCTTTCGGGTTCCGGAGCGACGGCGGTGGCACGGGGTTCCCACGCTGCTCCCAGGCAATGGTCTTTGACGTGGAAAATAGCCGCAGGTGTGCTCACGGGCGCAGCTGTGGTTTTGAGTGCGGCCGTGGCGCTGGGAGTCACAGGTTCGCCATCGTTGGAAGGACCTGCCGGTGCGACGAGCCCCCTGCCCGGTGTTACTGCAAACCCAGCCAAGCCCACAGCCACACCGGAAACGATCCCCGCCGTCGTCGAGGACATAGCTGATCCCGGAAAAAAGGATCGGGAAGGGGTTCCGGTCCTTCCAGGGAAGCCCTCTGCGGCCAGTACAAAGGCCGGCAGTTCCAAGGCGCTTCCACTGCTCCCGGACGTGCAGCGGCCACCGGCTATCCAGCCGTCTTCCCCGGCCTCGCCGGGCATTCCCGTTCTTCCGCTGCCACCCGCCGTTCCGGGAGAACCTGGTTCCCTGCCTCCGCTGCTTCCAACCCCAATACCAACGCCGGGTCCGTCCAGCACGCCCCTTCCATCGGTTTCTGTCACCCCGCAGCCGCAACCCGTGGTGAGCGCGACTTTCAGTACCGAAGCAGGCACAACAGCGTCGGATGTCAACGTGATCATTACCTTCGACCTTGGCGGGGCCGCTCCCAGCACAGCTGAAGCCGTCTTCACAGTGTCCGAAGGCTCCGACATGATTCCAGGAAAGCTTGTTGTTCCCGACGGTTGGACGTGTACCCACGACCCCTCCACGACCAGGCAGTTCCGTTGCGTCAGCATCAGGGTGGACCCTGCGGCTCTCCGGTTCGGCCTCGGGGTCACCAGGAAAGGGCAGACGGAAACCACGACCCTCAGCTACCAGATCAGCGGTACGGGGATCGGCACCACGACCTTTTCGAACACCTTCTGAACAACGAATGAGGGCAATCCGTGCGGCCTTCCCTGGGACGGTGTGAGCATGGTGGCAACTGTCCGAAGCTCCCGCCGGGGCATGGCAGACTTGAATCCTGCAAGGAAACGTCCGGAAGGAACCACCATTGGCTGCTGCCCAAAATAACCGGGCCAAAACCGCCTCGGCCAACAACGTCAGCTGGCGGGAGATCACTCCTGCGGCCGTGGTGTTGGTTACGGGTCCCGAGGAGTACCTGGGCATCCGTGCCATGGACCGCATCCGGTCCCACGTACGGACGGCTACTCCGGAGGTAGAGTTGAGCCGGCTCAACGCAGGCTCCTATGAGGCCGGCTCGTTGGCAATGACCGTTACCCCGTCATTGTTTGGCGAGGGCAAGCTCATTGAAATCGAGGGCTTGGAGGCCATGAACGACGCCTTCCTCGCCGATGGCCTGGCATACCTGCAGAACCCCGACCAGGATGTCGTGCTGGTCCTCAGGCATGCGGGAGGCGTTCGCGGCAAAAAACTGCTCGACGCCGTCAAGTCGGCTGGGTGGCCAGTGGTGGATTGCCAGCCGCTCAAGAAGGACGCCGACAAGACCTCCTTTGTTGTCTCTGAATTCAAAGCCGGGGGCCGGCGCATCGAAGGCGAGGCTGTCATGGCGCTGGTTAATGCCGTGGGCGCAAACTTGTCCGAACTGGCCGCAGCCTGCAGCCAGTTGATCGCCGACGCTACCACCGCCGTGGATGCGGCGACTGTGGAGCGATACTACGGCGGAAGAGTCGAAGCCACCGCATTCAAGGTTGCCGACGCCGCAATGGCCGGTAATGGTCCCGTGGCATTATCAACGCTCCGTCACGCTCTGGCGACAGGAGTGGATCCGGTTCCTTTGGTTGCAGCACTGGCGGCCAAGTTGCGTACCCTGGCCAAAGTGGCCGGAGCCAATGGCTCCCCGGCCACCATCGCCAGGAACCTGGGCATGCAGCCTTGGCTCGTGGAGCAGGCCCAACGTGATGTCCGACGATGGACGCCTGAGGGTCTTATTCGGTCCATTCAGGTCATTGCGGAAGCGGACGCCCAGGTCAAGGGTCTTTCCCGCGATCCCGTGTACGCGGTGGAGCACGCAGTGACGGTTATTGCCACATCGGCCAGCCGACGCTGACCGCCTTAGACCCAAAGGCCGGCACCCATTGGGCGCCGGCCTTGTGATCAGCTCAGTCGAACTGGAAAAACCTTAGAGTGCGTTGACCTTCTTGGAGATCGCCGACTTGCGGTTTGCAGCGTTGTTCTTGTGAATAACGCCCTTGCTGACAGCCTTGTCCAGCTTGCGGCTGGCAGCAACAAGTGCAGTTCCAGCAGCATCCTTGTCAGCAGACTCAACGGCGGTGTTGACGGCGCGGATGGCAGTCTTCAGCTCGGACTTGACTGCGTTGTTGCGCAGGCGAGCCTTCTCGTTGGTGAGGATGCGCTTCTTCTGGGACTTGATATTAGCCACGTATGAACTCTCTTTTTAATGCGGAAATGGTCTAGAGGGTTTTCAGGTTGGCCATCGACTGAGCGGCGTGGGGATGCCTATGGCAGCCAACCATGTGTGGCCGTCGACCTGCACGAACACACAGCTATAAAGAATAGCAGACGGTCCGCCCTGACGGCGACTTTGAAGTCACCGCCTGTCCTGTTGCGCGCGGAGTGCCCGGGAGACCTCGTTGAACAGGACCTTGTCCAGCACCGCACCCTCCCGGCGGATGGACGCCGGGTCGAGCCGGATCACGCGGTCCACTTTGACTTCACTGGGTCGCCCTTGCCGGTCCCAGGCTCCGGCGCCGATGTCGACGTAATCGTCGGCGCGGGCGCCGTGGTCGTGGTCCTTGGAAGTCAGCATCAGGCCCAGGAGCCACTTCGCGTCAGCACCTATGAGCAGCACGGGACGGTCTTTTCCCCGGCTGGAGTCCTCTTCATAGGGCACCCACCCCCACACGATCTCGCCAGGGTCCGGCTGCCCATCCGGCTTGGGGGAGTACTTGGGCCGGAGCGGCCCGCGAAAGTCGCCGGGGTAGGGGCCGCCGACGCCGGCAGGCCGGGTTTGCGTTTTTGCTCCACTGGGGCGGGTGGCCGGTTTGGTGTTGCCGCTTCCCCATGCCTTGAGCGATCGCAGGATGAGATTGCCCAGGGGGCGCAAGTCGATAGCCATGTGACAACGCTACAACCGGGCCGGTACCGCTCTGCGCCGGCAATGTACGGTGAACCGCTGGTTCGTGGGAGACTGGAGGATCAG
This sequence comes from Paenarthrobacter sp. UW852, assembly GCF_024608385.1. Taxonomy (NCBI): domain Bacteria; kingdom Bacillati; phylum Actinomycetota; class Actinomycetes; order Micrococcales; family Micrococcaceae; genus Paenarthrobacter; species Paenarthrobacter sp. UW852. The sequence continues at coordinate 190,548 of NZ_JAMSGY010000001.1, forward strand.
ATGCGCGGCGCATTCCGGCTGGCCTATGCCCAGTTCGCGGAATTGCCGTGTGAGTATCGACAGTAAGGATCCTGCGTGTCTCCCATGGCCCGCACCGCACCGGTGCCCGCCGCAACAGATCCGGCCATCATCCGGAACTTCTGCATCATTGCCCATATCGACCACGGTAAGTCCACCCTGGCCGACCGCATGCTGCAGTACACCGGCGTCGTTCAACAGCGCGACATGAAGGCCCAGTATCTGGACCGTATGGACATCGAACGTGAGCGCGGCATCACCATCAAGTCCCAGGCTGTTCGCATGCCCTGGGAGCTCGATGGCACCAGCTATGCACTGAACATGATCGACACCCCCGGCCACGTGGACTTCACCTACGAGGTCTCGCGATCCCTGGCCGCCTGTGAAGGCGCGGTTCTCCTGGTCGACGCGGCACAGGGTATCGAAGCCCAGACCTTGGCCAACCTGTACTTGGCCATGGAAAACAACCTCACCATCATCCCGGTACTGAACAAGATCGACCTCCCGGCAGCGCAGCCGGAGAAGTATGCTGCGGAGCTGGCGAACCTGATTGGTGGCGACCCCGAAGACGTCCTCAAGGTTTCCGGCAAGACCGGCGTGGGCGTCGAGGCGTTGCTGGACAAAATTGTCCGGGACCTCCCCGCGCCCGTGGGTGACCCGGACGCTCCGGCCCGTGCCATGATTTTCGACTCCGTGTATGACACCTACCGTGGCGTGGTCACCTACGTCCGGGTGGTTGACGGCATGCTGCACCCCCGTGAGCGAATCCAGATGATGTCCACCCGGGCCACGCACGAGCTCCTGGAAATCGGTGTGAGTTCCCCGGAACCTACCCCGTCCAAGGGTCTCGGCGTGGGTGAAGTGGGGTACCTGATCACCGGCGTGAAGGACGTCCGCCAGTCCAAGGTGGGCGATACTGTCACCAACCTGGCCAAACCTGCTTCGGAGTCCTTGAGCGGTTACGCGGACGCGAAACCCATGGTCTTCTCCGGCCTGTATCCGTTGGACGGCACGGACTATCCGGTGCTTCGAGATGCCCTCGAAAAGTTGATGCTCAACGACGCGGCGCTCGTTTACGAACCCGAGACGTCGGCCGCGCTGGGCTTTGGATTCCGCGTGGGCTTCCTCGGATTGCTGCACCTGGAAATCACCAGGGAGCGCCTTGAGCGTGAGTACAACCTGGATCTCATTTCCACCGCCCCCAACGTGGAATACGAGGTAACGCTCGAGGACAAGAAAGTTGTCCACGTGACGAACCCCAGCGAATACCCCACGGGAAAGATTTCCGAGGTCCGTGAACCGATGGTTTCGGCTACCATCCTTGCGCCAAACGAGTTCGTCGGCTCCATCATGGAACTGTGCCAGAGCCGTCGCGGGCAGATGAAGGGCATGGACTACCTGTCCGAGGACCGCGTGGAGCTCCGTTACTGGATCCCGCTGGCTGAAATCGTGTTCGACTTCTTCGACCTCCTGAAGTCCAAGACCCGTGGCTACGCCTCGCTGGACTGGAAGGCCGACGGCGAACAAGTCGCCGACCTCGTGAAGGTCGACATCCTGCTCCAGGGTGAGCAAGTAGATGCGTTCAGTGCCATCACACACCGTGACAAGGCGTACGCCTACGGCGTGATGATGACGGCCAAGCTCCGCGAACTTATTCCGCGCCAGCAGTTTGAAGTGCCCATCCAGGCGGCCATTGGTTCGCGCATCATTGCGCGTGAAAGCATCAGGGCCATCCGCAAGGACGTTCTTGCCAAGTGCTACGGCGGTGACATCACCCGTAAGCGCAAACTGCTCGAGAAGCAGAAGGAAGGCAAGAAGCGCATGAAGATGGTGGGCCGCGTGGAGGTGCCCCAGGAGGCGTTCATCGCTGCCCTGACCACCGACGAGTCCAAGGACAAGGCCAAGAAGTAAATGCCCAGCGTCCTTCCTTTGGGCGATCCAGCACCTGCGGATGGCGTTCTGCCTCCGCAGGTGCTGACGGGCGTCGAGCACCGCAAGTTCGGACTGTACGTCCACATCCCTTTTTGTGCCGTGCGTTGCGGCTATTGCGATTTCAATACCTATACCGCGACGGAACTGGGCGGTGGTGCCTCGCAGGATGCCTATGCCAGTACCGCCATCTCGGAGCTCGACTTCGCCGTGAAGGCACTCGAGTCCTCATCGGTTCCGGCGCGCCCCCTGAGTACCGTCTTTTTCGGCGGTGGTACCCCGACTCTGCTTCCAGCCGAGGACTTGGCAAGGATCCTGCGTTCCGCGGTTGGGACGTGGGGGCTGGAATCCGGCGCGGAAGTGACCACCGAGGCCAATCCTGACTCCGTCACCCCCGAATCGTTGAAGCTGCTCGCGGATGCCGGATTCACCAGGGTCTCGTTCGGCATGCAGTCCGCGGTGCCGCATGTCCTCAAAGTGCTGGACCGCACTCACACGCCAAGCCGCGTTCCGCTGGTGGTGCAGTGGGCGCGCGACGCCGGACTTGCCGTCAGCCTGGACCTCATTTATGGGACCCCGGGGGAGTCCATGGAGGACTGGCGCGTTTCCCTCGAAACGGCCTTGTCGTACGAACCGGACCACATCAGCGCCTATGCGTTGATCGTGGAGGACGGCACCAAGCTTGCTGCGCAAATCCGTCGAGGCGAGGTGCCCGGCATCGACGACGACGACCACGCCGCGAAATACGAACTCGCCGATGAACTCATCTCAGCGGCGGGGATGGCCTGGTACGAGGTCAGCAACTGGGCGCGCTCTCCGGAGCAGGCATGCCGCCACAACCTTGCTTACTGGCGTGGAGATGACTGGTGGGGCGTGGGCCCCGGAGCGCACTCCCACATAGGCGGTGTGCGCTGGTGGAACGTCAAGCATCCTACTGCTTATGCTTCGCGACTGGGAGCGGGAAGCTCGCCGGCGGCAGGCAGGGAGACGCTGGACCCTGACACGCGCGAGGTGGAGCGCATCATGCTCGAAGCCCGCCTGGGTACAGGCCTGGCTGTCGACGCCTTGGACGGCGTGGGGCGGCACGCAATGGCCGGGTTGATCGCAGACGGACTGGTTGACCCGATCCAGGCCTTCAAGGGCCGCTTGGTCCTCACGCTGAAGGGTCGCCTGCTGGCAGACGCAGTGGTCCGCAGGATCCTCCCGGACTGAGCCTCACGGCCGTTTGGCAGCACTGCCGGGACTCTCCTGCTGGTCAGGCAGCTACTTGATCCAGCGCAAATTCAGTTTGTAGCGGTGCGGCTGGCCGTGGTTCACGCGGATTCCGGCTGAAACGGAGAAGCACGTCAGGGCTACCCAAATGCCGGTCGCGATCACGGCGAAAATGTTGCCGACCACCGGAAGCAGGACGAGGATGTTGGCGAGGACCGCTGCGATGGTCGGGGGAAGGGTGAAGTTCAGCGCTTCCTTGGATTCCTGTGCAGTGAAGGGTCCCCGGTCCCGGAAGATCAGGTAGATCAACAGGGAAGGCAAGCAGCCAAGAATGCCGCCAAAGTGCGCCAATGTGGCCCACTGCCGGTCTTCGCCGGCCGTCAAGGGCAGTGCATTGGCTGGCGCGCCATGGTACTGGGGCCGCCCTGCGGCGCTGCCCGGTTCTTCAGGAGCGTTCTCTGCCACGGTGTCTTCCCTTTGCTGTAAAGATGCTGCGGTGTTGCTGTCCCAGAATACCGGCACGAGCCCGCTTCTCTGGACCAACTCCCCGTTGGCGCTGCAGTTGCAGTGGTTCAGGGTGCATGCTTTAGGGGACCGTCAGGAAGTCGATGACTTCCTCAACACGGCCCAGCAGGGATGCTTCAAGGTCGGCGTAGCTCCGTACGGCCCCCAGCAGCCTTTGCCAGCCCAACCCGATGTCCTCGGCGGTCTCGTGCGGCCAGCCGAAGGCGCGGAGGATGCCGGTCTTCCAATCCATGCCACGCGGCACTGTGGGCCACTTCTCAATGCCCAACACCTTGGGCCTGATGGCTTGCCACACATCCACGTACGGATGTCCCACAATGAGGACGTTTCCAGCGGCTCCGGGACAGGCCATGGCCTCGGCGGCGATGCGGGATTCTTTCGATCCCTGGACCAGGTGGTCCACCAGGATCCCGAGGCGGCGGTCCGGGCCGGGGTTGAAATCCGCAATGGCGGACGCGAGGTCGTCCACGCCATGCAAGGGTTCAACCACGATCCCTTCGACCCTGAGATCGTCACCCCAGACCTTCTCGACCAGTTCGGCGTCGTGCTTTCCTTCCACCCAGATGCGGCTGGCCTTGGCCACCTGTGCGCGCTGGCCTTGCACCTTGACGGAACCTGAGGCGGTACGGCCCGGCTGGGCGGCCGACGGCGACTGCCGGACTGCTGGAGGCATCAGGCGGATGGGCTGGCCTTCGAGCAGGAAGCCGTATCCCAACTGGAACGATTTGGACTTACCACGCCGGTCCTCCAGGGACACGATATGCATGCCGCCGGTCTTCTCCACCCTGGTCACTTCGCCCACCCACCCGGACTGGACGTCTTCAAGGACCATTCCCCGCTGGACCGCTACCTCAGGAAGCTGGCGTTTGGCGGGAGCGGTCAGATCCTGTGGACCCCAATTGTCGAAAGCCAAGGGATATTTCCTACCTTTGAGTACTTGATGGGTGGGGGAGCCGTTTGGGTTGCGAAGCTGCCGAACCTGCACGCTGGAAGCTGAATACGGGCGTTTTCAATGCTAGCAACGGGGTGGCCCATAATAGACTTGTTAGCACTTGGGCATGTTGAGTGCTAAGCGCGGAGGCCCGGCAGGCGTGCCGCAATCGCCGGTCGCCACGACCACGGACGTCGTCAGGAGGTGGAGCAATGAGTGAGCCACGCAAGTTGGAAGTGCTGCGTGCCATCGTTGAAGACTACGTGCATTCCAGGGAACCCGTTGGATCCAAGGCCCTTGTCGAGCGCCACCACCTCGGTGTTTCCAGTGCCACCATCCGCAATGACATGGCTGTCCTGGAAGAAGAAGGACTCATCGCGGCGCCCCACACCAGCGCAGGACGCATTCCCACGGACAAGGGCTACCGCCTGTTTGTGGACCGTATCTCCCAGGTAAAGCCACTTTCGGCCGCGGAGCGCCGTGCCATCCACTCCCTCCTCGAGGGCCCGGATGACGTGGACGACATCCTGGAGCGGACCGTGAGGCTCCTTTCCCAGCTGACCAACCAGGTCGCCGTCGTGCAGTACCCGCACTCGAGCCGGGCGGTCGTCCGTCACGTTGAGTTCGTGCTGCTTGCGCCAAAGCAGGTCCTGGTGGTCCTCATTGCGGACACAGGCAGCGTTGGCCAGAAGGTCATCGATGCCGGATCAGATGTTGCGAACGAGGCATTGATGCTGCTGAGGTCCCGGTTCCTCGGAAGCATAGCCGGGACGCAACTGGACCTTCTCCCACAGGTCCTTCCATCGGTAGTGGCCCTCTGCCCGCCCGAGCTTCGCGGCGTGGCCCAGACTCTTGCGCACGGCCTGCAGTCACTGAGCGACAACAGCCGCGAAGAGCGCATCTTGATGGCGGGCACCGCCAACCTGGCCCGCTCCAATGTGGACTTCCCCTTGAGCATCGGTCCGGTGCTTGAAGCCCTTGAGGAACAAGTCGTCATGCTGCGGTTGTTGTCCGATATGGGCGATGATCCGCGGGGCGTGTCAGTAAGCATTGGCCGGGAGAACCCGTACGACGGTTTGGCCGAGGCTTCCGTCGTGGCCACCGGCTACGGTTCCGGAGCCAAGGTTGGGATCCTTGGCCCTACCCGCATGGACTATCCCACCACCATGGCCGCAGTCCGGGCCGTGGCCAGATACCTTTCCCGCATTCTCGGCGGCTGAACACCGGCCCGAGGACACATCCGCAGTACAACAAGGAAGAGATACCGACTTTGAGCAGCCACTATGACGTTTTGGGAGTCTCTCCGGAAGCCACCGGGGAAGAGATCAAAAAGGCGTACCGCAAGTTGGCGCGGAAACTTCACCCGGACGTCAACCCCGGGGAAGATGTCGCGGAGCAGTTCAAGGCAGTGACCCACGCCTACGAGGTGTTGTCGGACCCGCAGAAGCGCCGTGTCTATGACGCCACCGGTAATGAAAACGGAACCGAAAACGGCTTCGGCGGCGGTTATTCCGGCCAGGGCTTCGCCTTCCAGGACATTTTCGACACCTTCTTTGGCGGCGGTGGCGGCCATGGCGGCCCGGCTTCCCGGGTCCGGCGCGGCCAGGACGCCCTCATCAGCGTCCGCATCGACCTCAAGGATGCGGTATTCGGCGTCAACAAGAAGCTCGAAGTCGACACGGCCGTTGTGTGCCCCACTTGTGATGGCAGTTGCTGCCGCCCTGGTACCCATCCTGAACGGTGTGACATCTGTGGTGGCAGCGGCCAGGTCCAGCGGGCGGTCCGGTCCATCCTCGGCCAGGTCATGACCACGGCCCCCTGTGGCTCCTGCGAGGGCTTCGGCACGGTCATCAAGGACCCCTGCAACGAATGCAGCGGGCAGGGTCGCATCCGCAGTCGTCGTTCCCTCACCATCAAGGTTCCTGCCGGTGTGGCCACCGGTACCCGGATCCAGTTGTCCGGCCAGGGCGAAGCCGGCCCCGCGGGCGGCCCGGCCGGCGATCTCTACGTCGAAATCCGCGTCAACAACGACTCCATGTTCATGCGTGAAGGCGACGACCTGCACGCAACCCTGAGCGTGCCCATGACAGCCGCTGCCCTGGGTACGGAACTTCAGTTGGACACCTTCGACGGAGCACAGGACATCGACGTCAAGGCAGGAACCCAGTCAGGCGAAATCATCACTCTTCGCGGGCTTGGCGTCACCCACCTTCGCGGCTATGGCCGAGGCGACCTCAAGGTGCATTTGCACGTCGAAACGCCTACCAAGCTCGATGCCGCCCAGGAGGAGCTGCTCCAGCAGCTCGCCAAACTGCGGGGAGAGCAGTTCACCGAGGGAAAGCTCGTTGCCAGCGGCGGCATGTTCGCCAAACTGCGGGACAAGCTCGGTAACCTGTAGCGGTGAGCAACCCCGTCTTCTTCACCCAGGCAGGCAACCTCAGCCACCTGGGGCCTGGTTCCGTGTTTGTACTGGAAGGCCCGGAGGCGCGCCACGCGGTCACCGTTAAACGCTTGGCGGTGGGCGAACAGGTAGACATCGCAGACGGCGCCGGTACACGTTTGACGGGTACGGTCTCCGAGACCGGGTCCGGCACCTTGGCTGTGACGGCCTCGGACGTCGTCTTCGAAGAGCAGCCGGCCGTTCGCCTGGTCCTCGTCCAGGCGCTTGCCAAAGGGGACCGTGACGAACTTGCCGTCGAAACGGCCACCGAACTCGGCATTGACGCGGTGGTTCCGTGGCAGTCCGAACGCTCCATTGTCCGATGGAAGGGTGATCGGGCCGCCAAGGCACATGCCAAGTGGCAGTCGGTGGTTGCCGCCGCAGCGAAACAGGCACGGAGGTCACACATCCCGCAGGTTCGCCCGATCGTGGATACCGCGGCCTTGGCGAAAGTCGTCGCTGCTGCGGACCTGGCCATCATCCTGCACGAAGACGCCAAGAACCCCTTGCGGACCGTCCTGGAGGAGTCGGGCGTGCCGGATGGCTCAGATCCGGGATCACCCCGGGAAGTGTTGCTGATCGTTGGGCCGGAGGGCGGAATCTCACCCGGTGAAGTCACCCGGCTCAGTGACGCCGGAGCCGTTACGGCGCTGTTGGGACACCATGTCCTGCGGTCGTCGACGGCGGGACCAGCCGCCGTCGTTCTCGCCAGTGACGTCCTGGGCCGCTGGTAGGACGCCGGCGGGTCCTAGCCGACGCTGAACAGTCGAGTGTCGGTACTGGACTCGATGACTTTGCCTGCGGCGTCGACCTGTGAGACCCGCAGCTCGTACTTGCCGGCCTTCAACGTCGCGCTGAAAGTAAAGACGCCGTACTGGCCCGGCTCGCCCGTTGGCTTGGCCTGTCCGTTGAGCAGACCCGTTTTCTCGGCCTTGCCGTTGTCCCTGAGGATCTGCCAGGCGATGGTTTTGGAGCTGTCGGTGCTGCGGCCGTTGAACTTCACCGCGCCCGGCGGCACCGTGACATCCTCCTGCGGATCGATGATCCACACCGGTGCCACAAGGGAGGCGTCACGTGCCATCGGCTGTCCCAGCTTCACCTGCCCGAAAGCCATGTAATCGGGGTGGCCGTCCACCAGGATGACCACCTGGATCTGCTGGCCGGAATTGATAAGGCCCGACGACGACGCCGCGGCAGTAGCTGTGTAGACCAACTGTTGAATGGCCCGCTGAGCCATGGCGGCATCGAGATTCGAATTGAAAGCATCACGGGAGATGTCCACCGTGATGACGTTCTTGCCCGATATGGAAGTAGCCAGGCTGCTGGGTTGCTGCCACGGCGTGAAGAAGTCATGGTCCAGTGGCTTTTCCGCCATCATGATCCGCAGGGCGGTGGTTACGGGGTTGTCGTCACCGTCGATGTCCCGGAACTCCCGGTAGAGGTAAACCTCATCCTTGCTGCGGCCGATCCAGTACACGGGAATTTTCGTGGAGGCCTGCGTGGTTTCCAAGGGGGCGTTGCTTGCCGGGGCCTCCTGCACGGAGAGCGAAGGGGAGCTCGGTGAAACCTGGTTTCCTGCCCCGTCGGCGATGCAGCCGGTGAGCAGCAGCACAGAGACCATCGCGGGCACGGCAAAAGCGGACTTCTTCCGCTTATGTGCGCCCTGCGCGGTGTTTCCTGGCTTGCTGATGGGGATTCCTGTCCTGCGGTGCATCGTTGGCAACCCTTCGCCGGGTCGGCGTGGCTGCGGGGCGCTTTGTCCACCCGCTATGCCAGCTTGGCACACCGCCGACGGCTGCCGGCCGGGAATGAGGGGGCACGGGGCAACTGAAACATGATTGATACCGGCTCGATGCAGAGTTGAGACAAAATGTCGGCCATCCCTTTGTGGCTTGGACGGACGGCTCAGGTGAGGTCCATGAGGGACGGGCTGGCGTAGGATTATTGCCAGGACACCATCGAACCGGAGGAGAACAGGCCATACGGCCAACACTATGAGTGAATCTTTGAACGGACGGCTCAGGACCGGAAACGGCAACCTGCCGCCCACTGAGTTCCCGCACACCTTACCGGGCACGCGCACGGAAATTGTCACGTTCGACAACTCCGACCAGATGGTTCACTCGTTGGGAAGCCACGATGAAGCCCTGCGTTACATCGAGGATCAGTTCGAAGGCGTCAGTTTCCACGTCCGTGGCAACGAACTCTCCATGACAGGTCCGTCCACCGATATTTCCCGGGTGATGCGCCTGCTTGAGGAAGTCCGTGGTCTGGTGTCAAAGGGCACGCTGGTGACCCCTGACGTTCTCCAGCAACTTGTCTCGCTGTTGCGCACGCAATCTGTGCAAAATCCTGCAGACGTGTTGACCCACAACATTCTTTCCAGCAGGGGCAAGACCATCCGCCCCAAGACGTTGAACCAGAAGAACTATGTTGATGCCATCGACGACAACACGGTCATCTTTGGGATCGGCCCCGCCGGTACGGGCAAGACCTACCTGGCCATGGCGAAAGCCGTCCAGGCGCTGCAAACGAAGGAAGTCAGCAGGATCATCCTGACGCGGCCCGCCGTCGAAGCAGGAGAGCGCCTGGGGTTCCTTCCCGGGACCCTGAGCGACAAGATCGACCCCTACCTCCGTCCGCTGTATGACGCCCTCCACGACATGATGGATCCTGAATCCATACCGCGGTTGATGGCCGCCGGGACCATCGAGGTAGCGCCCCTGGCCTACATGCGTGGCCGCACCTTGAATGACGCCTTCATCATTCTTGACGAAGCGCAGAACACCACACCCGAACAGATGAAGATGTTCCTGACCCGACTCGGTTTCGGATCCAAGATGGTAGTCACCGGAGACGTCACCCAGATTGACCTTCCGTTCGGGGCGACGTCAGGCCTGCGCATCGTCCGGGAAATCCTCACGGGGATCGACGACGTCAATTTCTCGATCCTTGAAGCCGCCGACGTCGTCAGGCACCGTTTGGTTGCCGACATCGTCTCGGCCTACAGCAACTGGGATGACGCGCATCGCGCCGACGCCAACACCCATCACAAGCGTGGAGAACGTCAATGAGCATCGAAGTAAACAACGAGTCCGGCGTCGCGGTGGACGAGGCCCAGCTGGTGACGTTGTCGCGCTTCATCTTTGAGCGTCTCTACATCCATCCCCAGGCCGAGCTGTCCATCCTGCTGGTGGACGAGCCTGCCATGGAGAAGCTGCACATCGAGCTGATGGACGAGCCCGGAGCCACGGACGTCCTTTCGGTACCGATGGACGAGCTGACGCCGGGTACTCCGGACAAGCCGACGCCCCAAGGCATGCTTGGGGACATCGCCATTTGCCCGCAGGTGGCCGAGGTGCAGGCGCGCAACGCGGGACACCCGACACAGGACGAGATGCTGCTCCTTACCACCCACGGCATTCTCCACCTGCTTGGCTTCGACCACGCAGACCCTGAGGAGAAAGCCGAGATGTTCGGTTTGCAGCGTGAGTTGCTGTCTGAATTCCTGGGCAAGGATGCCCCCATGGAGACCATGCAGTGACCTCGATCATCCTGGTCGGCATGGCGCTGGTTTTCCTGAGCTTCGTCGCCTTGCTGACCGCAGCGGAGGCTGCTTTCAACTTCCTGCCCCGTCATGAAGCCGAACAATCCATAGGCCGAAACAAGGGCAAGGCCCTGGGCGGCATCCTGAGGAACCCCATCGCGCACATGCGCGCCTTGCGGTTCTGGCGGGTGTGGTTCGAGATGGCGGCTGCGGTGGCAGTCGCCGTCGTCCTTCACAGCCTGTTGGACAACGTATGGCTTGCGGGCCTCGCGGCCACCGGCATTATGGCCGTCATCGGTTTTGTGTTGGTAGGGGTTTCCCCCCGGCAATTGGGCAGGGCGCACTCAGGACCGGTAGTCCGGTTCACCGCGCCCCTGATCAGGTTCCTCTGCTGGATCCTCGGACCCATTCCCGGATGGCTTGTGGCGCTGGGACAGGCAGTGGCGCCCGGCGCTCCAGCCGGTGATGACGCGTTCGTCAGCGAAGAAGAGTTCCGCGAGTTCGTGGACCGGGCAGCCGAATCCGACATGATCGAGGACAACGAGGCAGAACTCATTCACTCTGTTTTCGACTTCGGGGACACCCTGGTGCGCTCCGTCATGGTTCCCCGTACTGACATTGTCACCATCGGAACCGGCACGGACCTGGAGACAGCCATGGCCCTGTTCCTGCGGTCGGGCTATTCGAGAATCCCGGTAATCGGCGAAAACACGGACCAGATCCGTGGAATTCTCTACCTGAAGGACGTGGCAGCGGCCCTGCACCGCACGGAGCCAGGGCTCCAGGCCCACGACGTCGACTCGCTGGCCCGGGATGTCCGTTACGTTCCGGAGTCCAAGCCGGTCAGTGACCTCCTCCGCGAACTCCAGCAGGAATCCACCCACGTGGCCATTGTCATTGATGAGTACGGTGGCACAGCCGGCCTCGTTACCCTCGAGGACCTGATCGAGGAAATCGTGGGGGAGATCGTGGATGAATACGACGCCGCCGCCGAAGAGGCCATCGATCTGGGGGATGGCACGTACCGGGTCAGCTCACGGATGAGCATCGATGACCTGGGCGAACTGTTCGACATGGACCTCGACGACGACGAGGTAGACACTGTCGGTGGCCTCCTCGCCAAGGCACTGGGGCAGGTACCCATTGTCGGAAGTTCCGTGGAGGTGAACGGAGTGTCGCTGCGGGCCGATAGGCTTGAGGGTCGCCGAAACAGGGTCAGCCACATCATTGCGGCAGCCATCCCAAAGGAAGACACTGACTTTGAGGACCTCCTCGAAGACGCCGACTCAACGCAACAGGGAGTTCCACGTGAGCAAGCAAAATAAGAAATTCGACGCCGATCAGGACTTCGGTGGCTTCCACGCAGGTTTCTCCGTGCTGGTCGGCCGGCCCAATGCCGGCAAGTCAACCCTCACCAACGCCTTGGTGGGGCAAAAGGTGGCCATCACGTCCGCAAAACCGCAGACCACGCGCCACACCATCCGTGGCATCGTGCACCGCGACGACGCGCAGCTCATCCTCGTTGACACGCCAGGTCTCCACCGGCCGCGCACGTTGTTGGGCAAGCGCCTCAACGATCTGGTGGCAGACACCCTGTCCGAAGTTGACGCCATTGGATTCTGCCTTCCGGCCAATGAGAAAATCGGCCCTGGCGACAAGTACATTGCGGCGCAGTTGGCCGCAGTGGGTCGCAAGCCGATTGTCGCCATCGTGACCAAGACCGACCTGGTGGACCGCCAGGCATTGACCGAGCAGTTGCTGGCCGTCGCTGAACTGGGCCGGGATGTGCTGGGTGAACAGGGCTGGGCAGACATTGTCCCGGTTTCCGCGGCGGATGGCTTCCAGGTCTCAACGGTTGCCGATGTCCTGATCAGCCACATGCCGTCGTCGCCGCCGCTGTACCCTGACGGCGAACTCACTGATGAGCCCGAGGCAGTCATGATCGCCGAATTGATCCGGGAAGCTGCTTTGGAGGGTGTCCGGGATGAGCTCCCGCACTCCCTGGCAGTGGTGGTCGAAGAAATTGTTCCCCGCGAAGGCCGAACCGAGGACAACCCGCTGCTGGACGTCAGGGTCAACTTGTACGTTGAGCGGCCGTCCCAAAAGGCGATCATCATCGGTAAGGGGGGGAGCCGCTTGCGGGAAGTGGGAACGAACGCCCGAAAAGGCATCGAAACCCTTCTGGGCACCCGGATCTACCTTGATCTCCACGTCAAGGTGGCCAAGGACTGGCAGCGCGACCCCAAGCAGTTGGTGAAACTCGGGTTCTAGGTTTGCCGGGACACGATCCTGCGCAGTGCCCCTCCGATAGGGAACTTCCCAGAATTGGCAACTATGATTGCGGAGATTCAGGTGATTAAGGAAAGGTAAACCGAATAGTGCGACGTCGTGACGCCCGCCCGCAGGGCACCGGCACCGCCGGCCCCGTTGCGGGACGCCATGGGGAGGATGCTGATGGCACTCCCCGGCACATGAAGGAACGCAAGGGGCTGCCGCTCTGGTTGAAAATTACGACCGGCGTGGTTTCCTTGGCGCTGGTTGCCGGCGTTGCCTTTGCCGCATTCTGGTTTATCCGCCTTCAGTCGAACATCACCAAAGCCCCACTCAGCGCCGGCGAAAACCGGGATTCGGGGGCTGCGGCAGCGAACGACAAAACCGACCGGTTGCAGATCCTCATTCTTGGGTCGGACACCCGTGACGGAAAAAACTCCGACTACGGCACCTCTGAGGACTCCACCGGCTACGGGCATTCCGATGTCATGATGCTGCTGGACATTTCCGCGGACAACAAGCGCGTCAATGTCATGAGCTTCCCACGCGACCTGCTGGTTGATGTGCCGCAGTGTACGGACCACACCAACAACCAGACCTTCCCTGCCAGAAGTGGCGTGATGATCAATGAGGCCATGGCAGAGGCCGGCATTGGCTGCGCTGTGGATACGGTCAACAAACTGACCGGCCTGGAGATCGACCACTTCATGATGGCGGACTTCAACGCTGTCAAGGAGCTCTCCAAAGCTGTTGGTGGCGTTAACGTCTGTGTCAGCGATCCCGTTTTCGATCCGGACTCCCGCCTCCGGCTCCCCAAGGGCAATTCCCTGGTTGAAGGCGAACAGGCATTGGCGTTCCTGCGAACCAGGCATGCATTTGGTGATGGTGGCGACCTCGGACGGATCAAGGGCCAACAGGCTTTCCTCTCGTCGATGACCAGGAAGCTCAAGGACGAAGGTACTTTGGGCAATCCGCAGCGGCTGCTGCAAATTGCCGACGTCGTAACGCAGAACCTCACGGTCGACAACGGACTGGCTTCCGTGCCGTCCCTGCTGACGATCGGCGGGCGGCTGAAGGACATTGATGTCTCAAAGGTGGCCTTCGTCGCTGTTCCCACCCAGCCGGCTGCCATCGATCCGAACCGACTGGAGCTGGCCGAACCACAGGCATCGCAGCTTTTCTCGGCACTGCGGGCCGATCTTGACCTCACCACGCCGGGTGCGACCTCGAGCCCGGCCGCTTCCCAAAGCCCGGCAGCCCAGCCAACTGCTACGACGCCAGCCGTGCCCGCCTACAACAAGGCCATCCAGCCGGTCGCGGTTGCCAACGGCAGCGGAGTAGCCACCAGGGCCCAGGAAGTAATGGCCGTCCTCACGGGCAACGGCTTCACCCAGGCTGTGTCCTACCTGGCCAACCCGGTGGACCGGACCGTGGTCTATTACGGAGCCGGTTTTGCGGACGTGGCCGCCGATGTGGCGACCCTCTACGGTATTCCTGCCGCGCAGGTCCAGCAGGCAGCGGGAGTCGCCGGTGTTCAGCTCTATGTGGGCACTGACTTCGGAACGGGCTTGGTCTATGGGGCTGCTTCGGTACCGCCGGACGTTGTTAATCAGACAGCCAGCGACGCCGTCTGCCAGCAGGTCAATCCGCTGTATATCGACCAATAATTATTGAAGCCCAAAGAGGCCGGGCCAGATGGCCCGGCCTCTTTGGTTAGCTCGTCGGCTGCTTACCAGATACTGACCCGTTCTCCGGGTTCCATCCACATTCCGTCGCCCTCGGCCACGGAGAACGCCTGGTGGAAAGCGTCGAGGTTGCGGGCAATGGCATTGGTACGGAACTCGTTGGGGGAGTGCGGGTCGGTGGCCAACCTCCGTATTGCTTCCTCAGTGCGGATTACCTGGCGCCATCCGGCTGCCCACGACATGAAGAACCGCTGCTGTCCGGTGAAGCCGTCGATGACTTCAGGTTCCGCCCCGTCCAGGCTGAGGAGGTAGGCCTTGTAGGCGATTGCGAGGCCACCCAGATCGCCGATGTTCTCACCCAGAGTCAGTTTTCCGTTCACCTTGTGGTCGGGGGCGGCATAGGGGGAGAGGGCGTCGTACTGTGCCACCAGTTTGGTGGTGAGGGCTTCAAAGGCAGTTCGGTCTTCTTCGGTCCACCAGTTCCGAAGGGCGCCCGTTCCGTCGAACTGGGACCCCTGATCGTCGAATCCGTGGCCGATTTCATGTCCAATGACGGCTCCGATACCGCCGTAGTTCACGGCGTCGTCCGCATCGGCATTGAAGAATGGCGGCTGGAGGATGGCGGCGGGAAAGACGATTTCATTCAGCATCGGGTGATAGTAGGCATTGACGGTTTGTGGCGTCATGAGCCACTTGGTGAGATCCACCGGCTTGCCGATCTCGTCAAGGTGCCTGTCGACGTCGGCATTGTGTGCACGCTCTACATTGCCCAAAAGGTCAGTGGGGTCGATCTCGACGGCCGAGTAATCAATCCACTTCTCGGGGAAGCCGATCTTGGGCCGGAAGGCCTGGAGCTTCTTGAGGGCCTCAACCTTGGTTTCTTCGCTCATCCAGGTGAGCGCTGAAATGCTGTCCCGGTAGGCTTCGATGAGGTTTCCCACCAGTGTCTCCATCCGGGCCTTGTGACCGGGAGGAAAATGCCGCTCAACGTAGATTTGGCCTACTGCTTCGCCGAGGGCAGCTTCCACCACGGCTACGCCGCGCTTCCACCTTTCCTTGTTGCGGGGCGTGCCGCTGAGCGTGGTCCCATAGAAGTCGAAGTTGGTCTCGACGAAACCGGACGACAAATATGGGGCGGCCGAGCTCAGGATGCGCAGGGTCAGCCATTCCTTCCACGTTTGCAGGGACTCGGATTCCAGGAGTGCAGCGGCTCCCGTAAAGAAGTCCGGCGTGCTCACCACCAGCTCGCTCCGCTTGTCCTGGTCCACGCGAGCCGCTTCAAACCACGTGTCCAGTAAGGGGAACAGCGCCCGCGCTTCGTCTGCGGTCTTGAGGTTGTAGGTCTTTTGCGGATCCCGAAGGGTGACGTTGTCCCAGTGATGCGAGGCCAGCGCCCGTTCCAGGGCAACCACTCGCCCGGCGGCGGCCTCTGCATCGGGGATGGACGCGAGGTTGAACATGGCGGCAATGTATTTACCGTAGGCCGTCACGATCTCTTCGAATTTTTCGTCGCGGTAGTACGATTCGTCAGGCAACCCCAGGCCGCCCTGACCGATGTAGAGAAGGATGCGTTCGGGATTGCCGGCATCCGGCGCAGGGTAGATGGAGAACAGGCCTGAGACGTCGGATCGGAACAACCGCCCGATGAGCGCTGCCAATTCCTGCGGGGAGTCTACGGATTCAACCTCCTGGAGCCTGCCGCGGACCGGCTCGTAGCCCTTTTCCTCCGCCGCCGCTTCATCCATGAAGCTGGCATAGAGGCCGCCGACTTTTTGTTCGACGCCGGTAGCTGAGTCCGCTTTTGCGGCGGCTTCTTCGATGATCGCCTTCACGGCAAGCTCGGCACCGTCCCTCAGTGCGGTGAAGGTTCCTTCCAACGGGCGGTCGTCCGGGATCGTCGTGCTGTTGAGCCACGCGCCATTGACGTGTTGGTAGAGGTCGTCCTGGGGCCGGACGTTGTGGTCGATGTTGGAAAGAGTGATCCCCGACTGTGGCACTGTGGCTCCTTGTGTGGACGCTGCAGCCGGCGTTTCCACCGTCGTGGCGTCTGCATAGTGGACGTTGCATGAGGTGTTGCACTGTCATCATACGCATCGTGTTACTGTGAATTTGTGCGTGCGGAAATGCTTCTTCTTAGCTGCCGCGGCGAGGCCTGAAAGCTATCTGACGCTGGGCCATCCTCGCCGCGGAGTTCCGTTGTGTCCGGCTAAGCTTTCACTTAGTTCTTTACAGAAAAGGCCACATCATGCGTAATGCACAAAAGCCCTCCGGTATGCCGATTCACCGCTACCTGCCGTTCCAGGACCAGATCACTGTAGATGTTCCGGACCGCACCTGGCCTGACAAAGTCATCACCAAGGCCCCTCGCTGGTGCGCGGTTGACCTGCGGGACGGAAACCAAGCACTGATCGATCCGATGAGTCCGGCACGCAAACTGAAGATGTTCCAGCTGCTCGTCAAGATGGGCTATAAGGAGATCGAGGTTGGCTTCCCCTCGGCATCTCAAACAGATTTCGACTTCGTTCGGCAGCTCATCGAAGGCGGCCACATTCCTGACGATGTCAGCATCCAGGTCCTGACCCAGGCGCGCGAGCACCTGATTGAGCGGACCTACGAGTCCTTGGTGGGCGCCAAACAGGCCATCGTCCACCTCTATAACTCCACCTCCGTGCTGCAGCGCCGGGTGGTCTTCAACCAGGACGAAGACGGCATTATGGACATCGCCTTGCAGGGTGCCCGCCTTTGCAAGAAGTACGAAGAGACGCTGCAAGACACGCACATCACGTACGAATACTCCCCGGAGTCCTTCACGGGCACCGAGCTGGAGTACGCTGCCCGCGTCTGCAATGCCATCGCCGATGTCTTTGAGGCCTCCGCGGACAAGCAAGTCATTATCAACCTGCCGGCAACGGTGGAAATGGCGACACCCAACGTCTACGCGGACTCGATCGAGTGGATGCACCGCAATCTGCACCCGCGCGAGGGAATCATCATCTCCCTGCACCCGCACAACGACCGCGGGACTGGCGTGGCTGCTGCTGAACTGGGATACCTGGCAGGTGCCGACCGGATTGAAGGCTGCCTGTTCGGCAACGGAGAGCGCACCGGCAACGTGGACCTGGTGACCTTGGGCCTGAACATGTTCGTGCAGGGCGTTGATCCCATGATCGACTTCTCCGACATCGATGAAGTCCGCCGCACGGTGGAGTACTGCAACCAACTGCCGGTGCCGGAGCGCTCCCCGTATGGTGGAGACCTCGTGTTTACCGCGTTTTCCGGTTCGCACCAGGACGCGATCAAGAAGGGCTTCGAGGCGCTCGAGAAGGATGCCGCGGCTGCCGGCAAGTCGGTGGATGACTTCACGTGGCAGGTTCCGTACCTGCCCATCGACCCCAAGGATCTCGGCCGAAGCTACGAAGCCGTCATCCGGGTTAACTCCCAGTCCGGCAAGGGTGGCGTCGCCTACCTGCTGAAGAATGAGCACAACCTGGACCTGCCGCGCAGGGCCCAGATCGAGTTCTCCGGTGTCATCCAGCGACGCACCGACGCTGTGGGCGGTGAGGTCAGTGGCGCCCAGCTGTGGCAGATCTTCCAGGACGAGTACCTCCCCTCTGACGAAGAACAGGCGCAATGGGGCCGCTACACCCTGGGCAGCGTGAGCACCGAGACTGACGAGTCCGGTGCCATGACCATGAACGCGAACCTCAGGATCGACGGTGCCGAAGTACGCCGAACAGGTCACGGCAACGGTCCCATCGCGGCACTTCTGGACATCCTGCACCAGGACGGCGTGGACGTGCGGGTGCTCGACTACAGCGAGCACGCACTGTCCGAAGGCGGCAGCGCGAGTGCGGCAGCGTACGTAGAATGCGCTGTCGGTGAACGCGTACTCTGGGGCGTCGGGATTGATCCCAGCACCACCACGTCATCACTGAAGGCCCTGATCTCGGCAGTAAACCGGGCAGTCCGCGACGCCCAGGCATAGAACCCTGCGGTGTGGTGGCTGGATTTTCAGTCACCACACCGTCCGGCGGTCACGCCCGACCGGCGCGAAGTGCAAAGATTAGTTGTGGCCAATCCGTCGTTTGCAGCACGGTCCTATCGGGACGATGCCGTAGTGCTCCGTACTCACAAGCTGGGCGAGGCGGACAGGATCATTACGCTGCTGACCAAGCACCATGGGCAGGTACGGGCCGTCGCCAAGGGAGTCCGGAGAACCAGCAGCCGGTTTGGAGCGCGCCTTGAGCCGTTCATGGTCGCCGACCTGCAACTCGTGTCCGGCCGAACACTCGACATCGTGACCCAGGCAGTCGCCAAAGGAGCCTACGGAAGCGCCATAGCCGCCGACTACGGCCGGTTCACCGTGGCGGCCGCAATGACCGAGACAGCCGAGAAATTGACGGATGCCGACACCGAGTCGGGGACCGCTCAATACAATCTGCTGGTTGGAGCACTGGCCTCTTTGAGTCGCTCCGACCACCCGCCCGAACTCATTCTGGATTCGTATCTCCTGCGCGCCCTGGCGACCGGTGGCTGGGCACCAAGCTTTACGGATTGTGCCCGATGTGGCCGTCCCGGCCCCCACACTGCATTTGCGGCGCCGGTGGGCGGAATGGTGTGCAGCGATTGCCGTCCTCCGGGTTCTCCGGCTCCCGCACCGGAAACGGTGCAACTCCTCGGAGCGCTGCTGACAGGCAATTGGAGCATTGCCGATGCCTCGGATCCCCGGCATCGCAGGGAAAGCGCGGGGCTGGTGGCCAGTTACCTGCAATGGCATTTGGAACGTGCCGTGAAATCACTCAAACATGTGGAGCGAAGCTGACAGTGGCACTTGGCAAAAAGAACAAGTCAACAGTAGCGAGGACGGCGCCAGTGGTTGCGCCTTATGGACACCCTTCCGGGGCAGTGCCACCAAAGATACCCACTGAGCTCATACCGCAGCACGTGGCCATTGTCATGGATGGCAATGGGCGCTGGGCCAACCAGAGGGGGCTGCCCCGGGTAGAGGGGCACAAGGCAGGGGAGCCGGCACTGTTGGACGTCATGGCCGGTGCGATCGAGCTGGGCATCAAGTACGTCAGCGTCTATGCCTTCTCCACCGAGAACTGGCGGCGTTCGCCTGATGAAGTCCGGTTTCTCATGGGATTTAACAAGGACGTGCTACGTCGTCAACGCAATCAGCTTGACGAGTGGGGAGTCCGGATCCGCTGGGCCGGTCGTCGGCCACGACTGTGGGGTTCGGTGATCAAGGAACTGGAAGAGGCCGAGGACTACACGCGGGCCAATGACACCTGCACTTTGACCATGTGTGTTAATTACGGGGGACGGGCGGAGATCGCTGACGCGGTCGCAGCCATTGCCCAGGACGTGGCGGCGGGGCGGTTGAAGCCTGGCTCTGTCTCGGAGAAGACCATCCAGAAGTACCTGGATGAACCCGACCTTCCGGATGTGGATCTCTTCCTTCGCAGCTCCGGCGAGCAGCGCCTCTCCAACTTCCTCCTCTGGCAGTCGGCTTACGCGGAGTTCGTTTTCATGGACACTCTGTGGCCGGACGTTGACAGGCGGACGCTCTGGGAGGCCGTGGAGATTTACGCCAAGCGGGATCGCCGCTACGGTGGTGCGATTGATGCCGCCCCCGCTACCAAATAGCACGGCCGCGCTAATACGGGGTGTGCCTGCTCAGTAGGGGTATGCCGCAAGCCAGACGGCGACGTCCCGATAGGCCTGCTGGCGTACTGTGCGTCGGGACAGGAACACATCGTGAAGGGCTCCGGGATAGCGGAAGACGGCCGTGCGCCGGGCCAGGCCCAGCGCACGTCGGGATGTTTCCTCGACGTCGATGACGGCATCGGCCCGCATGAGGTCCGCCGTCCATTCCGCTTGGATCCGGGTCCGTCCGGATAAGAGGACCAACACCGGCGCGTCAATGTTGAGCTTACGTTCTACGGCAGCGTGGCCGGCGAGCACTGCTTTGGTCCATCCCGCCCGGATCGGGAAGGACGCCCGTGGTCGCCAGACCGGATCCAGGATCCATTCGCCGTGGGCTTCGTTGCTGACGCTTTCCCAGTACGCAGGCATCTCGGGGAACCTGAAGGGCCTTTTCGGGTCCGTTCGGGCAAAAGGTTCAACCAGATGCATGGCGATACTTCGGACCAAGCTGCTTCCCTGCAGTTCAAGCCACGGTGAATTCAGTACCAAGGTGCCCACTCTGCCCGGGTTGCGGTCAGCCCACAGGGCAGCGATGAGACCGCCCAGGGAGTGGGCCACCATGTGGATGGTGGGTGCAGTGGAGTTGCCGGTCCGGGCCATCACGTCCCGTTCGACTTCCACTAAGGCTGCCGCAATGTCCTCGTCGTAAACACCAAGGTCGGAGGTGTATCCGGGAGTCTGTCCGGGGAGGAGGCTGCGGCCGAACTTCCGCAGGTCCAGCGCGTAGAAGTGGAAACCGGAGGCTGTGAGGTATTCGGCGAGCTCGGTCTGGAGGAAGTAGTCCGCCCATCCGTGGAGGTACAGGACGGCCCGCGGGGCACTTCCGGGATCCGCAGGGGTGGCGCGACGATGGCGCTTGGTTAAGGACACCAGGAAGTCCAGTACACCTTGCGGGGCGGGGTGGGCGACGGGAGGCGCGTGCCTGACCAGCGTCGCCTTGACCTGTCCCTCCTCATCCGGCTTAAGGGGCAGGTCCAAGCATTCATAGCCGTGGCCCAAGACGTCGTTTTCCCATCCGGCACCGGTTTTACCTGCGGCGCTCATCTGTCCCCCTCATGGTGGTCGTCCGGTGCTTTGTCCTGCATGAAGCCCCTGATCCATCGGGCCAGGCGGCCGTAGGCGTCCTTCCTCACGGCAGGTGCCGACAGGAATACGTCATGGAGGCCACCATCGATACGCTCCAAAGTCACAGTCCGGCCCAGTGCCATGGCCCGCAAAGCCATTACGCCTACATCAAGCACAGCGTCTGAACGGCGCATGGACTCGCGCCACATCATGCCGTTTGCGCTGGCTGAGGACATCAGCACCAGAACCGGCATTTCCAGGTTCAGGCCGCGGGCCACCTGCGACTGGCCGGCGAAAACGGCGCGGAGCCAGCCGGCCCGGACAGGAAAGGCCAAGGGCGGCCGATACTTTTCGTCCAAGTGCCATTCACCCTCTGCGGAGCTGCTGATGCTGCGAAAATAGAAACCACGCTCCGGCAGTTTCAGGACCGTTTCGGGACGGAATCTCGCCAAAGGCGCCACCATGGCGTTCGCTGTCCGCCGGACCATGGAACTCCCATGCATCTCCAGCCAGGGGCTGTCGAGAATGAGGTACTGGACTCGTTCAGGGTGTCGGCTGGCCCAGAGGGCGGCTACCAACCCGCCTGTCGAGTGGCCCATGAGTGTCAGGTTGTCCGCCGTGGATCCGGCACGTCCTTGGTGAATCGCGTTAATGGCCTGGTTGATTTCGGCGTCGTAGTCGGCCAGGTTGGCGACATAGCCACCGGGATCTCCGGGCTGGAGGCTCCGTCCATGGTTGTGCAGGTCCAGGGCATAGAACTCATAGCCCTGGCGCGACCAAAACTCGGCGAGCTCGGTGTTGAAGAAGTAGTCACTCCATCCATGGAGGAACAAAACAACGCCAAGGCGTCGCACCGAACCGTCGTCGCCGCTTTCGGCCTGGGCCAGCGGATCCGCGTCGTGTCGGATCAGCGTGGCATGGCGGATCACGCCATCCGGTCCTGCTGCGTCGATACTGCAGGACTGGTAGCCGGTTCCCAGGATGTCAGCGGTCCATTCCATGGCTCCAGCTTAGACAAAAGCCGCTGCTGCCTTTCCGGCCGCCCTTCCTGTGAAGAGGCAGCCGCCCAGGAATGTCCCTTCCAGTGCCCGGTAACCGTGGATGCCTCCGCCGCCGAACCCGGCAGCTTCCCCGGCCGCGTAGAGCCCTGGAATTGCCTGTCCGCTATCGTCCAGAACCCTCGAGGCCAAGTCTGTCCTTAAGCCGCCCAGGCTCTTCCGGGTCAATACCGAGAGCCGGATGGCGATGAGTGGCCCGTGCGCAGGGTCGGTCAGGCGGTGCGGGGGAGCCACTCGCATCAGCTTGTCGGTGGCAAACCGCCTCGCTGCCCTGATGGCCGCAAGCTGCGGGTCCTTGCCGAGCCCACTGGATACCTGCCGGTCCCGGGCGCTGACCAGGGACTCCAAGGACTCCCGCTGAATGAGGTCGCCTCCGGCCAGCTGGTTCATCTTCGACGCGAGCTGCCCGGGGGTGGCTGCCTGCAGGAAATCCACACCGCGGTCCAGGAACCGCTGAATGGGGGAGTCGTTTCCCGCCCTCAACCGCGACGCAAGGAGCCTGACGTCCTTGCCGGTCAGGTCAGGGTTTTGTTCCGAACCTGACAAAGCAAGTTCCTTGAGGGCGATGGTGCGGTTGAGGACAAACCACGAATGGCTGTGGCCTGTTGCCACAATGTGACGGAGGGCGCCCAGGGAGTCGTACCCCGGGAACAATGGCGCCGGCAGTTGATGTCCTTCCGCATCGAGCCACAAGGATGATGGCCCGGGAAGAATACGGATACCGTGCATCGGCCACACGGGATCGTAGTTGTGGATACCTTCGGGATAGTGCCACATCCTGTCGCCGTTGATCATGGCGCCGCCGACGGATTGCACCACTGAAAGGAATTTACCGTCTACTGAGGCGGGGACGCCGCTGAGCATCTCCGCGGGTGGTCGCCCTCCTGGCCATTGGCGTCGGACTGCCGCGTGGTTGGCGCCTATGCCCCCGGTTGTCACCACAACCGCTCCTGCCGCAGCCTCGAAGTCCCCAACGGGGAGCCTGGATGAGGCCTCGCCCCGCACCGCCGTCGACGGTTCCAGGACATCTCCGACGACGCCGGTCAGCGAACCGGCCGTGATGGTGAGGGCTGTCGCCCTGTGCCGGAAGTGAAGCGACACCCTTCCGGCTTCGACGCCCTCGAGCACCTTCCCCAGGAAGGGTTCCACCAGGGCTGGTCCCGTGCCCCAGGTGACGTGGAAGCGGGGTACTGAATTTCCATGGCCCTGCGGCCCGTACCCGCCCCGCTCTGCCCACTGGACCAACGGAAAGATGCCAACGCCGAGGCTTTTCAGCCAGGCCCGCTTCCCACCGGCGGCGAAGTCCACATAGGCCTCGGCCCATTGCCTGGCGTTCGAATCCACCGGTCGGTCGAAAGCCGCGGAGGCCAGCCAGTCGGAAAGTGCGAGGTCCGCGTTGTCCCGCACGCCGAGCCGCCTCTGCTCCGGCGTATCGACCATAAAGAGGCCGCCAAAGGACCAATGGGCCTGGCCGCCGACCGAGGCTTCCGGCTCCTGGTCCAGGACGGCCACCGTCTTGCCCGCTGCGTAGGCTGTGGCGGCTGCCACCAGTCCCGACAGGCCCGCCCCGACCACCACGACGTCGGCCGTGATCCTGCGGCTCGTGCGGGGATGACGCAGGTCACTGTTTTTAGGCGGCATGCGTACATGCTAGCGCCCGGCACAGTCATGGGTTTGGTGAGTCGTCCACGAACAGCAAAACTAAGACCATGCGTTTTTACCCCACATTCTTTAAGTTGGCCTTCTCCTGGATGGATGCCGAGAAGGCCCACAAGATCGGATTCCAGGGAATCCGTGCCGCCCACCGTACTGGCGCGGGGCGGGTCCTTGCCCGCATGACTGCCCCGGATGCCTCGCTCCGCACCGAGGCGCTGGGCCTGAGCTTTCCCTCGCCCTTCGGACTTGCAGCGGGTTTCGACAAGGAAGGCCACGGCATCGAGGCCCTGACGGAGCTGGGTTTCGGCCACGTCGAAGTGGGTACCATCACGGGCCAAGCGCAGCCGGGCAATGACAAACCACGCCTGTTCCGCCTGATAGAGGACCGGGCGGTCATCAACCGGATGGGATTCAACAACGACGGCGCCGCTGCGGTTGCGCCCCGGCTCAAGTCTGCTCGGGCTGCTTTGCAGAAAAGCCATCCTGATCTTCGGCCCATCATCGGGGTGAACATTGGCAAGACCAAGGCGGTGGACCTCGCCGCCGCCACGGCGGACTACCTGGTGAGCGCCCGGAGCCTCGCCCCCGCCGCAGACTACCTGGTAGTCAATGTCAGTTCGCCCAATACGCCGGGCCTGCGGTTACTGCAGAACGTGGAGACGCTGCGTCCTTTGCTGCGGGCAGTTGGAGACGCTGCCGACGAAGCCGCGGGGCGCCACGTACCGCTTCTGGTCAAGATTGCGCCTGACCTGTCCAACGAAGACATCGAGGACGTCGCCCGGCTTGCACTTGACCTCAAGCTGGACGGAATCATCGCGACCAACACAACGATTACCCGTGAGGGGCTTGTTTCCGGAAGTGCGAAGGTGGATTCCATCGGTGCCGGAGGTTTGTCAGGAGCGCCCCTCAAGGAGCGGTCCCTGGAGGTGCTTCGCAGGCTCAAGCAGGCCGTGGGCGATGACCTTGTGCTGATCGCGGTCGGCGGCGTCGAATCGGCCGAGGACGTCCACGAACGCCTTGAGGCCGGCGCCACCCTGGTCCAGGGCTACACGGCATTCCTTTACGAAGGCCCGTTCTGGGCGTCCCGAATCAACAAGGGCCTTGTAAGGCTTCGGCGGGGCTCAGGCCACTAAGACTGCGGTTAAGCGATGAAGACCCCGGACCATTGGTCCGGGGTCTTCATACGTTTGACAGGGGTTGGGGCCTTAGGCCGGGTACTGTCCGCGCTTCACCTGCGGCTTGGGCAGGCGGAGTTTGCGGAACTGAAGGGCTCGCATGCATCCGTACCAGACAGAGCCACGCTCCACTTCGCCGAACTTCTCGGTAAGTTTCTTCCGCAGCTTGCGGGAGAGGATGAAGGCATCGATGAATACAGCCAGGAACATGATCCAGAAGCCCACCAGGACGTAGCTGATTCCCGCGCTCGTGGTGGGAATGATCAGTGAAATGACAACGAACAACAGGGCACCAAACATCAGGTACTCGCCCAGGCTGAACCGTGCGTCGACGTAGTCGCGGACGTACCTCTTCTGGGGCCCTTTGTCCCGAAGTGGCAGGAATTTTTCGTCACCCGTATCCAGGGCCTGCCGCATCTTCTGGCGCTGGTCCTGGATGGCCACCCGCTCTGCTGCCTTTGATGCCTTACGGTCGGTGGGCACCAGAGGGCGCTTGCGGGCTGCTTCCTGGTCCTTCCGCTTGGGCGTGGGCGCGCCCTTTCCGGCTACGGGCTCCTGGGCGGTGGCATAGGCCTGGTCTACTACTGATTGAGCGCTGGGCTCTTCCTTTTTGCGTCCGAACACCCCTACAGAATACCCCGCACCAAGGTGGCGCAGGTTACGCCCCGGGTTGCCCATGCCCCAATGGCCACTCCGTGCCTGCCCCGCCGGGAGAACGCCCGGCGGTAAAGTGTGGCCCATGACTTCAGCACATGCGGAGACCCCGCAGAACAAGCCCCTGGACTCCGGCGCTACCCCGGTGGAGGCACTGACCCGGGCGGTCCATGACTCCTTCGATGCCACTCTGGCATCCTTGAAAGACCTGGTCGCCATACCGGGAATTGCCTGGTCCAGCTTCGACCCCTCGGAACTGGATAAGAGCGCCGAAGCTGTTTCCGCACTGGTAAAGGCAACAGGCATGGAGGACGTCCGCATCCTTCGTTGCGACAAAAGTGACGGCACCCCCGGCGGGCCCGCCGTCGTCGCGCGCCGTCCCGCGGCGGAAGGCAAGCCGACCATCCTCCTTTACGCCCACCACGACGTACAGCCCCCCGGAGACCGTGGACTGTGGGAGTCGGAGCCGTTCGCCGCTGAGGAACGTGACGGTCGGCTGTATGGTCGCGGTGCGGCTGATGACAAGGCAGGCATCATGGCCCACCTGGCGGCCTACAGTGCAGCAACCAAAGTCCTGGGCGAGGATTTCGGCCTCGGAGTGACATTCTTCTTTGAAGGCGAGGAAGAGGCGGGCTCGCCCACCTTCAGGACTTTCCTCGAGGAGCATCGCGAACTCCTGCGTTCTGACGTCATTGTTGTTGCAGACTCCAGCAACTGGAAAGTGGGCGTTCCGGCCCTGACCACCAGCCTGCGCGGCCTCGTTGACGGCACTTTTGAAGTCCGCGTGCTCGACCACGCGGTGCACTCCGGGATGTTCGGCGGCCCAGTGCTCGACGCCCCGACCCTCCTTTCGCGGCTCATTGCTACCCTCCACGATGAGGAGGGCAACGTCGCTGTTGCCGGTCTGGTGGGCCGGGACGAGGTGGCCGTGGACCTCGCCGAAGCGGACTATCGCGCCGACGCGTCAGTGCTCGACGGCGTGCGGCTCGCCGGGAGCGGTACCATCGCTTCCCGCTTGTGGACCAAGCCCGCCCTTTCGATCATTGGCATGGACGTTCCGGCAGTGGACGTTGCCTCCAACACGCTCATTCCGGCGGCGCGAGCCAAATTCAGCATGCGGCTGGCGCCCGGCCAGGACCCCGAGGCCGCCATGGACGCCCTGCGGCGGCACGTCGAGTCCAATGCTCCGTTCGGCGCCAAGGTGACCTTCACGCCGGGGGAGAGGGGCGATGCGTTCTCCACCGATACGTCATCAGCTGCGGCCCGTGTGGCCCTTTGGGCGCTGGGGGAGTCCTGGGGAGTGAAGCCTGTCGAGATGGGAATAGGTGGATCCATTCCCTTCATCGCGGACCTCCTGGAAATGTACCCGGAAGCCCAGATCCTGGTGACCGGGGTGGAAGACCCTGATTCCAGGGCCCACAGTGCCAACGAGTCACTGCATATCGGCGATTTCCGCCATGCTGTAGTCGCAGAGGCTCTCATGCTGGCCAGGCTCAATGCCGAGGGCCTCGCGGGCTGAACCGAAAGTGCAGGCCGGGAACAACCAAATGCCGCAGGTGGTTACGTCAGGAGTTATAGCTAAGCGTCTGCGCGACGTAGCATTAGCTATAACCCGTACGTAATTGGGTAAGGGCAGGCAGCGTCCCGGCGCCGCCGCCAAGAGCTTCATAAGAAGGTAGGCCAATGAGCACTGCAACCAACGAAAACAGCACCGGAACGCAGGTCGTCGCCAACGACGAACTGGCCACGCACGAGGTCAATCTGACCGACGTCGCCGCAGGCAAGGTCCGCAGCCTCCTCGAGCAGGAAGGGCGCACCGATCTTCGGCTGCGCGTTGCAGTCCAGCCCGGCGGATGCTCCGGCTTGATCTACCAGCTCTACTTCGACGAGCGCCTGCTCGACGGCGACGCCGTGCGTGACTATGACGGCGTCGAGGTCGTGGTGGACAAGATGAGCGTTCCGTATCTCAGCGGCGCAAGCATCGACTTCGAAGACACCATCTCGAAGCAGGGCTTCACCATTGATAACCCGAACGCGGGCGGCTCCTGCGCCTGCGGTGATTCATTCCACTGATGTGAGCCGTCGCTGCACGTCGGCGCCACTTCCGACGCGGTTAAACGCGTTGGGAGCCACGGCGCCGACATGTGCGCGAAAACCGCTTGATAGCGGTAAGCTCTACATCGGGTAGTAAAACTTTTAGTGTGCCCGGTGAGCCTTCGGCCTGCCGGGAGACAGCAACAAGAGGAAGGGCCGTCTGTGAGTTCGCAGAACCGAACCGGCAGCCGACGCATAAAGATCACCTCGATCACTGGCTTGGCAGTCGCCGGCGCGTTGGTTTTGACCGGATGTTCACCAGAGGTAGAGAAGGGTTGGCTGCCAACAGAGCGCGGCACGACCAACCACACTGACCGGATCATGGACCTCTGGGTCAACTCATGGATCGCCGCCTTGGCAGTCGGTATCATCACGTGGGGCCTCCTGGTCTGGTGCATCATCGCGTACCGTCGCCGCAAGGGCACCACGGGATTCCCCAAGCAGCTCAGCTACAACCTGCCGCTTGAGGTCTTCTACTTGACCATTCCGCTGTTCATGGTGCTGGTGTTCTTCTACTTCACCGACCAGGACCAGCGTGCGATCGATGACCGTTCGCAGCCTGCCGACGTCGTTGTTGACGTCCGCGGCAAGCAGTGGGCTTGGGACTTCAACTACAAGAAGGGCGAGGTCGTCAACGAGGACCTCCACGAGGCCGGCGTCCAGGCCCACCTGACCGGCAACGATGTCGACAAGGAACTCCTCCCCACGTTGTACTTGCCCGTTGGCAAGTCCGTGGACCTGGAGCTGAACTCCCGCGATGTCATCCACTCATTCTGGGTTCCCGCATTCCTCCAGAAGCGCGACATGATCCCTGGTAAGACGAACTACATCAGGTTCACCCCCACCAAGGAGGGCACCTTCGATGGCAAGTGTGCCGAGCTCTGCGGTGAATACCACTCCGAAATGCTCTTCCGAGTCAAGGTTGTCTCCGAGTCTGAATTCCAGTCGCACATGGACAAGCTTCGCCAAGAAGGCAACACGGGTCTCCTCGGTGCGGAATACGACCGCAACCCGAACCTGAACGAATCCAAGTAAGGGGAGCGACGTGGCTACGTACACTCAATCCGCGCCGGGGGTTCTTGAAGCTCCGGTAGTACCCAAGTCCAAGGGACGCATCGTCGTCAACTGGATCACTTCCACCGACCACAAGACCATCGGGTACATGTACCTCATTGCGTCCTTCGTGTTCTTCTGCCTCGGTGGTGTCATGGCCCTGCTGATCCGCGCCGAGCTCTTTGAGCCCGGCATGCAGATCCTGCAGACCAAAGAGCAGTACAACCAGATGTTCACGATGCACGGCACCGTCATGCTGCTGATGTTCGCAACCCCGCTGTTTGCGGGCTTCGCCAACGTCATCATGCCGCTGCAAATCGGTGCTCCGGATGTCGCCTTCCCGCGTTTGAACGCCTTGGCCTTCTGGTTCTTCCTCTTTGGTTCCACCATCGCCGTCTCAGGCTTCATCACCCCCCAGGGTGCTGCGTCATTCGGTTGGTTCGCCTACGCTCCGCTGTCGAACACCACGTTCAGCCCTGGTGTAGGTGGTGACCTGTGGGTCTTTGGCCTCGCGCTCTCAGGCTTCGGAACCATCCTTGGTGCCGTCAACTTCATCACCACCATCATCTGCATGCGTGCACCGGGCATGACCATGTGGCGTATGCCGATCTTCACCTGGAACACTCTCGTGACGGCTATCCTCGTCCTGATGGCCTTCCCGCCGCTGGCAGCTGCCCTGTTCGCGCTCGGCGCGGACCGTCGCTTCGGTGCCCACATCTTTGACCCCGAAAACGGCGGCGCCGTTCTCTGGCAGCACCTCTTCTGGTTCTTCGGACACCCCGAGGTGTACATCATCGCCCTGCCGTTCTTCGGCATTGTTTCCGAGATCTTCCCCGTGTTCAGCCGCAAGCCGATCTTCGGCTACAAGGGCCTCGTGTACGCCACCATCGCCATTGCTGCACTTTCCGTCACCGTGTGGGCACACCACATGTACGTGACCGGTTCGGTGTTGCTGCCGTTCTTCGCCTTCATGACCATGCTGATCGCGGTACCGACGGGCGTGAAGTTCTTCAACTGGATCGGAACGCTCTGGCAGGGCTCCATCACCTTTGAAACTCCTATGCTCTGGAGCATCGGGTTCCTGGTCACCTTCCTCTTCGGTGGCCTGACGGGCATCATCCTGGCGTCGCCGCCGCTCGACTTCCACGTCTCGGACTCCTACTTCGTGGTGGCGCACTTCCACTACGTGGTCTTCGGTACGGTTGTGTTCGCCATGTTCGCAGGCTTCTACTTCTGGTGGCCAAAGTGGACGGGCAAGATGCTCAACGAACGCCTTGGTAAGATCCACTTCTGGCTCCTGTTCCTTGGTTTCCACGGCACGTTCCTCATCCAGCACTGGTTGGGTGTTGAAGGCATGCCGCGTCGTTACGCCGACTACATGCCGCAGGATAACTTCACCTGGATGAACCAGTTCTCCACTATCTCCTCCTTCGTACTGGGCGCCTCGCTGCTGCCGTTCTTCTGGAACGTCTACATCACCTGGCGCAGCAACAAGAAGGTTGAAGTTGATGATCCTTGGGGCTTCGGTGCCTCGCTGGAGTGGGCTACGTCCTGCCCGCCGCCGCGCCACAACTTCACCTCCTTGCCCCGTATCCGCTCCGAGCGCCCGGCACTGGACCTGCACCACCCCGAGTTGGCTCAGATCCACACCGCAGAGGCCCCGTCACCCGCAGCAGCTGTTTTGGGTAACGCCGACCAGAGGGACGTCAACAAATGAAAATTGAATCGTGGCTCTTCGGAGCCGGAGTCTTCTTCTTCGTCCCCGTAGCCATCGCCTATGGCTTCCTGACCAATTGGTCTGAGTGGGTCGGCGTCCTGGGAATCCTCTTGGTCGGTGGCCTTGCGGGCATGATCGGCGCATACCTTGGTTTCACCGGCAAGCGTGTCGGCATGCGTCCGGAAGACCGTCCCGATGCAGAGGTTCACGAGGGCGCAGGCGAACAGGGGCACTTCAGCCCTTGGAGCTGGTGGCCGCTGGTTCTCGGCCTTGCCTGCGCAGGCGGCTTCCTGGGTCTCGCAGTTGGTTTCTGGATCACCTACGTTGCCGGTGGTCTGGCCTTGGTGGCACTCATTGGCTGGGTCTTTGAATACAGCCGTGGCGACCACGCACACTAGCAGCACCTGAGAACAAATAGAGGGCCCCACCGAAAGGTGGGGCCCTTTCTTTTAACATCGTTCCAAGGTTTCGCAGTGTTGCTCGCCTGCTCGGCGCACCGGGATGCTGGATGTCCGTTCAGTGACCCTCAGAGGCCTCCAGAACGGACGAAAGTTGCGCCAGGGCATTCTCGATGCTTGAGATACTGTGCTCGTCAGCGAGGGCCTCTGGAGCTACTCCGAGGAAAACCTCGCAGCCGTGGGCAAAGTCCTCTGTCATGACCTCCAACAATGAGCGTGCGTCAACAGCACGACCTTCCCGTTTCCGAATTGTCACTGGCAGCCCGGTCTCCGTGACAGCACGAACGAATACGGCGGCGGCCCGCGCATGCAGTCCGATCCCGGCAGCGACGTAGGTCTTCAGCTCCGGCAACCTCAACTCCTTTGTTACGACGGATGCTCCGCGTGAAATGATCCATATAAGCGTAGCTGCCCCAGCCGTTACCAGTAGGTACCGAAGGCAGTGGTCTAGACCTGACGTGCCAGTGAATTATCCTTAAGCCATGACTCACATGATGGATAGCAGCCGTGCCTGAAGCGGCGAGTATCGCTGGAGATATCGACCGGACCAGCGGAACACCCATCTACATCCAGCTACGCGAAATCCTCCGGACCTTCATCGCACAGTCCTGTCCGCCCGGGTCTTCGCTGCCGTCCGAGAGGGACCTTTCCGAACGTTTCGGCTTGGCCCGAATGACCGTGCGCCAAGCAATTGACGCCTTGGTCGGCGAAGATGTCATAGAGCGCGTCGTCGGCCTCGGAACCTTCGTGAAGAAGCCCAAACTTGATCTCCAGGTGAAGTTGACCTCCTACAGCGAGGAGATGCAGCGACGAGGCATGGTTCCGGCCGCCAAGGTCCTCAGCTTTGAGCAGATCGCAGCAAGTGCCTTCCTGGCGCGCGAATTGCAACTGGATGAGGGTACGCCGCTGGTGCGGTTCCGACGCCTGCTGTTGGCAGATAACGAGCCAATGAGCGTTGATGAGAACTTTATCCCAGCCCACCGCGTCCCCGGCTTGTTGGATGAGGCCCCACCCACATCGCTCTATAACGTCCTGAGCGAACGTTTCGGACTGGTCATGGAGTGGGGCGAGGACATGATTGAGGCCACCGCCGCGTCACCGTCCACGGCACGCCTTCTCAAAATCGACGTCGGTTCGCCCCTCCTAAAGATCCAGCGCCATGCCTTTGTGGCCCGGGCGATGGTGGACTACTCCGTGTCGTATTACCGGGCAGACCGATACAAGCTGTGGGTACCCCTCCAGCGTCCTGGCGTCCGTCCTACCCGTAATTACTCGTCGGGCTACAGGACGCCCTAAGCGACGACGCCAGCCAAAGCCGGCCCACCGCCGTCGTTGCTGTACCGGTGTGCAGGGCACGCAAAAGCCCGGCTGGAGAAATCCAGCCGGGCTTTTTACGTGATCTGGCAGAGGCTACTAGGCGCTAGTGGCTCAGGCTCTTCTGGTCTTCACCGGAGGTGATTGCTTCATGGTGGCCATGAGCGTGTGCTGCTTCCAGTTCGGCCGGAGTTGCCGGTGCGACCCGGTCCTCGAAGAACCACTTGGAGAGTGCCGCGCGGCGCTTTTCCTGACGGGTGACCACACCGTGCTCGTTAGGCTGGGCCGGCAGGGGAGCAGGCGACTCGAAGCCAACCAGCTTGTATCGCTTGTACTCGTCCAACGGGGCGTGAACCTCGATGAACTCACCGTGCGGGAGGCGCACAATGCGGCCGGTTTCGCGGCCATGGAGTGCAATTTCGCGGTCCTTGCGCTGGAGAGCCAAAGCGATCCTCTTGGTCACGATGAACGCGATGATCGGGCCAATGAAGAACAGCGTGCGGAGCCAGTACGTAACGTCGTTCAACGACACGTGGAAGTGGGTTGCAATGAGGTCGGAACCAGCCGCTGCCCACATAACGCAGTACCAGGTGAAGCCTGCAACGCCGATTGCGGTACGCGTTGGAGCGTTACGCGGACGGTCGAGGACGTGGTGTTCCCGGTTGTCCTTGGTGATCCAGCGTTCGATCCAGGGGTAGGTAAACAGAACCGTGAAGATGATGCCGGCAGGCACGAGGGCCGGGAGCAGCACGTTCAGGGTCAGGGTGTGGCCAAAGACGATCCACTCGAAGTGGAAGTTGTTCACAACACCTGGCATGAGACGCAAGGCGCCGTCGACGAATCCGATGTACCAGTCAGGCTGCGTACCAGCCGAAACGGGCGAAGGATCGTACGGGCCGTAGTTCCAGATCGGGTTGATCGTGAATGCTGCAGCCATCAGGGCCAAGACGCCGAAGACGATGAAGAAGAATCCACCGGCCTTGGCTGCGTATACCGGGCCGAGGGGGTAGCCGACGACGTTGCCGTCATTACGGCCGGGGCCGGGGTACTGGGTGTGCTTGTGTACGACCACCATGAAGAGGTGGATGACAATCATCAGGAGGATAAGTGCCGGCACCAGCAGGATGTGCAGTACGTAGAGTCGGCCAATGATGGCCGTTCCCGGGAATTCTCCACCGAAGAGGAAGAACGAGATGTAAGTACCAATCACCGGGATGGACTTGATCACGCCGTCGATGATGCGCAGGCCGTTACCGGACAGCAGGTCATCAGGGAGCGAGTAGCCCGTAAAGCCGGCTGCCATGGCAAGAATCAGCAGGACGCCGCCCACTACCCAGTTCATTTCACGGGGCTTGCGGAACGCACCGGTGAAGAAGACACGCAGCATGTGAACGCCGAGTGAGGCCACGAACAGCAGTGCTGCCCAGTGGTGGACCTGGCGCATGAAGAGCCCGCCACGCACATCGAACGAGATGTTCAGCGAGGAGTTGTAAGCGACCGACATCTCGACGTTGTACAGCGGGGTGTACGAGCCCTGGTAGTGGGTCTCCGCCATGGACGGATCGAAGAAGAACGTCAGGAAGGTACCCGACATCAAAAGGATGACGAAGGAGTACAGTGCCACTTCGCCAAACATGAATGACCAGTGGTCCGGGAAGACCTTCCGGCCGAACTCACGCAGGATGCCGGAGCCGCCTACGCGCTCGTCAACGAAGTTGGTGAAACTACCAACCTTGGTTTTCGGAACGAAGGGGGCTTCAGCTGTTGATGAGGCGCTCATGCTCGTCACGCTCCCAGTAACTCGGTCCTACAGGTTCTCTGAAGTCGCTGGTGGCGACGAGGTAGCCCTCTGCATCAACTGCGATGGGCAGCTGGGGGAGCGGACGGCTGGCCGGCCCGAAGATGACCTTGCATTCCTGCGTAAGGTCGAACGTGGACTGGTGGCAGGGGCACAGGAGGTGGTGCGTCTGCTGCTCGTAGAGAGCAACGGGGCAACCAACGTGCGTGCAGATCTTGGAGTAAGCAACGATGCCGTTGTAGCTCCAGTTTTCACGGCCCTTGGAGGGGTTCAACGAGTTCGGGTCGAGGCGCATGAGCAGGACAACTGCTTTTGCCTTTTCATTCAACTTGCCTTCGTGCAGCTCGTTGAGTCCCTCGGGAATCACGTGGAATGCCGAACCAATGGTCACATCGGATGCCTTGATGGGGGTGCCATCAGGGTCACGGGTGAGTCGCTTCAGCTTGTCGCCGTCGGGTGCCCACATGGTGTGTGCAAGGGCTTTGTCCGGACGCGGACCCAAATCGCCGAAAATGGCGAGGGCCGGCAGGGGAGCCAATGCTACGGCACCAAGGAGGGTGTTGCGGATCAGCGGACGGCGCTTGATGCCCGTCTCCTCCACGATGTCGTCGACGATACGGACCGCAGCCTGGCGGTCTTCCTCGGTGCGGATGGCGTGACGCTCTTCCGACACTTCATGATCGGGCATCAGGGCCTTGGCCCAGTGCACGATGCCCGTTCCGATACCCAGCATGGCGAAAGCCGTTCCCAGGCCCAGAAGGAGGTTTTGGGTGCGGATGGTCGCAATGGTGGTGTCGTCGCCCAAATCGATGGCGAAGTACGCCACCAGGAAGACCAGCGTACCGATGACGGAGGTGCCAAACAGAATGGCTACCTGACGCTCGGCGCGCTTCGCGGCTACCGGGTCCGTGTCAGCCAGGCGCAAACGATGCGGAGGAAGTCCAGGATCCTGGAACTTCTCCACCTCATTCTGACCAGCCGTAGCTACGGTGCCCGAGTGGTTCGGACTGCCGTCACTATGGTTGCCCATAATTCGCCTCATCCTTCTCTCGTTGTCTCGGCCGGGGCCGAGTTATTTTCAGTTTCAAACTGCTGACTGTGCAGCAGAAGTTTCTTGCCTGCAGGCTAGGACGTGCGGGACGTCAACCAGATGGTGAAGGCGATGATGACACCCAGGCCGGCAACCCAAACAAAGAGGCCTTCGGATACCGGACCAAGGGAACCAAGTTCAGCTCCACCGGGCGATCCATTGGCTTCAATCGTCTTCAGGAAGGTGATGATGTCGCGCTTGTCTTCAGGCGTGACGTTCGAATCGTTGAAGACGGGCATGTTCTGCGGGCCCGTGACCATGGCTTCGTAGATGTGGGCTTCGGTGACACCTGCCAGGCCGGGAGCGAACTTGCCGCGGGTCAACGCACCGCCAGCGGCTGCTGCGTTGTGGCACATCGCGCAGTTGACGCGGAAGAGCTCGCCGCCCTTGGCTGCGTCTCCCTTACCGTCGAGGAGCTTTTCCTCGGGAATTGCCGGACCTGCACCGAGGGAGGCAACGTAAGCAGCGAGCTGCTTGGTCTGTTCCTCATTGAACTGGGCGGGCTTCTTCTGGGCCTGGGGGCCGCTCATCTGCATGGGCATACGACCGGTACCAACCTGGAAGTCAACAGCAGCAGCACCCACGCCGACCAGCGAGGGGCCGTCGTTGGTTCCGCTTGCACCCATGCCGTGGCAGGTGGCGCAGTTGGCGGCGAAAAGTTTTCCGCCTTCTTCTACGTCACTGGCGCTGTAGCTAGTGGTGTCGGCCTTGGCCTGGTTGACGGTTGTGGCAACGGCGTAGAGCCCACCAGTGAGGAGGAGGCCCATCAACAGCAGCGCTATGGCTGCCAGTGGGTGACGTCGCTTCTGCGAGAGTGCCTTCACGTGGTGGTTCCTTTTTTCGATCCTGCGTCGGCTCCGGGAGCCGCTTCTTTAAATTCTGCCTCTTGTAGAAAAAGAGTCAAAGCTGGGGCTTACTTGAGGACGTAGATGACCAGGAAGAGGCCGATCCACACGACGTCGACGAAGTGCCAGTAGTAAGAGGTGACGATTGCCGACGTCGCTTCGAAGTGTCCGAACTTCTTGGCTGCAAAGGCGCGTCCAATGATGAACAGGAACGCGATCAAACCGCCGATGACGTGAAGGCCGTGGAAGCCTGTAGTCATGTAGAAGGCGGAGCCGTAGGCGTTGGACGACAGGGAAACATGCTCGGAGACGAGCATGGCGTATTCCGTGGTCTGGCCGGCTACGAAGAAGGCACCCATGATGAACGTGAGGACAAACCATTCCGACATGCCCCAGCGGGTGAACTGAAGCGGCCTGCCGGTCCGGCGGGGCTCCAGCCGCTCGGCGGCAAAGACGCCCATCTGGCAAGTAAAGGAACTAGCCACAAGGACGATGGTGTTGACGAGCGCAAACGGGAAGTTGAGCTTGGCCGTCTCCTCGGCCCACATCGTTCCCGATGTGGAGCGCAGGGTGAAGTACATGGCAAAGAGGCCGGCGAAGAACATCAACTCACTGGACAGCCAAACTACGGTTCCAACAGAAACCAAGTTGGGGCGGTTCAGCGTCGGGTGCGCCGGGGTACTGGGGGCATGGGTCGCAGATGTCACAAGGACATTATGTCTGTAAAAGTCCAGAGTTCCCAATGCAAACCACCGATTCGGGAGACTTTTTCTACAAAGACGCGAAATCGCGCGGAAAAGTTCCCGGCCCGGTTCACATTGGTCATCGGCGTGGCTGGCTCGATAGCATCAGGGAGTGACTTCTCCGGCATCGGCACCTGCAGCCAGCAACACCTGGCCAGGGCTCATCTCAGCACTGATCAACGGCGACGACCTTGCGGTGGCCAACACCGAATGGGCCATGAACACGATCATGTCCGGTGAAGCCACGCCGTCGCAGATCGCCGGCTTCCTTGTGGCCTTGCGTGCAAAGGGCGAGACGGTCGAAGAGCTGGCCGGCCTTGTCGAGGCCATGGTCCAGCACGCCAATCCCATCGGGATCACCGGGGAGAAGCTGGACATCGTTGGAACGGGAGGGGACCGCCTCAATACGGTCAACATATCCACCATGGCCGCGCTCGTTGCTGCGGGTGCGGGTGCAAAGGTGGTCAAGCACGGCAACAGGGCGGCATCGTCGACGTCCGGTTCTGCTGATGTCCTGGAAGCCCTGGGCGTGCGCCTTGACCTCTCGATCGAGCAGGTGGCCCGGAACGCCGAAGAGGCAGGAATCACGTTCTGTTTTGCCCAGGTTTTCCACCCTTCATTCCGTCACACGGCCGTCCCGAGGCGGGAGCTGGCCGTTCCAACAGCCTTCAATTTCCTGGGGCCGATGACCAACCCGGCCCATGTGCAGGCATCTGCTGTTGGTGTGGCCAATGCCAGGATGGCCCCGTTGGTTGCCGGAGTACTGGCCCGGCGTGGAAGCCGCGGATTGGTGTTCAGGGGTGACGACGGCCTGGATGAGCTCACGCCCACCGGGCCGTCCACGGTATGGGAAATCAGGGATGGAGCTGTTACGGAGCAGGTCTTCACTCCTGCGGACCTGGGAATAGGTCCCTCCAGCGTGGCCGATCTGCGGGGCGGTGACGCCGCAGCCAACGCTGCCGTTGTCCGGGAGATCCTCGACGGTAAGGGCGGGCCCGTGCGTGACGCTGTTCTCCTGAACGCGGCAGCAGGGCTGGTGTCCTTCGACCTTCAGGCCCAGGGCAGCCTGGTGGAGCGGATGGGTGCCGCCTTCGCCCGCGCAGCTGAATCTGTTGATTCGGGTAAGGCAGCCGCGGTCCTGGAGAAGTGGACGGCGCTCAGCCAGAGCTGACAGCTGACCCGGTTCTGTTTATTCGAAGCCGAGTGCGAATGCCGCATCGAGGTCGTGCTGCGAATACGCGCGGAACGCGATGTGTGTGGTGGTGTGGACCACAGAATCAACCTTTGAAAGCTTGTCGGCGATAACGTCGGCTAGCTCTTCATGCTTTGAAACCCTGGCCACCGCGATCAAGTCCCATTCGCCCGTGACGGAGTAGACCTCGCTGATGCCCTGGATGGCGGAGATTTGCTCGGCCGTCTCCGGGATGCGCGAGGCGTCGGTCTTGATCAGGACGAAAGCAGTGATCACGTGGGGCCCTTCCGGAAAAGCATCATTGCGGACGCTTTCCAGCCTAGTGCATCCACCATGTCCCGGGCTGGATCACACCCGGCTGCGCCCCTTGCGCACGACCCGCACCACCAAGGCCACCAGCGCACGGTATCCAAGCAGGAAAACAGCGAGGCTGATCAGTGCTACCACGATGAACGGCAGTACGACTGTCTGCCCGGTGGCTGCCCTCAGGAGCATTCCCACCACTACCGTGCCCAGCCAGACGCCCACGCCGACCGGCCATAGGGAGAACGGCGCCCGCCATGCACGCAGGACCATCCATGCGATGGCGGCGCCGGCAAGGAAGGGCCACGCCGTGGTGAAGGCCCCGAGGACAATGTCGCCACGGGCATGAGCATCGCGACCAATGGCTGCGAAGACAAGAATCAACAAAAGGTCGGCGATTGCGGCCGGAAGCCACGGCTTGGATGGGGAAGGCATGCCTCCGACATTAGCGGCCATTGCGGTCAGGCGGGAATTCGCTCCGGGCCATTGTGGGGGTGAAAGCCCCGGTATTAGCCTCGGACGGGGGACAAGGAGTTCCCCGGTTCCTTGGAGGGATGGCAGATGCAGAAGATTTCCACCTGTTTGTGGTTCGACGGCCAGGCTGAGGAGGCAGCGGAGTTCTACACTTCCACGTTCGACAATTCGTCCATGGGCGAGGTTATGCCTGGGCCCGGCGGCAAGGCACTCACCGTGGAATTCGAGATCGAGGGCAGGCAGTTCATGGGCCTCAATGGTGGCCCATTGTTCAAGTTCACTGAGGCGGTTTCCATGGTGGTCAATTGCGACTCCCAAGAGGAAGTGGACCGCTATTGGGATGCCCTGCTCGTCGGGGGAGAAGAGAGCCAGTGTGGTTGGTTAAAGGACCGGTTTGGCCTTTCGTGGCAAGTTGTTCCCACTGGTATGGCCGGGATCCTCAATGGGCCGGACCCGGCAGGTTCCCAGCGCGCCATGGAAGCGATGATGAAGATGCGCAAGCTCGACATCAACGAGCTCCAAAGGGCTTACGACGGCGTTGAGTAACCATGGGGGACAGGCGCCGGACGCGCTGCTAGCATGTGCGCAGGGTGCCGTATTCACGCACCTGGCAACCATGAGGAGAACCGACCGATGACAACGCGCCTCAACCCATACATCTCATTCCGGGACAATGCCCGGGACGCAATCACGTTCTACGAATCCGTCTTTGGCGGTGAGCTGAACATCAGCACTTTCGGTGATATGCCGGGGAGTCAGGACCCGGCCGAAGCCGATAAGGTCATGCACGCCATGCTGGTCACTCCCGGCGGCCTGACCCTCATGGCAGCTGACACGCCGAACGGCATGGAATACAACCCCGGCGACAACATTTCTGTATCCCTTAGCGGTGACGCATCAGACGAAGCTGAGCTGCGTGGCTTCTGGGACAAGCTCGTCGACGGTGGTACGGTCACCGTTCCGCTCGAATCGGCGCCCTGGGGCGACACTTTTGGAATGTGCGTCGACAAGTTCGGTATCAACTGGTTGATCAACATCGCAGGAGAACAGCAGCAGCAGTAGCTCCACGATCCCGCCTTCACTGGATGCCCCGCCCGGATTCCCGGAGGGGCATCCAGGTGGCTTCAGCCGATCCGCCGGCCGTCCGCGGTAAGTCGCTTGCCCATGTGTTTTGGTGTGCGCAACACGATGGAGCGGTCCATGATCTCGGCGAAAGGAAGCCTTTCGCCGAGCTGCCGTTCCAGGACTGTCATGTCCTCGATGCGGCGAAGCCAGACCATCATCAAGATGGAGTACAGCCCAGCAGTGGTGGCTACGAACCGGACCTCCTGGAGGCCCACGAGTCGTCCGGCGACTGCTTCAACCTGCGTGACGGGAACGCGCAGGAAGTACCACACTGATACAGGCCAGGGGGCATAGGCGCGGGCCACCTCCAAGCGCACAATGAGGCGCTTTTCGGCAAGGAGCGCTAAGAGGGCGTTCTTCGCGCGGACAGGGCTGATACCGGCACTCTTGGCGATGTGGGCGACGGACGCGCGGCCGTCGTGGCGCAGAATTGCGGCAACGGCATTTTCCACTTCTGAAGGAACACCCCGCTGGGCTGCAGTGGGCTGGGGGAGTCCAAGTTCGAGCCGGGCGATTTCCCTTTCCTGCAGCGAACGCAATCTCCACTGCTGCGCGTCCGCGAGCAGCCTGATGCCGCGGTGGGTACGGGTAGTCTTGACGCCGGCAATGGAGGGGAGCCTGTCCAGGACAAAGCGGCCCAGGTCAGCATCGGACTGGCAAAGGCAAGTCAGTACGAGGTCCCGACCGCCGGCGGTCTGGTCGATCGACAGGACCTCGTCATCATCCGCGAGGTCCGCAGTGGCGGAAGCAATATTTGCAGGCGCGCAATCAATCTCGATGATGGCGCCGGTGTATTTCGCTCCGGGCCCCCGATAGGCCGTGATCCAGGCCAGCCCGGCGCCTTCCAACGCACTCCAGCGCCTGGCCAGTGTCACGGCGTCGGCTCCGACTACAGGAGCCAAAGCGGCCCACGGAGCACGGGGACGGATCTGGAGGGCGTGCAGAAGCCGAAGATCCCGCTCGTCGAGATGATATTCCTGCATTTTTCCTGCTCTTTCAGCAAAAAACCTGCGTTTTGAGTGTATTCAACCACCTATTGCCTAGGTTTGGGGCCGCCCCACTGAAAGGCCCATCCCATGTCCACTCAAACCGCCGACCCGGCTGCCATCACTGCGCAGGCTCATGCCGCCGACGTACGGAAAGCGTGGGGGAGAGGTGGGGCTGCGCATCCGGCCGATGGAAGCTGGTCCGATGCCTTGTTGGTGTCCGCTGTACGTCGGGGGGACCTCGCGGCGTTCGCCGGGCTGTACCGTCGCCACGTGGCGGTGGCCGGTTACGTGGCCCGCGCGGAGTGCGACCCCGGCAACGATCCGGACGACGTCGTGGCAGAAGCCTTTGGCTCGGTGTTTGGATCACTGGCCAAAGGAGGCGGGCCCCGCGAGTCGTTCCAGGCGTACCTGACGACAACTGTCAGGCGAATTGCACATCGGCGCAACATCCAGGGCCGACGACGTGCAACGCTTGGTTACGGCAGCGCCATGGATTCCCTGGTTCTCAGCGAGGACTCGACCATCAAAGCTTTCGAATCCACGACCCTGATGAGGGCCTTCCACTCGTTACCTGTGCGATGGCAGGCGGTCCTGTGGTGCGTGGAAGTTGAAGGCCTGAAACCTGCGGCAACCGCGCGGGTCATGGAACTGAGCCCCAATGGAGTTTCTTCGCTGCTTATCAGGGCGCGTGAAGGGCTCCGGCAGGCGTATCTCCAACAACATGTGAAAGTATCGCCGGACGATCCATGCATCGATTTTTCCCGACATTTGGGCAAGTTCGTCAGGAACGCTGTTTGTAGGGCCGCGCGGCAAAGGCTCGATCACCACGTGGCCGTGTGTCGTCGCTGCCATGAAGCATTGCAGGATCTCAAGGAGATCCACGAGGCTATGGCTAGTGACTGAGGGGAGCCCCGATTCATCTTTACTTTACATAATGTAGATTATCGGCACTTAATGTCGAGAGCCGGAAGTGGGTGCCCTTAGGTCCCGACAGTTCCCGGATTGCCCAAGCGCGACGCGGCTTTCTTCTGAATCTCCGCAGCTCTGGTTGAGTAGTCGGCGATGGTCCGCAGTTCGTCGTCGCTGTACTCCTCAAGAAGGCGCCCGAGTCCGTCCATGAAGTCGACGAAATACGATGTCGCAGCGGTGACCTGGTCGCCGATCAGCTCGATCAGTACCTTTCGTTTGTCCTCGTCGCTCCGGACCCTTCTGGCGACTCCCTTGGCCTCCAGCCGTTGCATGAGGCCGGTGACTGAGGCAGGCGCCAACCCTGAATGCTGTCCGAATTCCCCTGCTGTCATGGGCCCAAAGCGCAACAGGATATCAATGGCTTTTCCCTCCGTGGCGGACAACCCGCGCAGCTCGGACAGCTTGGTGTGGAACATGACGGCGGCCGTCGAAAGCTCCCTTCCGGAGGTGAAAACCGCTTCCACCAGGGCTTGCCGGTGGGCGCTGTGCTTGGCTTCGGATTCCATGCGACGAGGCTAGCAAGTTATTTCGTTTTCCCGAAAGGATTGCTCTCTGCATGCCCCAGCGATATATTTCGTTTGTCCGAACGAAATAAAATGGAGCGCGACATGATGAACTGTTTGGTCATTGGAGCTGGGATCGCCGGGTTGGCCTCCGGATTTGCACTACAGAAAGCCGGACATCGGCCGGTCATCTTTGAAGCCTACGACGCACCCTCCGACGGTATTGGCGGCTTCCTCACAGTTGCCGTCAACGGCTTTGACGCGTTGGAAACACTTGGCCTCAAAGACGACGCCTGTCGCTTGGGTTTCCCCACTCCCCTGATGTCCATGTACCTGGGCAGCAACGGGAAGCACCTCATCGACTTCGACTATGGCGGCTCCTTGCCGGACGGCACCACCGCCCGAACCATGACCCGCTCGGAGCTATACGGCATGTTCCGTGAAGAGGCCAGCCGACGCGGCATTGGCATCGTCTACGGCAAACGGCTCACCGCGGTGGAAGAACGGCCCGACGGCGTGACCGCAGTTTTCGCCGACGGAACCTCAGCCGCCGGAGACGTCCTGATCGGTGCCGATGGACTCAAGTCGAAGGTGAGGGACCTCATCGACCCCTCCTCCCCTGCGCCCAGGAACATTCCGCTGCTCAACACCGGCGGCATCGTGCCAGCCGGAGTCCTCCCCCCGGGAATGATCGATGTGGAGGTTGGCCGCATGAAGATGGTTTTTGGAAAACGCTGTTTCTATTGCTACATGCGGGATCCCGACGGGCGGGTGTGGTGGTTCGCCAACCCGCTGGAACGGTCCTCGGAAGATCCTGCCACTTTGGATGCCGGGGCCCGCAAAGCGTGGCTGACACAGCTCGTGGAACGGGATCGCACACCCATGGCTGCGATCGTTGCCGCGACTGAGGACGTCATCCGGCCGTATAGGACCTCCGACTTTCCGGGCATCCCGCACTGGTGGCGCGGAAGACTGGTCCTGGTGGGAGACGCCGCCCACGCGGCATCGCCGTCCTCCGGGCAAGGAGCGTCCATGGCCATAGAGGACGCCGTCACGTTGGGGCGCGCCTTGCGTGGCGCCGGGCTGGAGCCGGTGCCTGAAGCCCTGGCCCGTTACGAAGCCGAACGCAGGAACCGGGCGGAGCTGGTGGTCCAGTGGGGGCGACGGAATGCAGCACCGAAGATCAGGGGCCAATTCAAGCGGGTGTTCGAGGACCTGGCCCTGCCGCTGGTATTCCGTGCCCTCTCACGCAAGTCCGCTGACAATTTCGACTGGCTGTATCACCACCACATCGACTGGGAGACGGCAAGCACCGTGGGCTCCTGACGAAGGGACGTACCAGCGAATTGACCAAGAGCTCAGGCACCCACGTAGGCCGACAAGTGCTTCCCCGTCAGCGTCCCCTTGGCGGCCACCAGGTCGGCCGGCGTTCCGTTGAAAACAATCCTGCCGCCGTCGTGCCCTGCACCCGGGCCAAGGTCGATGATCCAGTCCGCATGTGCCATGACGGCCTGGTGGTGTTCGATAACAATGACCGATTTGCCGGACTCGACCAGGCGGTCAAGCATGCCAAGGAGGTTCTGGACATCGGCCAGGTGCAGGCCGGTAGTTGGCTCGTCAAGAATGTAGATGTCGCCCTTCTCGGACATCTGGGTGGCCAGCTTGAGCCGCTGGCGCTCTCCGCCGGACAACGTAGTGAGAGGCTGTCCGAGTGTCAGGTAACCGAGTCCGACGTCGGCCATGCGTTCCAGGATCTTGTGGGCTGCGGGAGTGCGGGCGTCACCCTCGGCGAAGAAGCGTTCGGCATCGACCACGGACATTGCAAGCACTTCTGCAATATTGCGCTCCCCGAGGGTGTATTCCAGGACAGCCGCCTGGAATCGTTTCCCGTCGCATTCCTCGCAGGTCGACTCGACAGTAGCCATGACGCCAAGGTCGGTATAGATCACGCCGGCTCCGTTGCACGTGGGGCATGCGCCTTCCGAGTTGGAACTGAAGAGCGCCGGCTTGACTCCGTTCGCTTTCCCGAACGCCTTTCGAATCGGTTCCAATAAGCCCGTGTACGTAGCCGGGTTACTGCGGCGTGAACCCCGGATGGCA
Source organism: Paenarthrobacter sp. UW852 (assembly GCF_024608385.1). Taxonomy (NCBI): domain Bacteria; kingdom Bacillati; phylum Actinomycetota; class Actinomycetes; order Micrococcales; family Micrococcaceae; genus Paenarthrobacter; species Paenarthrobacter sp. UW852. Next base: position 235,190 of record NZ_JAMSGY010000001.1, read on the forward strand.
CCCTGGTCGATGACCACGACTCCTTCACGGGAGGCTACTGAGCCGTGGATCAGGGAGCTTTTGCCCGAACCAGCCACGCCGGTCAGGACGCAGAGGACGCCCAGGGGGATGTCGACGTCGACATTTTTGAGGTTGTTGGTGGACGCGCCACGGACTTCGAGTTTGCCGGATGCGGGACGAACGGAGGCCTTGATGGTTGCCCGGTCATCGAGGTGGCGACCCGTGATCGTGTCGCTCCCCCGCAACCCCTCAACGTCGCCCTCAAAGCAAACGGACCCTCCACCGCTGCCTGCGCCGGGTCCAAGATCGACCACGTGGTCGGCAATGGCGATGGTTTCGGGCTTGTGCTCCACAACAAGAACGGTGTTGCCCTTGTCCCGCAATTGCAGCAGGAGTTGGTTCATGCGTTCAATGTCGTGCGGGTGCAAACCGATTGTTGGTTCGTCGAAAACATACGTGATGTCTGTCAGGGAGGATCCCAGGTGGCGGATCATTTTGGTCCGCTGCGCCTCGCCCCCGGACAGGGTGCCCGCCGGGCGATCCAAGGAGAGGTAGCCAAGGCCGATTTCGGCAAAGGAGTCCAGGAGGTGCTGGAGCCCCTTCAACAGCGGAGCAACGGAGGGCTCGTCGATGCCCCGGATCCAATCGGCGAGATCACTGATCTGCATGGTGCAAACATCCGCGATGCTCTTGCCCTTGATCTTCGACGACCTGGCCTCCGGACTGAGCCGGGTGCCATCACACTCGGGGCAGGTGGTGAAGGTAATGGCCCGTTCAACAAAGGCGCGAATGTGGGGTTGCAGGGCGTCGACGTCCTTGCTGAGCATCGACTTTTGGATCTTGGGGATCACGCCTTCGTAGGTGAGATTGATTCCCTCAACCTTGATTTTTGTGGGTTCGCGGTAGAGAAGGTCGTGGAGTTCCTTTTTAGTGAACTTGGCGATCGGCTTGTCCATGTTGAAAAAGCCCGAACCGCTGAAGATACGTCCGTACCACCCGTCCATGGTGTAACCCGGGATGGTGAGCGCGCCTTCGCTGAGTGACTTCGTGTCGTCATACAGGGCCGTCAGGTCGAAATCGTTGACCGATCCCATGCCTTCGCAGCGGGAACACATTCCACCCAGCCGGTTGAAGGTGGCCTTTTCCGTCTTGGTCTTGCCTTCGCCGCGCTCCACGGTGATGGCGCCGCTGGCCTTCACCGTTGGGACGTTGAAGGAGTAGGCGTTGGGCGAACCGATGTGCGGATGGCCGAGGCGGCTGAAGAGGATGCGGAGCATCGCATTGGCATCCGTGGCCGTGCCGACCGTGGACCGCGGATTGGAGCCCATCCGTTCCTGATCGACAATGATCGCCGTTGTGAGGCCCTCAAGCATGTCGACGTCGGGCCGCGCCAGGGACGGCATGAAGCCCTGCACGAAAGCACTGTACGTCTCGTTGATCATTCGCTGGGACTCCGCGGCGATGGTTGCGAAGACGAGCGAACTCTTTCCGGAGCCGGAGACACCCGTGAAGACCGTGAGCCTGCGCTTCGGGATCTCGATGGTGACGTCCTTCAGGTTGTTCTCACGTGCACCCTGGACCCTGATCAGATCGTGGGTGTCGGCGACGTGCGACGCGGGAGATGATGTGTGCGTGCCCGTGGCGATACTCATGATTTCTCCATCTGTTAGGCGGCGTTGCCCAACAGTCCCCCGTTGGCGCCCCTGGCTCTCACTGGCCAGCCTCGGCCAGTAGCTTCGATTCTGCCATTGTCTTCCACGGTTTACTCGCTAAGAATGGAGCATGCCGGTATATGTGAGGTCCCTAGAAACCGCAGTTCCGCCAACTATCCTGATCCAGCAACAAGCACGGGAAGTTTTTGCGTCCCAACCGGGCCTGACCCGGCTGGGAACACGGCTCGTCTCCACTTGCTTTGACTCCGCCGCGATCGACACCCGGTACACGGCCGTGGAAGAACTTAGCCTTGACGCCCATCCCGAGAATCCCAGGTTCTTTGATCCGGAAACGAACAGGGTGCTGAGCCCCAGCACCAAGGTCCGCAACGAGATCTTCGCCACGGAGGCCACCAAGCTCTTCGTCGAAGCCGGCAAGACCGCGGTGGCCCAGGCTGCGGGCATTGACCTGGACGACATCACCCACGTCATCACGGTTTCCTGTACGGGGTTCTTCAACCCTGGACCGGATTACAAAGTGGTCCGGGCATTGGGTCTGAGCCCATCGGTACAGCGCTATCACCTGGGCTTCATGGGCTGTTACGCCGCGTTCCCCGCGCTCAAGGCGGCAAAGCAATTCTGCGAGGCCGATCCGGGGGCTGTGGTCCTGGTGATCTGCGTGGAACTCTGTTCGCTGCACGTAAGGACCTCCAATGATCCCGACACGATCATGGGGTCGGCCATTTTTGGCGATGGAGCTGCCGCTGCCATCGTCACGGCCCGTGAACCGGAAGGCCCGGATCCGGTCATCAGGCTGGACCACTTCGAGACCGTCCTCACCCCTGTGGGCGAAGAAGCGATGGCCTGGAACATCGGCGATGAAGGTTTCGAAATGGTGTTGGGGTCCTACGTTCCCCACATCATCGAGGAACACATCACTGGGGCGCTGGAGCCGCTGCTGGCTAAGGAACCCCAACTGGCAGGCCTGCCCTACACCGACATAACGCACTGGGCCATTCACCCCGGCGGACGCAGCATACTGGACAAGGTCGAGTCAAAGCTTGAACTCACCCAAGAGCAGTTGGTTCCGGCCCGCGAGACCCTGCGGGAGTACGGCAATATGAGCAGCGCCACCGTCCTGTTCGTCCTGAAGTACATGTTGGAACAGGACGCAGCCGAACGTGAGGAACGCATCTGCTCCATGGCGTTTGGTCCAGGCCTGACGGTGGAAACTGGCCTCTTCACGCTGGTCTCCCCCGCACTGTGAGCCCGTGGGGTTCCCTTAAGGGCAGGGACCTGCAGGCCGTAGAGGAAATGGACAGGCCGGATTGCGATCCCGTGCGCCTGAACCGGACTTACGCGCGCTTTCCGGTGGTCAACAGTCTCTTGTCCGGCTGGCATCGCACCTATGTGCAACGGATCCGGCCCTTGATGTCCACGACGGATCCGGTGTCATTGCTGGATGTCGGCTGCGGCAGCGGTGACGTTGCCCGGAGCCTGGCGCGATGGGCGCAACGCGATAGGTTCCGGCTCGAGGTGACTGCGATCGACCCGGACCTTCGAGCGCACGAATTCGCCCGCCATGCACCCCGCGTCGAGGGTGTCACCTACCGGCGCGCGCACAGCTCCCAGCTGGTAGCCGAGGGCAGGACCTTCGACGTCGTGATGTCCAACCACATCCTTCACCACCTCGACGCCGATCAGCTCACCGGAGTGCTACGGGACTCAGAGCTCCTGGGCCGTCGACTCGTCCTGCACAACGATCTGGTACGCAGCAACATCTCCTACCTGTTGTTCATGGCGGGCTTTTGGCCCCTGGGCCTCGGCTCCTACATCTGCGGGGACGGCCTGGTGTCCATCAAACGCAGCTATACCCGTGCGGAACTGCGGTCCGCCGTTCCTGGCAGCTGGTCGGTGGAAGCAAACGGCCCTTGGCATACCTTGCTCGTCTACGATGCCGCAGGCGCCAGTCAGGAGGGCGAAAGTGTTTGACGTTGTGGTGGTCGGCGCCGGGCCCGTAGGCCTGTTCATGGGTGCCTTGTTGCTGCAACAGGGGCATACGGTCAGGATCCTGGAACGGCGGCCCGCCCGGAGCCATCGGTCCCGCGCCATCGGCATCCACCCCCCGGCGCTGGGCCAGCTGGCACGCGCAGGAGTGGCGGCTGAACTGACAGAGGCCGGAGTTCATATCCGTCGTGGACTTGCGTACAGCCGCGGAAAGCGGGTGGCCGAACTGCCGTTCTCCGGCGATCCCGACTTTCCGTTTATCCTCGCCGTACCGCAGCCCCTCACCGAAAAGGTCCTGGAGGAGGCCGTAGTGCGCCTTGATCCTGGAGCGATCATCCGCGGGGCCGACGTCATGAGCCTCGTCGAGGACAGTTCAGGAGTGGTGGAGGTGGCTGCGGCCATACCCGCCGGGGAGAAACAGTTCACCGCCCGCCTGGTGGTAGCCGCCGACGGTGCCCATTCAACTGTTCGCCGGCAGATCGTGCCGGAACTGCCGGCACGGGGCTACCCGGACAGCTACATCATGGGTGACTTCTCTGACGCCACCGGTCATGGCTCCGATGCGGTGCTGTATTTGGAACCCGACGGGATTGTGGAGTCGTTTCCGCTGCCGGGCGGGGTGCGAAGGTGGGTGGTGCGGTTGGGTGAACCGGATCAAGGCTCGACGGCGGCCGGGCTGGCCGGTCTGGTGGGGGCCAGGACCGGCGAGGTGCTTGACCCGGCCAGCAACACCATGATCAGTGCCTTTGAAGTACGGTCCCGCCTGGTACGGAGGATGGTTCACGGCCGGGTGGTCTTGCTCGGTGACGCCGCCCATGAGATCAGTCCGATTGGTGGGCAGGGCATGAACCTGGGATGGCTGGATGCGGCGGAACTCGCGCCAATAATGCACGCTTCCCTCATGGGGAATGATGTTGGGCGTCGGCTTGCACGGTTTGAGGTAACCAGGCGCAGGACAGCGTTACGGGCTTCGCGGCAGGCCGGCTTGAACATGGCGCTGGGCAGGCCGCTGCCCCCGGCCGTTATGGAAACCCGGAACAGGCTTTTTGCTGCGGCCTTGGAGCTTCCTGCTGTGGCGGCGCTGGTGGAGCGGCGCTTCACCATGCGCTGATTATTCCGGCGCGGTGTAGTAGCAGTCGTAGGTGTCCTGGCTGATGATGAGCCCGTCGCGGAGCTCGAAGACGGCCGTGCTGCGGGCCCGGATAGTGTCGCCGCAATCCCAGTGGGGAAGGTCAAGAAGCAGTGTGGCCGACCAATTCATTTCGAGCACGACCCGGTCACCCTGGCAGGTGGTCCGGACAACGTCGAATGTTTGCTTGGCAACGATGTCCTTGCTTTGGTCCGCCCCGGAGAGCGTCTCGGCCAGGTTGCGGGTGGAACCTGATTTGGACAGTGCGTGTGGCCACTCGGTGAGCGTGAAGTCCTCGGCGAGGAACGGCCGCAGTTCTGCAGCTCCACCGCCGGCTTCTACGGTCCTGACGAAGGCAAGGACCTGGTCCAAGGGAGTGGAATGGCTCATCCGTCGAGCCTAGCCCACCGTCGCGGACACTTCCGCGTTAGGCTCAAAGGCATGACGCATCAACCTCATCCCGAGGCGCCCAGCCCCGCCACCGACTTCAACCCCACGCAGATCAGGGATGCTGTCCGAAGGCTGCTTGACGCAGAGGATCTTCCGGCAATTGTCCAGGCGGGTCATCCTGTCCTGCGTCATGTTGCAGCCCCCTTTGATGGCCAGATAGACGACGTTGAGTTGCTGGCACTCGTTGATCGGATGCGTGAGGTCATGCATGACGCTCCGGGCGTGGGCTTGGCTGCCCCGCAGTTGGGCATCCCCCTTCAACTGGCCGTCCTTGAGGACAAATACGAGGTTGACCCGGCGTCGGCCGCTGTGCGGCACCGGGAGCAGCTGGAGTTCTTCGCCATCATCAACCCGACGTACAAGCCCCTGGGATCGGAGACAGCCTCGTTCTTCGAAGGGTGCTTGTCTGTCGCCGGATACCAAGCCGTCGTGAAACGCCATCGGAACGTCGAGTTGCGGTACACCGATACTGCCGGCGAGCCCGTGGAAGAGTGGTTCTCCGGCTGGCAGGCCCGCATCGTGCAACATGAAACAGACCACCTCCATGGAACCCTCTACCTGGACCGGGCCGAGATACGGTCACTGTCCAGCAATGCGGAGCATTCAGCGCGGTGGGCCGCCCCGGATATCGATGAAGCACGCAGGACCCTCGGTTTCCAGCCCTAGGTGGTGGCGCGGGGCCTCAACCCCTGCAGAGTCCTATGACGCCAGGTGGTTGGAAGCCGTCGGAAGGTACCGCGCCCACCAGCGAAGGATGTGGTCGAAGCGCTGCTTCCGATGATGCGGGGTGCCGGAACGGGACAGTTCGTGATCCTCACCAGGGAAGACCAGCAGGGCTGTCTCCACCCCTTGCGCCTTGAGCTGCGAGTAGTAGCGCTGTCCCTGCTCAACCGGGCAACGAAGATCGTTTTCGCTGTGCACCACCAAGGTGGGAGTGTCGACGTTGGTGACAACAGCCATGGGGCTTTGCGACGCCATCTGGGCGGCCGTCCCGCCGATGTATTCCGCGCCGAAGAACCAACCAATGTCGGATGAGCCGGCGAAGCTGACAGGGTCCAGGAAACCGCGCTCAACGATCGCGGCCTTGAACCGGTGGTCATGCGCGATGGTCCATGCGGTCAGGTAACCGCCATATGATCCGCCCATGATTCCCACCCGGTCCTTATCCAGCGCGCCGAAACCCGCCAGGGCGGCGTCAAGGAACGCCAGGACGTCCTGCATATCCACAGTGCCCATGCGTTCTTTGATTGCACGTCCGTGCGCTTGGCCGTAGCCGGAGGAACCGCGTGGGTTGCACATGATGACCGCGTATCCTGCCGCCGCATACACCTGTGCTTCGTCGAAGAAAGCTCCGGTGTACTGGGCAAACGGGCCGCCGTGGATGTTGAGGAGGACCGGATGTGGGCCGGGCCCGTCCGGTAGCATAACCCACCCCTGGACAGGGTGCCCGTCTCCGGAAGGTGCCTCGAATTCCCTGGGCTCAATGACCTGTGAGTCGTTCCGGAGTGCGGCCGAGAAGTCCGTGAGGAGCCGGATTTCACCACGTTCCAACTTGGCGACGTCGCCCACTGTGGCGGCGTCGGAGAAGCTGACCGCGATTTCGCCGTTCGCAGCCACCGTGGCGCCGATGACTACCCTGGCCCCGTGCACCAGCGGGGTGATAGCGCCCTCCGCGGTCACCTCCAGAAGTTCGACGCTGCCCAGTGCGGTGTTCAGAACCAGCACACTGTCGGGACCACTGGGTTCCATTGGTCCTGACGCATCCAAATGTTCGACGTCGGTCAGGGCCACGGCCTCTCCCCCACTGGCGGGCATGACATGGAGCACGGTGTTTCGCGCGACGAAGTCCCGGCCCGTGCCACCCATGTCCTGCGCAAGATAGAACAGCCACTTGCCGTCGGCGGATGCGAGGACGTCCGTCACGGTTTGGCGTCCGGCGTTGGAAGGTTCGACGGCGGTCGGCTGGCCGCCATCAGTGGCGATCCGGTAGACGGAGGTGACAAGGTCGTCGTCGTGCCCTTCATGGAGGGCCGCCACGAAGTAGAGCTCCCTGCCGTCAGCGGAGAAGCATGGGGACTCATGGTCGGAATCGCCGAACGTGAGCTGCTTTGCCGCTGGAATTCCCTTGGATGGATTCTTCGGCTGTTCGTGCCCGGCCCTGCCCCGCGGGGTGACGGCCGGTTCGCCGCCCAGCTCCGGTACCTCCACGATGAACAGTTGCTGGCGCTGGTCGGCGGTATAGCCGAGCCCGTTCATCCTGTACTGGTTTGCAGTGACCAGGCGGGCGTCCTCAGCTCCGGAACCGACGCCGTCTACCGTTCCGTAGCGCCCCTGCTCCGGTACGCGCGAGGTGAAGGCAATGCGGTGGGAGTCCGGCGCCCACCTGAAGCCGGAGACTCCCAGCTGTTGGTCCGTGATCCGCTGGGGCTCCCCGCCGGCCGCTTCCACCACGAAGAGTTGCGGCTTACCGTCTGGTTCGCTGCGGATGAAGGCCAGGACCAGTCCGTCGGGCGAGAACGCCGGGGAGGTGTCACGGAACCCGCGGGTGATCCGGCGCGAATGTTTGGTGCTGTCCAACGGGACCGTCCAGAGCTGGCCGACGTAGTTGTCCGCGTCGAAGTCTGGCCTGGTGACGGACACGACGGCTTTGCTGCCATCAGGGTGGATGGCGGGCGCGGACACGGAGTTCAGCAAAGGCAGTTGCTCGGGTTTCACGTTGGTGAGCCTAGCCCGACGGTTGCGGCGAGGGCACCAGACACTCCGTCCCACCGTAGGATTGGAGCCATGTTGCCTGATGCTGTCGCGGCCCTTCGCTGTCCTGTCTGCCGTGGGGCGTTACGGCTCCTGGAGAAGCAGCAGCGGACACTTTCCTGCGATTCCGGGCACCTTTTCGATGCGGCACGGCAGGGCTACTTCAACCTGCTGACCGGCAAGGGCACGGTATTCGAAGCCGATTCCGCCGCGATGGTTGCAGCGCGGCACCGTTTCCTCGACGCGGGACACTATGACGACCTTGCCGGGGCAGTCGCGGAGTCAGTGAAGGCGGTGCTCCACGGGCCGGGCTCCCTCATCCTTGACGCTGGTACGGGAACAGGCCACTACCTGCACCAGGCCATGCAGCGGTCCGGCGCTTCGGCCGTAGGCCTGGACATCTCCAAGTTCGCCCTTCGGAGGGCTGCCCGGCTCAATCCGGAGGCGGCCAACCTCGTCTGGGACATTTGGCGTCCCTTGCCGCTGGCCAATGACACCGTGGACGCCGTCATGGTGGTCTTTGCGCCGAGGAATCCGGCGGAGTTCGCCCGTGTCCTCCGTCCCGGGGGGACGCTGGTGGTAGTGACTCCTCGGCCTGGCCACCTGGCCGGGATCGCCGAGCGCACGGGCATGCTCGGCATCGAGGAAGGCAAAGCGGAACGCCTCGCCGAGTCCATGCGTGGGCATTTCACGTCAACGTCCAGTGTGGACCTGGACATCGCCCTGACGCTGCGCGGCCCGGAGATGGCGGACCTTGCATATATGGGACCCGCGGGGCACCACCTGAAGGACGGGAAGTTGGCTGAATTGGCCGCATTCGACGGTTCCGTTTCCACCACCGCCATGTTCCGGATCAGCGTGTTCACCGTGTCCTGACGTGGGAGGGCGCGCCGGGCTAGGATGGAAGAACAGCGACTGTGATCCCTCCTGAAGGGGTCCGGGACCAAGGGGGAACCGATGTTCGAATGGCTCGGCGAGAATTGGTGGGCATTGTGGCTCACCCTCTTCCTCGCGTTTGCAGTGGTGGAGATGCTGACTCTCGACCTCTTCTTCATCATGCTGGGCGGCGGAGCCCTTGCAGGATTGGTCGCCGACTTCGCCGGTGCCGAACTATGGCTGCAGATCGTCGTCTTCTGCGTGGTTTCCCTCTTGATGATCGTCTTCCTGCGGCCCGTTGCCCTGAGGCACCTTCACAAGGGGCCTGAAGAGCAGCGTTCCAATATCGACCGCCTGATCGGACAACCTGCCTTGGTCATTGAAGCCGTTACCGGCACCAGTGGACTCGTCAAAATAGGCGGCGACGTTTGGACAGCCCGCAGCGCCGCCGGCACCCTGGACGCCGGAAAGACAGTCCAGGTCACGAGGATTGACGGCGCGACGGCAGTGGTCGCCACGCCTGCCGAAAACAGCCCGCTCTAGGGCGCGACACCCGCCTGCCGGTTATCGGGCCGGCGGGGACTCCCGTGCAGAGCGGCATCAAACCACGCAATTGGGGAACGAAGGAGATGTATGGACGGCTTAGGAGGAACAGCAGCAGCAATTGTGCTGATTGTTCTCGTCATTTTTGTGATCATAGTGTTGGTCCGCTCGGTGAGGATCATCCCGCAGGCGCGCGCCGGCGTCGTTGAACGGCTTGGTAAGTACCAGCGCACGCTCAATCCGGGACTCACCATCCTGATCCCGTTCGTCGACCGGCTCCTGCCGTTGCTTGACCTGCGCGAGCAGGTCGTATCCTTCCCGCCTCAGCCGGTCATTACCGAAGACAACCTGGTGGTCTCGATCGACACCGTGGTGTACTTCCAGGTCACTGATCCCAGGGCGGCTACCTACGAAATCGCCAACTACATCCAGGCTGTGGAGCAGCTGACTACTACCACGCTGCGTAACGTGGTGGGTGGGCTCAACCTCGAAGAGGCACTGACGTCCCGCGACCAGATCAACGGCCAACTCCGTGGTGTGTTGGACGAGGCAACAGGCCGTTGGGGAATCCGCGTTTCACGGGTCGAGCTCAAGGCCATTGATCCGCCCCACTCCATCCAGGATTCGATGGAAAAGCAGATGCGCGCTGAACGTGACCGCCGCGCGGCCATCCTGACCGCCGAGGGCACCAAGCAGTCGCAGATCCTCACAGCGGAAGGCCAGCGCCAAGCCGCTATCCTCGCCGCCGAAGGTGATGCGAAGGCTGCTATCCTCCGGGCCGATGGTGAAGCCCAGGCCATCCAGAAGGTGTTCGACGCGATACACAAGGGGAACCCGGACCAAAAGCTGCTGGCGTACCAATACCTGCAGACGCTTCCCAAGCTTGCCGAGGGCAGCTCCAACAAGCTGTGGATCATTCCCAGCGAAGTCGGCGAGGCACTCAAGGGAATCGGCGGTGCCCTCGGGGGCGCTACGGGAGAGTCTCCTGTAGCTGGCCTCTTTGGCGGTAACGAACAAGCCAAGTCCGCCGAGACTACACCGGTGGCGCCGTCCCGGAGCGCTGAGTAAACGCAGCGCCAACACGCGACGAACGGCCAGCCCCAGTGGCTGGCCGTTCGTCGCGTCCGGCCCCTTTTGAGTACGGAGCGCCGATCCGCGTATAATGGGATATTTGTCCGGCTGGTTCAGCGTGGATGGAACATAAAAGCTTTGCCAGGCGTTGCAATTAGTGATGCAAGGTGTGCAGAAGTAGTCCGTAAGGATCGTGAAAACGGCTTACGGCTAGCGCGGGGTTACTGCTCCGCGAACAGACAGAGGGAGTAATCATGAGCGATCGCAGCCTGCGGGGTATGCGTCTTGGCGCCCAGAGCATGGAAACCGAATCCGGTGTTGAGCCGGCACCGCGCCAGCGGGTCGAGTACCGTTGCGAAGATGGAGAGCAGGTCTTCGTGACCTTCTCCTCAGAAGCCGAGATCCCCCCGGTTTGGGTTTCCAAGACCGGCAAGGAAGCACTCCTGGTTGATGGCGAGCGTCCCGTGGATGCCAACGAGAAAGCTGTCCGCACGCACTGGGACATGCTCCTTGAGCGCCGCAGCCTTCCCGAGCTGGAGCAGATCCTCGAGGATCGTTTGAACATTCTGCGTGAGCGCCGTGGAGAACGCCGCTCCGCATAGCAATCCAGGTACACCAAAGGCCGGCTCCGATTCCCTGAGGGGAATCGGAGCCGGCCTTTTTGGTGTGTTGCGGCGGTTACTTGGCGACCGCCGGCGACTTCCGGGTGAGTTTTGCCCAGCGTGCGGCCAGGCCCCACCTGGTGACGTTGATCATGGCCTCGACAACGATGTTGCCACTCATCTTCGAGGCACCGAGTTCGCGCTCCACGAACGTGATGGGGCGCTCCTCGATGCGCAGGCCCAGCTTGGCTACCCGCCAGGCAAGGTCGACTTGGAAGCCGTAACCAACCGACTCGACTTCGTCCAGGTTCAGCGCTTCCAGCGTGCTGCGACGGAATGCGCGGTAGCCGCCGGTGACATCCTTGATCTTGACGCCCAGCATGATGCGCGCATATGTGCTGCCGATCCGGGAGATGGCCTGACGGTAGAGCGGCCAGTTGACGACGCTGCCGCCTTCCACCCAACGGGAACCCATGGCGAGGTCTGCTCCGTCCTTGACTGCATCCAGGAGGAGGGGAAGTTGCTCCGGCTGGTGCGAACCGTCGGCGTCCATTTCGACCAGGATGTCGTACCCAGCGGCGAGACCCCATTTGAAGCCTGCGATGTAGGCGGCCCCCAGGCCTTCCTTGCCCTTCCGATGCAGGACATGGACGTTGCTGTCCTCCGCGGCGAAGCCGTCGGCCAACTGTCCCGTGCCATCAGGGCTGTTGTCGTCAACCACCAGGACATCGGAATCGGGAACTGCTGCGCGGAGGCGCCCGAGGGTCTTGGGGAGCGATTCGAGCTCGTTGTAGGTGGGAATGATTGTCAGGACACGCAAGAAGAGGCCTTTCCTTGATGGAGCGGTCAGTGTGCCGGACCAGCCAGTCGGCTGGCATTCTGGCGCAACTCTCCATTATAGGACGACGCCGGGACCTCCTCGGGCGGCTGTGGCGCCGAACACATGTGCGGGCAGCTCCGCAGGCCCAGGGCCAGTAGTGTCGGGAAGCGAAGTCCAGGACAAACTGTTTTCTGGGTCACCGAGGATCTGCCCACTCATGTGCCGCCAACATGGAAAACCGGCCACGGCTGGACCGTTAGGCTCCGTGTGCTGCCTCTAAGTTGATCATCCGTTGAGCCTCAATGCTACGGACTCACAGCATGCTGTCAACCAGCCAATGACCTGCGGATCCGTCTGTCTTCCCAGCTCAGAGCACTCGCTCTCCGCGGAAAATTCGCCAGCTAGGACCTGAGTGCCTCATGGGCGAACAGCTCCTGTCCTTCCCGGACAGTCTGGAGGCAACGCGGATCGGTGCCGGTGTCCAGGGCAGGCAGCAGGGGTGTCCGCGCACGGGGGTCCGTGCTCCAGGACTGGACCCTGCTATCGGCAACCTGGACCATGAGTTCGTCGACTTCCCACACCGCGAAACTGGCCGGGGCGCCGGGCACGAGCTGGCCCATCAGGGGGTTCCGATGCTTGGTGGCCCGCCAGCCGGCCCGGGTGTGGCCGAGGAACGCAGCCCTGGCTGAGATCCGCTGCTCGGGGTTGCTGTGCTCCAAACAGGCGCGGACGCTGGACCAGGGGCGCAACGGTGTGACCGGACTGTCACTGCCAAAGGTAATGGGAACTCCGCTGGCGTAGAAGGAGGCGAAGGGATTCATGGATTGGCTTCGCGCGCCGAGGCGTTGCGAATACAGGCTGCCAGCTGCACCCCACGCGGAATCGAAGCCCGGCTGCACACTGACGGTGATGGAGTACTTGGCCAGTCTGTCGATGGCGGCCTGGTCAGCCATCTCGACATGTTCCAGGCGGTGGCTGGCTGCACGGATGCGCTGCTCCCCCACCTCGGCGGCGGCCACGTCCAGCGCGTCCAGCACCGCGGCCAGCCCGGCGTCGCCGATAACGTGGAAGCCTGCCTGGATGCCCAGCAAGGACGTAGCTGCGATGTGCTTCGCTGCGTCATCCACCCCGAGGTACAGGCTGCCGCGTTGACCGGGTGCGTCAGAGTAATCATTCAGCAACGCGGCCGTCCTTGAGCCCAGGGACCCATCCATGTTGAGATCCCCGGCGAGTCCCCTCACATCGGTACCCAGGCCTGCCAGGATGCTCCGGGCATGCTCTTCGGAGGTAGCCAGCTCACCCCAGTACGGAAGTACCTCGGGACTGCCCGGCTGCCCATTCCATGATGTCGCCAAGCGAAGGTCTTCCGGGCCGCAGATGTGGGGTGCGGACATCTCTGCCAACGCCACATACCCGTTGGCGGATGCTTCCTTCAAGGCCCGCTCCTGATATGCGCGCCGCTGGTCTTCCGGGAATTTTCGGGCTGCCAGCCGGGCTGCCGTGTGTGCCGCCCGCACTGCCTGCGCGGTTCCTGACCACCCGTCCAGGCCCGCTGCGTTGGCCTCGGCAGCCAGCGAAGCCGTGATCAGTGCTGAGTGGACATCGATGCGTGAGAGGTACACATGGCGGCCCCCCGATGCCCGTTCCAGTTCTTCGAGGGTAGGAAGCGTGGGATCATCCCACAGCGTCTCGTCCCAACCGTGGCCCAGGATTGTTCCCGTACCACCCGAAGAAGCAACGGCGTCGAGCAGTTCCCTGGCCGAACGCACAGCGCCCAGCTGCAGCCCCGACAGGGCCAGCCCGGTTTCTGTCAGGTGCACATGCGAGTCGACAAAGCCTGGTGCGAGCAAGGCTCCGCGAAGGTCAATGATGTCCATTGATGAATCCGCAATGGAGGTTGCGGCCTGCTCAGAGCCCACCCAGGCAACGGTATCGCCGTCGACCACCATGGCTGTTGCGAACGGATCCGCAGCTGTATAGATCGAACCATTGCGGTACATGGTGACCTTCTTGCCGGTCCCTGCGTGGTGATGGCCGGCAGGCACGCCTGGCTGGTTCATGCGTTGAGCTCCTTGAGCGGTTGAAGACGGTAATTCATGGAGGTGGCGTCAGGCCACGGTGGAATAGGCCACGACGCCGCGCCGGACCAGGTCGATGGACTCGCGGCAGATCCTGGACAGGCGGGGGTCCAGTTGGGGAATTTTGGCCAGTTGGTCCAGGAGATCCACTACCTGCTTCGCCCAACGGACGAAGTCGCCGGCCGCGAGGTCGGTGCCGTTGAGGACATCCTGGAGGTGGCGTCCCTTGGCCCACTTGTACATGGGCCACATCAGTCCAAGTTCGGGCTCCCCGGTCAGCGGGAGCCTGTGGTGTTCTTCTGTGTCCTCCAGCTGTGACCACTCACGCACCACGATGTCCACGGCCGACTCGAGCGAAACCGAGGGCATCTTCGGCCTGAGCCCTCGGTCCTCGCGCTTGGCCTGGTACACCAAGGTACTGGCCAGGGAAGCGAGCTCTGCGGCATCAAGGTCGTTGATGGCGCCCTGCCGGACCGACTGGGAGATAAGGAGGTCCTTTTCTCCGTAGATGCGGCGGAGACGCTGGCCATCAGCGCTGATCGTCACATGACCGGCGTCGTCGGTCTCCAGGTAACCATAGGCCGAGAGGACATCGCAGACACGGTCGAACGTCTTGGCGATCGTGTTGGTCCGGCCTTGGATCTGGCGAACCAGTCCGTCGGTTTCCTTGCGCAGTTTCCACCAGCGCTCCGACCAGCGGGCGTGGTCCTCGCGTTCGCTGCATCCGTGGCAGGGGTGGGCGCGCAATGCACGGCGCAGATCCGCAATCTTTTTTTCCTGGTCCGGGAGCCGGGCACCCAAACCGAAGTCCTCGTGCCTGCTGTTGCGACGGCTCTGGGGTACGTCCTCACTGATGGCATGACGCATGGCCGCGGCAAGGTCCCGCCTGGCCTTGGGTACTTTGGAATTGAAGGATTTGGGGATCCTGATGCGGGTAACCGGTGACACGGGCCCCTCCAGGTCGTGGACGCCGATGCGCCGGAGCTGGTTATCGGATGTCAGCACGGAGGGCCGCGGTTCGCGGGCATTCCGATCCACCTCGAGGACCACTGCGTGCCCAGCCAATCTGCCGCTGTAGATGCTGATGACATCCCCAGGGATCAACCGTGTCAACGAGTCGGTTACATGGGAGCGGCGGGCCCGCTGGTTATCCCGGGCCGCGAAGTTCTCGGCATCGCTGAGGTCGCGGCGGAGCTTGGAGTACTCAGTGAAGTCCCCCAAATGGCATTGCATGGACTTTGCATACCCAGCCAATGACTCCTCACGGCCGCGCACCTGCCGGGCGAGGCCCACGACGGATCGGTCCGCCTGGAACTGCGCGAAGGACGATTCAAGGATTTCGCGCGCCCGCACACGGCCAAACTGGGCGATCAGGTTGATGCTCATGTTGTACGTGGGGCGGAAGCTGGAGTTCAAGGGATAGGTGCGCCGCGAAGCAAGGCCTGCGACGGCGGTGGGATCAGTTCCGGGCTGCCACAGCACCACCGCATGGCCCTCGACGTCGATGCCGCGTCGTCCAGCGCGACCCGTGAGCTGGGTGTACTCCCCCGCGGTGATGTTGACGTGTGCTTCGCCGTTGAACTTCTCGAGTTTTTCCAGGACCACGCAGCGCGCCGGCATGTTGACGCCCAAAGCGAGTGTTTCTGTTGCGAACACGGCTTTGACCAGACCGTCTGCGAAGAGCTTTTCCACTACCTCCTTGAAGGTAGGGAGCATACCGGCATGATGGGCGGCGAAGCCCCTGACCAGGCCGTCCCGCCAGCTCCAAAAGTCAAGGACATCGAGGTCGTCTGCAGGAATTTCGTGGCTTGCTTCGTCCACGCGCTGGGCAATGATCTGTTGCTCGCGCTCGGTTGTGAGCCACAACCCCGATGCCGCGCACTGGGCAACCGCGGCGTCACAGCCCGCCCTGGAGAAGATGAAGGTGATGGCAGGCAGCAGATCCTGGCGACGCAGGCTTTCGATCACCTGGGGGCGGCTGGCTTTGCGGACCGGGCTGCGTTGCCCGGACTGCTGCCGCTCATCCCTGTAGCGGTCCTGGCGGCGCCGGCTCCGGCCCCCGTGCCCGTATCGGCCGGCTGAGTTCATCCTGCTTTCCGAGCGTGCCATGGCCAGGAGGTCGGGGTTCACTTCAAATTCCCGGCTAACGAGGCTTTGGCTCGCCTTGGTCGATGCGGAGCGCGCGGAAGACACTTTGCGGCGTTGGGGGCCGCTTGGCTCGACAGGGATCTCGGCGTTCTCGGAGAGATCAGGCACCTCGGGGTCCAGTGGGCCCGGCACGGCTGGAGCTATTTCATCGAACGTAGTGTCCCCGGCAAAAAGATCAACGATCTCGCGGCCCACCATTACGTGCTGCCAGAGTGGAACGGGCCGGTGCTCCGAGACAATGACGTCGGTGTCGCCCCTGACGGTGTCCAGCCACGCGCCAAATTCCTCGGCGTTGGAGACTGTAGCGCTCAAGGAAGCAACCTGTACCTCGCTGGGCAAGTGGATGATGACTTCTTCCCACACCGCCCCGCGGAAGCGATCCGCCAGGTAGTGGACCTCATCCATCACCACGAAGCCCAAATCACCGAGCGTCTCCGAATCGGCGTACAACATGTTCCTCAGGACCTCGGTGGTCATGACCACCACAGGAGCGTCGCCGTTAATGGTGGTGTCACCGGTCAGCAGTCCCACATTGGCCGCACCGTACTTGGCCGCCAATTCGGAGAACTTCTGGTTGCTCAACGCCTTAATGGGGGTGGTGTAGAAAGCCTTAAGGCCGCGTTCCAAGGCAAGGTAGATGGCAAACTCGCCAACGATTGTCTTGCCGGCCCCGGTCGGGGCGGCCACCAGGACTCCCCGCCCCTCCTGAAGGGAGCGACACGCGTCCCGTTGGAAGTCGTCGAGTTCGAAATCAAGCGAACGGGCAAAGGATCCGAGATACGTTTTCGACTCGGCCGCCCGCTGGGCTGCGGCCTGGTAACGGTCGGACGGTGATGGAGACCCGGAAGTGGAGGACATGCCTCAAGCCTAGTAGGCCGAGGTCTACAGATTCTCCAGATCCGCGGCAGAGGTGGCGATGTCCGCAGTGGCTTCAGTCTCAGCAGCACGCTTCAGAGAGCGTCGTTCCCGGCGCCTGTCGTTGACGAGGCACAGTCCAACGGCTGCGAAGAACAGCAGCAACATGGGGGCGGCCAGGTAGAACATACTCATTGCGTCGGCACCCGGAGCGGCCATGGCCGCGAAAAGGCACACCAGGAAGATGGTGATGCGCCAACTCTTGACGAGTTGCTTACCTTTGATGATTCCCGCGAGGTTCAAGCCAACCAGCACCACCGGAACAAGGAAGGCGATACCGAAAGCCAGCAACAGCCGGAGGACGAACGCCAAGTAGATCTCGGCGCTGATGAAGTTTGAACCGCCGATCGGGGTGAAGTCGGTCAGCACGCGCACTGCGTTGGGCAGCACGAGCCACGCGAGGAGGACACCACCAATGAACAGGGGAACTGCCGCCGCCACAAACGACAGCGCCAGGCGGCGCTCCTTTTTGTGAAGCCCGGGGACAATGAACGCCCACAGTTGATAGATCCAGACGGGGCTGGAAACTATCACGCCAAGAAACACCGACACCTGGACCATGAGGTCAAAGGAACTGGCCACACCGTCAAAGTTCAGGGTGGCCGCCCTGCCCTCTTTGGCGTTGAGGTCCTTGATCGGCTTGATCAGCGCTTCAAGGAGCGGCTGGTAGACGATGAAGCCCACCACGGTTCCGACAATGACGCCGATAGCAGCCTTGAAGAGCCGGTTCCTGAGCTCCTTGAGGTGGTCAAGGAGCGCCATCCGGGCTTCGGGGTTGGCCTTGCGCCCCTTCGTTTCTACCACTTCTTCTTAGACGCGGTTAGCGGGCGGAACGTCGGTTTCGCCGTTGTTCTGTGCCTTCACATCCGGGTGACCTACCACTTTGCCTTCAACGGCGTCGGAAGGTTGCTGCGTATCCTTCGTTTCGGAAGAACCGTCCTTCTTCATTTCCCGGACTTCAGACTTGAAAATGCGCATCGACTGTCCAATGCTGCGCGCCATGGACGGCAGCTTCGGTGCGGCAAAAAGCACCAGAGCCAGGACGATGATGATGATGAGATGCCAGCCTTCGAGCCTCATGTGGGGAGGTCCTTTCCTTTTGGATACATCCTACGTCTATCTGAATTCTATGTCGTGCAGGGATTGTGGCTGACCCCGCTCGGCTTTGCGTTTGACGCGTTTTTGACGCCGAACTTCCTGTCGGGAGGCTTTGGCCGTCAGGTAATCATGACGCATCTGCTCCGGGGAGGCAAAAATGGCAGACCCCGGTTCAGGGCGGTCGGCAGGGGTTTCAACATCGGAGGTTTTCGGGACCGGCGGAAGGTTGCTGAAACGTTTACCTGCATCAGCCAATTCATGAACAGTTGTCATGAATTTCCTGAACAACCGATACCCCAGCGTCACGTGGAGGAGCAACGAAAGGGCAATGAGCGCGATCCACAACAGGATCCAGAACCACCAAGGCATCTGAGTAGTCTAGCCAGCCCGGCCGGCCGACGAAGAGTCGTACCCGGCCAGGGCCTCGTTGATCCATGCGCGGGTTGCCTGCCGCAAGGCCCCAGGGGTGAGAATTCGCACTGATCCGCCGTGCTGGGAAACAAACATGGGAAGCCACTCCGCGCTGCCGAACCGGACCTCGGCCAGGAGGCCGCCGTCGGGCAATTGCGCCGTGCGCTCGGCGTAGTAGTCGTCAGCCAGCCCCACGCCCTGCCGGGTAAGCTGCAGCACTACCAGCACGTCGTCATCACTGGGTGTGTAGAGCCGCGCCGGGAAGGCGTCCGGAGCCGTCACCGTCCCGGATACCGGACGGCCGTTCGGCTCCAGGAACTCAACCCTGTCCAGCCGGAAATTCCGGAGCCCTTCCTTGCTGTGGCAATACGCTTCGAAGTACCAGGTGTTGTCGAGGGAAAAGAGCCGCAAGGGGTCGACATCCCGCTCTGAAACTTCGTCCCGCTGGAGCGACAAGTACCTCAGCCGGAGCTGCTCCCCGTCCCGGATGGCCTTGGTAATGGTGGCGAAGGCCTGGGACTGTTCGGGTGCCACCGATTGGCCTGCGACCGACCCCGCCAGCCGACCAGCCTGCCCCGCAGCGCCGGTCAACTTGATGGTGACGGACTCCAGTGCGCTCCCGGGTTCGTCTTCAGGCATGCCTGCCAGGGCCGGCAGGTCCCCCAGCATGGCCAGCCCGGTCAGAAGGGCCGCTGCTTCGTCTTCGCTGAAGCGCACGGGGCGGTTCAGGTCCAGGTGCTCGGAAATGTAGACATGGTCATTTTCCCATTGGATGTCCAGGAGGTCGTCCGGATAGCCTTCCGGCAAGCCGGAACAGATCAGGATCTTGAGATCGTCTATCAGCGCTTTGCGGCTGATGCCGAAGTGGTCTGCGACTTCCTGGATGTGCAGGCCCTGGTGGTGGACCAGGAACGGGACGAGCTGCAGCATCCTGGCCAGCTGGTCCTCCGATGTACGCTTGCGCGCCCGCGGCGTCGGCCCGGCTTCGGGGAAGATCACCGGTGGCTCCGGCGAGACGTCGAAGTCCAGGGCACTTTTAAGGCGGCGGACGACGGCGGACCGCAACTCTGCGGGTTCGATCACCACGGCGTGTGGTCCATAGGATGCCAGCTCTTCGGCGAGCTGCTCAGGATCCCTGAACTCCACCACGATGCGGTCACGGTCACCGTCAGGGTCGCTGATGGCAGGAGTCGAGCCGGGCCGGACAGCCCTCTTGCGGAGCGCGAGGAGCCGGCCCCTGTCGACGTCGAGGATAGCTCGTTGGATGGGCAGCTCGTTGAGGGCGTCGAGCTCGGCCCGGGCGTTAAATCCCGCCGGGGGCTCGAAACTGCCTCCGGTTACGACCGTTACCGCTGTCGTCATGCGCGAGAGCCTGAAGAGCCTCTTCGCTCCCCTCCCCCGGTCGAAGCCCACGAGGTACCACTGGGCGAACCGGCTCCCGAGACCCCACGGCTCCACTTCACGCACTTCTTCGCGTCCGGTGCTGACCGCAAGGTAGCCGAAACGGACCGGATGCCTGCCGTGCATGGCCGCCACGACGTCGTCGAACGCTTGTCCGGCGGGCTTGATGCGGGGCTGAACCCCGGCAGGCAGGTCGACGTCCGTGAAACCACCGGCAGCCTGCAGCTTCCGGACGGCGTTTGCTGCCGCGGTACCCAAAGCGGCGCGTTCCCACAACTGCGCAGCGAGAAGGAGCACCGTGCTCTCTGCCGGTGTCAGGTTCACCTCGGGAAGCCGGTTGGAGTCCTTGCCGATCCGGTATCGGGTGGACGCGGGGTCGTCGGCCCCAAAACTGCGGGGATCGGTCAATGTTTCGATTTCGAAGCCGAACTGCTTCAGGTCCACTTTGTCGCGCTCGAACATGCGCCCAAAAGCGACGTCGTTTTCGGCTGAATCGTGGTAGACCTTTTCGCGAAGGACGGAACGCGGAAGCCCCACCTTGGTATTGAGCAAAGCCAGGAGGAGGTTCAGGAGTCGTTCGGTGCGGGATGCAGACACGGTTGCTACGTTACTAAAGTCCGGCGGGAAAGCAGCAAGGCGCGTCACCGACCGGCAAAACCGGAGGGCAACGCGCCTTGCGCAGAACGCGGGTCCTAGCGGACAGCGACGAGGTCAACCACGAAGATCAGTGCTTCGTTGGGCTTGATCGCTCCGCCGGCACCACGGGAGCCGTAAGCCAGCTCCGACGGGATCTCCAGTCGACGGCGGCCGCCAACTTTCATGCCCAGGAGGCCCTGGTCCCAGCCCTGGATGACCTGGCCGACGCCGACACGGAAGTCGAGCGGAGCGCCGCGGCCCCAGGAAGCGTCAAACTCTTCGCCCGTGGACCAGGCGACACCAACGTAGTGGGTGGAGACGGTGTCTCCGGCTTTTGCCTCCGCGCCCGTGCCCTCAATGAGGTCCGTGATGACGAGGTCCGTGGGGACGTCACCTTCCGGGAAGTCGATTTCAGGCTTGGTGCGGTCGAAGTCACGCTGACCAAATGACATGGTTGCTCCTTTTGCAGGATGGACGAATGGTTGTCGGATACCAGCCTAAGCCAGTGCCCGCGACTTGGATTACTTCTTACCCTTGATCTCCACGACGAAGACCAGCGGACCGGCAGGTTTGCCCTGTGCGGCAGCATTGGCTCCGTAAGCAAGATCAGTAGGAATGGTGAGCAGCACCTTGGAACCGACCTTCTGGCCCGTCAGGCCCAGAGTCCAGCCCTTGATGACCTGTGTGAGGCCAAACGTCGCGGCCTCGCCGCGGTCATAGCTGGAATCGAACTTGGTGCTGTCTTCCCAGCGCCACCCGGTGTAGTTGGCGTCGATCGTGTCCGAGCTCTTCAGTTCATCACCGGAGCCCTCAGACAAAACCTTGACGGACAGGCCGGCCGGAGCATCGGTCTTGGGGATCTCTACGGACGGTACGCCCTTGTCGTCAAAGGCCACCTTTGGCAGCTTGCCGTCCTTGTCCAGTTGATCGGTCTCTTCCTTGCTCAAGAGGCCCGGTGCGTCCTTGGCGGAGGCAATCTTGAACACCACCAGCTGGGTGGACGCAGGAGCCGTGGCAGAGGCACTGCCCGGAGCGGCGATAGCTACATGGCTGCCCACTTTAGCGCCGACAACCGCGTTGAATATGAGCTCATTGCCCGTTTTCATCTGCTCGGACAGCTCGATCGGCTGGGGTCCGTTTGCGTACCCGTCCTCAAGTGTTTTCCCGTCCGTGCCATCAACGGCTACGTACACGAGTTCGGCAATTTGGCCCGCCTTGACAGGCTGGCCGTCACCCTCGCTGACCACCTTGACAGTGGGCTCGGTCACCTTCAGTGGTTTGGAGAATTCAATCCCCGGCGCCTTGTCATTGCCATTGTCCGTGACCTTCAAGGAGTCAAGCTTTGAGACATCGCCAACGGACTGGCTGGTGGGCTCGCTGGCCGGAGTTGTTCCTCCTCCGCACGCGGTCATCAGCAGCAGGGCAGGAAGGAGAATTGCTAGGAGTCGGCGCACAAAAAAGACACTTTCGTCGGGGCAAGGGAGACTTGGAATGACGCACTGCGCATCCAAGCAGGTGGCCCCTCTAGAGGAGACCACTACTCAGGATAGCCCGTGAAGCTGGGAGTCAGCTCATAGAGTCCAGGAGGGCGTCCACCCGCTCGTCGACACTGCGGAACGGGTCCTTGCACAGGATCGTCTGGTGCGCGCGGTCATTAAGCTTCAAGTGCACCCAGTCCACCGTGTAGTCACGGCCAAGCTCCTGAGCCCTCCGGACGAAGTCCCCACGCAACTTGGCGCGGGTAGTCTGGGGCGGCGCGTCCACGGCGTCCTTCACGTCCGTCTCGGTCACGAGGCGGCGGGCTGCTCCACGGGCCTGCAGCAGGAAGAAGAGGCCGCGCTGCCGGGAGATATCGTGATAGGTGAGGTCGAGCTGGGCGATGCGGGGCGAGTCCAGGCCGAGGTTATGCCGGCGCATGTAGCCGTCCATGAGCTTCTTCTTGATGGCCCAGTCAACTTCGGTGTCGATGGTGCTGGTATCGCCGCTTTCGATGGCATCCAGGGTCCGCTTCCACAGATCAAGGATGAGCGGTACGTGGGCGTTGTGCGCCCCGTTGCTGGCCACGAAGTCGGTGACCTTTGCCAGGTACTCCCGCTGGATGTCCAGCGCCGTCAGTTGCCGGCCATTGGCAAGCCGTACCAGTGCGCGCCCGGTCAGGTCATGGGAAATTTCCCTGATGCTGCGGATGGGGTTCTCCATCCGCATGTCACGCATAATGACGCCGGCCTCGATCATGCGCAGGATGAGGTCGACGGTTCCGACTTTGAGCAGCGCGGTGGTCTCGGACATGTTGGAGTCGCCCACGATCACGTGAAGGCGGCGGTAGAACTCGGCATCGGCGTGCGGCTCATCACGGGTGTTGATGATGGGACGCGAACGGGTGGTGGCCGACGACACGCCTTCCCAGATGTGATCGGCGCGCTGGGAGAACGCGAACGTGGCACCGTGCGGGGTCTTCAGGACCTTGCCCGCACCGGCGATCAACTGCCGGGTCACCAGGAAGGGAATGAGGATCTCAGCCAGGCGGGAAAACTCCCCGCGCCTCGGGATGAGGTAGTTTTCGTGGCTGCCGTAGGAGTTGCCTGCGGAGTCGGTGTTGTTCTTGAAGAGATAAACCGTGCCGTTGAAGCCCTCCGCAGCAAGCCTCGACTGGGCTTCGTCCACGAGGTCGTCCAGGATAAGTTCGCCGGCCCGGTCATGGGCGATGAGCTGGGCGAGGTCGTCGCATTCAGCCGTGGCATATTCAGGGTGCGAACCAACGTCCAAGTACAGGCGGGAGCCGTTGGTCAGGAACACGTTCGACGACCTGCCCCAGCTGACCACCTTGCGGAAGAGGTATCGTGCGACTTCCTCCGGTGCCAGCGGGCGCGAATCCGGGCTGGAATAGGAGATTCCAAACTCCGTTTCAATGCCAAATATTCGCTTGTCCATCTCAGGTCTCCTCTGTGAGCAACCGGGTCATATCCTCGGGCAGCAACCGCCGGAAAGCCCTGCGCGAGCCACGGTGGCTTTCGGAGGCGCGGTACAGCACTGCTGCCTCGACGGCGGTGGCGGGCAGTTCATCCGCTTCCTTGTCTGTCGCCAAGGCGCGCAACGCCAAACGCATGGCCCCGGCCAGGGTGATTTCCGGCTCCCAAGCCTCACGGACGACGTCGGAGATCTGGTCAGCCAGGCCGCCCATGACCACAAAACCATTCTCGTCAGCGATCGATCCGTCAAAAGTGAGCCGGTAGAGGTGATCCTGCTCCCGGGTGGCGCCAACCTCGGCCACTGCCAGTTCCACCTCGAATGGCTTCTGTTCGGCGGTGAACACGGCACCCAGGCTCTGGGCGTAGACGCTCGCCAGTCCGCGGGCAGTCACGTCTTCGCGATCGTACGAATAGCCGCGGACGTCAGCGTACCTGACGCCGGCCTGTCGAAGGCTTTCGAATTCGTTGTACTTTCCCACTGCGGCGAAGGCGATCTTGTCATAGATCTCGCCGATCTTGTGCAGGGAGGGTGACGGGTTTTCGGCTATCAAGGCGATGCCATCCGCGCAACTGATGACCACAACGGAACGGCCACGTGCGATGCCTTTCCGTGCGAAGTCCGCACGGTCCTTCATCAGTTGCTCGGGCGATACATAGAACTGCTGCGTCATCTCAGGCCTCCCGTCCGGCGATGGCCCGCGACTCAACAATGGCCCCGGCGATGGCCGCCAGGTCCCTTTCGGGAACCCGTCGGTGACCAGCGCGATTAACTGTGTACACCACCGGCCAGAGTTGCCGGACAGGGTCCGGTCCACCCGTGGCGGAGTCGTCGTCGGCGGCGTCGTAGAGGGCCTCGACAGCCACGGCGACGGCGGCCTCCTCCGAGAGGTTCGGCTTCCAGAGCTTTTTCAGGGCGCCGCGGGCGAACACGGATCCGGAACCCACGGAGTGATGTTCCTGCTCTTCATAGCGGCCCCCGGTGACGTCGTAGGAGAACAGGCGGCCGACTCCGGATGAATGGTCGAATCCGGCGAAGAGTGGGATGACGGCCATCCCCTGCATGGCCATGGGCAGGTTTCCGCGGATCATGGCCCCGAGGCGGTTGGCCTTGCCCACGAGGCTGAGCAGTGTTCCCTCGATCTTCTCGTAGTGTTCCAGTTCAACCTGGAACAGGCGCGTGATATCGATGGCCAGGCCTGCCGTCCCGGCGATACCAAGGACAGAGTACTGGTCGGCCGGGAACACCTTCTCGATGTGCCTGCTGGCAATGACGTTGCCCATGGTGGCCCTGCGGTCACCGGCCATCAGCACCCCGCCGGCATATGTCAGCGCGACGATTGTGGTGGCATGTGGGGACGACGGCACGGTGCCTGCGGGTAACAACTGATTGAACGGCAGGAGCTCGGGACGGGATCGTTGGAGATGCTCCGTAAAGGAAGACGTTGCCTGGTTGGCCAGGGGGCCGGTTGATGGGTCCTGCATTGCTGCACTCCTTCGACTCTGCGTTCCGATGCCCGGCGGCCTCACGCGGCCGGGCCGTACAACCTGTGGGGGCTCCGGTTACTGGCCACCCTTTTGAACGAACGCCCTGACGAATTCCTCGGCGTTGGATTCCAACACGCCGTCAATTTCGTCCAGGAGGTCATCCACGCCCTGCGTCGCCTCCGAGGCCTTCGCTTCGGGTGCTGCCGGCGGCGCCTCCGGGACGTCCACTTCAGTCTCGGTTTCCCGCGACTGCGGTTGTTGCTGCTCCTGAGCTGCCATTTTCTTCTCCCTACTGTCAGTCTCCGGGGGCGGAGACTTCCTACTGCAATATTGCCACGCTGTGGGCTGTTGCGTACGGCTTTGACCGGCCGCTGATTCGCCTGTGGCGAACCGCATTAGGCCTTTGCCGGGGGCAAGCTCTGCCCCATCAATTCGGCAAGGAAAGGGCCGGCCTCCTGATGGCGGTCAAACAGCGCTCCGGTCAGGGAACGGGTCCCCCTCAAAGGCTCCCGGGTGGGCACCCGTTGGAGCTTCCCGAGCCCGGGAACGTCGAAAATCACCGAGTCCCAACTGGCACCGACGACGTCCTTGCCGTACTTGGTTACGCAGCGGCCGCGGAAGTAGGCCCTGGTGTCCGACGGCGGTTCGCTCACCGCCCGGGCGATGTCGCCGTCGTCGACGATGCGTGCCATGCGGTCCCTGGACAGCAACCGGTAATAGAGGCCTTTCTCCGGCCTGATATCAGCCCACTGCAGGTCCACCAGTCCCAGCCGGGCGTCGTCCCAGGCGAGTCCGTCCCGGTTGCGGTACCCCTCCAGCAGTGATTTCTTGGCCACCCATTCCACAGAGGAAGCCGCGGCGTCGAGGTCAGTCCCGAGCGTGGTGAGCGTGGACTCCCACTGGGACAACACGCCGTGGGTGTGTCCGTCGCCCGAGACCGAATCCGACACCCCTGTTTCCTGTGCCAGTTTCGACGCTGCTTCGTAGTACATCCATTGGAGGTCGAGGGCGGTCACCCTCCGTCCGTCGACGAGTCGCACGGTGGCCGTAAGCGTGGTGTCATGGCTGACGGACTGAAGGGCTTGGACTGGCTCATGGACTTCGATCCTTGGAGCCTGCCCGGCCTCGATGAGGCTCAGAACCATGGCCGTAGTACCGAATTTGAGGTAGTTGGACGCCTGGCTGAGGTTCGCGTCCCCAATGATCACATGGAGTCGCCGGTACTTGTCCGCGGTGGCGTGGGGCTCGTCCCGGGTGTTGATGATGGGCCGGCGGATAGTGGTTTCCAGCCCCACCTCCGCCTCGAAGAAGTCGGCACGTTGGCTGATCTGGTACCCGGGCGTCGAACTGTCCTGGCCAAGGCCGACCCGTCCCGCGCCGCATATTGCCTGGCGGGAAACAAAGAACGGGGTCAGTCCCCGGATGATGTCACCGAAGGGCACCGAACGGGGCATGAGGTAGTTCTCATGGGATCCGTAGGAGACGGATTTGTTGTCGGTGTTGTTTTTGTACAGGTTGATGGGAGGAAGGCTGGTATCAGCCGCGACCTTCCGGACCGTGGCCAGGGCGACGAGGTCCCCGGCGGCGTCCCACGCAACGGCGTCACGGGGGTTGGTGACTTCCGGGCTCGAGTATTCGGGATGGGCGTGGTCCACGTAGAGGCGCGCACCATTTCCCAGGACCATGTTCATCAGCAGGGAGCCGGACTCGTCCGCGCCGTCCAGCTCCAACTCCTGGCGGCCGTAAGCCAAGGCCACGGCCTCGGCGTCGAGCACCGGCGGCTGGTCCGTCAACTGGCTGGGGTCCGCGGCCGCCCGGTCCAGGGTCCACCCGCGTGCGTCATGCAAGGGTTCCTCGTCGGTGTAATCCCAGCGGGTCTCCGCACCGCCGGCAGCGCGTTGGCGGGTCACCGTGGCATAAGCCTGGATGATCCTGGCAGACATCATGGTCGCGTTCGCGCCCGGGGCCGACGGGGCGTGGATCCCGTATTCGGTTTCCGAGCCCATGACGCGCATTGCGCCACCTTCGGGCAACTGCGCGGACGGTGTTCCTTCGACTCTTGCTGTCACAGGTACTGGCCCGTGTTGGCGGTAGTCTCGATCGACTTGCCCGGCTCCTGCCCGGCCTTACCCTGCACGATCGTGCGGATGTAGGTGATCCGTTCGCCCTTCTTGCCCGATATCCTGGCCCAGTCGTCCGGGTTGGTGGTGTTCGGCATGTCCTCGTGCTCACGGAACTCGTCCACCACGGCCCGCAGCAGGTGCTCGATGCGGAGGCCTTTCTGATGGTTGGTCAGCAGGTCCTTGATGGCGTACTTCTTGGCGCGGTCCACCACGTTCTGGACCACTGCGCCGGAATTGAAGTCCTTGAAGTACAGCATCTCCGTATCGCCGTTGGCATAAGTGACTTCGAGGTATTCATTGGACTTCTCCGTCGAATACATGGCCTCCACCGTTCGCTGGACCATGGCGTCCACCGTGGCTTGCACGTCTCCTCCGTACTCAGCGAGGTCCTGGGCGTGGAAGGGCAAGTCCGTGGTGATGTACTTCCCGAAAATGTCCGCTGCAGCCTCGGCATCGGGCCGCTGGATCTTGACCTTGACATCGAGCCGACCCGGGCGAAGGATCGCGGGATCGATCATGTCCTCACGGTTTGAAGCACCGATGACGATCACGTTATCGAGCCGTTCCACGCCGTCGATCTCGCTGAGCAACTGCGGAACGATGGTCGTTTCGACGTCGGACGACACGCCGGTGCCGCGGGTACGGAACAGCGAATCCATTTCATCGAAGAAGACCACCACCGGGCTGCCATCGGAAGCCTTCTCACGGGCACGCGAAAAGATCAGGCGGATGTGGCGTTCCGTTTCACCCACGTATTTGTCGAGCAGCTCCGGGCCCTTGATATTGAGGAAGTAGCTCTTGACCTCTGTGTTGCCGGCGCGCTCGGCGGCGCGGGCCGCCAGCGAATTGGCCACGGCTTTGGCGATCAGCGTCTTGCCGCAGCCCGGAGGGCCGTACAGCAGGATGCCCTTCGGAGCCTTGAGTCCGTGCTCACGGTAAAGGTCCGGGTGCAGGAACGGAAGTTCGACGGCGTCGCGGATCTGTTCAATCTGCGGGCCGAGGCCGCCGATGTCCTGGTAAGTGATGTCAGGTACTTCTTCGAGGACAAGGTTTTCCACCTCCGCGCGCGGGACCTTTTCCAGGGCGTAGCCCGTGCGTGAATCCAGTGACAACGCATCGCCCACCTTCAGGTGGATGTTCTGCAGGGCTCCAGAAAGCCGCACAACGCGTTCCTCATCCGCCCGGCCCACCACCAGCGCCCGGTCCTTGCCGAGCATCTCCTTCAGCGTGACCAGTTCGCCGGCGCGCTCGTAACCGAGCCCGGCAACCACCAGAAGTGCCTCGTTGAGCAGGACTTCCTGTCCGACGGCAAGCTGGTTGATGTTGACCAAGGGACTGACACCCACGCGCATCTTGCGGCCGGCGTTGAAGATATCCACCGACTCTTCGGTTGCGGCCTGGCCGGAGCTCCCGGCCGAGGGTTGCTTCCGGGGGTTGACCTGCACCACGGTCCCAAAGCTGTAGGGCGGCTGCCCCTCCTGCTCCAAAGCACCCTTCAAGCGCAGGATCTCGGACTTCGCTGCTTCCAGCATGCTGACGAGCTTGCCGTTGTTCTGCGTAGCGGCGGCCAGCTGGCGGTCGATGTGGCGGAGCTTGTCCCGGAGGATGTTGATCTGCCGCTCGGCAACAGTCAGTTCACTCGAGGCCTCCGACGGTTGCGCGGGGGCCAGCCCCCGGCTTGCTGCCTCTTCCGGTGCGGCGTGTCCTTCTTCCGGCGTCTGCCGTCCAAGGTCGTTGTTTGACGTGTCCACGAATCATCAGCCCCTTCCTGCGCTTAACAAGACCTTAGTCCCGAAAAGCTCAGGGTGCTGGGTGACATTCGGAATGCGGACCCTATTGTGACCTTTGTCAGTTTGTGACCGTGGGGTCATCCTGGACGTTGGTTCCGGCGATGGCATCACGTGCGGCGCGCCGGAGTTTCTTGTCCGAAACTGCCCGCTCCCCTACTGCGCCGGGCGTCCAGGCGTTGAGGTCCTCTTCGCTGAATTCGGTCTTGGAAGGGCGGCGCTTTACCGAGATTCCGGTGACGCCTTCGGCGAGGCGGCGGGTGACCAGCAGGAAGCCGGTGTGCGCCACCATGCGGTGATCCGGCCGGACAGCCAGGCCCTCAAGGTGCCAGCCACGTACCATCGACTCCCAGGCATCCGGCTCGGTGAAACGCCCGTCAGCGCGGATGGCTTCGGCAGTGCGGGACAGCTGGGTGACTGTCGCTACATAGTTGATCCAGACGCCGCCAGGCGCCAGCACGGTAGCCACCGCGTCCAAGCACTCCCACGGAGCCAGCATGTCAAGCACTACGCGGTCGACTGATCCGGGGGCCTCTGCCTTGACGACCTCTTCCTGGAAGTCACCCAACGAGATCTGCCAGGCCGGGTGCGGACCACCGAAGATTGTCTCGACGTTCCCGCGGGCGATGTCGGCGAATTCTTCGCGGCGCTCGAAGGAGTGCAGGTAACCGCCGTCGCCGACAGCCCGCAGCAGGGAAATGGACAGGGCACCGGAACCCACGCCGGCTTCCACGACACGTGCGCCCGGGAAAATGTCAGCCATGGTGACAATCTGGCCGGCGTCCTTCGGATAAACAACGGCGGCACCGCGAGGCATGGACAAAACGAAGTCGGACAGCAGCGGCCTCAGCGTCTGGTACTGCTGGCCGACGTTGTTGCTGACCACGGAGCCATCCACCTTGCCGATGATCTCATCGTGGTTCAGGAAGCCCCGGTGCGTGTGGAATGCCCCGCCGACTTCCAGCGTCACAGTGTTCATGCGGCCACGTTCGTCCGTGAGTTGCACCCGTTCGCCCACGCGGAAAGGGCCACGGCGGCGGGCTGCGCCCGTCGGCTGCACGGCGGTTCCGGTAGCTGCCGCGTCAGGGCCTGCGCTGGCCTCGGGGGCGGCGTTTTCGCTGCTCATGTGGTGTTTCCTCGCTGTTGTACGGCTGGGCCGCGACGTGTTGCTGGCTGGTGGGCGCCAAATAGGCCGCGGAGTTGTTTGCTAAGACGGCCGGCATGTAACTCTACCGGTCGCTGGGTCAGGGGCGACCGCTCCGGCGGGCTTCCTTACCTGTAATGGCTGTCACGACAGCCTGCTGGCGCAGCAGTCCGGTGACGATTCCGTTGTGGTCCACCACAGCGTATTCGCCCCCTTCCAAGCGCGCCAAGTACTGGATGAGTTCCTGTCCTTTGGACCATTCGGGGACATAGGCCCCGGCCCCCAGTGCGTGCGCCACTGCGGTAACCGGCGTCGTCGTAGCGGCCTCAAGCGGCACCGAAGCGACGGCACCCGGGTCCACGACGCCTTGCGGCTTACCGTCCGGTCCACAGATGACGACGGCGGGGATTCCGTTAGGAGCGATGGCCAGGACATCGGCCACGGAAGCCGAGTTCGGCACCCCGACGGCGCGATCCGCGAGTCCCGCCGCGCTGACCAGGTACAGGCGGCTGCGGAGCTTCGCGTGGTGGATGGAACTGGAGGCACCCATCCAGAGGAATCCGCAGACAAGGACGGTGATCAACATCAGGCTGATATCCAGCGGAGCACCGGTCAGGAGTGGCAACGCAATGAACCAGATGACCAAGGCCGCGACGATGATGCGGCCGGACCAGCCGGCAGCAATTGTTCCCTTGTCCTGGCTTCCGGTGGCTTTCCACACTGCGGATTCCACCAAACGACCACCGTCGAGCGGCAAACCCGGAAGCACGTTGAACAGGCCGATCAGGAGATTGGCCCACATGAGGATGTTGGCCAGGATTTCGGATACGCCGCTCAGCACATCGGCGGAGAGGACACCCCACATGGCGGCTGCCAGGACGAAGTTCGAAGCAGGCCCGGCCAGGGCCACCACGACTGAGCGGCCAGGTGAGGCCGTGAAGTTCTCAAACTGCGTGTGTCCGCCCCAGAGATTCAGGACAATCTTCTCGGTGGGCCATTTGAAGGCCTTGGCGCTGAGGGCATGTGCCAGTTCGTGGAGCAGCACGGAGATGGCCAGCAGCAAGGCGTAGCCCAATGCTACGAAGTAGGCGCCCAGGCCCAGGCGCGGCATCTGCACCAGCAGGGCCGGCCCGTAGACAATGACGGTGAACCCTGCAATAACAAACCACGAGTACGCAAGGTAGACCGGAATGCCGGCGATCTTCCCCAGCGGGATACCCTCCTTCTTGGCGGAGGCGTGGTGCGGTGTGGTGGGACTGCTCACCTAGTTGGCCCTTTCAAGAACGTTTCCAGCCGGGAAGCGATCGACGACGAGTTGCCTCACGTCGTCGACGGTCCGGCCTGTGAGCGTGTCCCACATGACCATGCGTGGGTCTTCGGGCAGCGGCACCTGGTGGGGTATGCCCACCGTCACGACGCCTGAAGCAATGGCGGCCGTGGCACCGGGAACGGAATCCTCCAGCGCAACGCAGTGGTGGATGGTCAGGGCAGGATCATCCAGGCGGAGTCTTTCAACCGCAGTCAGGTAGGCCTCGGGGTGCGGCTTTCCGTTGGTGACGGTGTCTCCGGTGACCATGAACTCGAAGTACGGTTTGGGCAAGCTCTCCACTACCACTCCGGCCAGGGGGCCTTCGGACATGGTGACCAGCGCGCACCGGACGCCGGCCTGGTGGAGTTCATCGAGGAGCTCCCGCGCGCCTGGCCGCCATGGAACGTTCCGGCGCACCTGCGCGATCACCTGGGCACTAAGGGTGTCGACGATCTGGCGGGCCTCAAGCTTGACCCCCGCGTCCTGCAGGATGGCTGCCGAGTGCAGCAGGGACTGGCCCACCAACTGCATCGCCTGCTGGTGCGACCACGTGCCGCCATGGGACTCCACCAGGGCGCGTTCAGCCGCGATCCAGTAGGGCTCAGTGTCCACCAGGGTGCCGTCCATATCCCAGAGCACGGCTTTGAGGAGGGGCTGGCTGGGTAAGGAATGCATGGCTTCAAGTCTACGTGGAACCGGGCGGGCGCCCGTGCGCGCATTGCGCTTTGGGCGAAGAGGGGACACGCACCGGCGTGAAATGCCATGCATCCCGGAGGGTCTTGGACGTAGGGTGAGTGGATGAACAGTGTGGACGGGACCCCCGAAGGACAGGACATCACCG
Organism: Paenarthrobacter sp. UW852; assembly: GCF_024608385.1. Taxonomy (NCBI): domain Bacteria; kingdom Bacillati; phylum Actinomycetota; class Actinomycetes; order Micrococcales; family Micrococcaceae; genus Paenarthrobacter; species Paenarthrobacter sp. UW852. The sequence goes on from NZ_JAMSGY010000001.1 coordinate 267,436, forward strand.
CGGAGCCCGAGCGTTTCCTCAAGGAACCCGCGGAAGGCCAACGTGTCACCGTGATGCTCGCCGCGTTCGAAGGCTGGAACGACGCCGGAGAGGCAGCCAGCGACGCCCTGCACTACTTGAACAAGCTCTGGGACGGCAAGAAGGTTGCCACTGTGGACGCGGAGGAGTATTACGACTTCCAGTTCACCAGGCCCACTGTGCGCCGCACGTCGTCAGGTGCCCGGAAGGTCAAGTGGCCATCCACCAGGATCTACAAGGCGGCAGTTCCGGACAGCAATGTGGACGTGGTGTTCGTGTTGGGCACCGAGCCTTCCTACCGTTGGCGTGCATACACTACGGAATTGCTGGTCCACGCCGAGGCACTCAAGGTGGACTCCGTCATTTTGGTGGGTGCCCTGCTGGCCGATGTGCCGCACAGCCGCCCCATTCCCGTGAGCACCAGCACTGAGGACAGTTCGCTGCGTGAGCGCCTCAACCTGGAGGCGTCCCAGTACGAGGGGCCGGTGGGGATCGTAGGCGTCCTGGCTGAATTTGCGATGCTTGCAGGGCTGCCGACGGTTTCACTGTGGGCCGCGGTGCCGCACTATGTTGCCCAGCCCCCCTCCCCCAAGGCCCAGCTCGCGATCCTGCACAAAGTGGAAGACCTGCTCCAGGTCCCGCTGGACAGCCAGGCACTTGCCGAAGAGTCCGAGGCGTGGGAACGCGGCGTTGACGAGCTCGCCACCGAGGACCCCGAGATCGCGGCGTACGTGCGGCAACTCGAGGAAGCCAAGGACACGGCCGACCTCCCGGAAGCTTCCGGCGAATCCATTGCCCGCGAGTTTGAACGGTACCTCAAGCGCCGTGGCAAAGACCGTCCCTGACCGCTCCCACTATCGGTAAACGCCAACGGCCCCGACAGGAATGTCAGGGCCGTTGGCGTTTGAACATCAACAGGTCCGGTTACAGCTCCACGCCGAGCAAGGCGTTGACGGCATCCGAGATGACGGCCCTCTCCGTGGCCGAGCCTTCGGCGGCGGAGCGCAGTGCCTCTTGGGCCCACTGATCGACGGCGGCAAGCGCTGCGGGAGCGTTGAGGTCATCGGCCAGTCCAGCACGCATGGCCGCAAGCAAGGGGGCCGAGGAACCTGCCGGAGCATGGTTCAGGGCGGCCCGCCACTTCGCCAGGCGCTCCTTGGCCGCGGCGAAGCCTTCATTAGTCCATGACCAGTCCGAGCGGTAGTGGTTGGCGAGGATGGCCAGGCGAATGGCTGCGGGTTCCTCGCCTGCTGCGCGAAGTTTGGACACAAGGACCAGGTTTCCCTTGGACTTGCTCATCTTCTCGCCGTCCAGGCCCACCATGCCCGCGTGGGAGTAGTGACGCGCCAAGGGAACTCCAGACAGCGAATAAGCATGGCCGGCTCCCATCTCATGATGCGGGAAGACCAGGTCCGAGCCGCCGCCTTGGACCGTGAAGGGTGCCGGAAGGTATTTCTGGGCGATCACCGTACATTCGATGTGCCAACCGGGGCGGCCGGAGCCAAGGCTTGCACCGGGCCAACTGGGTTCACCTTCGCGGGACACACGCCAGAGCAGGGGGTCGAGCGCGTGGCGTTTGCCGGGCCGTGCCGGGTCGCCGCCGCGCTCCGCGAAAAGGGCGAGCATATCCTTTTCGCCGAGCCCCGACACATCGCCCAAAGTCCACGCATCCGTGGCATCCGAGCGTTTCCCGGCCATTTCGACGTCGTAATAGACATCACCGTCGGGTTCACCGTCGGTGCCGGGAACCCTGTAGGCCACTCCGTCAGCTATGAGTTTCTCGATGGCCGGCACGATGTCCGGAATGGCTTCAACCGCGCCGATGTAGTGATCCGGTGCAAGGACGTTCAGCGCGTCCATGTCGGTGTGGAACAGTTCGATCTGGCTCTGGGCCAGGTCTTGCCAGTCAACGCCGGTGGCATTGGCACGCTCAAGCAGGGGGTCGTCGATGTCCGTAACGTTTTGCACGTAGGACACCCGGATCCCTGTATCGCGCCAGGCGCGGTTCAGCAGGTCGAAGGCAACATAGCTTGAGGCGTGCCCCATGTGCGTGGCGTCGTAGGGCGTGATGCCGCAGACGTACATCGATTGCTCCGGTTGCCGTTCAACCTCCACGACACGGCCCAGGGCAGTGTCGAACAGGCGTAGTTGCGGCATGCTGCCGGGCAGCTCAGGAACAGGGCGGGAAGTCCACGATTTCACGACTCAACCTTAGTGCTAGGCACTGATGACACCGAAAACGAGCAGGACATACAAGGCCAGTCCGAGGAGGATCCGGTACCAAACGAAGAGGCGGTAGCTCCTGGTCGAGACGAATTTCAGGAACCAGCCGATGATGACGTAGCCCACAACAAAGGCGATGACTGTGGCCAGGGCTGTCTCCGGAAGGCCGTACGGTCCGGTGAGGCCCTCGTGGGAAACCGTCTTGTAGAGCTGGTACAGCCCGCTGCCGAACACGGCCGGAATGGCCAGCAGGAAGGAATACCGGGCTGCGGCTTCACGCGTGTAGCCCATGAGAAGGCCGGCAGTGATGGTGCCGCCGGACCGCGAAACGCCCGGAATCAGGGCCATTGCCTGAGCGAAGCCATAGAGGATGCCGTGCTTGTAGCTCAGCTGGGTGAGGTCCCGTTCCTGCCGCCCGGTGGCGTCGGCGACGGCCAGGATCATGCCGAAGACGATCAACATGGTGGCTACGATCCACATGCTGCGAAGCACCGATTCGATCTGGTCCTGGAAAAGCAGGCCAAGGATGATGATCGGCAGGCTGCCCAGGATCACCAACCAGCCCATGCGGGCATCGGGATCGTTGCGCTCGACTTTGCCCCTCAAGGAGCCGAACCAGGCACGGACAATCCGGACGATGTCGCGCCAGAAGTACACAATGACGGCGGTTTCGGTTCCCAGCTGCGTGATCGCAGTGAAAGCGGCGCCCGGGTCGGCGGCGCCGGGAAGGAATGATCCGACGATCCTCAAGTGCGCGCTTGAGGAGATCGGGAGGAATTCGGTGAGGCCCTGCACGAGGCCCAGCAAGGCTGCTTCTATCCAGTTCACGTGAATAGACCCTACGTCATGAAGACTGGGAACTGCCCGTAAGCTAGCAGCTATGCAGCAGCGTTATGTCGGAAACAGCGGGTTTCGCGTGTCCTCCTTGTCCCTCGGAACCATGTCCTGGGCCCAGGAAACTGATGAGCAGGACGCTGCCGAGGTCCTTCACGCGTTCGTAGCTGCAGGGGGCACCGTCATAGACACTGCTGCGTCTTACGGCCAGGGGCGGGCTGAGGCCATGATCGGCTCCATGCTTGGAGATGTCGTGGCACGGTCCGAGGTGGTTTTGTCCACGAAGGCAGGCGTGTCGTCCACAGAGTCCAGGCGAAGTGTCGATGCTTCACGTGGCGCAATGCTCTCGGCACTTGACGCCAGCCTTGCCAGGCTCGGAACCGACTACGTCGACATCTGGTTCGCCCAGGAGTGGGACCACAACGTGCCCTTGGAGGAGACCCTTTCCGCTTTGGAACTGGCGCAGCGGACCGGGCGGGCGCGTTACGTGGGCATCTCCAACTACAACGGTTGGCAGACAGCGAAGGCCGCGGCCATCGCCGGTTTCACTTTGGTGGCCAACCAGTCCGAATATTCCTTGGTCCAGCGCAAGGCGGAGGACGAGCTCATTCCCGCGGTGGAGGACGCCGGGCTGGGGATCATGGCGTGGGCGCCGCTGGGCCGGGGTGTCCTGAGCGGCAAATACCGCGGACAAATTCCCGCGGACTCCCGTGCCGCCCAAAGCCGCCTCGCGGCGTATGTTGAACCGTACCTGGAGCCGCGGGCTTCCAGGGTGGTTGAAGCTGTGGCCATGGCCGCACGCGGCCTGGGTAGATCTCCCCTGGATGTCTCCCTGAGCTGGCTGCTGTCCCGGCCCGGCGTTGCCACCGCCGTCGTGGGCGCCAGGAACGCCGTCCAGCTCAAAGAGCTCCTGGACGCCGCGCTGACTGACCTGCCCGCAGAGATATCGCGCGCCCTTGAGGACGTTTCGTCGTTGTAGCCAGGGCTGCCGCGGACTGCCTAATGGCGATCCAGAATATCGAGCAGGTAGCTTCCGTAACCGCTTTTGGCCAACTTCGCGGCCTGTTGACGCAGTCCGTCGTCGTTCAGGTAACCCATCCGCCAGGCCACTTCCTCCGGGGCTCCGATTTTCAGGCCCTGCCGGTTCTCGGTGGTGCGCACGTAGTTCGACGCGTCATTCAAGTCGCTGAAGGTTCCGGTATCCAACCAGGCGGTTCCCCGGGGGAATTTCTGCACATGCAGCTTTCCGAGCTCCATGTATTTGCGGTTGATGTCCGTGATTTCCAATTCGCCGCGGGGCGAGGGTCTTAGGTCTTTTGCCATGGCAACTACGTCGTTGTCGTAAAAGTAGAGCCCCGGAACTGCGTAATTGCTCTTGGGTTTGGCCGGCTTCTCTTCGATGGATACCGCCAGTCCGTCGTCGTCGAATTCCACCACGCCATAAGCGCTTGGGTCCTTGACCCAATACCCGAAGATGGCGCCGCCGTCGACGTCGGCATAGTGGCGGAACTGGTTGCCCATTCCGGGGCCGTTAAAGATGTTGTCTCCGAGGATCAGGGCCACTTTGCCGGCCCCGATATGTTCCTCCCCCAGGATGAACGCCTGGGCCAGGCCATCCGGCGTCGGCTGCCGGGCGTATGTCAGGTTGATCCCGAACTGGGAACCGTCGCCCAGGAGGTTCTCGAATTGCGGGCCGTCGGCAGGTGTGGTGATGATGAGGATGTCGCGGATGCCGGCAAGCATCAGAGTACACAGCGGGTAGTAGATCATGGGTTTGTCGAAGACGGGAACCAACTGCTTGCTGATGGCGAGCGTAATTGGATGAAGCCGGGAACCTGTGCCACCGGCAAGAATAATTCCGCGCATCTACTGTCCTCTCCCGCTGCGCACCGCAGTATCCTGCGGTTACGCTATGGCCATGCAGAGAATCCTTGTCACCGGCGGGGCCGGATTCATCGGATGCAATTTCGTTCACTTCATCATGGTGCACACCCGCCTCCATGTCACTGTCCTGGACAAACTGACCTACGCCGGCACTATTGATTCGCTTTCGGGGCTGCCGTCCGGCCGCTTTGAATTTGTTCAAGGCGATATCTGTGATGCCGCCTTGGTGGACTCCCTGACCCCCACGGTCGATGCGGTGGTCCATTTTGCCGCAGAGTCGCACAACGACAACTCGTTGGAGGATCCACGGCCGTTCCTTGACACCAACCTGGGGGGTACTTTCACCCTCATCGAAGCGGCGAGGAAGCACGGCACCCGGTTCCATCACATCTCCACGGATGAGGTGTACGGGGACCTGGCCCTGGAGGATCCGGACAGGTTCACGGAAAGCTCCGCCTACCGCCCCACCAGTCCGTACTCCGCCACGAAGGCGGGTTCGGACCTGTTGGTCCGGGCGTGGGTCCGGTCGTTCGGACTTCAGGCGACCATCAGTAATTGCTCCAACAACTACGGCCCGTACCAGCACGTGGAAAAGTTCATTCCGCGTCAGATCACCAACATCCTGGACGGAGTTCGTCCCCGGCTTTACGGTCAGGGGCGCAACGTGCGGGACTGGATCCACGTGGCAGACCATTCCTCGGCGGTGCTGAAAATCCTTGAGGCCGGGCGGATCGGTGAAACCTACCTGATTGGTGCCGACGGCGAACGGTCCAACCGTGAGGTTGTGGAGACGCTGCTGGAGATTGCGGGTAAATCCCGTGACGCCTACGACCTCGTCCATGACCGCCCCGGCCATGACCTGCGCTACGCCATCGATTCCAGCAAGATTCGCCGCGAACTTGGCTGGATGCCGGGTTACCGGGATTTCGACGCCGGGTTGTCGGACACCATGCAGTGGTACAGGGACAACGAGGACTGGTGGCGTCCCCAGAAAGCCGCCACCGAGTCCAAGTACGCAGGCCAAGGCCACTGATGGACGGGGCACACCGGCTGCAGTCCTTGGCCACGTCCATTCCGGGACTGACTCTGTTCCGGCTTCCGGTTCACGCCGATAGCCGCGGATGGTTCAAGGAGAACTGGCATCGTCGCAAGATGATGGACATCGGGCTCCCGGATTTCGGTCCGGTGCAGAACAACATCTCCTTTAACACCGAACGCGGCACCACCCGCGGTATACACGCTGAGCCCTGGGACAAATTCGTCTCGTTGGCCGCGGGGCGGATCTTTGGTGCTTGGGTGGACCTGCGGGAAGGACCGACCTTCGGGGTGCTGTTCACTGCCGAACTGACCCCGGGCGACGCAATCTTCGTGCCACGCGGCGTGGGCAATGCCTTCCAAACCCTAGAAGACCGCACCGTGTACTCCTATCTCGTCAACGATCATTGGAGCCCGGAAGCCCAGGAGGAGTACACCTTCCTGAACCTTGCGGACGAGCACGTCGCCGTCCCCTGGCCAATTCCCGTGGAGCAGGCAACAGTCTCTCCGCAGGACCGGAAGCATCCGCACCTGGCGGACGTCCGTCCGATGCGGAAAAAGCGCACTCTGGTACTCGGGGCCGATGGCCAGTTGGGTTCGGCGCTCCGGAAGGCTTTTGCCGGTGACGCGACAGTTGATTTCGCCGGGCATCCTCAGTTCGACATCACCTCGGAAGAGTCTTTCGACTCGGTCGATTGGCCCCATTACTCCACCGTTATCAACGCAGCAGCGTTCACAGCCGTGGACGCCGCAGAAACCACTGAAGGCCGGACCGCTGCCTGGCTGATCAACGCCGGTGCCGTGGCTGCCCTGGCGCGTACCGCCGTCGAGCATTCCCTCACGCTTGTCCATCTCTCCAGCGAATACGTCTTTGACGGCTCGGCGGAGGTTCACAGCGAGGACGAGGCGCTGGCTCCCCTGGGGGTGTACGGCCAAAGCAAGGCGGCAGGCGATCTGGCGGCGTCAACGGTGCCGCGGCACTACCTCGTGCGGACAAGCTGGGTGGTAGGCGACGGCCGTAACTTTGTCCGGACCATGGCTGGCCTGGCTGAACGCGGAGCGTCGCCGAACGTCGTGGATGACCAGTTTGGCAGGCTGACCTTCGCCGACGACCTTGCCGCCGGGATCAAGCATTTGCTGGATACGCAGGCTCCCTACGGGACTTACAACATCAGCAACAGCGGCTCGCCGGTTTCGTGGGCCCAGGTGGCCAGGGAGGTGTATCGGCTGAGCGGAGTGGATCCCCTCAAGGTGACCGCTGTCAGCACCGCGGCCTACGCGGGGCCGGGCAGCGCCCCCAGACCACGGAACAGTGTGCTGGACCTGGCAAAAATCAAGGGTGCCGGGTTCTCTCCCCCGGACGCGTCGCAGCGCCTCGTTGAGTACCTCCTTGCGCGGGAAACCCTAGCGAAGGGGTGACATTCGTCCTAGAGTTGGCGTACGGCAGCCCGTCCGGGCGGGCCGGGAGACACCTTAAGTAAACAAACTGGCAGGCCGGCACCACGCTGGCCACGGCGACCCGGGGCTGTGCAGCGGCCCAGGATCGCCGGCTATGAGTTGTGCCTTGAGCTGGACCCCGAAGCCTGGAGAGCCAAGAATGTTGCTGCCGAAGATCGCCCCGCAGAGGACCGTCCTCCCCCACCGCGGTACCGCCGTCGATGCCCGCTCCCTCCTGCTCGGCGGCGCACCGGTAGAGCTGATGGGATTCGAGGACGCCCTGCGCGACATCGTTGATCGTGCCTCTGCGGATGGGGCCAAACCCCTGGGCGTCTGCTCGGCCAACCTCGATCACCTCCGGCACTTCGGTGCCGGCAGCCGTTGGGCGGGCACCTTGAACCCGCCCGTGCCGGTGGACTGGCTGACGCTGCTTGATGGGGCACCACTGGTGGCTCAAGCCCGGAGGCTCACTCACCGTGACTGGCCCCGATTGGCCGGCAGTGACCTCATAGGGCCGTTGCTTGACCAGGCTGAGCAGCGTGGGCTCCGCGTGGGTTTCCTGGGAGGATCACCGGAAGCCCAGGCCCTCATCCGCGAGCGTTTCGCCGTGGAGCGTCCCAGGCTGGTGGTCGCAGGATGGTGGGCCCCCGAGCGTTCAGTCCTGAGCGACGTCGACGCGTCCTCCCGCCTGGCCGCCGACATAGCTGCCAGCCGAACGGACATCCTGGTGGTGGGCTTGGGCAAGCCGCGTCAGGAACTCTGGATCGCTGAATATGGGCCATTGACCGGGGCCAGGGTCCTCCTGGCTTTCGGGGCGGTTGTCGACTTCCTGTCCGGCCGGATCCGGCGGGCACCGGCATGGGTCAGCGCCCATGGCCTTGAGTGGGCGTGGCGACTGATGCTTGAGCCCACGAGGCTCGCCCACCGCTACCTTGTGGATGGGCCGGGGGCCTATCTCAAGCTGCGGATGCGCAGCGATGCCACGCCCCTTCCAGCTGCCGGCACAGTGCCGAATGCTGCTGCCGCCTTCGTCCCAGCCGACCCGGAGCATGAGCCCAGCCGTGCTCCGGGATCGTTTGTCCCGGTGGAGTCCAGAGCCGACGTTGCCGTAGTGGTGGTCACCTACAACAACGCCGACGACGTCGGACCCCTGCTTGCGGGGTTGAGGCAGGAAACCGTTGCGCAAAGCATCAAGGTGGTGGTGGCCGACAACTCCCCGGACGAGCGCACCATGCTGGAACTGTCACGGCATCGGGATGTCGTGGCCGTGCCGACAGGTGGCAACCTCGGATACGCGGGCGGAATCAATGCCGCCATGCGCGTCGCCGGGGCCGCTGATGCGTACCTCGTCCTCAACCCTGACTTGCGGGTCGAGGAAGGGGCGATCCTGGCCATGCGTCGCCGGATGGCCGAATCCGGGGCGGCAGTGGTGGTGCCGGTCTTGCTGGACAACGATGGCACTGTCTATCCGTCGCTGCGACGGGAGCCCGGTGTTCTGCGAGCGCTGGGCGATGCGGTGTTCGGGAGCCGGGTGCAGGGCAGGCCTGGTTGGTTATCGGAGATGGACTACGACCCGGAAAGCTACCGGCACGCACACCTGGTGGATTGGGCGACGGGTGCTGCGCTGTTGATCAGCGGCGACACAGCGCGGGCCGTGGGTGATTGGGATGAACAGTTCTTCCTCTACTCGGAGGAGACGGATTATTGCCGGCGTGTCCGGGAGTCCGGCGGTTCGATGTGGTTTGAGCCGCTGGCCCGGATGTGGCATGAACGAGGGGGTTCGGGTTCTTCGCCGCAGTTGACGGCGTTGATGGCGGTCAATCGTGTGCGTTACGCGTCGAAGTATTTCCCGCCGGCCCGTTTGGGGGCCTTTACCGCCGTCGTGCTTGCCGGGGAGCTTGTACGCATGGGTAAGCCGGGGCATCGTGAGGCTGCGTTTGCGGTGGTCAGCCGGAGACGGTGGGAAGGGTTGCCGCACGCTACGAGGGTCACTACGGACCCGTTGGGCGGCGGGCCGCCTCCGGCGGGTGCTGTGATCATTCCTGCCCACAACGAAGCGGCCGTGATCGGGCGGACGCTTGAATCGCTGGCTGGTGTCCTTGCTTGGGGCACGGTGGAGGTCATTGTTGCCTGTAATGGGTGCACGGACGAGACGGAGGCCATCGCATCGACGTTCCAGGGGGTGCGTGTGCTTCACGTTGAGGCTGCTTCGAAGTCTGCGGCGTTGAATGCCGCCGACCAGGTTGCGGGTCTTTGGCCACGGCTGTATTTGGACGCGGACATCGAGGTCAGCTCGGAAGCGGTGGCGGACGTTTTGCGGTCCCTTGCCGAGGGGCCGTTGCTTGCTGCCCGCCCGGTGTTCCGCTACGACACCAGTGGCGCTTCTGGGTTGGTGCGCTCTTACTACCGGGCCCGCGGCCGGGTGCCGGCCAATGCGCAGGGCCTGTGGGGTGCGGGGGCGTACGCCCTGAGCCACGCGGGGCACGATCGTTTGGGTGTATTTCCTTCCCTTACCGGGGACGACTACTACGTGGATCGTCTGTTCAGTGGTTCGGAGAAGGCAGTCGTGGCCACGGTACCTGTGGTGGTGCGGACGCCACGCACCCCGGCTTCCTTGCTGGCCGTTCTTCGGCGGACGTATCGTGGGAACGCGCAGCAGGATGAACGATTCGCGGGGCAATCGGCCTCCCGTACCCTGCGTGAGCTGCTTACGTCCGTGCGGGGGCCTCTGACTGCTGTTGACGCCGCCGTGTACGCCGTCTTCGCCGTTGCGGGTCGTCGTCGTCCGCTGGTGGGCCGTAGGCCCGTTACTGCCTGGGAGCGGGACGAGAGCAGCCGCTAGTCAGAAGCCGCAGTTCCCGCCCCCTTCGATGCGGTACAGGTGGACGGCGTTGCCGTCCTGGAAGGTATCGGTGAAGTGGCCGTCGAGGATGGGAATGGTCCGGTTTTCGTCGATCACGACGGCGGAGCTGCCGCCGCACTTGAGGGTGAAGGTCGCCTGACCGCCGGCTGGCTTGGTGGCACCGGCGAAGATGTAGGCCGTATGGTCGTACATTTTGGTGCTGAGGTCCACCGGGCCGGTTGCTGTGGTGGCACCGTCCAGGAAGGGTGCGTTGAGGACGGGCGCGAGCTTAGTGATCTGTTTGTTGACGGTCCTTAGCGTGGGCACGATGTCCTTGCCACAGTCTCTTATGACGTGTTGGGTTACGCAGGGGCCGCCGAAGTTGTGATTGAAGTAGATAATTCCCCGGGCTCCGTGGATGAGACTGCTCCACACGGCTGCCCGAAGCTCTGGGCCGGTGATTGTTTTGGTCCCTTCTACGTCACCCGATGGATGGCCGTTTTCGACGAAGGCCCAGACGGGGATCATGGCAGTTGGGTCCTGGAGCTCACGCAGCCGGTCGATGGTCCAGCCATAGTTTGCTGCCAGGCGACACTCTTGGGGATTGAGATCCCGGGTGTAGTCCGCGATGGCCCCGCCCTCGCCTTTTCCACAGATGTTGGGATCCGTGAACCAGTAATTGTCTGCTGACACTACGTCCTGGAGGCCCCTGACGAACTTTGCAGCTTCTGTGTCGGATTCCCAGAACGTCACGCCCTTGCCGTAGTTGGCGTACACCATGGTGCCCTTGGGGGCCGAGGCGCGGCGGTCCCGCTGGATCGTATAGCCGCAGGGTGTGCCGTCCGGCGAACAGATGGATCCCTCGCCGGGGTATTTGCCTGTCCACGGTGCGTCGCCCGGGCCGGCCCACATGTCCACTTCGTCGCTGAGTGTGTATCCGGCGGCGGCATCATGGGGAAACGCAGGCAGTGCGAACATGCCGGAGTCGCGGATCAATTGGACGTTCGAGTTGGCGGTGAGCTCCACGTAGGTGTTAATTCCGGCCTCGGCATCCATGGTCACATTGCCCTTGTCCAGGACACTTTCGAGCCAAACACCGATCGGAAAGAATGATTCCTCGGCCGGAAGGCCGGCCCTGAACTTGGCGTAATAGGAAACTCCACCGTCTACTTGGCGAAGAGCTACCGGTGGTGCAGTGACATTCTGTGTTGGCGGGGCGTTGGATGCGCTGCTCCCGGATGGGTAAGGCGGGGCACTGCCGCCGGCGGCGGCGACAGCCAGGATGATGCTTGCGAAGGCAATGACGCCCAGGGCCCATGCTGCTTGCGGCTTCATACCGTGCCTCTCCGGATTTTGGATTCCATCAGTTCGGCCAGCACGAGTGCGCTGGTTCGCACATCAAAAGCCTGTTCAATCCTGGAACGCCCCTGTTGCCCCATTGCCACGGCTTTGCCGGGGTTTTCAAGGAGTCCGATAATTGCGTTCGCCAGCTGAGGGGGGTTGTGTGGTTCCACAAGGATTCCGCTCTCTTCCCCCACGACAAGTTCCCGCACTCCGCCCGCGGATGTCACCACCACGGGTACGCCCATGGCCATGGCTTCCATAATGGCGACTCCGAGCGGTTCCGAGTGGCTCGCCAATGCAAAGAGGTGTGCAGCGGCAAGTTCATCCCGGACTGTTCGTTCCGGGACGGCGCCCAGAAGTCGCACGTGACGTTCCAAGCCGAGCTCACTCACTTGCCGTTCGAGCTCCAGACGATATCCGGTCCCGCCAACCTCGTCCTCTCCGGCCAATGTCAGAAGCGTGTCGAGGCCGGAACTCACAAGAATCCTGACTGCTTTGAGCAGGTCGGAGTGGCCTTTGCTTGGATTCAGCCGTCCGCAGCAGAATATTCGCGTTTGGCCGTGGCCTGGCCAGGGTTCGTAAGGTGCCTGGCGAGTGAAGCTGTCCAGGTCCACGCCCATGGGTGCTACCCGGACCTCTCCGGGCAGGTGGCCGCCCAACTGCTCCCTCACCTCGGCCAGCAACCGCGCCGTGATGACAACGGAGAAGTCGGCGTTCTGCCATTTGCGGAACTGGTTGGGTCCGTAGTCGCTTAGTGGGCCGTGCAGGGTCAGGCTGTAGGGGATGCCGGAAATGGCATGTGCGAAGAGGGCTACTTGTGCAGCGTCCGCACACGAGTGCACATGGACATGGTCCCAGTGACGGGCCTTCGCATATCGGGCGAGTTCGGCACCCGCCCAGAGGAGCGCCACGGAACGGGCAAATCGGTAGTCCAACTGCAGGTTACCAATGGCGGGGGAAATTTCCTTGGGACGAACCATGCTGAGGATGAGCGCTGCACGCCTTCTGTCGGCCAGTGCGCGTAGGGCCCTTGTGCTGCCCCCTACGACGGTCTTGATGCTGGGCGGTGTCAAGTAGTGGGTTGGTGCTATTCCAGTGGGTGCCCACTCCGGCGCGGGTGCCCGTTGGCGCGGGGGGCGGGTCGAGATTGGTTCCGGCTCTTGGCCCAATTGCTGCAGTGCCCGGAGCTCACGCCAAAAAAAGCCGTGTGTTTGTCCGGGGAACTCAGGCACGAAGTATCCGAAGCGAGCCATGTCCCACCTTTCTGCGTCGGATCGTTCAATAGTTGCCGGGACCAGCAGTTTTTCTTGGTCAAACAGTCGTCTTCTCATTGGGACCCTTGGTGTCAGCCTCTGCTTGGAGGACGTCCCGAAGGGGGCCACGTTGAGGAAACAGCCTTTGCTTTGGTGAGGGCAGTTTCATCTCCGCCAGCGTTTCAAGTTCTGAGAGACTGTTTCCGCTGGCGGAATCGGAACGATGATCTGCCGGAGTTCCGGTTTCGTCTTTGTCCTTTCTGCGGTGTTTCCTGGTGGAAGGTACAGGCTTACTTTCGGTTCGGATCCGCGCGCGTGCAGATTCCAGCGATCGGGCCAGCGAAACCGCACCGAGTGTAAGCACAATTCCTGCCACCACCACAACGATGAGGGACCTCAGGCGGCTGGAGAACTGTTCGGTTGCTTTATCGGGCACAGCGACCACCAACGAGGTGAACAAATACTGGTCGGATGCGCCATTGACTGTCTGAATTGCGTGCAGCTCCTGTTCGAGCTGCCTTCCGAGGGCCCTCGCCGTCTCCAAAGCGATGTCCTGGCTATCCGAGACGGCACTGATCTCCACCAAAAACGCGGCAGACGGACGCTCGACTTTATAGTCGGTTGCCAAGCCGGCCTTCTTGAGTCGATCACTTGTCGAAGCATCATTCAACCTGGTGGTGACGACTTGGGTTATCAACGATGAATCGGCCGAGCGCAGGTAGGGATTATCAGTATTGAGGGCACCCAGGGCCGGGTCTTTCTCTATCTCCTGGGGCGACGGAATCTTGGGATTCACGATGGCGTATGTCGTCAGGGCCTCATATGAGCGGGGCGCGTAGGCATACACGTAGAAAGCTGCGAAGGCGGTCAGCAGCAGCACTGGAAGGACAAAGACTTTGTGGTGCCACAGGGTCTTGACTACTGCTATTGGATCCATGTCTCCCCCTTGGGAGTCGTGGGTGCAGGTCCCGCCGGCACCGGGCTGTTGCCACTGATCGATGGCACTACTTTTCTGAGTTCGAGTTCGCGCCGGACCATGATCCAGGACCCTCCGGCCAACCCAACGATGAACGGATACATCAAAGCGAAGACGGGGAACGACATTGAATCGAAGGTCAGGGAGCAGACGGCCGCGATGACACCCGCGGCAGAGACTGCTCCGGTAAAGCAGCGAAGTGCAGGAATCCGGGATGCCCGGGCGGCCAGCAAGCTTGTGAGGCCAGGTATGGCAAGGTAAGCAATCAGTCCTATGAGTCCGACCACCCCGATGGTGACCAAAGAGTTCAGGTACTGGTTGTCCAGGATATAGATGGCGTTCGTGGGCATGTAATTCCCGGGGCCAACCCCGAAATATGGGTGCTCAGCTACCATGGCGGCCACTCTCGGATAATTGTTGGTTCGAGTGGAGATTGAGGGGTCGTCTTCGCCGGCGGTAAAGGAAGCTGTCAACGTGCCGACCAGCCCCGGTACTCCCAGGAACAGCACGGCAATAACAGCGGGCGCCGCCACCAAAGCCCAACGCCGGGCAATTTTTGGCAGGAACGGAATGAAGATCAGGAGCCCCGTGACCAATCCAAGGATGCCGGACCGGGATACCGTGGATGCTATCGCGAAGACCAAGAGAGACGTTCCCATCCAATGAACCCACTTTCGTCCACTCTTGTCATAGATTCCCCGCCAAATGGAAAGCGGCAAAAGCATGGACGAGACCACCCCCAGTTCGATGGAATGAAAGGTGCTGCCCGAAACGCGCATCATGAAACCGCGCATTTGGAAGGGTGTGTTGCCTCCGTTGTCCGCGAACCCGGGCATGGCTGACTGTATCCACTCCATGGGGTTGATCCTGAAGAAGAATTGAATGACTGCCACTACACAGCAGAAGAATGCTCCTGCCAGTATTGCGCGTGATAACGACATTGCATCGTTGAGTGTCCGGACAGCCTCGGCCGTGACAAGAATAATGCCGGCGCTCGCAAGGAGAAGGATTAGCCAGCGGTCTGCGGCCGCCCGCGCCGTGACCGAACTACCGCCTGTCATGCCGGAGTACAGTGCCGCGTAGGAAGCGCAGGTTCCCACCCAAAGAAGGGCCAGCCCGACGCGTCCCGGATGACGCGAGCTCAGCGGGTTCTGCAAGCCAAACAGTACGGAGCAAATCCACACGGCCAATACCAGAAGGGCCAGGAGCAGCGGCACTGTCCCGATGGCGCCCAACGGCTTGACCACCATGTTGGATGGGAAGAAGAAGACCCCGAAGGCAGCCGTCCTCAGCAGCAGGCCAACGCGGCTGCCAGCACCGGGGGTAAGGTTCAAATCCACTGGCTGGACCGCTGGCCGCGGTGGAAGGACATTGAGTACGCGGATTTTTCGCTTCATATCATCCCCCGCCGCTGTTGCCTGTGCAGTGTGATTCCACAATGTCGGCGAAAGCTGCCTGGGATTGCGACCAGTCCGTCCGCGGCCGCTGAGCGATTCGTTGCGCGCGCTCATCCAGGTCAGTGGCACCCACGACCCCTGCGAGCGCGGCTGCGAGCCGGCGGGGTGATGCTGGCGCCCAGACGACGTCGGGGTTCTGTAGTTCCTCGGAGGAGAAGGGGGATTCATTGAGAACGGGGACGTTGCCGGCGGCAAGGAGCTCTCCGGGTACCAACGAGATGTTGGTGAAGGAGATTGCGAGACCAGCGACTGTCTGGTTGTACAACTCGTTGAGTTGCTGTGGCGAAAGATTGCCGTGATTTGTGACGGGGATGCTCCAACCGGACGTCTTGTCCCCGTAGACGTGAATTTCCTGATCTGGTCTCAACGTATGGAATTCCTCAAGGGCCATCTTGGCGATGACATATCCACGGCGGTCCACTGATCTTTTGGCGTAGAAGACCACTCCGGAACGTCCATGTCGCCCATGCTGGCCTTGAACCAAGTGGTAGATGTCAGTGTCGCAGCCGAACGGGACCGTAGCTTCCGGTATCAGCCCGAGTTCGGCCTTCAGGACGCCTCCGATCATGTCGCCCAGCGCTATTGTTGCGAACCCGAACCGGTAGCTGTTCTCGGCAAGCGTGTAGAGGGCGCCGCGTGGGTAAAAGTAGGGTTCGAAGTCCTGGATAAAGTAGAAACGGTGGATGCTGCGGTGGGCCCTCGCTGCAATGACATGAGCGGTTGGCCATGAACTGGCTACGACGGCATCGATGCCGTCCATTCCCTGCGTCGCGCTGCGAATCTCTGCGTCCATCGTGGGCCAGTGGTGACGGATGACTGCTTCATGCCGGGACACGTCGTCGTCGTTTCGGTCGTAGAGGAAGAGGATGCAGGGATGCCCTCGTTGCTCCAGTGCCCGGACCATGCGGAAGAAAGTAGTGTGGCCTCCGGATCCGGGGCCGGGTGGGGTGCACACCCACCCAATCGTCAGGGGGCCTGCCTTGAGAGGGGCGGCATGTGTTTGTCCGAGTCCTGATGGGTCGGTGATGTCTTCATGACGCAGGGGGAAGTCGGGTTCGCCTAGACTCCACCTTTCGAACGCTGAGCAGGCACCTTTCCTGAGGGCCTGCTTACCCAGTGCGTAAAGGCCGTCGCGCCTGAGCCGGGAGAGAATATGGGCTGCTGTTGATTGAGTGGCGCTCATGGCTGTGCCGTCCTGCCCATCTCGCGTGCGTGCTCGCTGAACTCCTTTAGTACACGGCGCCTCGTTTCCAAGGGAATGCCGGATTTTGCTGACAGCATGACTGCAAGGCCGTCCCGAGGTCCGGAACGGAGTAACTCCTGAATCTCCCCTTCGCTCAGCGCCACTTCTGCGGAGTGGACAGTTCCCTTCATGGTTGAGGTGGTCGCCCGTTTGCCACCCATTACTTCGTCTACGAAGATTCCGTAGAGCATCATTTCGGAAAACCGCAACTGGCTCGCCACAGCTGTGGTCCAGGACGTCCCGGTGGTGTTTTCGATGCGCACCAACATCTGCCGCACGATGGTGGGCTCCCACAGGCAGGGCCAGCAAATGTAGTCGGTGAGGTTGCCATCGGGAGAGGGCCGGACTCCGAGCAGTTTCCGGCCCGAATCATGCCATTGCCGGTGGCCCGACAGGGTGTGGTCGACCCCTCCTGGTTTTCGGTACAAACAGACTTCGCGTTCTGCGCTGAAGGCATCCAAGTCAGTGGGCCGAACCAATATGCTGTCTGAATCCATAAGCAGCACTCCCCGAACGTCAAGGGTCGCAGCGACGGCCAGCTTGATGATTTGCTGGCAAATCCAGCCACGAACCGGCGGCCACGGCCGCGCCGCGTTGATCCACATGTTCAGCCGCGGGAGTTTGAGGAAGGAACGTGGCAGGTATTCCCGGGCATCGTGGACCTCCGTGCGGGGTCCGGCAAGACTGCTGAACGCGCTGAGGTCGTTCCGTGGCACAACAATGTGGTGGACGACGGGGTCGGCAGTCATCGCCAGGACCGAAAGGTTCAGGTCCTTACAGAGTTCCAGATCGGGTTCGTAGCTTGGCGTGACTACTGCGAGGGTGCCGCTGACCGATCCGGTTCCGGGGCTAATAGACACCACTGTTGTGCCACCTCCGCATCTGTACTTTGTGTCGTATCTTGCCGGCCACGCGTGGCGGCACGGACCACACAGGCCGGCTGGCCAGTGCCGGCCCCAGCGCACGCCTCCGGTCGTATCTGTTCCAAGCCTTTAATTCCTTGGGGTTATCCACGAGCTCGGCGGCCAGTGCTGCGAAGGCTTCGTGCTGAAGGGCTGCGCCCCTCCCCCGGTCGAATTCGTGGGAAGCCCGCGTAAGGGCATCGTTCGCCAGGGCGCGCCGGGCTTGGGTTTTGAACTCCGACGCCTCGGGAATAGCGGCTGCAGGGCCGGTGAATAATGCATCGAATGCGTCGCGGCGGGCTTTAAGGTCCTCCAGCTCATCAATCCCAGTTGCGGACAGGCTCTCTGCATGCTCACGGTGCCATGCTTGGTCCGAGCCATGTATGTAGGCGACGTCGGCGAAGGCAGCTATCCTGAACCACATCTCCATGTCGTGCGTGTGCTTGAGATGCGTCTGGTAGCCGATGTCTTGGAGGACGGACCTCCGGATCAATGCTTCAGGCGAGGTAATGACGTTAACTCCGCTCCGGCACCTCTCCCGGAGCCATTCACGTCCCGGCCATATAGTCCATGCCTTGACCGTGAGCCGGGGCGTAGGACGTTGCCCGGCCTCAAAGTGCAGAGGATGTCCGTAGACGAGGCCAACAGACGGATAGGCGCGTGCGACAGCCACAGCGCGGTGCAGGGAACCGGGTGTCAAAATGTCGTCCGCATCGAGCCTGACCAGGAACTCGCCCCGTGCAACGGCAGCACCATCATTAAACGAAACAACCGGGCCGCGGTTACGCGCATGGCGCAGAACCATGACTCTGTCGGAGGCGGCCGCCAGTTCAAGGGCTATGTCCAGGCTGTTGTCGGTGGATGCGTCATCAACCACGATCACGTCCGTTTCAATACCGTCCTGGCTGAGGGCGCTCTCAGCCGCCTGCCGAAGAAACCGGCCGTAGTTGTAGCAGGTGATGACCACGGTTACAGTGGCCGCTTCTGGCGACTGGGCAATTGCCTGTTGCCTGACTTTGGCCTTGATCGCCAGTGGGCCGGGGACTGGGGCTACGCCTACCGGACCGGATCCATCATCGGTGAGGATGGCCCGCACCTTGAGAATACGGCGGTAGAACCAACGCCACAGCAGCACGACGTACGTCCCTGTCCCGGCGGCAGCCCCGGCAAGAAGTCCCTCCAATGGTCCGTCGAATGGCGTGGTGGCCGCCATGGCTGCTGCTGCGGCAGGTAATGCTGCGATGCACGGTGGCCATACGCTGCGGAACGCCTCACCCAGGTCTGACCCGTTCCGGTGAAGCGCGATGGCGTAGGCAGGACCAACTACGATAAACGCCACCATCAAATGTGCAGCCGCAGCTCCGGCAATCCCGCCGACGGCGACACCGAGTGTCAGCGCCGGAACGAGTGCGGTAATCCAGACGACCTGGACGTACAAAGTTGCCCTGGTCGCTCCGTGCGCAAGCAAGTACGAGGCCGCCAGATCGAATCCGACGCGCAGCGAGCTGAATAGCCCCAACCACACAAGTGCTGCCGCCGCTGGCAGCCAAGGTGCTCCGTAGACGAGTTCTATGACTGGGGTAGCCAGCAGGGCAAGCATGAGTCCGGCCAGCAAGGCTACGGTCCACACGGGTCCGAGCAAGGTGGCAAAGCTGCCGTTTCGCCTGGCGCTGCCAAGCCTCGCGAAGGCTGGCAGGGCAACCGAACGTACCACTTGGCCCAGCGCGCTCATTGGCCACGTAGAAATATTAAAGGCCAGAAAGTAGAAACCCAAGGCCACCGGCCCCGCCAGCCGCGATATTGCCACATTGTCCACATTCAGCAGCGCCCACGACAGCAGGTTGGCGCCTGCCACCGGAACGCCGAAGGCAATCACCGCCGGAGCGACGGACTTGTCGAATCCGAAACGGAAGCGTGTACGAGCAAGCCTGAACTGGACCAGCAGCGACAATGCCTGGGATATTAGACGACCGACGGCGAGCGCCATAACACCCCAACCAAGCACGATCAAGAGAAGGACCAGGGCCGTTCCAACAGCGAAGTCAACGAGCGCGACGATGAAAAGCTTCCGCTGGGCAAAGTTTCGCTGCAAGGTTGCGTATGGCACCACACCCACACCGGCCAGCAGGAGCGAGCCCGACATAACGGCGATCACGGGACCGGCCGCCGGGCTACCGAGGAGTTCGGCTGTTCCCTGGGCGGAGAAGGCCATCGCCGCTGCGAGCGTCGTCCCTGCCACAACGCCCAATGTTGCGATTGTTGGCGCTTTCCGGTCCGGTTCCTCGGACCGGATGAGATCGGCGCTCATGCCCAGGTCTGCCATTGTCATCAGTACGGTCTGTACGGTGAGGGCGACGGCGAACACGCCAAACTGTTCCGGGCTCAGGAGCCGGGCCAAGGCTATGCCCACTGCCAGGCTGCCCAAGCGCAGGACGATGTTGCTGATGCTGCTCCAAGCCAGTCCGTGCCTGACCTGCTGTCCGAGATCCTGTTGCGTCTGCGTCACGTCACGGACCCCGCTGTTACTTTGGTCGGCGAAAAGGCTTGCCGTTTGATGGATGCCCGGAACTTGGCCACCTCGAGGCTTGTGCGCACATAGTCGCCGATGCGCCCGGCCTGCAGCCTGGGACGGCTTGCATGTTCGTAAACGTCAAGCAGCTGACGGGCCGCCATTTCCAAACTGAAGTTTTCCTGTACAAAGGTTCTCCCGAAGGCACCCAGCGAGGTCCGCAGGTCTTCGTCGGTCAAGAGCAAGGAAAGAATGTCCGCGAGCTCTTCCTGGTTCCCGTGTCCGTAAAAGCCGTCCTGCAGGAAACGCGCGGTGTTCCCTGGAGTGAACAGGCTCCAGAATCCGTGGGACCCCTGCACGACTACCGGTTTCCCAAAGGACATTCCACGCAGAGCCGAACTCCCCATGCCGAGGACTACGTCCGCGCCGTCGTAAATCATCCGGGGATCACTGACCAGCCCCTCGACCCGGATGACCCTCTTTCCGTGCCGCACATTGACTGCCGTGGCAGCCGACTGGACACCTTTGAGGCCAGGACCATCGCCGGCGACCAGAAGAACCGCAGGAAGGTCCTCTGCAATCCTGTCCATGACGCTTATGGCCTCAAGGACACCCTGCACTTTGCCAAGGTCAGTGGTGAGGCGGCCTACCACTGCTACCACCCGGATACCTTTCCCGATCCCCAGATGCAGCCGTGCCGGAGGCAATCCACGGGACTTGTTGAAGTCGGTGTCCACCGGCGGTTCCATGAGGTGCACCGAAGGCCTTGCCTTGGACTGCTCTTCGGCCAAGCATTTCGTCCCCACTATCAATGGAACACTCCTGGGCAGGAAGCCGGGTACGTCCATGGAGAGCACACTCATTACCAACGGGGTACCGAGTATCAGAGCCGGACCGAAGAAAGCGTCCAACGACGGAGCCCACTCGTAGCTGTGGACCATATCGATGCCCCGCTGATCCACAGCGCCGATAAGCCTGCGGACAGTACCCGGGTCCACACTCTGCCTCCTGACCGGAGCCTCGATAAAATCGAGTCCCAGTTCCGCCACCCGCTCCAGCAACACTCCAGGGGTCGCGAATACAACTACTTCATGGCCGAGATCACGGACTGCTGCTGCCAGCTCAATGGCGTTGATCTGGCTGCCTCCCATGCCCAACTCGTGGGGGTAAACGAGAACCCTCATTGGGCCCCCTCCAGCGCCGGAGAGTTGCCGCGCCTGATCACCCGGGCCGGGACACCGGCCCACGTCTCGTCATCGGGTACGTCGTTCAGGACCGCCGCGCCCATCCCGATGGTCGCTTTCGCGCCAATGGACCGGCGCTCGCGGACACTGGCGTTCATGCCAATGTAGGCGGCACGGCCGACGCGGACGTTACCCCCCAGTGAGACCCCGGAAGCGAAGGTCGCGAAATCGGCGATGATGTCGTCGTGGGTGAACGTGACCCCTGGCATGGCGACAACATGGTTGCCGATGGTGACGGAGGCCGTCATGCTGACGTGGGCCAGGAGGATGCTGCCGGTGCCGATCACGCACCCTTCGGGGACATTGACTGTGGGATCGATGGCGGTGGCGTAGCGGTTCTCTGCAAGCCCAAGGGCGCGCAACCGCATCACGACGCTCTCCCGGCCCGCCCCTGAACCGATGCAGACCAACAACAAGGCGTGTGGGAAGAGGAGCGCGTCCTTGATGGGACCGAGCACGTGGGCGCCATCGACCACGCGCCCGAGTTTGTCTTCGTCGTCGTCGAGGATGCCGATGACGTCGAACGGGCCGCTGCTGCGGACCATCGCCAGGACTTCGCGGGCGAGTCCGCTGGCTGCGATAAGGAGTAGCTCGGTCATCGTCCTTGTCCTGCCGCGCGGAGTACGGAATCGATGACGCGGACTTGGTCGTGGAGAGCCAATTGGTGGTACACCGGGAGGATCAGGGTGTGATCGGTCAGCCATTCCGTGGCCCGAAGTTCGGCTCCGCCTGTGTCCTTCCCGGCGTAGGCGGGCTGGCGGTGGGCCGCCATGATGCCGCGCCGCGCGGAGATGCCGTCTTCGGCGAGGCGGATCATCAGGGCATCCCTCCCCAACGGAAATGCAGCACCGATTTCCAGCCAGCAGGATTGGAAGTTGCTGGTGCCGTATCCGGGGTCGCTGACCAGCCGGAGGCCTTCGACGCCGGCAAACGCGTTCGCGTAGGTGGCGGCCAGTTCACGGCGCCGCTGGACAGCCTCGTGGAGGCGACCCAGTTGGACGAGTCCGACGGCGGCTTGAAGGTCTGTCATCCGGTAGTTGAAGCCGACTTCGAGGTACTCTTCCGCGGGAGCGAGGATGCTGGCGTGCCGGTCCGTGGCTGAAACGCTCATGGCGTGTTCCCGGAGGCGCCGTGCCCGGTCCGCGAAGTCCTGGCGCGGGGTGGAGAGCATTCCGCCTTCACCGGTGGTGAGGATCTTGCGGGGATGGAAGGACCAGGCGGCCACCTCGGCACCGGCGCCTACCGGACGGCTGCGGTAGCGGGAGCCGATGGCGCAGGCCGCGTCTTCGACCACGATGATGCCGCGGCCATCGCAGAGCGACCTGATGGGGTCCAAGTCAACTGGAACCCCGCCCTGGTCTACGGCGATGACGGCCTTGGTGGCCGGTGTGAGGGCCTGCTCGACCGTCTCTGCGGTCAGGCAGCCCGTCTGGATATCGACGTCGGCGAACACGGGACGCGCCCCCATGTAGGTGGGTGCGTTGGCGGTGGCAATGAAAGAGAAAGACGGGACCACCACATCGTCTCCCGGGCCGACGCCAGCTACGGCGAGCGCCAGGTGAAGGGCCGAGGTGCAGCTGGAGGTTGCCACCGCATGACGGGATTCCTGTTCCACTGCGAACGCTTCTTCGAACTGGCGGACCTTGGGGCCTTGCGCGACCCAACCCGAAGCGATCACTTCGGCCACGGCTTGGGCTTCCTCCTCGCCCAGCCAGGGTTTCATGACGTCGATGCGGCCCAAGCGTGTCCCGGAGATGGTCATCGCGCACCAACTGCCGGGGCTCCGGGCCCATCCACCAGCCTGGCCGCTGCAATCTCGTCGCGGAGGGGAAGCCACCAGGAGACCAACGAGCGCAGCCCGTCTTCCAGGCCGACCGCTGCTTCGAAGCCGAGGTCTTCCCGGGCAGCGGTGACGTCCGCCAGGCGCCGTGCAACCCCATTCACTGCGCGTTCCGGGCCGTGTTCAAGGTGCAGTGAGGATTCCATGACCGTCAGCAGGGTTTGAGCCAGTTCGGCCAGGCTGGTTTCGGTGCCGCTGGCTACGTTGTAGGCCCCTTCGCGCACGTCGCTGACGGCTGCCAGGACGTTGGCCCTGGCCACGTCCGCGGTGTGGATGAAGTCCATTGTTTGCTCTCCGCTGCCGAAGATCATGGGTGGCTTGCCATCGACGATCCGTTCCATCCAGCGCACCAGCACTTCGGTGTAGAGCCCGTGCACGTCCATGCGGGGCCCGTAGACGTTGAAGTAGCGCAGGATGACGTAGTCCAGGCCTGACATGGCGCCGAAGCTCCTGGCCATCCCCTCGTTGAAGGATTTTGCGGCTCCGTAGAAGGTGTCGTTGTTGTGGTGGTGGTGGCTTTCCTTGGTGGGGAATTGCTCGGCCATCCCGTAAACAGAGGCACTGGACGCCGAGATGAGCTTGTCCACTTTGTGTTCTACGGCTGCCTCGTACACGTTGAACGTGCCATCCACCAACACTTCGAGGGCGAGCCGGGGTTCTTCCGCGCATTGGGTGATGCGGATGGCCGCCTGGTGGAAGACCAGGTCCTTGCCGTGGGTGAGGTCGTGGACGAGATCCCTGTCCCGCAGGTCGCCTTCGACGAGTTGGACGCGTTCGGTGGCGAGTGCGCCGTCCAGATTGGCCCGGCGGCCCCGGACCAGGTTGTCCAGGACGTCCACATGCGCCGCACCGGCGTCGAGCAGTTGGTCCACCAGGGTGGATCCGATGGTTCCGGCGCCTCCGGTGACCAGCACGTTGGCGCCCAGTAGCTCCTTCATCGTGCGACCTGGAGATTTACCTCGTTGCCGGCTACCACTGTTGCCTGGCCATCGGTGCCCAGGCTCTGGGTCACGGCCTCAAGGACGGACAGGACCCGCAGCCCGGATTCGCCGCTGGTGCGGGGCCGGGTGTGGTTCCGGATGGAGGTGGCCAGTTCCGCTACTACTTGGCCGAGGGGTTCGCGTTCCTGCAGCGCCGGGGACCACGTGTCGCCCAAGCGGTAGGAGATCGCTGAGGCCTTCTTGTCGGCCGCTGATCTGGGTTGCTGGTCCAGGCTGACTCCGCGGTCGTAGACGCTGAGCCGTTGCTGCGGGTTCAGGTCGTCCCACACAAGGGTCCGCTTTGACCCTCCGATGATCATTTGGCGGATTTTGGTGGGACTGAGCCAGTTCACGTGGATGTGCACGATCGCATCGTTGGGCAGGCCGAAGGTCAGATGTCCCACGCAGTCCCGGCCGGTGCCGAGGGGATCCGCGCCGTGGGCCGAGATTTCCGTGGGATGCAGCCCGCCGGGGAGCACGAAGTCGAGGATTGAGAGGTCGTGGGGTGCCAGATCCCAGAAGACATTGACGTCCGGTTGGACGAGTCCAAGGTTGATGCGGACTGAGTCAACGTACAGGATGTCGCCCAGCACTCCGCTGGAGACCAGTTCCTGGATCTTAAGGACTGCCGGGGTGAAGCAGTAGGTGTGGTCGGCCATCAGGACCAGCCCGCGGGCGTTGGCTTCTTCCACCATCTCCAGTCCCTTCGCACGGCTGTCCGCGAGCGGCTTTTCCACGAGCACGTGCTTTCCTGCGCGCAGGGCCGTCATCACCACGCCGTGATGGGTGTGCGCCGGTGTGGCGATGGCGATCGCGTCCAGGTTGTAGGTGTCCAGCAGTTCGTCCAAAGACTCGACGACGGCCACCCCGCCCACGGTTCCGGCGAGCTTCAGTCCGCGCTCGATGTCCAGGTCGCAGATGGCAACCAGGTCCCAATCGGGGCTTGCTTTGAGGTTCCTTGCGAGGTTTGGACCCCAGTAGCCTGCCCCTACCACCGCCGCGCGAAGCTTCGGCCTGAGGTCATGTCCGTTCAATGGTCCTGCTGGAACAGTGCGTATGCTCATTTCCCACTCAACTTCTGTGCTGGTAGCCCGGTACTCGGTCTGTATTGCAGTTCGTCGCTAATAGGCGCCGGATGGCCGGGTCATCGCCCGGAAAGTTCGCCACATGATCATTAGGTCACCGGCCAGGGACCAGTTCTCCACGTAGTAGAGATCCAGCCGGACCGCTTCATCCCAGGGAAGGTCGGAACGTCCGTTGATTTGCCACAGGCCGGTAATGCCCGGTTTGATCAGCAGCCGCCGGTGCGTGTGTTGTTCGTAGGCGCTGACCTCGCGGGACAACGGTGGGCGGGGGCCAACGAGGCTCATATCGCCCATGAGGACATTCCAGAATTGGGGCAGTTCGTCGAGGGAGTATTTGCGCATCCATCGACCACATCGCGTGATCCGGGGGTCGCCCCGGATCTTGAACAGGACACCCGCACCTTCGTCCTGGCTTCCCAGGGCTTCCACTTGGGTTTCGGCATCTACCACCATGGAGCGGAACTTCAGCATCCTGAAGGTCGTCCCCTGCTTGCCGATCCGCTCTTGCCGGAAAAGGATCGGGCCTGGACTGTCAGCGTGAACTATCGCGGCCAACAGCATCAACACCGGTGCCAGGACGATCAGCGCGGCCGCTGAGATGACGATGTCCATCAGGCGTTTCAGTGTGTGCTTGCCGCCGGAGTAATGCGGGATATCGACATGCATCAGGGGAAGCCCCTCGACCGGCCGCCAGTGGATGCGCGGACCGGCGACGTTGGTGAGGGTTGCCGCGAGGACGAGTTCTGCGGCGTTCTCCTCCAATCGCCATCCGAGTTCCTGGATGAACTGGTTGCCACCGGGAACAGGGCCCGCCACAATGACTGCGTTCGCGCCTGTCTGCCGTACAGTGTGCGCGATCCCGTAGATTGATGCCAGGACCGGGACGCGCTGGTGGTCTACAGCCAGGACCGCTCCCCGCCGGGCACCCGGCAGGCAGGCGCCCACAATCTCGTAGACCGCCCCTGATCTCCTGTTGATTTGTTTGATCACGTACCGGACGTCCTGCGGCTCCCCGACTACCAGGGCGCGCGAGAGGCAGCGCCCCCGCGATTTTTCCTGGCTCAGCCACCGGCGGAACCCCCACCTGCTGCCTGTCAGCGATATCAGGCCAAGCGGCAGGGAAACCAGGACGAAGGAACTGACAGTTTCAAGGCGGAAGACTACAGCCACGATGGCAAGGAAACCGAAGACGCGGATGCTCGCTGAGAAGATCCGCTTGTATTCCTCCGGGCCCACGCCCAGGACTTTGGGATCCCGGGTCCTGTAGACCTCCAGTGCTGCCAGCCAAACGAAGCCCAGTATCCCGCCCAGCACCAGGTGGTTTGCCTGCGCCGGGGGGTTGGCGGTGAACGGCCATCCCGCCGTATCCACCAGGAACCCGACGGTGACGGCCGCCGCTACCAACATGGTGTCAGCCAGTCGGAGGCTGGTGGTCAGCCGGTGCGTCCATGTCAGGCGGTCCTTTGGCGGTGCGGCGACCCGGGAGCGCCGGTGGGTGACTGGCGGCACAAGGTCCAGGGTGACATCCGGCCTCGGCGCCGCCAGTCCCGCCTTTTCAGTCCGTTGTGCAGCAACGGACTTGTCAATCCAGGGAGACGCCGGCGGATTGACATCGGCAGTGGGAGGTTCCGTTGGAAAGACTGATCCCACGGTGGCATGGTTCGGACCCGTGGGTGCCGCTACCTTGCCCAGACGCAAGACTGGAACTTTCACCATGTCAGCCTTCTTCGCAGACCTGCCATTGCCTACATATCAGTGAAGCCTCGGCTGTCAGGGGGCGCACCAGTAGTCTGTACTCAAGTTTGCGCAGCATTACCCAATCCCCCTACGTGCAAGTACCTAGCCGGCACCGCTGGGACTACGTGTCCCGGGCCCTGCACACCGGGTAAAAAAGCCCGGAATCATGGGTCATCAACGGCAATGCCGGGACGGCAATGGGCACAAAAAACCGGCCACCCGAAGGCAGCCGGTGCAAAGCGGAGAGTCTTAGTCCTCTACTATTTCGAGGTCCTCATCGAGTGCCTCGTCGTCGTCCTCATCCTCGTCGTCGAAGACCTGAAGCGGAGTGACCTCGGAGAATGCCTCGTAAAGTGCGTCCTCGTAAACTTCGAAAGCGTCGGCAACCGCGAAGAACGCGGCCTCGACATTGGGGTCCCCCTCGCCCCTTCGGGCGGATGCGGCAACCAGATGCTCTTCCAAGGCGGCGGTCAGTGATTGAAGCGCGACACGCGGATCGATGCTCATGACTTCACGTTAGCCGGAAAAAGACGAAAATGGAGAGGGATGAGAGAACAATTTCCGGGCAGCTCCGTGGAGCGCCAACGAGACTATGCACGTCAGTACGAGTACCTCGTATTGACGGTGGGCCCTGACGATTCACTGCCTGAGGCCCGCCGCCGGCTGGCCGAGCATTCGGAGTATGGCAAATGGGAACTCGAACGCAGCGTCCTGTACCTGGGCGGTGGGCGCCGTTTCTGGTTGCGGCGAAAAGTGTATTCCGTCCAGCGCACCGTCTAGGCGCCACCGCCAGGCCACACTACTTCTCCAAGGGTCCAAGCCATGCGTTGGCGACAGTGTTGTGCGCGGATTCGTCGTTGGAGGGATGGAAGATGCCCGCCAGCACATCCCGGTACAGCCGTTCCATCTCAGAACCCCTGAAGTAGCTCGAACCGCCCGTTACCCGGATTGCCAGGTCCACCACGTGGCGCGCATTCTCGGTGGCCCTGGACTTGATGCCCACCAGCTTGGGGAACCACTGCACGCCGTGATCCACGAGGTTGTCGACGTCCCGGGCAACGGTGGCTATTTGAGGTTGGATCCCGTCCATGGCCAAGGCGGCATCTGCTACCTTCCAACGGATGTCGGGGTCCTGGGCGAGGCTGCGGCCGCCATTCTTGGCCGAAACACGGCGTTTGACGTTCTCCACGCCCAGGAAGAACGCACGCTCTGCCACGCCTGTGTACACGGCGGCGAGAAGCGTTTCAAAACAGGCGAAGATGGCGAAAATCAGCAGGTCCTGGTTAGGGCCCACCGGCAGTTTGCGGAAGATCCGGTCCGGAGGAACCACGGCACCATGCAGCAGGGTGGTGTTCGAGGCACTGGCCCGCATTCCCAACGTGTCCCAGTCGCTCAGCGTTTCGTGCCCGGGTTCGTCGCGGCGGATGAAGCCGAACACCAGCTCCCCTGCCCCGTCCCTGGCGGCGGCGTCCTTACCGAACGTCCCCAGGCGTGTCCAACCGCGGGAAAGGCTGGTGAAGATTTTCCTGCCCGTGAACCGGTAACCACCATCGGGCATCGCTTCGGCTACCGTGCCTGAATCGAAAAGCATGGAGTCGTTGCCCGCCTCCGAAATGCCGAACGCAAAGATCTCCCCCTGGCCGGCCTCCTTCAGCACGAAGTCCAAAGAATTGTCGCCCCTGGCCGCCATGACACGCGCGACGCCGGTCCATACCAGGTGCATGTTGACGGCCAGCGCCGTGGCCGGGGCCGCCGTGGCGAGACGTTGCTGCAAGGCCGCCACCGCTTCAAGACCAAGCCCCAGTCCGCCGTCGGCCTCCGGTACGAAAAGCTTGAGGTACCCGGCGTCGGCCAGCTCTTCAAGGTCCTCGTGGAAGAAGCGGTTATCACGGTCGTACCCTGCGGCACGGCCGCGCAGGCGCTCAAGCAGGACATCCGGCAGGATTTCTTCGGAATTCATCGACGTGCCTTCTTCCGGTGGTGGCGTCTAGTAGTTGCTCAGCAGCCTGTTCAGGACACGGGCGCCGAACTGGAGGGACTCGGCCGGAACCCGCTCATCCACCCCGTGGAACATGCCGGTGAAGTCGAGCTCATCGGGCAGCATCAACGGCGCGAATCCGTAGCCGGTGATGCCGATCTTGCTCAGCGACTTGTTATCGGTGCCGCCGGAAAGTGTGTATGGGAGGACCTTTGCCCCGGGGTCCTCCGAATGCAGGGCGTCGATCATGGAGTCCACCAGATTCCCGGCGAAGGGCACCTCAAGGGACACATCCTTGTTGACGTAACTGATCTCGATGCCGTCCCCCGCGAGCTCCTTGATCGTCTCGAAAACCAGTTCCTGCTGGCCAGGAAGAGTGCGGCAGTCAACGAAAGCTTCCGCCGACTCCGGGATGACGTTGTGCTTGTAGCCGGAACGAAGCAGCGTGGGATTCGAGGTGTTCTGCAGCGTCGCACCCACGAAACGGGCCACTGTGCCGAGCTCCTTCAGGAGGATGTCCGGGTTGTCGGCGTCGAACTCGACGCCGGTCAGTTCCGTCACGCCGTCCAGGAACTGGCGGGTGGTGGGGGTCAGTTCCACTGGCCATTTGTACTGCCCAATCCTCGTTACCGCAGCCGCCAGCCGGGTGACCGCGTTGTCGGTGTTGATTTGGGAGCCGTGGCCCGCACGTCCATGGGCCACCATCCGCAGCCAGGAGAGACCCTTTTCAGCGGTCTGGAGCAGGTAGGTCCGCTGCCCACCGATCGTGGCGGAGAAGCCACCCACCTCGGAGATGGCCTCCGTGGCGCCATCGAAAAGCTCGCGCCGGTGTTCCACGGCGTAGCGGGCACCGTACGTGCCGCCAGCTTCCTCATCGGCAAAAAAGGCGAAGATGATGTCCCGCTTGGGCTTGCGGCCGGTCCGGGCAAAATCGCGCATGACTGAGAGGATCATGGCGTCCATGTCCTTCATGTCCACAGCACCCCGACCCCAGACCAGCCCGTCCTTCAACTCCCCGCTGAAGGGATCAACGCTCCACTGGTCCTTCAGCGCAGGAACCACATCCAAGTGCCCATGCACCACCAAAGCGTCCGCCGAGGGGTCTTCTCCGGCAAGGCGGGTCACCACGTTGGCGCGGCCCGGGGCGGACTCGAAGATTTCAGCCTCAAGGCCCACCTCGGTGATGAGTCCGGCAGTGTATTCGGCCGCCGCGCGCTCCCCCGGGCCGGTGTCGTCGCCGAAGTTCGAGGAGTCAATGCGGATGAGCTCCTGGCAGATCCGGACTACTTCGTCTTCGGGGCGGATGACAGACATGGAAACTCTCCTTGCGTGGCTGGGCTGCAGGTTCCGGCGACGCGCTCTGCGGCTTCCGCAGCCCGTCCCGTGTCCCCTCAGCCTACTCACCAGCAGCGGTACGAGTCAGGAATTCGTTGCGCCATGGGTCGCCGAACAACCAAGGAAGGGGCCCTGGCCAGTCCCGATTTTTCCGTATCCCCAAACCGTGTTAGAGTTTTTCTCGCTGCTTCGGAGGAAAGCAAAGCACCGCAAGGTCCTTAATCACTTCTCTGAACACCACCTGCGCGGGTGGCGGAATGGCAGACGCGCTAGCTTGAGGTGCTAGTCCTCGAAAGGGGGTGGGGGTTCAAGTCCCCCTCCGCGCACCAACACAAGGCCTGGAATCCAAAGGATTCCGGGCCTTGTTTGTATTGTCGGGAGTTCGCCGGCCCATACAATGCGAGTTTGATCACACGTATCACTTCCCAGCTCACATAAGGAAACGATGGACAGCTCAGAAGTCATCCTCGGCGCCGAGTACACGGTACGGACGCTGGCACTCCAGCCCGATGACGAGGGTGAAGTAACATCTACCCTCCTGTCGCGGAAAGCCACGGTGCCGGCCGGGCGGGCGGTGCTGTACGTTCACGGCTTCGTGGACTACTTCTTCCAAGGGCACCTGGCTGATGAGTGGATCAAGGCCGGGTACGACTTCTATGCCCTCGACCTCCGAAAATACGGACGCTCGCTCCTGCCACACCAGACGCCCAACTACATCGAGTCACTCCAAAGCTACGACGAAGAGCTGGACGAGGCCGCGCGGATCATCAAGGACGAGGACGGACACGACGTACTGGTTGTCCTTGGCCACTCGACGGGCGGTTTGGTGACCAGCCTGTGGGCACATCGGAGGCGTTTCGATGGCATCGTGGACGCGTTGGTCCTCAATAGCCCGTGGTTCGACCTGAACAAGCCCTTCTTCCAGCGCACGGTGGGTACCGCCGTCGTCGAACGCCTTGCCAACTACCAGCCGAGACGCCAGGTGGGCGTGCTGGGTCAGCGGTACGGCCAGAGCCTGCACGTAACCACCGGGGGTGCCTGGGATTTCAACCTCGCCTGGAAGCCGCTCGAAGGCTTTCCGGTGCTGGCAGGCTGGCTTCGTGCGATCCGGCGCGGTCACGCCGAACTCGCCAAAGGGCTGGACATCCGCTGCCCGGTCCTGGTGTGCGCGTCGACGGCCAGCGCCGCAGAGACAGCACCGCTGGAGACCATCAGTTCCGCGGACATCGTCCTGGACGTGCGGCACATCGCTGACCGCAGTACACGGCTCGGCCGCCTGGTAACTTTGGCAAGGATCGACGGCGGCATCCACGACCTGGCGCTCTCGGCCGAACCGGCGAGGAGCCGGTTTTTCCAGGAAGTCTTCCGCTGGGCTGGCGCATATGTGCCGGAAAGTGCTGACAGCAAGAAGGACTAACCTAGGCCGCACGGACAGATGCACAACACAGGTACGAAAAAGGCGGCGGTCCCCCGAAGGTGACCGCCGCCGTCGTCCGCGTTGTCTTAGGCCAGCGCGGAGACTGTGCCTGTGAAGTGCCGACGCCCGCTTCGGGGATTCCACGCGACGTAGTCCGAGCGCTCCCAGCCACCGGACTCCGACTGGACCGTGCTGATGTCCAACGCGACCCGTGCCGGAAGGAACACCGGAGCCTCGAACGCCACCTCCCAGGCGAACGAATCCGCCTTCACCGCTCCAACGTCCGCCAACGCGCGGGAGGCCAGGTACATTCCGTGGGCAATGGAACCACGCAAGCCCAGCGCCTTGGCCGACAGGACGCTCAAGTGGATCGGATTGAAATCGCCGGAAACCGTGGCGTAGCTCCGCCCGGTATCGAGGCCAAGTTGCCAGAGCGCCGTAGGGTTGGGCGGAGAGAAATCCCCGGTCCCCGCGGCGCCGTTCGGGGCCCCCGGCTTGTCGATGCCAGGAAGGAAGGTGCCCTTGGCGAGATAGGTGGAGACGCCGCGCCAGAGCAATTCACCGGTTGAATGTGAACGGACCTCGGCCACAATGTCCACCTGGGTCCCTGCCCTGTGCCCGGACAGGTTCTCCGCCCAGGAAAGGATGTCCAGGGACTCGGAGAATTCGATGGGAACCCTTTGATCCACCTTGTTTTTCAGGTGGATCATCCCCAGGAGGGGCAAGGGAAAATCGTCCCGGTTCATGACGCTCATGGAGATGGGAAACGCCAAGGCATGCACGTACCCGGCGGGCAGGGTGTCGCTGGCGGTCTCGCCGACCAGGTGCTGGTAGGCGGTGAGGTTTCCGACGTCGGCATGGACGTTCCGCACCTCATGGCTGACGGCCGGTAATTGCCCTGTCCCGCCCGCCGCACCAAGGACCCGGCGCCGTGCTGCCGTGGCAGCCGCATTCACGTACAGCTTGGACAGCGACGGAAGTTCGCCAAGAAGTACCGGCTGCAGCGTGCTCATGCTCCCACCAGTTGTTGGCCGCACACCCGCAGCACCCCTCCGGTTATTCCGCCGGCAGCGTCGCTGGCCAGGAACGCGATGGCCTCGGCGACGTCCTGGGGCTGGCCGCCCTGCTTGAGGGAGTTGAGCCTGCGGGCCGCCTCGCGGATGGCGAACGGCATCTTGGCTGTCATCTCCGTTTCGATGAAGCCCGGGGCAACCGCGTTGATGGTGCCACCGAATGGTTCCATGTGGTCGGCAGTGGAACGCACCATGCCGATCACCCCGCCCTTTGACGCTCCGTAGTTTGTCTGTCCCCGGTTGCCGGCGATGCCGCTGGTGGAGGCAACCGAAACTATGCGGGGAGAGTCTTTGAAGTGTTCGGAAGCGAGCAAAGCTTCGTTGATCCGCAGCTGGGCCGCGATGTTCACCGCGATGACTGAGCGCCAACGCCCCTCATCCATATTCGCCAGGAGCCTGTCCCGGGTGATGCCGGCGTTGTGGACCACGATGTCGAGGCGTCCGTGGCGTTCCACTGCGTGCTCGATGATGCGGTGCCCGGCGTCGTCGCGGCTGATATCCAACTGCAGGGCGGTCCCGCGGACATCGTTGGCGACCTTCGCCAGATGGTCACCCGCGGCCGGAATGTCGACGACGACTACCGTAGCCCCGTCACGGTGAAGGGTCCGGGCAATAGCTGCCCCGATGCCACGCGCCGCGCCGGTCACCACGGCGACCTTTCCGGCCAGTGGCTTCTCCGGATCGCCCGGCAGGATGCCCTTGGTGGAGCTGACCGTCAGGAACTGTCCGTCAACATAGGCAGAACGTCCCGACAGGAAGAAGCGCAGGGCTCCCAGTGCCGAGGGACTGGTGGTTGCAAGGTCGTCGGCCAGGAGAATGCCATTGGCCGTTGCCCCTGCCCGAAGCTCCTTGGCCAAGGAGCGCAAAAAGCCATCAATGCCCTGCCGCGCGGCGGCGGAGGCCGGAGACTGGGCGGAGTCCGCAGTGCGCGAGATGGTGACTACCCTGGCGTTGACGGCGAGGTCACGCAATGAGGCCCCGGCTGTGAGGACGGGTTTTGCCAGGTCGTCGGGGTGCTGCACGGCATCCAGGACCAGTACGATCGCGCCGAGTTTTTCCTTGGGCAGGGCGTTCCGCCGGACATCCAGGCCCCACCCCAGCAGGGTTGTGGCGATGTCGTCGGCGCCCGGGCTGTCCCCGCTGACGAGGACAGGGCCGGTGACCAGCGGTGCACCGGCGCTGTAACGCCGAAGTTCCACCGGCTGGGGAAGGCCGAGCCTTTTGGCGAGGTCCTTGCCGAGCCCTTGGCTCACCAATTGTGTGTATTTATCTGCCAAGACTCCCCCTAAGCTGCTTCCAGTATGGCGACGACGCCCTGCCCGCCGGCGGCGCACACGGAGATCAGGCCCCGCGCGGGCCGCCCGTTGACGGTGCCCTTCTCATGCAGCATCTTGGCAAGCGATGCCACGATCCTCCCACCCGTTGCGGCGAAAGGGTGTCCTGCCGCGAGCGACGATCCGTTGACGTTGAGCTTTGCGCGGTCCACCTTGCCCAGTGCACCGTCCAGGCCCAGGCGGGTGCGGCCGAATTCCTCGTCTTCCCATGCGGCCAGCGTGCTCAGGACGGTTCCGGCAAAGGCTTCATGGATCTCGAAGAAGTCGATGTCCTCAAAGGTCAGTCCATGGCGGGCCAGCAGGCGCGGGACAGCGAATACGGGAGCCATCAGCAGGCCGTCCTTGCCGTGGACGAAGTCGACGGCGGCCGCCTCACCATCCAGGACCGTGGCCAGCTTCGGCAGGCCGTGGGTATCGGCCCATTCCGTGCTTGCCAGCAGGACGGTGGAGGCGCCGTCAGTCAATGGGGTGGAGTTGCCGGCCGTCATTGTTGCCTCGGCGCCAAGGTTCCTGCCGAAGACCGGCTTCAGTGTGGACAGCTTCTCCAGCGTGGTATCGGGGCGGAGGTTGGAGTCGCGGTTGAGTCCGCGGTAGGGAGTGATGAGGTCATCGAAGAAGCCCCGCTCGTAGGCGGCTGCCAGGTTGCGGTGGCTGTTGAAAGCCAGTTCATCCTGGGCCTCACGGGTGATCTTCCACTGTGCGGTGGTGAGGGCCTGGTGCTCCCCCATGGAGAGGCCTGTCCGCGGTTCGCCGGTGTTCGGGGCATCGGGTGCCAGATCCTTGGGCCTGATGCGGCTGAGGATCTTCACTTTCTGCACCGGGGTCTTGGCGCGGTTCAGGTCCAGGAGTATCTCGCGGAGGCCCTCGCTCACTGCGATGGGCGCATCCGAGGCTGAATCAACGCCGCCGGCGATCGCCGAGTCGATCTGGCCCAGCTTGATCTTGTTGGCCAGCCCCAGGACTGTCTCCAGTCCGGTCGCGCAGGCCTGCTGAAGGTCGTAGGCCGGTGTCTCGGGTGAAAGGGCCGAGCCGAGGACGGCTTCGCGGGTGAGGTTGAAGTCCCTTGAGTGCTTGAGCACCGCTCCGGCCGCGACTTCGCCGATGCGTTCGTCCTGCAGGCCAAACCGGGCAATGAGCCCCTCAAGTGAGGCGGTCAGCATGTCCTGGTTGGAGGATTTGGCGTAGGCGCCGCCGGTCCGGGCGAAGGGGATGCGGTTGCCGCCGACAATAACGGCGGCGCGGTTCGCCGTGGGCCTAGCGGTGTGTTCCCGGGAAGCGTTCGGGTTCAGATCTGATGCAGCCATGCTGGTCTCCTTCGATCAATGCGGGTTACTGATACCCAGCGTACCTGATACGCTGGGTATCGTGAACAACAGCCACGATGAATCCGCCGTCTCAACAGCGACCCCGCAAGCCGGTGCCGTTGGGGTGGTTGACGGCCGGGCCGCCCGCTGGCAGTCGCACCGGGAAGAACGCCGGCGGGAACTCATCAAGGCGGCCCGCAAGGCCGTGCATAAGCTGGGCAGCGACTCCTCCATGGAGGACATCGCAAGCGCAGCGGGCACATCGAAGTCGGTTTTCTACCGCTATTTCGGTGACAAGGCAGGGCTGCAGCAGGCCATGGGTGAGGTAGTCCTCGGACAAATGCAACGCCGCATGCAGGAAGCAGCCCAACAGGCCCAAACGCCCCGGGAAGGTTTGCTGGCCATGGTGTCCGCTTATCTTCAAATGGCCGAATCAAGTCCCAATGTCTACGCCTTTATTACCCGGCTCTCGCCAGGCGAGGCATCCGCCCAGGACGCCATCGCGGCATCCGGTGCGCTGGGCAATTTTTTCGAACAGATCACCGGGATGATCGCCACGCCCATGCGTGAATACCTCGGCGACCACCATGAGTCGGTGATCGTCTATTGGCCCACGGCCGCAATCGGGCTGGTCAGGAATGCCGGCGAGATGTGGTTGGGAAGCCCCGCGGACAGCGCAAAACCCGATCAGGCGACCATGGCAGGGCAGATTACCGATTGGCTGTGCCTGGGCATCGCTCCGGCCCTCAAGACCACCACCTGACACCAGCAATGACTCATCAGTTGTCGGAACCAAAGAAGGAAGCAACATGACTGAAGTAGTGGACAAGGCCTCATCGGCCCAGAAATCCTCCGGCCGCGACGACGCAGCCACCGCTGCCACTGAACCCGTCGTGGATGTGGCTGCGCTCGGGGAGCAACTCCTCGGCAAATGGGCCCACATCCGCCACGAGGCCCGCAAAGTTGCAGGCAACCCGGCCGTGCAAAAGATCGAAGGGTTGCACCACACCGAGCACCGCGCCCGTGTCTTCGAGCAGTTGAAATTCCTGGTGGACAACAACACGGTCCACCGCGCCTTCCCGACCCGCCTGGGCGGTTCCGACGATCACGGCGGCAACATCGCAGGCTTCGAGGAGATCGTCACCGCAGATCCCTCCCTGCAGATCAAAGCCGGTGTGCAGTGGGGCCTATTCGGCTCCGCCGTGATGCACCTGGGCACCGCTGAACACCAGGACAAGTGGCTCCCCGGCATCATGAGCCTGGAGATACCCGGCTGCTTTGCGATGACAGAAACAGGGCATGGCTCAGATGTGGCCAGCATTGCCACCACCGCCACGTATGACGAAGCCAGCCAGGAATTCGTCATCAACACGCCCTTCCGTGCTGCCTGGAAGGACTACATCGGCAACGCTGCCACTGACGGCCTTGCCGCCGTCGTATTCGCGCAGCTGATTACCAAGAATGTCACTCACGGCGTCCACGCCTTCTACGTCGAACTCCGCGACCCCGCCACCAAGGAATTCCTGCCCGGCATCGGCGGCGAGGACGACGGCATCAAGGGTGGCCTGAACGGCATCGACAACGGCCGGCTGCACTTCACCAATGTCCGTATCCCCCGGACCAACCTGCTGAACCGGTATGGCGACGTGGCTGCGGACGGCACCTACACCTCCACCATCGAGAGCCCGGGGCGCCGCTTCTTCACCATGTTGGGAACCCTGGTCCAGGGGCGGGTTTCTCTGGACGGCGCCGCGGTTGCGGCGAGCAAGCTCGCGCTCAAGACGGCCATCCAGTACGCCACCGAACGCCGGCAGTTCAATGCCTCGTCCGCCATGGATGAGGAAGTGCTATTGGATTACCAGCGGCACCAGCGGCGCCTGTTCACCAGGCTGGCCACGACCTACGCAGCCAGCTTCGCGCACGAACAGCTGCTGCAGAAATTCGACGACGTCTTCTCGGGCGCGCACGACACTGACGCCGACCGGCAGGACCTGGAAACGCTCGCTGCCGCGCTCAAGCCGCTCAGCACCTGGCATGCCCTGGATACGCTGCAGGAATGCCGCGAAGCATGCGGCGGTGCCGGCTTCCTGATCGAGAACCGCTTCGCCTCTCTGCGTGCGGACCTGGACGTGTATGTGACGTTCGAGGGCGACAACACCGTCCTGCTGCAGCTGGTGGCAAAGCGATTGCTGGCCGATTACGCCAAGGAATTCCGCAGCGCCGACTTCGGCGTCCTTGCCCGCTACGTCGTGGATCAGGCCGCCGGGGTGGCCTTGCACAGGACGGGCCTGCGGCAGGTTGCACAGTTCGTTGCCGACACCGGCTCGGTCCAAAAAGCGGCTCTCGCGCTGCGGGACGAAGAAGGCCAGCGGACCTTGCTCGCTGACCGGGTCCAGTCCATGGTCGCTGAGGTGGGTGCGGCACTCAAGGGTGCCAACAAGCTTCCCCAGCACCAGGCCGCAGCATTGTTCAACCAGCACCAACACGAACTCATCGAAGCTGCACAGGCCCACGCGGAACTCCTGCAGTGGGAGGCTTTCACCGAGGCACTCCCCCACGTTGCCGATAAGGGAACCAAGCGTGTCCTGACCTGGCTGCGTGATCTGTTCGGCTTGTCGCTGATCGAGAAGCACCTCTCCTGGTACCTCATGAACGGCAGGTTGTCCATGCAGCGTGGCCGGACCGTGGGCACCTACATCAACCGCCTGCTGGTCAAGATCCGGCCGCACGCACTGGACCTCGTCGATGCCTTTGGATACGGCCCGGAACACCTGCGCGCTGCCATCGCGACCGGGGCTGAAGCCACCCGGCAGGACCAGGCCCGCGAACATTTCCGTGGGCAGCGCGCCAGTGGCACCGCTCCTGCCGACGAGAAAGCCCTGCTTGCCTTGAAGGCCGCCAAGTCCCGTTAGCAGTACTCCGCTGACAGGCGGTGAACAGTTGCGGAACCTTTGTTAACGCCCGACGGCGCCGTCCCCACCGAAGTGGGGCGGCGCCGTCGTACTTTGTTTTTGCTTGTCGGAAGCTGCGCGTCAGCGCAGGACCGAGCGGTACACCTCAAGGGTCGTTTCGGTGATGGACTCCCAGGAGAAGTGCTCCTCCGCCCTGCGCCGTCCCGCAATACCCATTTCACGGGCACGGGCCGGGTCAGCGACCACCTGGTTCAAGGCTGCAGCGAAATCGCTGACGAACTTTTCCGGATCCAGCGGAGTGCCGGTGCCGTCGGTGACCTGTTCCAGCTGGACCAGCAGGCCGGTTTCCCCGTGCTGGACCACCTCGGGGATGCCGCCGGTTGCGCTGGCCACCACGGCTGCGCCGCAGGCCATGGCCTCAAGGTTCACGATGCCCAGGGGCTCGTAGATCGACGGGCATGCGAAGGCGGTGGCATGGCTGAGGACCTGGATCAGTTCCCGCCGCGGGAGCATCCGCTCAATCAGGACCACGCCTTCGCGTTTGGTCTGCAGTTCCTCGATGAGGCGGGCAGTTTCCGCAGCCAGCTCCGGGGTGTCCGCGGCGCCGAGGCACAGCACCAGCTGGACATCGTCCGGCAAGCTCGAAGCCGCGCGAAGCAGGTAGGGAACGCCCTTCTGGCGCGTGTTGCGCCCCACGAACACCACGCTCGGCTTGGCGGGATCGATCCCCAACGCCCGGATCGCGTCGTCCTCTTCATCACGCTCCCACAGCGAGACGTCGATGCCGTTGTGGACCACGCGGACCTTGTCCGGATCCACGCTGGGGTAGCTGCGGAGGATGTCCTGGCGCATGCCGTCGGATACGGCGATGATGGCAGCGGCAGCCTCATAAGCGGTCTTTTCCACCCAAGAGGACAGGGCATAGCCGCCTCCAAGCTGTTCAGCCTTCCATGGGCGCAGGGGCTCAAGGCTGTGGGCGCTGAGGACATGCGGAATGCCGTGCAGCAGCGAAGCGAGGTGGCCGGCCATGTTGGCGTACCAGGTGTGCGAGTGGACGAGGTCCGCTCCCGCAATGTCCGGAACGATCCTCAGGTCCACGCCCAGCGTTTGGATTGCGGCGTTGGCATCGCCGAGGTCTTCGGGCGTGGCGTATGACGCCACAGTAGCCCCGTGGTAGTCGGCATCACGGGGCGCACCGAACGCCCGGACGTGAAGGTCGACGTGCTTTGCCAGCACCCGGCTGAGCTCGGCAACGTGGACACCGGCACCGCCATAAATTTCCGGAGGGAATTCTTTAGTCACAATGTCTATTCGCACGCTAACCAACGTAGTCGTTCCGGCGTATGTGTTCTAGTGTGAAAGAGTCCGGAAAATCGGACTTTTGGGGGCTACGAAGACGTACGGGGAGCAGTGACCATGGCGTTGAAGAAAGTTTTGGCAATTGTATTGGCTGGCGGCGAGGGTAACCGACTCATGCCGCTGACGGCGGACCGGGCCAAGCCCGCGGTTCCGTTTGCCGGCGGCTACCGGCTCATCGACTTTGCATTATCCAATCTCGTTAACTCGGGATACTTGAAAATAGTTGTGCTGACGCAATACAAGTCGCATAGCCTTGACCGCCACATCTCTGAAACCTGGCGCATGTCCACGCAGTTGGGCCGTTACGTGGCGTCGGTTCCGGCGCAGCAGCGCGTGGGCAAGAGCTGGTTCCTTGGCAGTGCAAACGCCATCTACCAATCGCTGAACCTCATCCATGACGACGCCCCGGACATCGTGGTAGTGGTCGGCGCCGATCACGTGTACCGCATGGACTTCTCGCAGATGGTGGAGCAGCACATCGCCAGCGGTGCCAAGGCCACCGTGGCCGCAGTCCGCCAGCCGCTGAACATGGCCAACCAGTTCGGCGTGATCGAGGTAGACCAGAACGATCCCCAGAAGATTGCCGCCTTTGTGGAGAAGCCTGCCAGCACCCCCGGGCTCGCAGCCGACCCCACGCAGTTCCTTGCCTCCATGGGCAACTACGTCTTCGACGCCGATGCGTTGGTTGAGGCACTGCACGTTGACGCGGAACGGCTCGACACCAAGCACGACATGGGTGGCGACATCATCCCCTATTTCGTCGACCAAGGCGAAGCCGGCGTGTACGACTTCACGCTCAATGACATCCCCGGCGCTACGGACCGGGATCGTACTTACTGGCGGGACGTGGGGACCATCGACTCGTTCTACGACGCACACATGGACCTCATCTCCCCCGTCCCTGTCTTCAACCTCTACAACTCCGAATGGCCCATCTACACCCGCCAAAGCATTTCCCCGCCGGCAAAGTTTGTTCGCGGCGAAAACAACACGGTGGGCACTGCCCTCGATTCCATCGTGGCCAGCGGCGTGGTGATTTCCGGAGGCATCGTTGAAGGATCCGTCCTTTCCAACGATGCGTACGTGGCGGCTGGGAGCCGTGTCCAGGACTCCGTCCTCATGGACAAGGTCCGTGTGGGTGAAGGCGCCGTGATCAAGCGCGCCATCCTGGATAAAAACGTCAAGGTCCCCGCGGGGGCTGCCATCGGCTTGGACCCGGAGCTGGACAGGGCACGTGGATACAAGGTCACGGAGTCCGGAATCACTGTCCTCGCGAAGGGCCAGGTGGTCCCGGAGCCAGGCGAAGCCGAGCTCGCTCTGTCAGCCCAGCATCGCCGCAGCCTTCCGGAAGCGGTCAAGGCAGCCACACACCACGATCCCGACATCCGTGACTCCGCCGAAAAGGTAGCCGCTGGAATCCAGGCCCGCGTGGCGGACGCCGCATCCCAGGGCGCCGCGCACTAACCCGCAGTCCACTGACAGAACCCGAGGCAGGCCGGAGGCTCCCAAGGCTGTAAAATCAGGTCAATGAGCTCCACCGATCTGACGCCTGAAGAGATCCAGGCCTGCCTCAAGGTTCTGACAACGATCCACGTCTATGACGAAGAGCACCCGGACTATGTTGCCGTCCGGCGTGCCACCGGCAAGATGTTCAAGGCCGTCAAGCGCCACCGCCGCGTCACCAAACGCGACTCCATCGCCGAGGCCGACCGTGCTGTTATTGCCCTGACAGCAACAGCAGCCCCGGACCGGATTGATGACGAGACCCGCGGCAACAAGCTTGCCCCGTCGGCCACAGGCGAGATCGCCGGGCACCTGATCCGTTCCCGCCCCTGCTACATCTGCAAAACGCATTACACCCAGGTGGATGCTTTCTACCACCAGTTGTGTCCGGAATGCGCGGCCTTCAGCCACAGCAAGCGTGATGCCCGCACCGACCTCACTGGCCGGAGGGCGTTGTTGACCGGCGGACGCGCCAAGATTGGCATGTACATTGCCCTGCGCCTGCTCCGGGACGGCGCCCACACCACCATCACCACCCGTTTCCCCAAGGACGCCGCCCGTCGTTTTGCCGCGATGGAAGACAGCTCGGAATGGCTGCACCGCCTAAGTATCGTTGGCATCGACCTTCGCGACCCGGCCCAGGTCATGGCGCTCACGGATTCGCTCAACGAGGCCGGACCGTTGGACATCATCATCAACAATGCAGCCCAGACTGTGCGGCGCTCAGGCAATGCCTACAAACCGCTGGTGGATGCCGAAGACGAACCGTTGCCTGCCGCCCTGGAAGCGGCCAACGGCGGACCCGAGCTGGTGACGTTCGGCCATGCGCATGACAAGCACCCCTTGGCTCTGGCCAGCAGCGTCACCGAACACCCGGTGCTGGCTGGTGATGCGATCACGTCCTTGGCGCTCTCGACGGGTTCTGCGTCCCTGGAGCGTATCGAATCGGGGACAGCCATTGATGCCGGCGGACTGGTCCCGGACCTGGCCTCGATCAACAGCTGGACCCAGGTGGTGGACGAAGTGGATCCCCTGGAGATGCTCGAGGTCCAGCTGTGCAATGTCACCGCACCCTTCCTGCTGGTCAGCCGGCTGCGTGGGGCGATGAAGCGTTCCACGGCACATCGCAAGTACATCGTGAACGTCTCAGCGATGGAAGGGCAGTTCTCGCGCGCCTACAAGGGCCCCGGGCACCCCCACACCAACATGGCCAAGGCTGCGTTGAATATGATGACCCGGACCAGCGCCCAGGAGATGCTGGACTCCGACGGCATCCTCATGACCGCCGTGGACACGGGCTGGATCACCGATGAACGTCCGCACTACACCAAGGTCAGGCTGATGGAAGAAGGTTTCCATGCTCCCTTGGACTTGGTGGACGGTGCCGCGCGCGTCTACGACCCCATCGTGATGGGCGAGAAGGGCGAGGACCAGTACGGCGTGTTTCTCAAGGACTACAAGCCGTCCCCCTGGTAGAAAATTATATTGAGTACAGCCAAGGCCCTTAAGAGTTCTTCTTAAGGGCCTTGGCTATATAGGGGCTTCTACGCGAGACGGGTGATCTCCACCGAAACGGAGAGCCCAGAGCCTCCGCCGCCGGAAAGGATTCCCTTCAGCGGAGGAACGTCTCGGTAGTCGCGGCCCCTCGCGACAGTGACGTGATA
Source organism: Paenarthrobacter sp. UW852 (assembly GCF_024608385.1). NCBI lineage: Bacteria > Bacillati > Actinomycetota > Actinomycetes > Micrococcales > Micrococcaceae > Paenarthrobacter > Paenarthrobacter sp. UW852. Next base: position 310,158 of record NZ_JAMSGY010000001.1, read on the forward strand.
GTCGCCGGCCGGTTTGTGGTTGGTGGGGTCCCAGCTGCGCCATTCGCCGTCCCACCATTCCAACCAGGCGTGCGACTGTCCGGCTACTGTTTCCCCGATGTCAGCCGATGACCGCGGGTGGATGTAACCGGACACGTAGCGGGCCGGGATGCCGCTGCAGCGCAGGGCTCCAATGGCAAGGTGGGCCAGGTCCTGGCACACACCCTGACGCTGCGACCACGCCTGCTCGGCATTCGTCGTCACGCCGGTGGTGCCCTTCATGTAGGTCATCTCGCCGGCCATCCACTCGAACACCGCCAACGCCGCCTCATGGGGGTTCTTTCCTTCGACAATGCCGGGAACAATGTCGAGTACCTCTTCACCGGGGCCGCTCAACCGCGACTGGGGCAGCCAGTCGCTGAATTCGTCCTGGATCTTGTCCGAGGCGATGACGTCCCAACCAACAATGTCGTCTTCCGTTGCCACGCGCTCACTGCGGTGGACCTCCACCGTGGCCGTTGCAAGCACTTCCAGGCTTTCGTGCGGCATCTGCATATCGAAGGCCGTGACCCGGGTGCCCCAATAGTCGCGGTAGGTGCTCACGGAAGCCTGGTTCGGTGAGACCTTCAGGGACGCTTCCAGGACCACCTGCTGTCCGTCCGTCAACGGGGTCATCCGGGCCTCGTTGTAGGACAGGGTCACGCGGCGGTTGTACTTGTAGGCCGTCTTGTGGACGATGCTCAGCCGGGTCATGAAACTTCTCCCACCCAGGCGTGTTCATCAGCCTGATTGAAGTACTTACGGGAAATGGCATCAGAAGCCTGTGTCACGGCCTTCTGCACACGTTCCATGTGCTCGGGCAGTTCAGACATGAGGTCATCGGTGCGGTGGAACTCAAGGAAGGTCCGGGCCTGGCCCACGATCCGCCGGGCGTCGTTGATGAAACCAACGCGCTGCGCCGAGGGGTCCAGCTTGGCAAGGCACTCATCGGCGTCGCGCAACGCGTACACGATCGAGCGGGGAAACAAGCGGTCCAGGAGCAGGAATTCGGCTGCATGCTGGTCGCCGAAGGCTGCCCGGCGGGTGCGGATGAAGGATTCGTAGGCACCGGCACAGCGCAGCATGTTGACCCAGGACATACCAGCCGACTGGACATCACGGGTGGACAGCATGCGGGCGGTCATGTCGGCCCGCTCAAGGGAGCGCCCCAGGACCATGAACAGCCAGCTTTCGTCGTGGCTGACGGTCGTATCAGCCAGTCCTCGTACCATCGCGGTCCGTTCAAGCACCCAGTTGCAGAAACGGTATGTCCCAACGACGTCCTTGCGGTGCTGGTTGAGGCCGTAGTACGTCGTGTTGAGGCTTTCCCACAGGGATTGCGAGACGGTCTCCCGGGCACGCCGCGCGTTTTCCCGGGCTGCCCCGAGGGAACCGGCGATCGAGGAGGCGCTCTGCTTGTCGTAGGCCAGGGCATGGAGCAGTTCAGGCAGGCCGAAGTCCTCGCTCTGGGGTTTGGCGCCCATGACGGCGAGCAGTTCCCGCGCCACGCTGCGCTGCTCCTCGAGGGGAAGGTGGTTCAGGCGCTCCAGGTGCACGTCAAGGATCCGGGCAGTACCGTCGGCGCGTTCTACGTAGCGTCCGATCCAAAAGAGTGACTCAGCAATACGGCTCAGCATGGAACTGTGCCTCCTTCACGTGGTGCCTGTCGTAGTTCAAGTAGTTGGTGGAGGGGTTTCACTGCTGTTGCTCCGTCTGCCGGTCGCGCCAGTTGCTTTCGACAGGCCACACAGAAACCTGCTCACGCACGGTCACGGACTGGCGCGGGATGAACTCGGCAGGCAACTCCGGTGAATTGGCCAGCACCCAGGTGTCCTTGGAACCACCGCCTTGGCTGGAGTTCACAATCAGGGACCCTTCCTTCAGCGCAACCCGGGTCAGGCCACCGGGCAGGACCCAGACGTCGTCGCCGTCGTTCACGGCAAACGGACGCAGGTCCACGTGGCGGGGACCGAACTTGTCGCCCGAAAGGGTCGGCACCGTGGAGAGCTGCAGGACAGGCTGGGCGATCCACCCGCGGGGATCGGCGATCACGCGCTTGCGCAAGGCATCCAGTTCGTCCTTGGAGGCGTCCGGGCCAATAACAAGTCCCTTGCCGCCCGAGCCGTCAACCGGCTTGACCACCAGTTCATCGAGGCGGTCCAGAACATGCTCCCTGGCTTCCTTTTCCTCGAGTCGGAAAGTGTCGACGTTGGCGATGATCGGCTCTTCGTGGAGGTAGTACCGGATCAGGTCAGGCACGTAACTGTACACGAGCTTGTCATCGGCTACGCCGTTGCCTACTGCGTTGGCGATGGTGACTCCGCCCGCACGGGCAGCGTTGACCAAACCGGGGCAACCCAGCATGGAATCGGAGCGGAACTGGAGGGGATCGAGGAAGTCGTCATCAATGCGCTTGTAGATCACGTCCACACGCTGTTCACCCGCGGTGGTCCGCATGTAGACACGGTTGCCACGGCAGATGAGGTCGCGCCCTTCCACCAGTTCCACGCCCATCAGGCCGGCGAGGAGGGTGTGCTCAAAGTAGGCGCTGTTGAAGACACCCGGAGTCAGGACAACAACCGTCGGATCGTCGACACCGGCCGGTGCTGTTTTGCGCAGGGCCGAAAGCAGCCGCCGGGGGTATTCCTCCACGGGCCTGATGTGCTGCTGGCCGAACGCTTCAGGTAGGCCCTTTGCCATGGCCCGGCGGTTTTCCAGGACGTAGCTTACGCCCGACGGGACACGGACGTTGTCCTCCAGCACGCGGAAAGTTCCGGCAGCATCGCGGACGACGTCGATACCCGAGACGTGCACACGGACCCCGCCGGACGGTTCAAAGCCGTGGACCGCCCGGTGGAAGTGCGCGCTGGTGGTGACGAGCTGCCGTGGGATCACGCCATCGGCCACCACCGCCATGCGTCCATAAACGTCGTTGAGGAACGCTTCGAGGGCCTTGACGCGCTGGGCGACACCGCGCTCCAGGACGTCCCATTCGTCGGCCGGGATGACGCGGGGAACAATGTCGAGCGGGAAGGGCCGCTCCTCCCCCGCATAGTCGAAGGTCACTCCGCGGTCCAGGAAGGTGCGGGCCATGGAGTCCGCCCTGGCGGTGACATCCGCCAGGGAAAGCTCGCGCAAGGCACCGGAAACCTGACCGTAGGATTTTCTGGCTACGTGGCCCGGGGCAAACATCTCGTCGTAGGCGCCACTGCGGGCGGCGGCCTCGGAGTAATCCTGGAATAGGTCAGACATGGGAATTAGACAATCACCTTTTCGAGTCGAGCGCATTTCGCGTTGATTGTGTCGCTGTTTCCGGGAACCCCCCGGTTCGCCTTTCCGTGCCCCCATCCGGCAGGGTTGAGGCATGCCCTTCAAGAGTCCCGCTTCCCAGCTGTCCCGGTTGGGGCCGGGATTGGTCCTGTGCTTCGCCGCAACGGGCCTTGCCTTCACCATCCACGCGGTCTTGCCAGCTGTTCCAGCAATGACTCTCGCTGTTGCCTTGGGCTTGCTCTCAGCAAATATACCGGGCACCTCTGTCCTCACTGCAGGGCGCGCCCGCCCGGGCCTGGACTTCGCCGGAAAGCACCTCATGCGGGCCGGAATCGTGCTGCTGGGCCTCAAGGTCAGCATTCAGGATGTGCTGGGACTGGGCTGGTTGTCCCTGGTCCTCATAGCCGGTGTGGTGCTGGTCAGCTTTGTGGGCACCTATGGGTTGGCCCGCTTACTGCGGCTGCCTGGCGAGACCGCCCTGCTGATCGCCACGGGTTTCTCCATCTGCGGCGCCTCGGCTATCGGCGCGATGGCTGCTGTGCGGCGCATCAGGCATCAGGACACTGTGCTCCCGGTGGCGCTCGTAACGCTATGCGGCACCCTTGCCATTGGCGTGTTGCCCCTCCTCATGCACCCCCTGAACCTGAACCCGGAACAGTTTGGGGCATGGACCGGCGCTTCCGTGCACGATGTGGGCCAGGTGGTGGCCACGGCGCAAACTGCGGGGACGGCGGCCCTGGCGATCGCCGTCGTCGTGAAATTGACACGGGTAGTCCTGCTGGCTCCGGTAGTGGCGGCGGCGGGACTGCATCAGCGCGTCGACCATGTGCGGAAGCGGGTCAATGGTGCCGGCCAGGATGACGGGACCGACGGCAAGTTCCCGCCTATCGTTCCGCTTTTTGTGCTCGGCTTCCTTGCCATGGTCGCTGTGCGATCCGTGGGCTGGGCTACCCCGGCGGTCCTGGAAGGAGCCGCCCTGGTCCAGGACATCCTGCTCGCATCGGCGCTTTTCGGACTGGGATCCGCCGTGCGTGTCCGCACGCTGATCCACACGGGTGGACGCGCGGTGATGGTGGCCCTGGGCTCTTGGCTGCTCATCGCATCGCTGGGCCTGGTTGCTGCCTGGATCATGATTAGATAGCCGTGTGTCGAATCACAATCTGTCGCGCGACGAAGCCGCAACCCGCTCAGCCCTGATCACCACCCACAGCTACGACGTCATCCTCGATGTCCGCGACGCGGCAGATCCCGCAGTCGCCGGCTATCCGAGCACCAGCACCATCACGTTCTCCGCCGAGCCCGGCTCTGCGACGTTCCTGGACTTCATCAGCGGCGGCGTGCAGTCGGTGGTGCTGAACGGCCAGGCCCTGGACGTCGATGCGGTGGTGGACCGGGACCGGGTCATCCTCGAAAACCTCGCTGCGGACAACCAGGTGACGGTGGCCGGAACGGCACTCTACAGCCGATCCGGGGAAGGCATGCACCGCTTCGTTGATCCCGCCGACGGGCAGTGCTACCTCTACACCCAGTACGAACCGGCAGACAGTCGACGCGTCTTCGCCAACTTCGAACAGCCCGACCTCAAAGCCGAGTTCACCTTCCACGTGATCGCACCTGCTGGCTGGGAGGTCGCGTCCAACGGCGTTGAAGCCGCGCGCACAACCTTGGCGGATGACCCCAAAGCGGCCCAATGGGACTTCGAAACCACCAAGCGGATGTCCACATACATCACCACGGTGCTGGCCGGGCCGTACTTCAAAGCGACGGACCACTGGGGAGCAACGCTCGACGGCGACACCCGGCTTGAGGTGCCGCTGGCACTTTACTGCCGCGCCTCATTGGCAGACGCTTTCGACGCCGACGAGCTGTTCCGCTTGACCAAGAACGGGCTGGAGTTCTTCAACGCCCTCTTCGACTATCCCTACCCCTGGGGCAAGTACGATCAGGCATTCGTGCCCGAATACAACCTCGGGGCCATGGAAAATCCCGGACTGGTCACCTTCACGGAAAAGTATGTCTACGCCTCGCGGGCCACCGACGCCCAGTACCAGGGACGCGCCAACACCCTGATGCACGAGATGGCCCACATGTGGTTCGGTGACCTCGTCACCATGAACTGGTGGGACGACCTCTGGCTCAAGGAGTCGTTCGCTGACTACATGGGAACCCTTGGCGTGGATCGTGCCACTGACTGGGAATCCGCATGGGTGAACTTCGCCAGCAAACGCAAGGCTTGGGCGTATCTGCAGGACCAGCTGCCCACCACCCATCCGATCGTCGCCGACATTCCGGACCTTGAGGCGGCCAAGCAGAACTTCGACGGCATCACCTACGCCAAGGGCGCTTCGGTCCTGAAACAGTTGGTTGCCTACGTCGGTTTTGACGCCTTCATCGCCGGATCACGCCAGTATTTCCGCGACCACGCCTACGGCAACACCTCCCTGAAGGACCTGCTGGAAGCGCTAAGTGCCTCCTCTGGCCGGGACCTGTCCGGTTGGGCGCGCCAATGGCTGCAGACTTCCGGAATCTCCACCATTTCAGCCGGGATTGTCGAAGACGACGGGACGCTGGGCGCGGTGACGCTCCAACAGGACGCCATCGACCCCATCACAGGGCACCAGGAACTCCGCCCCCACCGCATGCGGCTTGGCTTGTATGACCCCAACGCAGACGGTGCCCTTGTTAGGACCGAAAGTATCGAAATTGATGTGGACGGTCCCAGCACCCTGGTGGCCGAGCTGAACGGCAAGCCCCGGCCTGCCCTGCTGTTGGTCAACGATGACGACCTGAGCTATGCAAAGATCAGGCTCGATCCCGGATCCGAACACACGGTGAGGTCTTCGCTGGACAAGATCCAGGACCCCATGGCCCGGGCACTGTGCTGGACGGCGCTTTGGGATTCGGCCCGCGACGGCGTCACCCCTGCAGCCCGGTATGTCGCCGCGGTGGAACAGTTCGCTCCGGCCGAAACCGGCATTGGAGTCCTGCTCAATGTCCTGGGCAACGCCTCCACCGCCATTGAGCGATTCGTGCCTGCTAAGACGCGGGACGGTGTCCGCAAGGACTTCCTGGCCGTTGCTGCCGCACAGTTGAAGGCTGCCCCAGCGGGGTCGGACCAGCAACTCGCCTGGGCCAGGACACTCGCGGATGTCTCGCGGCATGGCGACTCTGAGCTCTCCCTGCTGCGCAGCATCCTTGACGGCAGCGTTGTCATTGACGGACTCGCAGTCGACGCAGAACTGCGCTGGAGCCTGTGGCAGGCCCTGGCAGCCCACGGACAGGCGTCGCAAGCTGAGCTCGACCGGGAACTGGAAGCGGACAAGACGGCCTCAGGACGTGAGGGCCACGCTCTTGCCTCGGCGGCCCGCCCAGACCCTTCGGTGAAGGCCGCGGCATGGGATTCGGCGGTCCTGGGTACCGGACTCTCCAATGAAATCCTGAGCGCGACCATTGCAGGCTTCGCCACGGCCCCGGCTGCCCTGTTGCAACCCTACGTGGAACCGTATTTCGATTGCCTTGAAAAGGTGTGGGCAGAGCGAAGCATTGAAATTGCCGGAAGGATTGTCCGCGGACTGTTCCCGGCCGCCCAGGACCTTGGCGACGGCATGGAACCTGCCCGGCACCCGGTGGTGCTCCGCACCGACGAATGGCTGGCCGAACATGGTGACGCTCCGCGTGCGTTGCGGCGCATCATTATCGAGCAGCGCAGCCACCTGTTGCGTGCCCTGACTGCGCAGGCCGCCAAGGGCTAGGACGGCGGAATAGAACCCGTCAGGGAACCCGGTTCAGCCATACGTCCGTGCCGAACTTCGCGTCAACCCGTTTTCGGGCTTCATCGAGCTCCGCTTCACTGAGCCGGGACTCGACTGCGCCATAGCGCTCGGTAAAGACTTCCTGCATGGCCTTGAGGATGGCGGACCGGGCCAGGCCGGTCTGCCGACGCAAGGGATCCACGCGCTTCTTGGCACTCCGGGTTCCCTTGTCGGACAACTTCTCCTTGCCGATGCGCAGAACCTCCACCATCTTGTCGGCGTCGATGTCGTAGCTCATGGTGACGTGATGGAGCATGCCCCCGTTGGCAAGCCGCTTCTGTGCTGCTCCGCCGATTTTGCCCTGCTCCGTTGCAATGTCGTTGAGCGGGACATAGAAAGCGTTGATGCCGAGCTTCTCCAACGCGGCCATGACCCAGGAGTCAAGGAAGGCATAGGAGTCCGCGAAACTGATGCCGTCCACCAGTGTCTGCGGCAGGTACAGCGAATACGTGATGCAGTTTCCTGCCTCCATGAACATCGCTCCCCCGCCGCTGATCCTGCGCACCACGGTGATGCCGTGCCGGGACACGCCGTCGGGGTCCACTTCGTTACGCACTGACTGAAAGCTGCCAATCACCACGGAGGGCTCTTCCCAGTCCCAGAACCGCAGCGTCGGGTTCCGCAGCCCGGCACCGACCTCCTCAGTGAGGACTTCGTCCAGGGCCACGTTGACCTCGGTTGGCAGGACCGTCGGTGGGATGACTTCCCATTGGTGGTCTGACCAGCCGGTGGCCTTGGACAAGGCCCGCCGGACTGTTATGGCCACGGCTTCTGCGGAGAAGCCGAACAGTACGGCACCTTCAGGCAAGCCCGCGGTTACGGCCGCGGCAATGTCCGCTGCCGTTGACGTGCCCGGCAGTCCTGTCAGTGCTTTGTTGATGTCCTGCAGGGCCTCGTCGGGCTCCAAAAAGAAGTCTCCGCTCAGGGAGACATTGGCGAAGTGGCCGTTCGCCACCTCAAGGTCAACCACCACCAGTTTTCCGCCGGGAACCTTATATTCGCCGTGAAGGCGGGTGTCGTCGTCGTGGTTCAGAGTTTCAGGCGTGGGCTGGGAAGTCATGCTGTCCATCTTGCCGGAAAACGCAAAAGCCCGCATTGCCGGAATTCCGGCAGTGCGGGCTTTTGAAAAGACTCGGGGGAAGTGGTTACTTCTTGCCGCCGAAGCCCTTGAAGCGAGCGTTGAAGCGCTCGACGCGGCCAGCGGAGTCCATGATGCGCTGCTTGCCCGTGTAGAACGGGTGGGACTCCGAAGAGATTTCGACGTCGATAACCGGGTAGGTGTTTCCGTCTTCCCACTCGATGGTCTTCGAGGAAGACACGGTGGACTTGGTCAGGAACTTGGTACCGGAGGCCAGGTCGTTGAAGACAACAGCTTCGTACTTCGGGTGGATATCAGACTTCATAATGGGACCTTTTGTTCACGCAGCTGGATTTTGCCAGCTGCCAGGTATGAATGGAGGTGGTCCGTTACTGGACAGTGAATATTCCAGCGGCCGGGCCAACAACCAATCATAGCGGAAACGGCCTTGCCATACGAACCGGCGTCAGTCCCGCGGCCGGAGTTCCCAGAACGCCACCGCCGAGGCAGCGGCTACGTTAAGTGAATCCACGCCGGCGCGCATCGGGATTTTGACGGCGAGGTCGACGGCGGCCAGCGTGTCCTCGCTCATGCCTGCGCCTTCAGTGCCCAAGACCAAGGCGAGCTTCGGAATCTGCCGTGCGGCCAGGTCGTCCAGGTCAACCGCATTGTCCGTCAGCTCCATGGCGGCCACCGTGAAGCCCTGCTCCTTCAGCCGGGACAGGTCATCCGGCCAGCTTTCCAGGCGCGCCCACGGGACCTGGAAGACCGTGCCCATGCTCACGCGGACGCTGCGCCTGTACAGCGGGTCACCGCAACGTGGCGAGACCAGGACTGCGTCGACGCCCAGCGCTGCCGCCGACCGGAAGATTGCGCCCACGTTGGTGTGGTCCACTATGTCCTCCAGCACGGCCACCCGCTGGGCTTTCGCGAGGAGTTCTTCCAAGGGAACAGGCGCTGGCCGGTGCATGGCTGCCATCGCTCCGCGGTGGAGGTGGAACCCGGTGATCTGTTCCAGCAGGTCGGCCTTGCCAATGAAAACCGGAACGTCGGGGTATTGCCGGAAAACGTCGTCGAGGTCCGCCAGCCACTTTTCGGCGAGGAAGAAAGAACGGGGCTGGTGTCCCGCAGCCAGCGCCCGGCGGAGAACCCGGGAGGATTCGGCGATGTACATGCCCTCCTCCGGCTCGCGGAGTTTGCGAAGGTGGACGTCGGTGAGGGTGGTGTAGTCCGTGACGCGTGGATCATCGGCGGACTCGAGGTAGTGAAAGGTCACAGGGGATTATTTCAGCAGGTTGGCGATCATGAAGCCCAGTGCAACGAGGCCGAGCGCGAAAATGACGGCCCGAAGGACTTTCGGCGAGAGCTTCCGCCCCACTTTCGAACCGATGAGGCCACCGATGGTGGAACTCACGGCGATGATCAGGACAAAGAACCATTCGATCCGGTCGAAGGCGAAAATCAGGTAGGAAACGGCGGCAACCATGTTGACGCCGAGCACCAGGATGTTCTTCATGGCATTCGCGTTCTGCATGGTTCCCGAGAGGAAGACCCCCAGGATTCCCACCAGGAGAATCCCCTGGGCTGCGACGAAGTAGCCACCATAAACACCGGCAAGATACACGAGGACCACCAGCAGGATGCCGTGGCTTCGATCGCGGATCGCATGCTCGGGGTTTTGTTCCCTGCTGCGCACCCAGGCCTGCAGCTTGGGCTGGAAGACCACCATCAGCAGGGCCACCACCAGCAGCACCGGGGCAACATAGTGGAACACCTTCTCCGGCAGGTGCAGGAGCAGCCAGGCCCCGGTGATACCGCCCAGCAACGAGGCCGGCAACAGTTTCATCAACTGCCTGCCGCGACCGGCAAGCTCGCGCCGGTAGCCCCATGCACCGGCGGCGTTGCCCGCTACCAGGCCCATGGCATTGCTCATGGAGGCAACCACCGGCGTCACACCAATGGCAATAAGTACAGGGAAGGTCACCAGCGTGCCGGAGCCGACCACCGCATTGATGGTTCCGGCCCACAGGCCCGCGAAAAAGACCAGGATGTCGTTAAGGATTTCCATTGTGGTTTCGGGGCTGCCTATCGGCGGGCGACGGCCGTGTAGCGGCCGGCGTTTTCGGTAACGTTCAGGGGCAGGCCGAAGGTATTGCTCAGGTGTTCGTCGGTCAGCACTTCCTTGATGGGACCCGCGGCCACGACACCGCCTTCGCGCAGGAGCATGGCGTGGGTGAAGCCCGGGGGCACTTCTTCAAGGTGGTGGGTCACCAGGACCATGGCAGGGGCGTCCTCGTCGCTGGCGAGCTCGCCTAGCTTGTGGACGAGTTCTTCGCGGCCCCCCACATCCAGGCCGGCTGCAGGTTCGTCGAGGAGAAGCAGTTCAGGATCGGTCATGAGTGCCCGGGCAATCTGGACGCGCTTGCGCTCCCCTTCGGACAGGGTGGCAAAGGTGCGGTTAAGCAGCGGGCCCATTCCCCAGTCGTTGAGCAGGCGGAAAGCACGACGTTCGTCGTCGCGTTCGTAGCCTTCCCGCCAGCGGCCGGTTACGCCATAGGCTGCCGTGACCACCACATTGAGCACGTTCTCGTGTTCCGGGATTTGGGTCGCAAGTGCTGCCGACGACAGTCCGATCCTGGGACGCAGTTCAAAGACGTCGACGCGTCCAAGAACTTCGTCGAGAATCCCTGCCTGGCCGCTGCTGGGGTGCAGTCGCGCTGCGGCAATCTGGAGGAGGGTCGTCTTGCCGGCGCCGTTGGGGCCCAGGATGACCCAGCGTTCGCCTTCGTTGACCTGCCAGTCAACCTTGTCCAGCAGGGTCTTTTTGCCTCGGACAACGCTGACGGAAGCCAATTCCAGAACATCACTCATAGCAGTAGACACTAGGACAAAAATCCACATGACTGATAACCGGTTGCGGCGCATGCCCGGTGACATGAAATGAATTCGGGCGGGTGCGGCGCCCTCAGTAGGATTGGGGCCATGACTTCGAACTTGGCTGCGGTCAGCTATGGCGTGAACTTGACCGCCGAATCCCTGGAAAATATCCGCCTTGCCCTGGCTGGCGCCGGCGTCACAGTGTCGTCCGAATCACACTCCGCAGATGAGCGCTTCGCCGTTCACACAGTGGAACTCACGCCTCTGGAGGATGCGGCCTCGGACCTCGCCGGCGTGCGACGCAAGGTAGCTGAGGTGGCAGGCCCTGGAGTTGATACGGCCATTGTTCCCCAGGGGCTGCGGCAGGCAGCGCGGAAGCTGCTCATCATGGATGTCGACTCAACTTTGATCCAACAGGAAGTCATCGAGCTTTTGGCCGCCCATGCAGGTAAACGGGAGGAAGTCGCTGCTGTCACAGAGGCAGCCATGCGGGGCGAGCTCGACTTCGCACAGAGCCTCCACGCGCGGGTTGCAGTGCTCGCCGGGCTGCCTGCCGCCGTCGTCGATTCCGTCCGGGAAGAAGTTCGCCTCAGCCTCGGTGCGGCTGAACTGGTTGCGGCGTTCAAGGCCGCCGGCCACACCGTGGCCGTTGTGTCAGGTGGGTTCAACCAGATCCTTGAACCGATTGCGGGCGGGCTGGGCCTGGATTACTGGATCGCCAACGAGCTGGAAATTGTCGACGGCGCGTTGACCGGCAAGGTACTCGGCGCGGTTATTGACCGCGCTGCCAAGGAGAAATACCTGCGCGAATGGGCCGCTGCGGAGGGCATCAGCCTGGAGCACACCATTGCGGTGGGTGATGGCGCCAACGACCTGGACATGCTGGGTGCAGCCGGGATCGGCATTGCCTTCAATGCCAAACCGGCCGTTCGCGCCGTGGCGGACGCCGCCATCAACATGCCGTATCTGGACGCAGTCCGGCACATCGCCAACGTCTAGGTCGCCGGAGTCTTCCCTGGCTACTGCCCTATTTGCCATGAGATTGAAAGCGCATAAGTGTAGACGCCTTGCATTTCATGACGGTGAATTCGCACTAATTTATTCGATTGTCACCCGATCGCATTAAATGTCCAAGGGAATATGCTGTGCCCAATTCCGTGTGTGAGGATGGAAACTTCAAAAGGACATCCGTTATGCAATAACGGTCCGGGATGAAGGAAGTGCAGGGCAGGTGGTGGACCGTTCGGGACGCACATGGAAGTGGTGGAAGCGTAATGACGGTCTGGACGCCAGCGAATTGACGTCCTTTGCCGCAGAAGAAAGTCCGACACCACTTCATGAATTCCTCGGGGTCGAACCTCAAGGGGACGAACTGCCGGCAGCGGAGGTGTTCGAGCCTGGATCTTCCAGCGGAACGCCTCTATACCAGGAGACCCGAACCATGTACTTCACGGATTCCGGCCATGACGAAACAGAACAGGAAGAATCCATTATGAGCTCACTTGATGACGCCATGAAGCAACTGCTGTCCATAGAGGGCGCTACAGGGGCAGCCATCGTTGACTACTCCAGCGGGATGGCCCTGGCGCAGGGCGGAAACCCCGGCTTCGACCTCGGGGTGGCCGCGGCCGGCAACTCCAACGTGGTCAGTTCAAAACTGCGAACCATGGCGGATCTGAAGCTGGACAGCAACATCGAAGACATCCTCATCACCCTGGGCACCCAGTACCACCTGATCAACGTCCTGAACTCTGAAGGCTCCAAAGGCCTTTTCGTGTATTTGGTGCTTGATCGCACGTACGCGAACCTGGCCCTGGCACGCCACAAACTCAGCAGCATCTCCAAGGGCGTCAGTATCTAGCGCCTGCGTTTTGAACGGGAGAGGACGGCCGCGTACACCGCGACCGTCCTTTTTCGCCATCAGTAACCTATTCCGGATAACCGGCTGCGGATCAGGTCATGACCCGCCGCGCGTCTCTGGTCCCCGACTCGAACTTCACGCCCAGCATGTGGTGGACCAGGACGTCCTCGTTCGTGTTGGCATTGGCCTCAATGGTGACCAGCTCGCCATCGCGCATCACCCCGATCCGGTGGCACCAGCCAACCAACTCCGACAAATCCGACGACAACAGAATGATCGCGACCCCGAGCTCGCTGAGTTCGCTCAGCATCTCGTAGACGACTTCCTTGGCGCCAATGTCGATGCCGCGGCTGGGGTGGCTGAGAATCAGCACATCGCAGCCGGCACTCATCCATTTGGCCAGCTGCACCTTTTGCCGGTCACCTCCGGAAAGAGTGTCCAAGGCACCGTGGATGTTGGTGGTGTTGATGCGCATGCGTCGAACCACCTCAACCACGCTCCTCAACGTGGCGATCTCCTCCTCCAGGTCCCCGCTCGGGCTGCCGCTGCTCTGAAGGCCTTCCGTTATGCTGGCATCGGTCGGCGCCGATTCGGCCGTATCTGAGAGGTAACCGATCTTTAGCCTCGCTGCGTCGTGGATCCCGCGGATCTCCACGCGCTCACCCCGGATGCGGATCTCGCCGGAGGTGCTTGGATGTACGCCTGCCAATGCCTCGACCAGCTGATAGACGCCGGAGCGATGTGTTCCCACAAGGCCGAAAAACTCTCCCTTGGAGACTTCAAAGGAGACTCCCCGCACGGCGTCATCGACGCTAAGGTCGACCACGCGCAAGGCCTCCCCCGTGTCTGATCGCCCGGTGGGCCTGACGTTGCCCTCCAACTCGTGATTGAGGAGCAGGAACGCCAGTTCGTCTACGTTGGTCTGGCTGGCTTCCAGGACTTTATGGACCCTGCCATCCCTGAGCACGGCGATGCGGTGGGCGATGGAACGGACCTCATCCAGGCGATGGGTGATGTAGATAATTGCGCGGCCTTGCCTGGTCAGCATGCGCAGGACCTGATGAAGGACGGCAACATCGTGGTCCGGAAGTGACGCGGCAACCTCGTCCATGATGACCAACTGGGCTTCTTCGGCAACCATCCTGAGAACTTCCACAAGAGCCTGCTCGGCGCGGATCAGGGTGCCCACCTTGGCGTCCGGATCCATCGTGACGCCGATGTCCCGGATGAGTTCGGCGGCCCGGCCACGGAGTTCTTCATGGCGCTTGCCGGCCTGGAATGTTCCTCGAAAGATTGCCTTGGCGATGGTCAATTCAGGGTCCAGCCGGAAGTTCTGCGGGATGAGCCCGACGCCGCACGCTCGCGCTTCCTCTGCGGACTCGGGCCGATACTTCTCGCCCGCCAGCATGATGTGGCCGGCCTGGTGTTGATGGGTCCCTGCGAGGACGCCCATGAGCGTTGTTTTTCCGGCACCGTTGGTTCCGATCATGCCGAGAATTTCGCCGCGATTCAGCGAAAGGCTGACCCCTCTGAGGATTTGGCGCTGTTCATAGGACGCATGAATATCATCCGCATGCAGTAGTAAGTCCAAAGAAACTCCTGTATGAGCCGCACCGTGTGAGTCCAGCGGCTTTGGCATGGGTACCGCTAATGAGTGACGAGCCTCGAAGGAGGCGCTTTTCAGAGTCAATCAGACGCCCGGAACAAATGCAAAAGGAAAAGTGCGAAACAGATTTTTGAAATTCGTGACGCGGTTATTGGTGATATTTATCTAATTGTCATCGAGCATTGTTCCACCCCGAAATGCAGCCGGAGACTTAAAGCGGAACGGCCCGGGACGCTGTCCCGGGCCGTTCCGTATGAGGCGATCTACTGCTGCTACTCGCCTGACTTGTTGAAGTAGTCAGAGCCGCCAACGTATTCGGTGTGTCCCGATTCCACGTCTGCGGTAACCATTTTGGCAACCTCCGCTGCAAACTCCTGAACGGAGTAGAGCTTTCCGGCTTCGGCGCGGCGGGCTTCAATGGCACCTGGATTTGAACGGTCCAGGAGGGTGGCAGTCACTGTTCCTTCGATCATGTCACCAGAAACGACCACCAAGGAGATCCCCTTGTCGGCCAGATTCGGCAGGAGGGCGCGCAGTGCGTCCTCGCCGGCACGCTTGCTCTTGGCAACGGGCTCGTATTCGGGCATCGTGGGCACGGTTTCCACGAAGTGGGCCTGGTGGCTGGTTACGAAGACAACCCGCGAGCCCTCCGGCATCAGCGGCACAGCGGCATTGAGCATGTTGACCTGGGCGTCGCGGTTCAACTTGAGCGCGTAGCCTTCCTCCATGCCCGACTCCATGCCGCCCGAAGCATTGAGCACCAGGATATCCAAGGAGCCGAATTCCTCCATCGCGGTGCTGGCCAGGGCGTGTACGCCTTCGTCCGTGGTGAGGTCCGCTCCCACAGCCGCAGCCCGGCCGCCTGCCGCCTGGATGTCAGCTACAACCTTGTTGGCGCGGGGCGCCTTTTGGCGGTAGTTGACGACGACGGCGGCACCCTCGCCAGCGAGGATCTTGGCAACTTCCGCTCCGATTCCACGGGAAGACCCCGTGACGATCGCGGTCTTGTTATCCAGCATTCCCATTCGTGCTCCTTTTGTTCACTTCATCCAAAATCCGTGGGCTCGGTTTCCATCTTGCCAGTGGCACGGACCAAACCCTTTGTCGCCCCCGGACAAAAAACTGCCGTCGTGGCTAGTGGCCCATTCCCAGTCCGCCGTCCACCGGGATGACAGCACCTGAGATGTAGGCGGCTTCGTCGCTGGCTACCCAGCGAACGACGTCGGCTACTTCGGATGCCTCCGCGAAGCGACCGGCCGGAACGTTGGCCAGATACGATTTCTGTGTTTCTTCGGGCAGTTCGGCAGTCATGTCCGTGTTGATGAAGCCCGGAGCCACTACGTTCGCCGTGATCCCGCGGCTGCCGAGTTCACGGGTCAGCGACCGCGCGATGCCCACCATGCCGGCTTTGGAGGCGGAGTAGTTGATCTGGCCAGGTGCACCGTAGAGCCCGGACACCGACGAAATAAGGACCACGCGGCCTTTCCGCAGCCGGATCATGCCCTTGGACGCCCTCTTGATGACGCGGAATGCGCCAGTGAGGTTTGTGTCCAGGACCGACGTGAAGTCCTCCTCGCTCATGCGGAGCAGAAGGGTGTCCTTGGTGATCCCGGCATTCGCCACCAGGACCTCCACGGGACCGTGGGCTTCCTCGACGATCTTGAATGCAGCATCGATCGACGCCTCATCGGTCACATCGGCTTTGACGCCCAGGATTCCCTCAGGCAGTTCTGTTTCACTGCGGTAGGTGACGGCGACCTTGTCACCGTTGGCGAGGAACGATTCCGCGATGGCCAGGCCGATGCCGCGGTTGCCGCCGGTGATGAGGACGCTGCGGGGGGCCGATACTGCTTCAGACATACATGTGCTCCAGGTTCCGCGGCATTCGGTGCCGCTGCGACAGGGATTTTCCTTTGTTGATCTTATCCGCCGTACGCAGCAACCGGCGGGCAACAAGGGCCGTCCGCGGTTTGGGTGGCTACCGGCTTGGTGAGAGAATTGGAAGAGGCCTTTGGAGCGTGATGATTCAACTGTGACCCCAGGAAGCAGTCCCCTGCAGCAAGTGCCCGGAGATCCGGACGCTGTTTCCGGCGACCCCGAAGTCCACAGCATCACCGATGCGGCAGCTGCCCATTCCGAGGACATGCGCCAGCGCATGGCCAAGTATGCGATCGCCATGGGAATCCGCATGGTCTGCATCATCCTGATCTTTGTGGTGGACGGCTGGTTTAAGATCATCGCCATTGCAGGTGCTGTCTTCCTTCCTTGGATTGCCGTCGTCATCGCCAATGGCAGCGACAAGGCCGAGGTCCACAGCGAGTCCCTCCTGGATTACGTGGCGGTGCCGGAAATCGAAAGGCCATACCAAGCTGCGGACGATGGATCCGCAGACACGCCAACGGTGCTCCAAGGCGAGCTGGTGGATGATGATCCGCCGTCCCGCAGTGCCGAACACACCAGTGGCGAAGCAAGCGAGGCCGGGAAACCCGGCGATGAACAGGCGACTTCATGAATATCTTTAGCCTCGGCGGACCTGGTCTGTCTGACCAGGAATCCCGACAGGCCCAGGGACCGGCGACATGCTCGAGGAAGGGATGCCGTGCCGGTGCTGAGTGGCAGCTTCTGTGGAACAACCCACGCATCCATACTCCGGAGCGGCGGAAAGTGTGGCTCTCCTGCGGGGAACACCGGGAGTGGCTGGAAGACTACCTTCAGACCCGCGGCCTGTGGAAGGAAACCGTGCCCTTCGTGGCCCACCAGGACCCTGCGAACGAGGCCGGCTGAATGTACCGTTTCCTTTTCTCCAGCAAATGGCTGGGGTATTTTGTCCTGGCCGTGATTTTTGCCACCGCATGCGTCTTCCTGGGGCGTTGGCAGATGGACCGCCGGGCCGAGACCCTTGCCGAAATCAACCGCGTGGTCAGCAATTACTCAGCGACCCCCATCCCTTTCTCTGAGATCAGTGACCAGTTCCGTGCCCTGGACCCCGAACGCGAGTGGACACAGGTCCAGCTACGGGGCAGCTACGACCTCGACGGGCAGCGCGTTGTCCGTAACCGTCCGCTGAATGGCCAGCCGGGCTACGACGTCGTGGTTCCCTTCCGGCTTACCACCGGCGAGACCGTGGTGATTGACCGTGGCTGGTTGCCGATCGGCAACAATACGCCCGGCCGACCCGACGTCGTGCCGGCTCCTCCGGCGGGCGAAGTCACCGTAGTCGCCCGGCTGAAACCTGCCGAGCCGAAGCTTGACCGCGGCGCCGTGGATGGGCAGCTCGCTTCAATCGACCTTGCCGGCTTCGCCAAAGAACTCCCGTACCCCATCGCCACGGGAGCCTACGGGCAGTTGGCCAGTGAGGACCCTGCGGTGCAACCGATGCCCACGCCGTTCCCGAAGCCGGCCACGGAAGAGGGTACGCACCTTTCCTACTCCTTGCAGTGGTTCGCTTTCGGTGTTCTGATGTTCATCGGTTTCGGCTATGCCGCACGCCAGCAGGCCCGCAACGCGGCAATCGACGCCGAAGAGGAAGAGGACGACGGGATCATTGCCGCCGGCGGGACACCCAAGCCCCGCACCCCGGCGGCGCGAAAGAACAAGAGGCCCACGTCCGAAGAAGAGGAAGACGCCATCCTTGATGCCCAAGGTTACTGAATGATTCCGGATCCTGTACTGAACGTAAAGGCGGCGTTGACCGCGGCGGGGGCCCAGGACACTATCCGCATCTTTGCGGACAAGGTTCCGACGGCGGCCGCCGCTGCTTCCGTGTTGGGCTGCGACGTCGGCGCCATCACCAACAGCCTGATCTTTGAGCTCGACGGCGCTCCCCTGCTGATCCTTGCCAGCGGCGCCGCCAAGGTTGATACAGCATTGGTTGCAGCACAGTTGGGTACGGGTAAGATCCGCCGCGCCACACCGGAATTCGTGCTGGAGCACACCGGCCAGGAAGTAGGAGGTGTAGCCCCAGTGGGCCACCCTAAGAAACTCCGAACCATCCTGGACAGTTCGCTGCGGGAATACCCACTGCTCTGGGCAGGAGCCGGAGACCACAACTCCATGTTCTCCATCAGCTACCAAGAGCTGGCGCGCGTCACCGACGCCGAACCCTTGCAGGTCCGCTAGGCGACGCTTACGCCAGCGTGATCAAGTCCAGGTAGTCCTCGTTCCAGTGGTCCTCAACGCCGTCCGGAAGCAGCACTACGCGTTCCGGGTTCAGCGCCGATACGGCACCTTCGTCGTGGCTGACCATGACGACGGCGCCGCTGTAGTTCTTGAGCGCGCCCAGGATTTCGGCGCGGCTGGCGGGGTCGAGGTTGTTGGTGGGTTCGTCCAGCAGCAGAACGTTGGCGCTGGAGGCAACGATGGTGGCCAGGGCCAGGCGCGTCTTTTCTCCACCCGAGAGCACACCGGCGGGCTTGTCGACGTCGTCGCCCGAGAAGAGGAATGAACCCAGGATGCCGCGGACTTCGGCGTCCTTCATGTCCGGCGCCGATGAGCGCATGTTCTCGAGAACGGTGCGATCAACGTCCAGGGTTTCGTGCTCCTGGGCGTAGTAGCCCACCTTGAGGCCGTGCCCGGGAATGATGTCACCTGTGTCCGGCTTGTCGACTCCGGCCAGCATGCGCAGCAGGGTGGTCTTGCCGGCACCGTTGAGGCCCAGGATAACCACCTTGGAGCCACGGTCGATGGCCAGGTCCACATCAGTGAAGATTTCCAGCGAGCCGTAGGACTTGCTGAGTCCTTCGGCCGTGAGCGGGGTCTTGCCGCACGGTGAAGGATCCGGGAAGCGCAGTGCTGCTACGCGATCGTTCTCACGGACAGCTTCCAGGCCGCTGAGGAGCCGCTCGGCACGCTTGGCCATGTTCTGGGCTGCTACTGCCTTGGTGGCCTTGGCCCGCATCTTGTTTGCCTGGTCGATCAGGACCTGGGCCTTCTTTTCGGCGTTGGCGCGTTCGCGCTTGCGGGCGCGTTCATCCGTTTCACGCTGGAGCAGGTAGCGCTTCCAGTCCATGTTGTAGTAGTCGATCTGGGCGCGGTTGGCATCAAGGAGGTAGACCTTGTTGACGGTGGCCTCGAGCAGGTCCGTGTCGTGGCTGATCACGATCAGGCCGCCCTGGTGGTTCTTCAGGAAGTCCCGGAGCCAGGTGATGGAGTCGGCATCCAAGTGGTTGGTGGGTTCGTCCAGGAGCAGGGTTTCTGCGTCGGAGTATAGGATTCGTGCCAGTTCCACGCGGCGGCGCTGTCCACCGGAGAGGGTTTTCAACGGTTGGTTCAGGAGGCGGTCCGGCAACGCCAGGTTAGAGGAGATCGCCGCGGCTTCGGCTTCGGCAGCGTAACCTCCGCCTGCCAGGAATTCTGCTTCGAGACGGTCGTAACGGCCCATGGCTTTACGCTGGACGGCGGCGTCCTCGCTGGCCATGTCCTCGTGTGCCTTCTTGAGTTTGCCCACCACGACATCCAAGCCACGGGCGGAGAGGATGCGGTCGCGGGCGAGCTGCTCCATGTCAGGCGTCCGCGGATCCTGCGGCAGGTAGCCGATCTCGCCGCTGCGGGTTACCTTGCCGCCAGCAGGGAGCCCTTCGCCTGCGAGGACGCGGGTCAGAGTGGTTTTGCCGGCACCGTTGCGCCCAACGAGGCCAATCTTGTCCCCTTTGTCCACCCGGAAGTTAACCTGGTCCATGAGCAGGCGTGCGCCGGCGCGGAGTTCGAGGTCCTGGACGGTAATCAATTCGGGTGATGCCTTTCAATGGGGAACGCCTGCGGGGACCGGTGGGCCCGGTCAGGTGCGGAGCCTGACAGCTGCGGCGGGGTGTGCTGTGAGAACAGCCTGTTCAAGTCTACCGGTACCCCGGCCGGGGACTGGCATTTGCCCGCCCAGCGAAATTTTGCGGCACCCTTCAAAGAATCCGCGGCGTGCGTTGTGGGAAGGCTCCAAAATGAGGGTCCCGTGGCGTCCGTACCCTCGAAGGCAGGGGGAAGTTCCGCACACACCGCATCGCATCACACCTGATTGGACCCTTCATGAGCCAGACCGACTCTGCCACAGCGCAGCTCACTACTGCACCCGCCCGTCGGCGATGGACCGCTACTGACATCGGCCTTATCGCTGTCTTCGCAGCGCTCGTCGCAGCCTCCTCGATCGTCCCCGGAATCCCGGTAGGAGCATTGGGAGTCCCGATCACCTTGGTGACCCTCACCGTGATGCTTAGCGGACTGGTGTTGGGTGCTGGACGCGGGTTCGCCGCCGTCGGGCTTTATGTCCTGCTCGGCCTGGCAGGGTTGCCCATCTTCAGTGGTGGACGCAGCGGCTTGGGGATCCTGGCGACGCCTTCCGCAGGCTACATTGTGGCCTTCCCCTTGGCCGCTGCCGCTACCGGCTACCTGGCCGCCGTCGTGATCCGCCGGACGGTGAAGTACCGGGGGCTGTGGCTTTTCGCCGCCGCCATGGTCAGCAGCGTCGTCATCATCCACGGTCTCGGTGTACTGGGCATGATGGTGAACGGCAAACTCGACTTTGGCAAGGCTTTCGTTGCCGACCTTGCCTTCTACCCGGGAGACATCCTCAAGAACGTGCTGGCCGTGGTCATTGCACTTGCTATCCACAAGGCCTTTCCTGATGTCCTGGTCCGTCGGGTCAAGTAGGCCAGGAACTATCACCGCATGAATTCCATCCATTTCGACGGCGTCTCGGTCCGCGTTTCGGTCGACGGCAGCGACACTGCCAAGACCCTGCTGCATGACGTTTCGCTGGGGCTCACTGAGCGGCGCATTGGCGTCATAGGGGCCAACGGTTCCGGCAAGTCCACGCTGCTGCGCCTGCTCAATGGCTTGGTTGCACCCAGCGAGGGCAGGATCGTAGTCCACGGCGATGACACCGTGGCGAACTTTCGAGGGGTTCGGCGAAACGTGGGTTTCGTGTTTACCGATCCCCTGTCGCAGCTGGTCATGCCGACGGGCCGTGAAGACGTAGAGCTTTCACTCCGCCGTTCCGTCAAGAACTCCAAAGAACGCGCTGCCCGGGCCGAAACAGTCCTTACCCGTTTCGGCCTCCTGGGCCTGGCCGACCAGAGCATTTACGAACTTTCCGGCGGAGAACGGCAGTTGTTGGCGTTGGCGGCCGTGCTGGCGGTTGACCCCAAGGTGCTGGTCCTCGACGAACCATCCACGCTGCTGGACCTGCGCAACCGGGAGCTCCTTCGCCGCACCATCGCAGGCCTGGACCAGCAGGTCATCATGTCCACCCACGATTTGGACCTGGCGACGGATATGGACCGTGTCCTGGTTGTCGAGTCGGGCCGGATAGTGTTCGACGGCGATGCGGAAGAAGGCGTCGCACGGTACCGGATGCTTTGCGCGGCGGCGTTGGACGAGCTTCCGACCGGAAGCAGGACAGGCGACGTGCCGAGGTGAGGGGCCATGGTTTCCTGATCGCCAACTACGTTCCCGGGAAGTCCGTGATCCATCGCGCACCCCTGTTGCTGAAATTCCTGGTGGTGGCCGCCTGCGGGGCAGCATCCTTCCTGGTGGTCGACTGGGCCGTTTCACTGGTGGTCTTCTGCATCATGTGTGGCCTGTTCCTGCTCAGCGGAGCAGGCCTGCGGCGACTTGCCGGAGCCATCCGGATGGTGGCGCCCGTCGTGCTGGTCATTGGATTGTTCCAGTGGTGGCAACTCGGAGGATCCACGGCGGCCCGGATCGTCCTCAATATCCTGGTGTGCGTGGTGGCAGCATCCGTGCTCACGGCCACCACTCCGGTGCAGGACCTCCTGGATGGCGTGGTCTCACTGGCCAAGCCGTTCCGGCGCTTTGGAGCCGACCCCGAACGCTTTGCCCTGACCATCGCCGTGATGCTTCGGAGCATTCCGTTCATCGCCGGAGCTTTCGCCGATGTGCGCGACTCAGCCCGGGCCCGTGGCCTGGAGCGCAATCCCCGGGCCTTGGTGCTCCCTGTCTTCATCACTACCGTGGCGTACGCCCGGCAGACGGGCGATGCGTTGGCTGCCCGCGGCCTGGGTGAGCCGGAAGACCCGCTAGAGCCTTGAGTACCGCATAAGTGCCGCTGTTCCCATGCCGCCGGCGATGCTGATCATTGCCAGCCCCAAGGGCGACTCCCTCGACTGAAGGTACCGGCGGCGCGCCTGGGCCAGGAGGCGGGTCACCAGGACCGCCCCCGACGCACCGTAGGCGTGGCCCAGCGCCAAGGCTCCACCGTCCAGGTTCGCCCGTTGCGGCGCGATCCCCAGGTGGTCCAGGCAAGCAATAGTCTGGGCGGCAAACGCTTCATTGAATTCGATGAGGTCGACGTCGTCCGGTGCCACTCTGAGTTCCGACAGGAGCTTTTCGGCCGCGTAGGCAGCACCGACGCCCAGCAGTTCCGGATCTACACCGCTGGTATCGCAGCCCAAAACCAGCAAGCCGTCCTTCGCGCCCATGGCCCGTGCGCGCTTGAGGGAGGTAACGACGACGGCGGAGGCACCGTCCGCGTCGAAACACGAATTCCCTGCGGTGACTGTTCCTCCGGGCACGAAGGCTGCAGGGAACCGCGCCATCATCGGCGCGCGAAGCGAGGGGCGGGGACCATCATCGCGGGTCACCGACGTTTCCTGGCCCGCCAGGGAGACCATCTCGCTCACGAACCTGCCGTCTTCGGCGGCGCTGACCGCCCTCCGATGGCTGCGGAGTGCGTAGTCGTCCTGCCGTTCCCGTGACACGCCGCATTCCCGTGCCACGTTTTCGGCGGCCACCCCCATATCAGGGTCGCCGTACTGCATTGGCACAAAGGTGGCGCGCGAGTAGAAGTCCAGGCCGCCGTCGTCGTTCCTGTTGGCCCGGGCGGGAGCGGTACTGATGCTTTCGACGCCACCGGCTATATAGAGGGGGTCGCCGCCGGCTGCCACCAGCCGGGACGCCAGTGCAATAGCGTCCAGTCCCGAGCCGCACTGCCGGTCCACCGTGAGTCCAGGAACCGAGATTGGCAAACCGGCCTGCAGCGCGGCGAACCGCGCCACATTTCCCCCGCCGCCCACCGCGTTTCCGATGATGACGTCGTCAACCGCGGCGGCATCCACGCCCGCCGATTCAACCAACGAACGGATCACCGGTGCCAGGAGGTCCGGCGCGCGGAAGTGCTTCACTTGGCCATTGGCGCGGCAAATGGGGGTACGGAGCGCCGCTATGATCACCGGTTGGAGGGACTCGTCCGCGTGCACGTTCATGGGTGCTGCGTCAGCCAAGGGGCTGCGCCCGCGAGTCGTGGTTCTTGATCCAGTCCAAAAGGACACCCCTGCTGATTTTGCCCCGGTCCGTCATGGGCAGCTCCGCGAGCACGAAGAACTGCAGCGGCCATTTGTCCCTTGCAAGCAGTCCGTCCAATCCGGTACGCAGCTGCGTCGCGGTGACGGCGCCGTAGGCAGGTACGACGCCGGCAATCACCTTTTGCCCGCGGATATCGTCAGGCGCCCCGGCAGCAACAGCCACTTCTATCCCCGGAACCGAGGCGAGGGCAAGCTCCACCTCGTGGGGGTAGACGTTCTTGCCGGCAGTAAGGATCATGTCTGAGCGCCGCCCCAGAATGTGGAGGATCCCGTCCTCCACATAGCCTTGGTCACCCACGGTGTACCAACCGTCCAGGCATCGCAGGGCCTGCCCGTCATCACCCCACAGGTAGCCGTTGCTGACCATTGCACTGCGCACGCTGATATTTCCGTGCCGGCCGTCGGGAAGGGACCGGCCCTTGTCATCCAGGATGCGCAGTTCCACGCCTGGAAACGGCTTGCCAATGCCGGTGCCGCCAGCGTCGAGCCGTTCGCCCGCAGGGAGCCGGGTACCGGACACGAAACTCAACTCCGAGGCGCCGTAGTACTCGTAAATTGCGGCATGCGGGGCCCATCGCCGGGCAGCTTCCAAGGTGCGGGCGTCCAACTTTGAACCAGCGCAAATGATGCTTCGAAGGCCCGAAGCGTCAACATCCCCCGCAAGGCCACGTTCGCTGAGCAGCCGCAGCATGGTGGGTGCAAGGACCAGGCGCGTGATGCCGTCATGGCTGATTGCGGAGTGTGCTTCACCCACGTCGAAGGATTCAAGCGTGTGGAAGGCCGCTCCCGCGTACAGGCACTCCGAGAGGGCGTACAGGTTAAGGCTGGCTGACAACGGTCCCGGGGCCAATGTC
Organism: Paenarthrobacter sp. UW852; assembly: GCF_024608385.1. Lineage (NCBI taxonomy): Bacteria > Bacillati > Actinomycetota > Actinomycetes > Micrococcales > Micrococcaceae > Paenarthrobacter > Paenarthrobacter sp. UW852. The sequence continues at coordinate 334,845 of NZ_JAMSGY010000001.1, forward strand.
CGGTCCGATGTTGTGAGGCCAAAGAACTCTATGGATGCTTCGAAGGACGCCTGCCACGAGCTGCGCGAACGCGTGAAGGCCTTGGGGATGGACGTGGTTCCGGAGGTGAGGCCGATGAGGAATGTGCTGGACGGATCACCGTCTTCCAACCCCGTACCTTCCGCGGAGCCCGAATCCAGGATGCGCGCCGAGACTTCCTCGACCATGTGGGCCGGCCATTGCGGATCCAGGACAGCACACCGCCGTTCCCCGGCCACGGCCGCCGCATAACGTTCCACGAACCGCAATGAGTTGGGTTCGGCAAGAACAGTGGTGGCGCCCGCAGAGCCGAGCAGCGCTGCTGCGGCATCGCGGAGTCCGGCCCAGGTGAGCCCGGCATTTCCCACGACGACGGCGGTGTCGTGTGGGCGCTCATCGGCCCAGAGGTGAAGTTTGTCCAGGAATGGCATCCAGCCAATTTTACGGCAGTGTCCAACGCCGAGCACCAAAAGTGACGTCTATTCTGACTGTATGAGTTTCAATGACGGCGCACAGCTTGACCCTTCCCAGGTGGAAGACCGACGTGGCAGCGGGATGGGCCGCGGAACCAAGATCGGTGGTGGAATCGGTGGCGGCATTGTGGTGCTGCTCCTGGCCCTTTTTGGGATCAACCCCAGCATCCTGGGCGACCTGACGGGCGGCGGTACCCAGCCGCCTGCCATCGAAAGCGGTACCGCGGGCGCGGGCGGCCTCCAGGAGTGCCAAACAGGCGCCGACGCAGACAAGCGACTGGATTGCCGGATCACGGGCACGGTGAACAGCCTCAACGCGTTCTGGCCGACGTATCTGGCCCAGTACAACGTGAAGTATTCCCGCCCCGGGACTGTCATTTTCAGCCAGGCAACCAACACCGGCTGCGGCCCGGCCACAACGGATGTGGGCCCTTTCTACTGCCCCACGGACGTGAAAGCCTATTTCGATCCCGGCTTCTTCGATGAACTGGTAACTCGCTTCGGCTCCTCGGGCGGCCCCCTGGCGCAGGAATATGTGGTGGCCCACGAATTTGGACACCATGTGCAGAACATCCTGGGCAACCTCGACAAGGCCCAGCAGGACCCGCAGGGTCCCCAGTCCGGTGGTGTCAGGGTGGAACTGCAAGCCGACTGCTACGCAGGATTGTGGGTCCGGCACGCCACAACGCAAACCGATGCAAGCGGCAAGCCGTTCCTGGATCCCCTGACCGAGCAGGACCTGCAGGACGCCCTGTCGGCCGCCTCCGCCGTCGGCGATGACCGTATTCAAAAAGCGGCCACCGGGCGGGTATCCCCGGAATCGTGGACGCACGGTTCCAGTGCACAACGCCAGAAGTGGTTCTATCAGGGGTACACCACGGGTGACATCAACAAGTGCGACACCTTCGGAGTTGCCGCTCCCTAGGACTTTCGCTGTTAACAAAAGAATGGTTCCGGGCACATTGCCCGGAACCATTCTTTTCCCGCTGCGAGCGGGTGAAACATGCTGATCAGATGTTGAAGCCGAGGGCCCGCATCTGGTCCTTGCCGTCGTCGGTGATCCGCTCGGGACCCCATGGCGGCATCCATACCCAGTTCAGGCGCCAGTCATCAACGACGCCGTCGAGCGACTTGCCTACCTGTTCTTCAAGCACGTCCGTCAGCGGGCATGCCGCCGTTGTCAGTGTCATGTCGATCAGGAGCGCGCCGTCTTCGTCTGAATACTTGAGCCCGTACAGAAGCCCCAGGTCCACTACATTGACGCCAAGTTCCGGGTCAATGACGTCCTTGAGCGCTTCCTCGACGTCCTCGAGGCTGGTGCGCGCCGCGTTGATTTCGGTCATGGAATGATCCTAACTAGGCCTGCACGGCAGGGGCAACGGCTACGCCGGCGCCGGGAGCGTAGCGGTCGTAGCCCTCTTCTTCGAGACGGTCGGCGAGCTCGGGGCCGCCTTCCTCAACAACCTTGCCGTCTACGAAAACGTGGACGAATTCAGGCTTGATGTAGCGCAGGATACGCGTGTAGTGGGTGATGAGCAGCGTGCCCATGTTGCCCTCTTCGTGCGCGCGGTTAACGCCCTCGGACACTACCTTGAGGGCGTCGACGTCAAGGCCGGAGTCGGTCTCGTCGAGGATGGCGAACTTCGGCTTGAAGAGTTCCAACTGGAGGATCTCGACGCGCTTCTTCTCGCCACCGGAGAAGCCTTCGTTGACGTTGCGCTGGGCAAAGTCAGCGTCGATGCGCAGCTGCTGCATCGCTGCCTTGACGTCCTTGGTCCAGGTGCGAAGGGCCGGCGCTTCGCCGTCGATGGCTGTCTTGGCGGTGCGCAGGAAGTTGGTCATGGTCACACCGGGAACCTCTACCGGGTACTGCATGGCCAGGAAAACGCCTGCACGTGCACGCTCGTCGACGCTCATCTCCAGGACGTCTTCGCCGTCCAGGGTGATGGTGCCGCTCGTGACCGTGTAACGCGGGTGGCCGGCGATGGTGGAGGCGAGGGTTGACTTGCCCGAACCGTTGGGACCCATGATGGCGTGGGTTTCACCGGTCTTGATGGTCAGGCTGACGCCCTTCAGGATCTCCTTGGTGCCCTGCTCCGTCTCAATGCTGACGTGCAGGTCCTTGATCTCAAGAGTTGACATGCTCTTCTTTCTTTTCGTTCGTAAGTCTGGCGGTACTGGGTGCTCAGTAGTTATCTACCGAGGCACCGTTCACAACGTTGGTCACGTCCACATAGACGTCGTCGCCATCGATGGTGACGGCGAAAACCGGGACGGGGTCATAGGCAGGCAGCTGGAGGGGCTGGCCGCTGCGCAGGTCGAACTGGGAACCATGTCCCCAGCACTCGATTGCACAGCCTTCAACCTCCCCCTCGGACAGTGAGATGTCTGCGTGCGAGCAGGTATCGCCGATGGCGTGGATTTCGCCCATCGAGTCCCTCACGATGGCTACGGGGTAGTCACCGATCAGGACGCGCAGCGCCTGCTTGACCTGGATGTCATTGGCGTTGCATACCAGTTCGCCCTTGGTTTCTTCACTCATGGTTGTCCTGCCTGGCCTGTCTTAGTTGTCGGTCGCGGCGAGTTCGCGCTCAACAGCCGCGGTCAGGCGCTCTTCGATTGCCGGGACCTTGATCTGCTGGATGATCTCGTTGAGGAAGCCCCGGACCACCAGGCGGCGGGCAACCTTTTCGGGAATGCCACGGGCCATCAGGTAGAACAAGTGCTCGTCATCGAAACGGCCGGTGGCGCTGGCGTGGCCGGCCCCCTCGATCAAACCGGTTTCGATTTCCAGGTTTGGCACGGAGTCTGCGCGGGCGCCATCGGTGAGGACCAGGTTGCGGTTGGCCTCGTAGGTGTCAGTGCCTTCTGCTTCCTTGCGGATGAGGACGTCGCCGACCCACACGCTGTGGGCATTCCGACCCTGCAGCGCGCCCTTGTAGAGGACCCTCGACTTGCAGTTGGCCACGGCGTGGTCAACGAACAGGCGCTGCTCCAGGTGCTGCCCGGCATCGGCGAAGTAGAGACCGAACATCTCGACGTCGGCGCCAGGTGCGGTGAAGCGGGTGGACGGCGTGACACGCACGAGGTCGCCGCCAAGGCTGACCACGATGTGCTTGAACTTGGCATCGCGGCCGATTTTCGCCTGCTGCGATGACGCGTGGACAGCGGTGTCAGCCCATTCCTGGAGTGAGATCACTGTCAGTTCAGCACCGTCTTCGACGATGATCTCGACGTTCTCGGACACCACGGCAGTGCCCTGGTGGTCAAGGACAACGACAGCCTTGGAGAAGCGCTCCGCCACAATCACGATGTGCTGGGCTGACGGTGCCTCTCCGGCGCCTGTGACCAGGACCGAAACTTCGCTTTCGGCCTGCAGTTCGGCGGGGACAGTGACAACCGTTGCTTCGGCAAAGTTTTCCCACGCATTGGCGGACACGAGGTCCTCCGGGATGGCTGCCTGGCCAATGCGCTTGTCATCGCGGCCCACGGTCTCAACAACGACGCCGGCAGGCGCCGTGACGCTGACAGTGGGAGCTGCACCGTTGAGCACCTCGGTGTGGAGGCCGCGCAGGCGCTTCAGCGGGGTGAAGCGCCAGTCTTCCTCAAGGCCGTTCAACGGCTTGAAGTCAGCCAGCTTGTATGAGGTGAGACGGCCTGCACGGGAGCTGTCGGGGATGCCCACGCCGCCACCATGCGAGTGGCTCTTGGCCGAAGCGCCGCCGAGCGGACCAGCGGAAGGCTGCTCCGACGTCGTGCTGGTGTTCGTTCCGGTGTTGACGGGCGAAAGGTTCTCGCCTTCCTCGGTGAAGCCGTTGATAAACGGCTGGGCCGAGGGCGCGCCGATGCGCGCCTTTTCTGTTGTGATATCAGTCATTGTTAACCGACGGACCCTTCCATCTGCAGTTCAATCAAGCGGTTCAGCTCAAGGGCGTACTCCATGGGGAGTTCACGGGCGATCGGCTCAATAAAGCCGCGCACGATCATGGCCATGGCCTCGTCTTCGGGCATGCCGCGGGACATCAGATAGAAGAGCTGCTCTTCGCTGACGCGGGAAACGGTGGCCTCGTGGCCCATGACAACGTCATCCTCGCGGATGTCGATGTACGGGTACGTATCCGAGCGGGAAATCGTGTCCACCAGGAGGGCATCGCAACGGACCGTGTTGGCCGAGTGCTTGGCGCCCTCGCGGACCTGGACCAGGCCGCGGTAAGCTGCACGGCCGCCACCGCGGGCCACGGACTTGGAAATGATGGAGCTCTTGGTGTTCGGAGCGATGTGAACCATCTTGGACCCGGTGTCCTGGTGCTGGCCCTCGCCTGCGAAGGCGATCGACAGCGTCTCACCCTTGGCGTGCTCGCCAACGAGGTAGACGGCCGGGTACTTCATGGTCACCTTGGAACCGATGTTGCCATCGATCCACTCCATGGTGGCGCCCTCTTCGCAGATGGCGCGCTTGGTGACCAGGTTGTACACGTTGGTGGACCAGTTCTGGATGGTCGTGTAGCGGACGCGGGCGCCCTTCTTCACGATGATCTCCACGACAGCCGAGTGCAGGGAATCCGAGGTGTAGATCGGCGCCGTGCAACCTTCGATGTAGTGAACGTAGGAGTCTTCATCGGCGATGATGAGCGTGCGCTCGAACTGGCCCATGTTTTCCGTGTTGATGCGGAAGTAGGCCTGCAGCGGGATGTCCACGTGAACGCCCTTGGGCACGTACACGAAGGAACCGCCGGACCACACGGCCGTGTTCAGCGAAGCGAACTTGTTGTCGCCCACGGGGATGATGGTTCCGAAGTACTCCTGGAAGATCTCCGGGTGCTCGCGCAGCGCGGTGTCGGTGTCCAGGAAGATGACGCCCTGGGCTTCCAGGTCCTCACGGATCTGGTGGTACACGACCTCGGATTCGTACTGTGCCGCGACACCGGATACCAAGCGGCTGCGCTCAGCTTCGGGGATGCCGAGCTTCTCGTAGGTGTTCCGGATGTCTTCCGGAAGGTCTTCCCACGTTGCCGCCTGCTTCTCGGTGGAACGCACAAAGTACTTGATGTTGTCGAAGTCGATGCCGGAGAGGTCTGCACCCCAGGTGGGCATGGGCTTACGGTCGAAGTACTTCAGGCCTTTAAGGCGCAGATCGAGCATCCATTCGGGCTCGTTCTTCTTCGAGGAGATGTCGCGGACGACCTCCTCGTTGAGGCCACGACGGGCGTTGGCGCCTACGTCGTTCTTGTCGGCCCAGCCGTACTCGTAGTTTCCGATACCGTGCAGTTCGGGATTCTTCTCCAGAATCTCCGAGATCACAGTGCCGTCGGCTACCGCTTTCTCTGCTATTTGGTCCGTCATCACGGCCTTTCTTGCTGGTTGTTTGATTCCTGGTACGGACTCACGGACTGCTCTTCGGCACCTGTAGGCACCGTGGCAGCCAAGCGCCCGGTAGGTATGTGGGTAGTGCAAACATGTCCGCCCTGCGCGAGCGTAGACAGCCGCCGGACGTCGACGCCGACCAGACGGGAAAAGACCTTGGTTTCGGTGTCGCAAAAAACGGGGAATTCAGCAGCGAGGCGCTGGATGGGGCAATGTCCCTGGCAGAGTTGCACGCTGGACAATGCCGCCGGCAGGGGTGCCTTGGCTTCGATGGAATGTGCTGAGGCAACAAATCCGTCGCGGCTCAGGGCCGTTGACAAAGCCAGGGCCCGGGCTGTGATGTCGTCCCCTGCTGCTTCCACTTCCGGGGCGTACCGGCGTTCCATATCCGAGAAGCGCTCTTCTGCGTACTCGCGGACCGCGTCTTCACCGGCCAGCTCCTGGAGGCGCCGGAGCGCGGAACTGGCGATGTTCAGGTAGTCGTCGCCGAGCTTGGACTGTCCTTGGGAGCTGAGCACGTACCGGCGTGCGGGGCGGCCGGCGCCTGACCCGGCCTTCGCTACCCGCTTGACCTCGATGACGCCGGAGCGTTCCAAGTGGTCAAGGTGCCTGCGAACAGCGGCGGGGGTAAAACCGAGGAGGTCGCCGAGCTCGGCGGCACTCACGGGTCCGTTCTCAAGCACGGCGCTGAGGACACGGTCACGGGTGCGGTCATCCGCGTCCGGCAACGCAGGCGCGGCAACGGGTGCCCCTGCTGCTGCAGCATGCCGCTTTAGGGGCATGGAAACTGGACTGCTCATGGAATACACAACACAATCATGTCGTAATTTGTTTCATGCATCCAGTAAGGCAAGACTGACCTACGCCTGCCCGCCAAGTGTGACCGTACTACTTCCCGTAGAATACTCTGGTGCGATCACCCGATTCCCCTGTCCTCACCATAGACGGACTAATTAAGGATGTAGGCCCCCTGGCCTCCCTTGACGGCAAGATGCTCCGGGTAGTCAGCGGGCTGTCCCTGTCGGCTGAGCGCGGTCAGGTGACTGCCCTGCTTGGGGCCAATGGTGCCGGCAAGACCACCACGCTTGAGTGTGCCCAGGGCCTGCAGAGGCGGACCGGTGGCAGTATTTCCCTGCTCGGTGAGGACCCGGATACAGCGGGGGCCCAGCTGAGGTCCCGCGTAGGCGTGATGCTCCAGGATGGTGGCCTGCCGCCGTCGGCCCGTCCCATCGCGTTGCTGCGGCACATTGCCGGCATGTACCAAAACCCCATGGACATCGACGCACTGGTGCAGCGCCTCGGAATCGACCAGTTCAGCCGCACCACCGTGCGTCGGCTCTCCGGCGGCCAAAAGCAGCGACTGGCGTTGGCAGCGGCTTTGGTGGGAAATCCGGAGATCCTGTTCCTGGATGAGCCAAGCGCGGGTCTGGATCCGCAGTCGCGGCAGGTGGTCTTCGACCTGATTGCGGAACTTCGCGACGCCGGTATGGGGATCGTCCTGACGACGCACCTCATGGACGACGCCGAACGCCTTGCGGATTATGTCTACATCATCGACGGCGGCCATAACGTCGTGGAGGGTACTGTTGCCGATCTCCTCCGGCACGACCACGGCACTGAGGCCAGCATTGCTGAGCGGACCCTGTACTTCGACGCTCCCGCCGGCCTGGACTTCACAGGCGTCCTTGGCGGGGCGTTGCGGGTCAGCGAGAGCCGGTCGGGCAGTTACTCGGTAACCGGGGAACTCACTCCCAAGGACCTCGCTGCCTTGACGGCCTGGTGGGCAGAGCGGAACATCATGCCTGCCTCGCTGCGCTTGGAAGCCCGCAGCCTGGAAGACGTGTTCCTTGACATCTCCGGAAGGGACGTCCGATGAGCAAACTGCTTACACCCAACGCCGGGCCGGCGTCGTTGCCCCGCAGGATCATGCAGCAAGGGCGCTACGAAACCATCACCATGCTCCGCAACGGGGAGCAACTCATCCTCGCGATCGTCCTGCCGCTAATGGCGCTGGTGGGACTGGTTGTTACCCCCTTGCTCGACGGCCTTGGCGGTTCCCGGGTAGATGTTGCCACTCCAGGAATCCTGGCCCTATGCGCCATGTCCACGGCCTTCACCGGCCAGGGCATCGCAACGGGCTTTGACCGCCGATACGGCGTCCTCCGTTTCCTGTCCACCACTCCCCTCGGCCGAACCGGGTTGATTGCCGGAAAGGTCCTGGCAGTCCTGGTGGTCCTGGTACTCCAGGTCCTGGTGGTGGGGGCCGTTGCGGGCTTCCTGGGGTGGCAGCCCAGGCCCGAAGCCTGGCTTCCTGGACTTGGCTTGCTGGTACTTGGCGCTGCGTCCTTCACTGCATTGGGTCTGCTGGTGGCCGGCACAGTTCGCCCGGAGGCTACCCTGGCCATCACCAACCTGGTGTGGATACTCTTCGGCGCCCTGGGTGGAATCGTCGTACCGGCCCAACGCCTCCCCGCCCTGGTGCAAAGCATTGTGCATTACCTTCCATCCGGAGCGTTGGGAGAGGCCATGCGGGAAGCGTTCCTGCACGGTACAGTCGCCCTGCCCGCCGTCCTGGTCCTCCTCCTGTGGACGGTACTGGCCGGTGCCGCCGCCATCCGCTGGTTCAAGTGGAACTGACCCGGCCCGGAATCAACCAACCAAGCAGAACTGAGAAGTGAGAAAACTGTGAGCACGGCTTCGCGCCTTCCGAAAACCGTCCAGCGCCTGACGTCCAAGTTGCCGACCGAGGTCAACACGACTGTCCGCCGTCTGGCCCTGTTCTCGCTTATCGGGCAGACCGTCCTGGTTGTCACCGGCGGCGCTGTCCGCCTCACTGCCTCCGGCCTGGGTTGCCCCACATGGCCGCGGTGCACCAGCGACTCGCTGGTGAACACTCCTGAAATGGGAGTTCACGGATTCATCGAGTTCGGCAACCGACTCCTGACATTCGCCCTCGCGGCCGTCGCCGCGCTCATGTTGGTGTACTTGTGGAACCTCCGCAAGGAACGGCGCGATCTCTTCCTTTTGGCGTTGGGCCTGCTGGCAAGCATCCCGGCGCAGGCCATCATCGGCGGAGTCACTGTCCTGTCCGGGCTTAACCCCTGGGTGGTGGGTCTGCACTTCCTGGTGTCCATGGCACTGGTTGTCTTTGCGACACTCCTGGTGAACCGGGCATACGGCCGGACGGGCCGTTTCATGAACCGCACCTTGCCGGCGCTGCCAAGCGTAGCCCGTCCGCTCATGCTTGCCGTTGCTGTGTTCTCTGCTCTCTCCGTCATGCTGGGCGTCGTGGTCACAGGTGCCGGGCCGCACGCCGGCGACGCAGACGCGCCACGCAACGACCTTGACTGGGATCTTTTCTCGCATATCCACGCCGTGCCTGCGTACCTCATTACCGGCGGCACCCTCTTCGCCATCTACCTGGTAATCCGCCACCGCATACGGGGGCTTTTCCGCACTGCAGCGTACTTGCTGCTCGGGGTGACACTGCTCCAGGCCGTGATCGGCTTCACGCAGTACTACAACGGTATTCCGGCCCTGCTTGTGGGTGCGCACATGTTCGGTGCGGCCGTCCTGATGAGCGCCGCCACCAATGCTGCCGACATTGCGACGTCCAGCCCGGTGCGCTAGCTTCGGATCAATTGGGCCGGGTTGGCCCGTGAGGCGATCACTGCAGGGTAGACCGCAGAGAGAATTCCGCTGAGCAGTCCGGCCAGGATTCCCCAGCTTGCCGTGTAATCGGGGAGGATCGGCACCCAACCTTCGCTGGAGGCATAGGCCAACGCCGCGAAGATACCAACGGTTGCCCCTGCAGCACCCCCGAGGACGCCCACTACTGCCCCCTCCACCAGGAACATGGCCGCTACGGTGCTTCTCCGCATCCCCAGGGCGAGCCTGAGGGCAATCTCGGCCGACCTTGCAAGAACGCCCACGTACATCGTTGTTCCTGCGCTGAGGCTGGCGATGGCAAGCAGGATCACCGAAACTATCGCCACCAGTCGTCCGAGGTCCGTGTTGATGCCGTGCTTGAGGTCCCTCAGGTCGGCCACGGTCTGTACGTCGACAGTATCTGTCGCTGCGGGATCCAGGGCTTTCGGCAGCGCTTCAGCTATGGCAGCAGGCGCTCCGGGCTGGGTACGCACCACCACCTGCGCTGCCATTTTCGACGTCATGGGGTAGGAACCAACGCCCACCACCACGGCACCCGAGAGCACAGGATCGCGGCCCGGTTCTTCGATGAGTCCCACCACGGGCACGGGTTGGCCATACAGCCAGAGCACGACGCCGGGTCCTGGCCTTCCGACGCCCAGTTGACGGGCAGCATCCAGGCCAATGAGGGCCACGGGCCTTCCGAACGATTGGTCAAGCAACGCTGTGTCACCGTACCGGACAGCTACTCCTTGTGTCCGCAGATAGGCGGAATCCGCCACACGGACGGCACCGTTGAAAGCATCCGGTGCCGGCAGGGACCCCGGACGGAACGTCGATGGCTGCACCTCGCTGGCTGGAAGGTCTGCCACCACACCAGCGTCAACCACCCCCGGTAACGCCAGCACCGACGACACGTCGCTCCGCACCGCTTCCCAGGATGAATACCCGGTTTTCCTGGAGACTTTGACCTCGTCGTGGGCTTCGACGTCCAGGCGGGTCGAAACCTTGATGGCGGCGCTTTCACTGAGTCCTACGGCCGCCCCAAGACCACCACTTCCCAACAGGAACGCCAGAACCAGGAGGAGGGCTTTGGCAGGGCGAAGTGTCAGCGCTGAGAGTGCATCCGCCGTAAGGTCGACGATTTCATGACGACGGCGCCTCACCAGACCGGGCCGGTGGCCGGCCGGGGCAGGATCCGTGCCTGCAGCGGTCCTTGCTGGTTCGCAACTGCCGGTATCACCGACGATCCAGCCATCCTGCATGGTCACGATCCTGTCCGCCGAGGCAGCAAGGCCCGGATCGTGCGTGACCAGGATGACGGTCGTGCCGGACCGATGAAGCTCTCGGAGGTGGTCCACAACGATCTGCCCATTGGCAGAGTCGAGACTGCCCGTGGGTTCATCAGCCAACACCACCTCGGGAGCTCCAATGACGGCCCTCGCCATGGCAAGGCGTTGACGTTCGCCGCCGGAGAGCATGGAAGCCGGTGTGTTCCTGCGGTGCTCCAACCCGAACCTGCGCAAGGCCGGCACCAGCAGCTGTGCCTGTGTCTTCGGAGCAATGCCCCGCGCCCTGAGTCCAAGTACTGCGTTACGGGCCGTTGAGTCCCGGCCCACCATGTTCGACTCCTGGAAGACGAAACCAAAGACTCTCCCTCGCAGCTCGGCCCGCTGCTTGGTCCGGACTGCCGCAATGTCCTCGCCGTGGAGGAGATAGGTGCCTGAACTGGGGGTATCAAGGAGTCCAAGGATGTTCAGGAGCGTGGATTTTCCGGAACCCGATGGGCCCACGATCGCAAGGAATTCACCTGGGTGGACATCGAGGTCCACCTCCTGCAGGACTTTGGCGCCCGGGAATGCACGGCCCACATTTCGCAGGGAAAGGAGCGGCCTTCCGTCGTGCCGCTGTAGCTGATGTTCTCCTTCGCTCATGGCAGCAGGACCGAATCTCCCACGGCGAGGCCGCCGCCGTCGTCTATGGCGGCCCAACCGTCGGCTTGTGCCGTAACGGTCACGTCGATCCGGCGTGGGCCATCAGGGCCGCTGAGCTGGACGTATGCTATGCCGTTCTCCTGTCGGATCGCGATAAGCGGTACCGCCAGCGATTCAGGAGGAACACTTCCCGAGGTCACGGTCACAGACTGTTCAGGACTGAGTCCCTGGGCTCCGGCGGGTATGGGCAGGGTGATGTCCACTCCCGGGACTTCGTTCTTGCTCTCATCTCCTTCTACGAAGGCACTGACCGCGGCTACCGAGGAATCCATGCTTGCGGAGCCTGCCCTGACGGTGGCCGGCGCGCCCACTGCGAAATCCTTGGCTTGAAGAAGATTCGCCCTCGCCACGATCGTGTCCTCAGCAATGGCAATATGGGCCACGACACCATCCTCCGGCAGCAGCGTTCCGACGGCGGCCATGGAGGCGATCCTGCCTGTGTCACCAGGAACCTGCACAAATTCCCGCCAGGAAAACATGACGGTCGAAGCTTCCAAGGTTTTGCCGCCGCCGTTCGTGGCCGCGGAAACAGATTCCAGCGGTGAAGGGGCCTCGAAGCCTGCGTTGCCGTACCAGGTCTTCAAGGCGCTTTGCGTGGGCTGATCAAAGATGCCACTGATTTTCACAGCAAGACCGAGCCCGACCAAGGCCCGCTGCAGCGCTTGGACGTCCATGCCCGCATCGCCGGGCTTGATGTCGCGGTATAGCGGCACGCTGGCCTGGATCATCAGGAGGGGGCGGCCGGATACGACGGCGAGCAGTTCCCCGGGAGCTACGCTGTCCCCTGCCGCTTTCGGCGTTGATGTGAGAATCAGCCTGTCTGTACCCTCAGGCAGGCTGGCCCGGACAGCGGACGTTGCCCCGGCGACCACCCTGCCGGTAAGGATGGCCTGCTGGTTCACCGCCCGCTTCTGGACAGTTGCAGAGACGGGAATCTCCGCAGGGGGCTCGTAGTGTGGCCCCGCGGACGCCGCTGCAGCCGATCCGGCCCAGTAAGCTGCGACCAAGCCTGCGACCACCAGCGCGACACAGGACAGAAGCAACCACCATCGTGGCACGCGCGTCATGGCACGGCGGCTGAGTGCCGTCTCAGAGTCGGGCATCAGCCACGCCATGATCGCGGAGGACTTGCCTGGCCCTCTCCACCGCAGCGCTCTTTTGTTCCGCCAAAGCGTTCAGTTCTGCCTGGTGATCCTTCATTTGGGCTGCCTGGTACTGCGCAAAGATGTCGTACGGCTTGCGTGCGCCCCCGCTGGATTCCTTGCATTCAACGTCAAGCAGTGCAACGCGGATTTCATCCTCCGTTGACCCGCTCGACTCGACGGTCCAGGTATCACCGGCCCTGAGCTTCAATCCTTTCGAGGCGAGGCATCGCTGCCAGGCCTCGCGATATTCGACGTACTCAGCATCACGCTCTGTGAGCCCGACAGCATTTTGAGTTATCTGTTGCTGGACAGACAGGTCACCGGCCAGCCCCTCAAGGAGCTCCGGAAACCCGGCCCGTCCTACAGCGTTCATGCACGTGGTTTCTGCCCGCTGATGCTCCGGGCTCAAGGCAGGTCTGGCCGGCTGTTCCGGCATCACGCCGGGGATCTTACGGATCTCGGGCTTTTGACCGTTCTTAGCGGCCAGCATCTTGGACCACTGCCCGTAACGGCGGTCTTGAAGTCCTTTCCCGTCGCCGCCCCATGGTGCCACGGTGTATCCGGCGTGCTCGACGCAGTCGTAGACAAGGAATGCCACCGCGGAATTGACCAGGATATTCTCCCGGTCGGAGTACCAGTAGGCACTCATCGGGAGCGCTACCTCTCCAGTGGCGTCATTGAGGACCGCCCGCGCACCTGCTCCTGCTGCGCGATTCACAACAGGAAGGCTCGGCGTTGACGTTGGCGCGGGCGGGACGTGGTCCACGGGCGAACAGGCTGTGACGATGCCTGAAACCACCAGCATCGTCACAGCGCCGCATACGGCTTGAGGCAGGGTCGTTGCATTGCGCAATCGGTCAGCCCCAGACACTCGTGATTTCGTCGTCCCAGTTCCTGCCGGCCACCATGGCACTGCCCCTCAGGTCGTTCATGGCGTTCCCGCCCCGGAAGATGATGCTGTATCCCGAGAAGTTGTCATCAACGTAGAAATAGACATACGGAGAAGCCGGATCGGCCGCTGGCCCTACCACCAGGGAACTTGCCTTGTCGTTGGCTGCCGTTCCGACGTTGGAGGTCACCCAGCCGAAGGTTCGCTGCGTTCCCGTAAACCAATAGTCGTCGTAGAGGCAGACCCTTGCCGTGGAGCAAGCCGGTGCGGCCTGGGCGGCGGAAACGCCCGTCAGGACCGAAGCCCCTGCAATGGTCATCACTCCGGCAGTACGCAATGGCTTCTTCATCGCTTCCCCAAGTCTTCGTCGGAAATGGAACAGCTTTGTTCCGCTTCGAACGGTAGGGGGTGTATTGCGACACCTAGTCGCCATCCAGCCCAACTAGGTGTTGTTTGCGCAGAAAATGAGTGCACGGAGCCCTGAACTAGGTGCTGAAGGAAGCCGTGTAGGTGGTGCGGGCAGGCGCGGTGCGGTGGGTGAAAGCAAAAGGCACGACGCCGCACCCGGGTAAGTGGCGGCGTCGTGCCTTTGCGTTGGGGTAACTGAAGAGTCGGCTTAGCCGCCGATAAGCGGTGAACCAATGAAGGGATCGACTGCCAGCGCGATGAACAGCAGTGTCAGGTAGCTGATGGAGCCGTGGAAGACCTTCATGGCGCCCTTGTTGGAGACGTCGCCGCCCTGTGCACGCTTGTAGAGGGCGTGGCTCTCGTAGAGGAACCAGGCGCCGGCAGCAACCGCGACGATGGTGTAAACCCAGCCGGCACCGCCAACAGGAACCATGAGGAGCGAGCAGGCAACCATGGCCCAGGCATAGAGGACGACCTGCACCGAAACCACTTTGGCTCCGGCGATTGCTCCGAGCATGGGTACGTTGGCGTTGCGGTAATCCTCGCCGTAGCGCATGGACAACGGCCAGTAGTGCGGAGGCGTCCAGAGGAAAATCACCATGAAGAGGACAATCGCCGGCCACTCAACGGTGTTGGTCACAGCGGCCCAGGCGATGAGGACCGGGAAGCAACCGGCGGCGCCGCCCCACACGATGTTCTGGGCTGTTCGGCGCTTGAGGATCATGGTGTAGATCACCACGTAGAAGACAATTGCCCCCAGGCCAAGCCATGCGGACAACGGGTTCGCGCCGAACCAAAGGATCGCGATGGAAGCGGCACCAAGGATCCAGGCGAAGACCAGTGCCTCCCGCGGAGTCACTTCACCGGTAACCAGCGGACGCTTCTCCGTGCGGTGCATCAGTTTGTCAATGTCGCGGTCGATGTAGCAGTTGAAAACGCCCGCACTGCCGGCAGCGAATGCGCCACCGACCAAAGTTGCCAGGATCAGCCCGATGGAAGGGAATCCCCGCTGCGCAAAGATCATGGTGGGCAGCGTGCTGACCAGCAGGAGTTCGATGACACGGGGTTTGGTCAGAGCCAGATACGCCTTGAATTTACGGGACATTCCAATGCTTCCCCGGGCCGGGGACGCGTTGACGGGCGTATCAGTTGTGCTCACGGCGGCAGTCACTCTGTTCTATGCTCTGGGGTTCTCGCAGCGGCTGCCGTCCCGGTTTTCGAAAGCAAACACGGGCGCATGAACCGCTGGTGGCCTCCAAATATCATACCGTGGCCGGAAGTGGCCCAATGTCCGCAAAATTCGTCAATGTTTCCGAATCTTCACTCCCGCGCCGGGCCATCGTGATTCATATAAGGGAATTTCTGTCCAGTTATTGGGATTCCCTGAGTTCCATGACACGTTTGGGGCTAAGCTGGTGAGCAGATCAGCACACGTTGAGCATCCGGGAAACCGTATTCTCGGATATCCGTGCGTCTGGATGAGAGATCAACGTTTCAATGGTGAACGGCTGGTAGACACATTGCAGCGGGCGCCATCCTGTGCTTCCTGCGTGCTGTCCGTACGCCTGCCGTCAGCACAGAGAGGGGCTCGGTTTTCGTGCCACATTTGGAAGAGCAAGAACTGTCATGGACCGATCTGGACAAGAAGGCTGTTGACACCGTTCGCGTGTTGGCCGCCGACGCCGTGGAGAAGGTCGGCAATGGCCACCCTGGTACGGCAATGAGCTTGGCTCCGGCAGCGTACCTGCTGTTCCAGAAGCTGATGCGCCACGACCCGAAGAACCCGGACTGGATCGGCCGTGACCGTTTCGTCCTGTCCCCCGGCCACACATCGCTGACGCTCTACATCCAGCTTTTCCTCTCCGGCTATGGCTTGGAGTTGAAGGACCTTGAGGCACTGCGTACCTGGGGTTCGCTGACCCCGGGCCACCCCGAGTACAAGCACACCGCCGGTGTGGAGATCACCACCGGCCCGCTCGGCCAGGGCCTCGCATCCGCCGTTGGGTTCGCTTACTCGCAGCGCCGCCAGCGCGGCCTGTTCGACGCCGATGCTCCCGCCGGCGAATCGCCGTTCGACCACACCATCTGGGTGATCGCATCCGACGGCGACCTGCAGGAAGGTGTCACGTCCGAGGCGTCCTCGCTGGCCGGGCACCAGGAACTGGGCAACCTCGTAGTGATCTACGACGAGAACCACATCTCCATCGAAGACGACACCGACATCGCCTTCACCGAGGACGTCCTCAAGCGCTACGAAGCCTACGGCTGGCACACCCAGCGCGTGGACTGGACCAAGACCGGCGACTACGTCGAAGACGTCCAGGAACTGTACTCGGCCCTGCAGGCTGCGAAGGCTGAAACGAACAAGCCGTCCATCATTTCGCTGCGCACCATCATCGGCTACCCGGCCCCGAAGAAGCAGAACACCGGCAAGATCCACGGCTCCGCACTGGGCGCCGAGGAAGTCGCAGCGCTCAAGACGGTGCTCGGTTTCGACCCGGCCAAGTCCTTCGACGTTGACGAAGAAGTCCTGGCCCACGCCCGCAAGGTCCTGGACCGCGGCGCTGAGTCGCGTGCTGCCTGGCAGACCTCGTTCGAGGCATGGCAGGCCGCCAACCCGGACGCTGCTGCCCTGCTTGAGCGCGTTGAAGCCAAGAAGCTTCCCGTTGGCATTGACGCCGCACTTCCGGTGTTCGAAGCCGGCAAGGATGTATCCACCCGTGCCGCCTCCGGCAAGGTCCTGAACGCCATTGGCCCGGTCCTTCCCGAACTCTGGGGCGGCTCCGCCGACCTCGCCGAGTCCAACAACACCACGATCGAAGATTCGCCGTCGTTCATCCCGACGTCGCGTTCCACGGACGCCTGGAAGGGCAACCCGTACGGACGTGTCCTGCACTTCGGTATCCGTGAGCACGCTGCCGCGTCGATCGTGAACGGTATCTCCCTGCACGGCCGCACCCGGGCATTCTCCGGCACGTTCCTGATCTTCAGCGACTACCAGCGCCCGGCCATCCGCCTCGGCGCACTCATGGGTGTTCCGTCCCTGTACGTCTGGACCCACGATTCCATCGGCCTGGGCGAAGACGGACCTACCCACCAGCCTGTCGAGCAGCTCGCGTCACTGCGCGCCATCCCGGGCCTGGACGTTGTCCGCCCCGGCGACGCCAACGAGGTCTCTGCCGCATGGAAGGCCATGCTGGAGAACCACGAAAACCCTGCCGGCATCGTGCTCACCCGCCAGAACATCCCCACCTACGCCCGCGGCGAAGGCGAGGCTGCCGGTGACACCTTCGGTTCCACCGCAGGTGTTGCCAAGGGTGGCTACGTCCTGGCCGAAGCCTCCAAGGACGGCGAGACGGTCGACCCGCAGGTGATCCTGATCGGCACCGGTTCAGAGGTCCAGCTCGCGGTCGCTGCCCGCGAAGCCCTCCAGGCCGAAGGCATCGCTGCCCGCGTGGTTTCCATGCCCTGCGTTGAATGGTTCAACAAGCAGGACGAGGCCTACCGCGAGTCTGTCCTTCCCGCGTCCGTAAAGGCCCGCGTTTCCGTTGAGGCCGGCCTGGCCCTGGGTTGGAAGGAATTCGTCGGCGACGCCGGCCGTTCCATCTCCCTGGAACACTTCGGCGCCTCCGCCGACTACAAGCGGCTCTTCAACGAGTTCGGCATCACCGCCGAAGCCGTTGCCGCCGCAGCCAAAGACTCCCTCGCGGACACCAACGCGTAACAGTCTGAACCCCAAAACAGGAGAAATACACATGTCTACTACTCCCACCCAGCAACTCTCCGACGCCGGCGTTTCGATCTGGCTCGATGACCTCTCCCGTACACGCCTTGAGACCGGCACCCTGCAGAAGTTGATCGACGAGAAGAACGTGGTTGGCGTGACAACCAACCCGTCCATCTTCCACGCCGCCATCACCGCCGGTACCGACTACGACGCCACCATCGCCGCCAAGGCCGCTGCCGGCGCCAGCGTCGAAGAGACCATCTTCGAAATCACCACAACGGATGTTGCGGACGCCTGCGATCTGTTCGCACCGATCGCCGCTGCCACCAACGGTGTCGATGGCCGGGTCTCCATCGAGGTGGATCCCCGCCTCGCCTGGGACACCGAGGGAACCATCGCCGAAGCCAAGAACCTCTACGCCAAGGTCAACAAGGACAACGTCCACATCAAGATCCCGGCAACACTGGAAGGCCTGGAAGCCATCACGGCAACCTTGGCCGAGGGAATCAGCGTCAACGTGACCCTGATCTTCTCCCTGGAGCGCTACCGCGCCGTCATCAACGCTTTCCAGTCCGGCCTGGAGCAGGCCAAGGAGAACGGCCACGACCTCTCCAAGATCCACTCCGTGGCTTCCTTCTTCGTCTCTCGCGTTGACTCCGAGATCGACAAGCGCCTCGACGCCATTGGCACCGAAGAGGCCAAGGCACTCAAGGGCAAGGCAGGCGTAGCCAACGCACGCTTGGCCTACCAGGTCTACGAAGAGCTCTTCTCCACTGAGCGCTGGGCAGTACTGGCCGCGGCCGGGGCCCTGCCCCAGCGGCCGCTGTGGGCGTCCACAGGCGTAAAGGACCCGGCGTACCCGGACACTCTTTACGTCACCGAGCTCGTTGCCGCCGGAGTGGTCAACACCATGCCGGAGAAAACGCTCGACGCCACGTTCGACCACGGTGTCGTCACCGGGGACACCATCACGGGGACCTACGACGAAGCGAACGAGACCCTCAACGCCCTCGAAGCACTGGGAGTCTCCTACAACGACGTCGTCACCCTCCTGGAGACCGAAGGCCTCGAGAAGTTTGTTGGCTCCTGGAAGGAACTCCTCGCCGACGTCGAAGGCGCACTCGTCACCGCACGGAAGGCTTCCTAACCCACTATGAGCACAATCAGCTACGACGCCAGCGGTGCCGCCCAGCAGGCCATCGCCCAGCACATCGACGGCCTGGTCGAGGAAAAGATCGCCACGCGGATTTTCGCCAAGGACCACACACTGTGGGGCCCTGATGCGGAGTCCGAGTCGGCGATCCGCCTCGGCTGGGTAGAAGCCGCCACAGTGTCCCAGGCCTTGGTCGCGGACATCCTGGAACTTCGTGATTCCCTCCGTGCCGAAGGAGTCTCACGC
This sequence comes from Paenarthrobacter sp. UW852, assembly GCF_024608385.1. Lineage (NCBI taxonomy): Bacteria > Bacillati > Actinomycetota > Actinomycetes > Micrococcales > Micrococcaceae > Paenarthrobacter > Paenarthrobacter sp. UW852. The sequence continues at coordinate 353,910 of NZ_JAMSGY010000001.1, forward strand.
ATTGTCCTCTGTGGCATGGGTGGCTCGTCCTTGGCTCCCGAGGTTATTGCCGGCACCGCCGGCGTCGAGCTGACCGTGCTGGACAGCACCGACCCCGAACAGGTAGGTGCTGCCCTGGCTGACCGGCTGGAGGAAACGGCCATCGTCGTTTCCTCCAAGTCGGGCTCCACCGTGGAAACCGACTCGCAGCGGCGCGTATTCGAGAAGGCGTTCACAGACGCCGGTATCGATGCCAAGAGTCGCATCGTCATCGTCACCGATCCTGGTTCCCCCTTGGACAAGGCATCCCGCGAGGCAGGCTACCGGGCGGTGTTCAACGCCGATCCCAACGTTGGCGGCCGGTTCTCTGCACTCACTGCTTTTGGCTTGGTTCCTTGTGGCCTTGCCGGAGTGGACATCCAGGCGTTCCTGGATGAAGCCGAGGAAGCGGCCGAGATCCTCAACGAGGACTCGGCAGACAACATCGGCCTGGCTTTGGGCAGCGCCCTGGGCGGCACCAACCCCCTTCGCAACAAGATCGTCATTGCAGAGGACGGCTCCGGCATTGTTGGCTTTGCCGACTGGGCTGAACAGCTCATTGCGGAATCCACGGGCAAGCTGGGAACCGGCCTCCTGCCGGTCGTGGCCGGTCCTGAATCCCCGGAGGCCCTCAACGGAGCCGAGGATGTCCTGGTGGTTCGGCTGGTAGGTGCCGACGCCGACGTCGAACTTCGCGAAAACGAGGTTGCAATCGCCGGCGGACTGCCTACCCAGATGTTCGTCTGGGAGTTTGCCACCGCGGTCGCGGGCCGTCTTTTGGGCATCAACCCCTTTGACCAGCCCGACGTCGAAGCCGCCAAAGTGGCCGCCCGCGGCCTGCTTGATGCACGCCCGGAGCCCACACCGGCCGCTTTCACGGACGGTGTGGTGGAAGTGCGCGGTGGTGACTGGCTCGGTTCTGCTGCGACCGTGGCCGAAGCCGTGCAGGCGCTCCTCGACCAGCTCGGCGCGGACGGCTACCTGAGCGTCCAGGCGTACCTGGATCGCATTTCCTACGCCCCCCTTGAGGGGATCCGGGATGAGCTTGCCGCTGCGAGCGGCCGCCCGGTCACGTTTGGCTGGGGTCCCCGGTTCCTTCATTCCACCGGCCAGTTCCACAAGGGCGGACCGGCCATCGGCGTTTTCCTGCAGGTCACTGCCGCCGCTTCCACCGATCTCGAAATCCCGGAGCGCCCGTTCACGTTCGGGCAGCTCATCGCCGCGCAGGCATCGGGTGACGCCCAGGTCCTTGAAGGACACGGCCGTCCTGTGCTGCGCCTGCACCTCACCGAGCGCGCCGCAGGTGTAGCGCAGCTCCAGGACGTCGTCGCTGCGCTTGCCGGCCAGGCCAGCGCACTCGAAAGCTAAGGCACAAAACACAACATGCCAGAAACTGAAAACGGCAGGAAGAACGCCGGCCTGCGGAACCCCTTGCGGGATCCGCGGGACCGGCGCCTGAACCGCATCGCCGGGCCTTCGTCGTTGGTGTTCTTCGGAGTCACCGGCGACCTCGCCCGTAAGAAACTCATGCCCGCGGTCTACGACCTCGCAAACCGTGGCCTGCTGCCTCCCAGCTTCGCTTTGGTGGGCTTCGGCCGGCGCGAGTGGGACAACGCCGACTTCGCCGCCGAGGTGAAGGAAAACGTCAAGGCCAACGCCCGGACAAAGTTCGATGAAGGGGTCTGGGAGCAGCTTGCGTCCGGTATCCGCTTTGTCCAAGGCGAGTTCGACGACGACGACGCTTTCGAGCGCCTTGGCGACGTCCTGGACGAACTTGACGAGACGCGCGGTACCCGCGGCAACCATGGTTTCTACCTGTCCATCCCGCCCAAGGCTTTTGAACAGGTGTGCCGCCAGCTGTCCAAGCATGGCTTGGCCCAGGCCAAGCCCGGCCAGTGGCGTCGTGTGGTCATTGAGAAACCTTTCGGCCACGACCTGGAATCCGCGCGTCAGTTGAACGACATTGTCGAATCGGTGTTCCCGCCGGACGCCGTGTTCCGGATCGACCATTATCTGGGCAAGGAGACGGTGCAGAACATTCTCGCCCTGCGCTTCGCGAACCAGTTGTTCGAGCCGCTCTGGAACGCCAACTACGTTGACCACGTGCAAATCACCATGGCCGAAGACATCGGCACCGGGGGCCGTGCAGGCTACTACGACGGCGTGGGCGCAGCCCGCGATGTCATCCAGAACCACCTGTTGCAGCTTCTGGCCCTAACGGCCATGGAAGAACCCATCTCCTTCAACGCCGATGACCTGCGCGCTGAGAAGGAAAAGGTCCTCGCCGCCGTCAAGCTGCCCGAAGACCTGTCCACTCATTCGGCGCGTGGGCAGTTCACCGGCGGCTGGCAGGGCGGCGAGGAAGTCCTCGGATACCTGGACGAGGACGGTATCCCCGCCGACTCCAAGACCGAGACCTACGCTGCGATCCGGGTGGACATCAACACCCGCCGTTGGAACGGTGTTCCGTTCTACCTGCGTGCGGGCAAGCGCCTCGGCCGCCGCGTCACCGAGATTGCAGTGGTGTTCAAGCGTGCACCAAACCTGCTTTTCCGTGACCACGGTGAGGACGACTTCGGCCAGAACGCCGTGGTGATCCGCGTCCAGCCCGATGAGGGCGCCACGATCCGTTTCGGGTCAAAGGTACCGGGCACCCAAATGGAAGTCCGCGATGTCACCATGGACTTCGGGTACGGGCATTCGTTCACGGAGTCCAGCCCCGAAGCGTACGAACGCCTCATCCTGGACGTGCTGTTGGGCGAGCCGCCGCTGTTCCCCCGGCACCAGGAAGTCGAACTGTCCTGGAAGATCCTCGACCCGTTCGAGGATTACTGGGCCGGGCTCGACGAACAACCGCAACCTTACGCCCCCGGCAGTTGGGGGCCGGCCTCGGCCGACGCCCTGCTGGCACGTGACGGACGAACCTGGAGAAGGCCATGATCGTAGATCTTCCCGATACCACCACTTCCAAGATCTCCAAGAAGATCATGTCGCTCCGCGAACAGGGCGGCGTGATCGCCCTGGGCCGCGTCCTTACCTTGGTGGTCGTCACCAAGTCCGGGCAGGAAGAGGAAGCCATCGAGGCGGCCAACGAAGCCAGCCGGGAACACCCCTGCCGGATTATCGTGCTCGCTGACGCCGGCGCTGAAGGCCCTGACCGCCTGGACGCGCAGATCCGCGTCGGTGGCGACGCCGGCGCGTCCGAGGTCATTGTCCTGCGCGGCCACGGCCATATGGCCCACGAAAGCGAATCCCTGGTTGCCGCTTTGCTGCTTCCGGATGCTCCCATCGTTGCCTGGTGGCCGCACGGTGCACCGGAAAGCGCGTGTGAGACGTCGATCGGCCGCATAGCGCACCGCCGGATCACGGATTCGGCCAACGAACCCGATCCGCGCCTGGCGCTGGAGAACATCCGGTCCACGTACAAGGCCGGCGACACCGACCTCGCGTGGACGCGCCTGACCAACTGGCGCATGCAACTGGCCGCTGTCTTCGACCAGGTGGACGGAGACCCCGTTTCGGCCATTGCGGTCGAGGGTGCCTCGGATTCTCCCAGTACGTTGCTGCTCGCTGCGTGGTTGAGCCTTGCCCTGCAGGCCCCCGTCACGATTGTGGCTGATCCGGCAGGCACTGGCATTCGCCGGGTCCGCCTGACGCGTGCCAGCGGTGACGTGCAGTTGTTCCGCCCCGGCCTGTCCGTGGCGGAACTGACCCAGCCCGGTCAACCGGCCCAGCGCATCACGCTTCCCCGCCGGAGCCTCAAGGACTGCCTGGCCGAGGAACTGCGTCGACTCGATCCCGACGAAGTCTTCGGAGAAGTGATTACGATGGGACTGCCACTTACCAGCCAGAGGAGAGTCCAGACCAGTGCACGCTGAGCCAAGAGTAAGCATCCACCCCGACTCCAAGGTGCTGATGGCCGCCATTGCGGCCCGCCTGATCACCAAGCTCGTGGACGTCCAGGACAAACACGGTGAAGCCACGGTAGTCCTGACCGGCGGCACTGTTGGCATTGGAACATTGAAGGCAGTGGCCGACTCGGCTGCGGCTCCCGCGGTGGACTGGTCCAAGGTCAACTTCTGGTGGGGCGATGAGCGTTTCGTTTCTGCGGACAGCGATGAAAGGAACACCCGCCAGGCGCACCAGGCTCTGTTGTCCCACCTGGATGTGGATCCGGCCCGTGTCCACGAACCCGGTTCGACCGACCAGTTCGCTTCCTCCGAGGAAGCAGCTGCTGCCTACGCCGATGAGCTTAAGGCTGCCGCAGAAGCGGAACACGCAGCAGACATGTCCGATGACAGGCCGGAGCACCCGGGCGTACTCCCCCGATTCGACATCCTTCTTCTCGGCGTTGGCCCGGACGCGCATGTGGCGTCCCTGTTCCCTGAACAGGCGGGCATCCGGGAGAAGACCCGCACGGTGGTAGGCGTAGAGAACTCGCCGAAGCCGCCGTCGTCGCGCATCTCGCTGACTCTTCCAGCCATCAACACCGCCCAGGAAATCTGGATGGTGGTTGCCGGTGAGGATAAGGCCGGTGCTGTTGGGCTGGCCCTTGCCGGCGCCAACCCGGTACAAGTCCCGGCAGCGGGCCCTGTGGGCCGGTCGAGGACTCTGTGGCTTATCGACGAGAACGCAGCGTCACGTGTCCCCCAGCAACTTGTCCGGAAGGACCCCGCGGGCGCGTAACCGCTCCAACGCTCCAGCCAGGACCACTTCAGCGTCCTGGCTGGAGCGTCGCTCTTTAACGTAGTCCAAGTGCGATTTGAAGATCTCGTCCTCCGGCCGCGATGAGGCAGGATGGCTGGGGTCCCTGGAAGCAGGCAGGCCGCATTTGGGGCAATCCCAGGACTTGGGTATCTGCTCTTCCGGAAGTTTCAGGAACACCAGTTGCGTTTCGTGGCCCTTGGCGCACCAATACGGCACGCGGATGCGGGGCAGCTGTTGCCCTTCGCCATGGTCGCTGTGATTTCTTGGTGCGGATCCTTGGGCGACCCCTACTCGGGTGCCCCGGTAACCGGGCGTGCCATGAACCATTTTCGAACCCCTAGCGAGTCGGTGGTCGGCCGTCACGGCCCTGCAGGCCTTGCGGCCGACACGCCAATTCTAATCCGGGGAGCCCGACGGCGGCACTGCTGTTTGGTGCGGATCAAGAAAAAAGGGGAGGCTCCCGTGAAGGAACCTCCCCTGTTCAGGGACGACTAGGAGTCGCCACCTGAAGCAAAACGCATGATCAGGCCCAAGCCAATGATGACTACGCCCCAGGTAATTCCGAGAATAATGGTGAAGCGGTTCAGGTTGCGCTCGGCAACACCTGAGGAGCTCAGACCCGAGCTCATGCCGCCACCAAACATGTCGGACAACCCGCCGCCACGTCCCTTATGCAGGAGGATGAGCAACGTCAGCAGGAGGCTGGTGATGCCCAGCAGGATCTGCAGAATGACTTGAAGAACGTCCACGACGGCCTTTCGAAGAAGCGGAAATCGGGAGCCGGACTAGTCGGTGACCAGGTGGTTCTCGAACCTGACAATGTTAGCAAACTCCGCCGGGTCCAGGCTGGCGCCACCCACAAGCAAACCGTCGACGTCGGTTTCGGCCATGATGGCCGCAGCGTTGTTGGCTTTGACGGAGCCGCCATACAGCAACCGCGTCTTGGACGCGACGGTTTCGTCAAACAGCACAGCAAGCTCGGCACGGATGGCGGCACACATTTCCTGTGCATCCTCAGGACCGGCTACTTCCCCGGTTCCGATGGCCCAGACGGGCTCGTAGGCAACGACGAGCTCAGCACCCTGTTCGGCGGTGAGACCCTCAACGCCGGCCCGCAGCTGGGCCAAGGTGTGTTCGACGTGCGTTCCGGCCTGGCGGACTTCCAAGCCTTCTCCCACGCACAGCACCGGGGTGACGCTGTGGCGGAAGCCTGCCTTGACCTTGGCGTTCGCGACTTCGTCGGACTCGTTGTGGATGGTGCGGCGCTCACTGTGGCCCACCAGGACGTAGGCGCAGCCCAGCTTGTTGAGGAACTGACCGGAGATATCGCCGGTGTAAGCGCCGGAGTCGAACTGGGACAGGTCCTGGCCGCCGTAAACGATTTCCAGGTCGTCGCCCTGAACCAGGGTCTGGACGCCGCGGAGATCGGTGAACGGAGGGAAGACGGCTACCTCTACCCGGTTGTAGTCGTGCTTGGCGTCGGACAGGGTCCAGGCGAGCTTCTGCAGCAGGGTGATGCCCTGGACATGGTCCATGTTCATCTTCCAGTTGCCGGCGATGAAGGGTTTGCGAACGAAGTAGCCGTTGGCAGAGGTAGTCACATGAACTCCAAAGATTACGTTGTGATGTGGAACGGCCGGCAGGACGCATAGGCGTCCTGCCGGCCGGTTTGGTGCTTAGCGGTCCAGGACGCTGAGCCCCGGAAGTTCCTTGCCTTCAAGGTATTCCAGGCTGGCGCCGCCACCGGTTGAGATGTGGCCGAACTGCGAATCGTCAAAGCCGAGGGTGCGAACCGCGGCCGCTGAGTCGCCGCCGCCCACCACTGTGAAGGCCACAGTGTCGGTGAGCGCCTGCGCGATGGCACGGGTGCCGGCAGAGAAGGCCTCAAATTCGAAGACGCCCATGGGGCCGTTCCAGAAGACGGTCTTGGCTCCCTCGATTTGTGCTGCGAAAGCCGAGGCCGTTTCGGGTCCGATGTCCAAGCCGATGCCGGAAGCTCCGAAAGAGCTTTCTTCAATGGCATCGGCCCTGACAACCTCGTGGTCGGCATCCGCTGCGAAGCGGCTGGCTACCACCACGTCAGTTGGAATGACAAACGACGTTCCGGCGTCGGCGGCACGGTTGAGGTAGTCCTGGACGACAGGGATCTGGTCTTCCTCCAGGAGGCTTGCTCCAACCTTGTGCCCGGCAGCAGCCAGGAAGGTGAACAGCATGCCGCCGCCAACCAGGATGGTGTCAGCCTTGCCCAGCAGGTTGTCGATGACAGCCAACTTGTCGGAGACCTTGGAACCGCCGAGGACCACGACGTAGGGGCGCTGCGTGTCGCTGGTCAGTTTCCGAAGAACTTCAACCTCGGTGTGGACGAGGTCGCCCAGGTAAGAGGGCAGCCGCGTGGCGACGTCGTAAACGCTGGCGTGCTTGCGGTGTACCGCACCGAAAGCATCGTCCACGAACGCACCGTTGCCACCTGTCAGTGCAACGAGTTCGTCAGCGAACGCGCCGCGCTCGGCATCGTCCTTGCTGGTTTCCCGGGCGTCAAAGCGAACGTTTTCGAGGACCAGCACGTTCCCGTCCTGCAAGCCACTGGCAAGCTCCTTGGCGGAGGCGCCAACGGTATCCTTGGCGAGCTGCACGGAGAAGTCCGCGAGTTCAGCCAGGCGGTCCGCTGCGGGCTTCAGGGAGTACTTTTCCTCGGGGGCACCCTTGGGGCGGCCGAGATGGGCGGTTACGAGCACACGGGCACCGGCGTCCGAGAGCTTCTTGATGACCGGCAGGGACGCTTTGATGCGGCCGTCGTCGGTCACTGTAGAGCCGTCGAGCGGCACATTCAGGTCACTTCTGACCAAAATGTACCGCCCGCGGACACCTTCAGCGATGAGTTCGTTGAGGGTGTGAGATGTCATGTGTCTACCCTAGCCCAGCTTGGATGCGACGAGCTCCGTGAGGTCGACGAGGCGGTTGGAGTAACCCCACTCGTTGTCATACCAGGAAACAACCTTGACCTGGTTGCCGATGACTTTGGTGAGGCCGGAGTCGAAGATGGACGACGCCGGGTCGCCAACGATGTCCGAGGACACGATCGGAGCGTCCGTGTAGGAGAGGATGCCAGCCCACTGTTCGGACTCTGCTGCGGCCTTCACTGCGGCGTTGACTTCCTCGACCGTGACTTCGCGGGAAACCGTCACCGTGAGGTCCGTTGCGGAACCGGTAGGGACGGGAACGCGAATGGCGTAGCCGTCGAGCTTGCCCTTGAGTTCGGGCAGGACGAGGCCGATTGCCTTGGCCGCACCGGTGGAGGTGGGAACCATGTTGATGGCTGCTGCACGGGCACGGCGGAGGTCGCCGTGCGGGCCGTCCTGCAGGTTCTGGTCGGCCGTGTAGGCGTGGACCGTGGTCATGAGGCCACGCTCGATGCCGAAGGCGTCGTTGACGACCTTGGCCAGCGGGCCGAGGCAGTTGGTGGTGCAGGACGCGTTGGAGATGATGTTGTGCGCTGCCGGGTCGTAGAGCTCGTGGTTCACGCCCATCACGATCGTGATGTCTTCGTCGCTGGCAGGTGCCGAGATGAGGACCTTCTTGGCTCCGGCGTCGATGTGCTTCTGCGCTGCGGCGGCCTTGGTGAAGAAACCGGTGGACTCGATAACGATGTCCACGCCCAGCTCGCCCCACGGAAGGTTCGCGGGATCGCGCTCTGCCAGGACCTTGATCGACTTACCGTCGACAACCAGGTTTCCATCGACAACTTCCACGGTCTGGGCGAGGCGTCCACCGACGGAGTCGTACTTCAGGAGGTGGGCGAGGGTCTCGGGGCTGGTGAGGTCGTTGACTGCGACGATCTCAAGGTCTGCGCCCTGGGCCAGTGCTGCGCGGAAGTAGTTACGGCCGATGCGGCCGAAGCCGTTGATACCAATACGGGTGGTCACTATGTGTCAATCTCCTTGGTGCTCTTGCAAGCACGCCTAGTGAGTCGGATCAGATATTTCCAACTAACAGACCCCGCACGCCGTTGGGCAGAGGTGATTATCAGATCGGAGGGCGACCAGCCACGTTGCTGAAGGCTAACCGCCTTCCGTGATCCATCTTACGTTTAACTAAGCCTGCCCCCGCAACTGCGGAGGCAGGCTTTTCAGCATTTAGCCGGAATTCACGCTAAAAGTGACTTTTGTTACATCTGCGTGAAACCTTGCTCACCACTAGAGGACGATGAGGCCCGTGGCGTTGGTGCGTGCGGCTTCGAAGCGCTTGGCGACGTCTGCCCAGTTTGCGATGTTCCAGAAAGCCTTGACGTAGTCAGCCTTGACGTTGACGTAGTCCAGGTAGAAGGCGTGCTCCCACATGTCCAGCATCAGCAGCGGGGTGGTGCCGAGCGCAACGTTGCCCTGCTGATCGTAAAGCTGCTCGATGACCAGGTTTCCGCCGATCGGCTCGTAGGCAAGGAATGCCCAGCCCGAACCCTGCAGGGCCAGTGCAGCAGCGCTGAACTGTGCGCGGAAGGCATCGAAGGAACCGAAAGCGTCGTCGATGGCTGCTGCAAGTTCACCTTCGGGCTTGTCGCCGCCGTCCGGGGAGATGTTGTTCCAGAATACGGAGTGGTTGATGTGGCCACCGGTGTGGAACGCGAGGTCCTTGGAGAGGCGGTTGATGTTGGCGAAGTCGCCCTTGTCGCGGGCTTCTGCGAGCTGGGAGAGCGCGTTGTTCGCGCCCGCGACGTAGGCCGCGTGGTGCTTGCTGTGGTGCAGCTCCATGATCTTTGCCGAAATGTGCGGCTCGAGTGCTGCGTAGTCGTAGCCGAGCTCGGGCAGAACGTACTCTGTCACGAAATCCTCCAATGTAATGGACTGATGTCCGGGTTGGTAACTCGTTATTTCATCCGGCCAGCGGACCGGCCGGAAATCCTTGGCGAAGAAGCCTGCTCCTGCGTCCACCGGGAACAACCCGCCGGGCCCTCACAGTATTTCCTCCGCACTTTTTCGATTCTATGGGTGTGGCCTACTCGTCCATCATTTCGGGAGTCACATTTGCCTCGGTGCCCGGGATGCCCAGGTCCAGGGCGCGCTTGTCAGCCATGGCCAACAGGCGGCGAATACGACCCGCGATGGCGTCCTTGGTCATGGGCGGATCAGCGAGCCGGCCCAATTCATCCAGGCTTGCCTGTTTATGGGCGACGCGGAGCTCCCCCGCGTACTTGAGGTGGTCCGGAACGTCGTCACCAAGGATCTCCAGGGCACGGTCCACCCTTGCGCCGGCCGCAACGGCAGCCTGGGCCGAGCGGCGCAGGTTGGCGTCATCAAAGTTGGCAAGCCTGTTGGCCGTGGCCCTGACTTCCTTGCGCATCCGCCGTTCCTCCCAAACCATGAGTGCGTCGTGGGCTCCCATACGGGTCAGGAGGGTGGCGATGGTGTCCCCATCACGGATGACGACGCGGTCCACGCCGCGCACTTCGCGGGCCTTGGCTTGGATTCCCAGGCGCCGGGCCGCACCCACCAGGGCAAGGGCCGACTCTGGCCCGGGGCAGGTGACTTCAAGGGATGACGAACGTCCCGGCTCCGTCAGGGACCCGTGCGCGAGGAAAGCGCCCCGCCAGACAGCCTCGGCGTCAGCTGCTGAACCGTTGACGACAACCGATGGAAGCCCCCGGACCGGGCGGCCACGCCCATCCAGGAGGCCCGTCTGACGGGCCAGTGCCTCACCGTCCCGGACTACCCGGACAACGTAGCGGCTCCCGCGGCGCAGGCCGCCCCCGGAAACAACGATGATTTCGCTTTGGTGGCCGTAAACCTCGGCGATCGCGGCGCGCAGGCGCCGTGCCGTGGAGGCGAGGTCCACTTCGGCCTCAATGACGATGCGCCCGGAGATGATGTGCAAGCCGCCCGCAAAGCGCAGCATTGCCGAAACCTCGGCCTTGCGCACCGAAGATTTCTTGATGTCAAGCCGGGACAGTTCGTCCTTGACCGACGCAGTAAGTGCCATCGTGTGTTCCTAACTGTTCCCGAAAATATCGTGGTAGGCCGCTGCCAGCAGCAATGGATCATGGACGGGGCGCCGCCTCGACGCCCCTACTCTACCCAACACCACTTCCGCACCGAGCATCCCGGCAGCCTTCTCGAAGGCCTTCAGGTCCTGGATTGCAGCGGGGTCGGCGAGAACCACATCCACGCTGAACTCCGGTGCGTACCGGCGCAGGACATCCAAATGGTCCGCTGCCGTCATACCCGAGGTTTCCTTGGTCTCGACGTCCAGATTCATGGTCAGGCAGCGCTTGGCCGCGGTGTCCCCCAGCGCCTGGCGGAGCTCAGGGAGCAACAGGTGCGGGAGCACCGAGGTGTACCAGGAACCGGGCCCGAGGATCACCCAGTCGGCGAGTTCGATGGCGGTTAGCGCCTCCGTGCAGGCCGGGGCGGCTTCGGGAAGGAGGGTAACGTCTTCCAGCTTCCCGGCTACGGCGCACTTCGCCTGGCCACGGACGGTCTGCAGTTCGTAGCCGCCGTCGGGGAGTTCCACCCTGGCCCTCCCCTCAATGGTGAGGGGAACACTGGACATGGGCAGTACTTGCCCGCGGGCACCGAGCAGTGCTCCTGCCCATTTCAGTCCGGCGACGGTGTCCCCGAGCAACTCCCACAGGGTGACGATGAGCAGGTTGCCCATGGCATGGTTGTCCAGCGACCCGCCCTTGGCCGAGCCGGCGTCAAAACGATGCTGCATGACGTCCCGCCAGGTGCGTCCCCAGTCGGTATCGTCGCAGAGCGCACTCAAGGCCATCCGCAGGTCCCCGGGCGGGAGGACGCCGTACTCGTCACGGAGACGCCCGGAAGATCCGCCGTCGTCCGCTACTGTCACGATTGCCGTCAGCTCGGACGTCAGCAGCCGCAGCGCCGACAGTGACGCTGCCAGTCCATGTCCGCCTCCCAAGGCGACCACCGACGGGCTTTTCTTCTGTTGGCTGCCGGGGACACCTTTCGGTGGAATGAGCGGCAGCGGGCCGGTCAGGACCCCCACTACTCGCGCCCCAGGTCGCGGTGGGTGGTGGTGACAGTAACGCGTGGATACTGCGCCAGGCGCTTGGACAGCTCGACGGCGACGGCCACCGAACGGTGTTTGCCTCCGGTGCAGCCAACGGCCAGGGTGGCGTAATGCTTGTTCTCCTGGCGGTAGCCGTCCAGTACCGGTTCGAGGGCGCTGACGTAGCGGTCCACGAATTCGTGGACGCCATCGGCCGCGAGGACATAGTTGCTGACGTCCTCATCCAAGCCGGTGTGCGGCCGGAGTTGCGGAACCCAGTGCGGGTTGGGAATGAAGCGTGCGTCGGCAACGAAGTTGGCGTCCACGGGAAGCCCGTACTTGAAGCCGAAGCTCATGACGTTCAGACGCAGGGTGACAGGTCCGGTGTCGCTGAACAGTTCGGTGATGGCCGTGGCAAGCCCGTGGACGTTGTACTCCGTGGTGTCCAGGACGACGTCAGCATGCTCGCGCAGTTCCCGCAGGACCTCGCGCTCGATGCCGATGCCATCGAGGATCCTGCCGCCGCCCTGAAGCGGGTGGGGCCTGCGGCCTTGCTCGAACCGGCGGACCAATACTTCGTCACTGGCATCCAGGAAAAGCACGCGGAAGGTGATGCCCGTGGCGCTCAAGGCTCCCAGTGCCGTTTGGATGTCAGTAAAGAGGTCCTTGCTGCGGACATCGACCACAACGGCCAGCTTGGGAATCGATTTGGGGGCGTGCGAAACAATTTCAGCCAACGTACCCAGCATTTGCGGGGGCAGGTTGTCCACGACGTACCAGCCATGGTCTTCCAAGGCGTCCGAGGCCGTGCTGCGCCCTGCCCCTGACATGCCAGTCACTACCAGCAGTTCCGCCTCCGGTGGTTTGACCGGCGTGAGGCCGTCCTGCTCCGTGCCGGACCCTGTTGCCTCATCCATCAAGTGTTCCCCGTTCAGTTCGGAATGGTCGTTGCAGCAACTTCTTACCCTAGCTAAGATTCAAGGATTTCGCCGGTGGTCATGTTGATCGCCGGAGTTGCCTCCTCGGAGTCCGCAGTGGAGCCCAGGTGCTGGACAACGGCGGCTGCCAGTGCCGGGCCGATGCCCTTGGCGGAGGTGAGCTCCTCGACGGACGCGGCCCGAATTTTCTTCAGCGAGCCGAAGTGTGCCACCAGCGCCTTGCGTTTTGCTTCACCGAGGCCAGGAACCCCGTCCAGCGCGGAGACCGTCATGGCCTTGCCACGCTTTTGCCGGTGGAAGGTAATGGCAAAGCGGTGGGCTTCGTCCCGGATCCGCTGGAGAAGGTACAGGCCTTGGGAGGTTCGGGGCAGGATGACCGGGAAGTCGCTGTCGGGCAGCCAGACTTCCTCGAGCCGCTTGGCCAGTCCTACGACGTAGACGTCGTCGACTCCCAGATCCGCCAGGGCGCGCGAAGCCGCGTTGACCTGAGGTTGACCGCCGTCCACCACCACCAGGTTGGGTGGGTAGGCGAACTTGGCTTTCGGTGCCGGCATGGTGGGGTCCGACGGCGGCGCCTCACCCGCGCGGGCACTTCCGGGCCGGGCGGGGTTGCTGATTTCGCCGGAGACCACAGGGACCTGTGCCACCTTGTCCGCCAGGTAATGCCGGAACCTGCGCGTCAGGACGTCATGCATGGCTGCGGTGTCGTCCGCCGCGGCGGCACCGGTGATGGAAAACTTGCGGTAGTCGGCTTTCTTGGGAAGGCCATCCTCCACGACCACCATGGACGCCACCACGTTGGTCCCTTGCACATGCGAGATGTCGAAGCACTCGATCCTAAGCAACGGCACAGGAATGTCCAAGGCTTCCTGGAGTTCCTGGAGGGCCAAGGACCGGACGGTGATATCGCCGGCACGCCGTGTCTTGTGCAACTTGAGTGCCTGCTCCGCGTTCTCGCGGACCGTGGACATCAACGCAGCCTTGTCCCCACGCTGCGGAACCCTGATGTCCACTTTGGCACCGCGAAGGCCTCCCAGCCATTCAGTCAGTTCAGCGTGGTTGCTGGGGTTCTCGGGGACCAGGACTTCCCGCGGAATGCGGCCCTGGACTTCGCTGTCCTCGCCATAGACCTGCTGCAGCAGATGTTCGATGAGCTCGGGCGTGGTGGCATCCTCGACCTTCTCCACCACCCATCCGCGCTGGCCCCGGACGCGGCCTCCGCGCACGTGGAAGACCTGCACCGAGGCCTCCAGCTCGTCGTCATGCAAAGCGAAGACATCGGCGTCGGTGTCCTCGGCAAGCACTACGGCATTGCGTTCAAAGACCTTGCGCAGGGCGATGATGTCATCCCTGAGCCCCGCCGCGCGCTCGTAATCAAGGTCGGCTACCGCTGAGGCCATCTCTTTCTCGAGCCGGCTGATGAAGCGCTTGGCTTCACCTCCCATGAACGAACAAAAGTCCTCTGCGAGCACCCGGTGCTCATCGGCAGTGACCCTGCCGACACATGGCGCAGAACATTTGTCGATGTAGCCAAGGAGGCACGGCCTTCCGCTGGACTCGGCCCGCTTGAACACACCGGCACTGCAGCTGCGGACCGGGAATACCCTCAGCAGCGTGTCCATGGTTTCCCGGATGGCACCGGCTGTGTAGGGCCCAAAGTACCTGGTCCCTTTTCTCCGCTCGCCCCGCATGACCTGTACCCGGGGGTATTTCTCGCCCATGGTCACAGCAAGGTACGGATACGTCTTGTCGTCACGGAAGACGACGTTGAAGCGGGGCTTGAATTCCTTGATCCATGTGTATTCGAGTTGCAACGACTCGAGTTCACTGCCAACCACGGTCCATTCAACGCTGCTGGCAGCATGGACCATGGCATGGGTCTTGGGGAGCAAGCCTGCCGGGTTGGCGAAGTACGAATTCAGCCGCGAACGGAGGTTCTTGGCCTTGCCTACATAAATGACCCGGCCGTGGGGGTCGCGGAAACGGTAGACGCCCGGCGTGGTGGGAATTTCACCTGTTTGGGGTCGGTAACTTGCTGGATCTGCCACATGTCCAGTCTAGTGAACCGGACCGACACCAGATGCCACGGCCAAGCCAGGGCCCGGGTGGCTAGTCCACGGATTTGCTCTGGTTGTAGCTCGTGGAGCGTTCCTGTCCGCTGAGCAGCGCAATGGCGTCCATGATCTTGTCCGTGACCTCGCGGCGGGCGGGCAGCGAATGATCCGGACCCGTCTTATCGAAGTAGAGCGGTTCCCCAACCTTCATGGTGAAGTGCTGGGGACGGACGGCATTCTTATCCGCCGGCTGGAGCTTCTCTGTGCCGATCAGCCCCACGGGGATGACAGGTGCACCCGTAGTCAGGGCAAGCCAGCCCACGCCGGTGCGACCACGGTAGAGGATTCCATCGCGGGACCTGGTGCCCTCGGGGTAGATGCCGATGCCCTTGCCCGATTCAAGGATATCCAGCAGGGTCTTCAACGCCTGGACGCTGGCCGCCTGCTCGCCCCGCTCTACGGGTATGGAACCAACGGCTTCAAAGAAGGACTTCATCACAGCGCCCTTGACGCCCTTGGTTGTGAAGTATTCCGCTTTGGCAAAGAACGCGACCGGTCGTGGCATCAGTGCCTGAACGATCACGCTGTCAAGGAAGGAGAGGTGATTGGGGGCCACAATGAACGGGCCGTCGGTGGGTACGTTCTCAAGTCCAATGACCGTAGGGCGGCAGGTGGACGAAATGAGCCCGCGGGTAGTCCACCGGATCGCATCAAATACTGCCATCGTTTTGTACCTCGCTCAGGGCTGCCGCGCGGACAGCGTCAAGTTCTTCGATTGTGCTTTTCAGTTCGAGCGCGGTGCCCACCACGGCCACTGCCCCGGCCTGCTCGAGTTCGCCGTCGGGGGCAAAACCCCAACCGACGCCGATGCAGTCCAGCCCGTTGGCCATGGCACCTGCTACGTCCTGGTGCCTGTCCCCCACCATGACTGCGGGCTGCGAGTGCAGGTCGGCCAGGGCTGCGCCCACGATTTCAACCTTGCCGGAAGCAGTGTTGGCGCCCAAGGACTCGTCGTCGGCCGCGCCCCTTATGGAGACGAAGAAACCGGCAATGCCGTGATGCTCCAGGACAAGGCGGGCCATGGACTGTGGTTTCTGGGTAGCTACTGCCACCGGACGGCCGGACTCAGCAAAGTCCTGCAGAAGAGCGTGGATACCCGGATAAAGCTTGCTCTGGGCAATTCCGGTTTCCTTGTAGTGGCGCCGATAACGATCAATGACCTCGTCCACCAATTCTCTGGGGACATTGGCCAAATGCAAGAGCGAATCACTGAGCTTCGGGCCGACCATGGAATTCAGGACTGCCTGCCCTGGAACAGGAAGGTCCATTTCCCTGAGGGCGGCAGAGATTCCCCCGGTTATGCCGCCGGCAGGATCGACAAGGGTGCCGTCCAGATCGAATATTACGGGCACCTTTGTTTGAGTCACCGGGTTAGTTTCTCACGAGTAGCGGCATGCCTGAAACTCGCATGCCGCTACGGGAATACTTCTATCCCAGAATCTCGGCCAGGAATGTCGCGGTGTGACTCTCCGTGGATTTAGCCACTTGCTCGGGTGTTCCCGTGGCAATAATCCGGCCACCGCCGGATCCACCGTTGGGGCCAAGGTCCACAATCCAGTCAGCAGACTTGATGACGTCCAGGTTGTGTTCAATGGTGATAACGGTGTTGCCCTTGTCGACGAGCCCTTGGAGGACCATCAGGAGCTTCCGGATGTCCTCGAAGTGGAGCCCGGTGGTGGGCTCATCCAGGACGTAGATGCTCCTGCCGTTGGAGCGCTTCTGGAGTTCGGCTGCCAGCTTGACGCGTTGTGCCTCGCCCCCGGACAACGTGGTGGCAGGCTGGCCGAGCCGTACATAGCCCAGGCCAACGTCCACCAGGGTCCTCAGGTGCCGCGCGATGGGGGTGAAGGCCGCAAAGAATTCCGCGCCTTCCTCGATGGGCATGTTGAGGACGTCGGCGATCGTCTTGCCCTTGTAGTGGACCTCAAGGGTTTCCCGGTTGTAGCGGGCTCCATGGCACACTTCGCAGGGAACGTAAACGTCCGGAAGGAAGTTCATTTCGATCTTCAAGGTGCCGTCACCGGAGCAGGCTTCACAGCGCCCACCCTTGACGTTGAAGGAGAACCGTCCCGGCTGGTAGCCCCGGACCTTGGCTTCGGTGGTCTCGGCGAACAGCTTGCGGATGTTGTCGAACACACCGGTATACGTTGCCGGGTTGGACCGGGGCGTGCGGCCGATGGGACTCTGGTCGACGTGGACCACCTTGTCCAGGTGCTCCAGCCCCGTCACGGTCTTGTGGCGACCGGCGACCTGCTTGGCGCCGTTGAGCTTATTGGCCAGCACCTTATAGAGGATCTCGTTTACCAGCGTGGACTTGCCGGAACCGCTGACACCTGTGACGGCGGTGAAGAGTCCCAGGGGGAACGTCGCGTCAACGTTGTTGAGGTTGTTCTCCCGGGCACCAACAACCTTCAATTCGCGCTTTTTGTCGTATTTACGACGCTTCTTGGGGATGTCGATGGTGCGGCGGCCTGACAGGTAGTCGCCAGTCAGCGACTCGGTGTTCGCCAGGAGCTCTTTGTAGGTTCCGGAGTGCACAACCTGGCCGCCGTGCTCGCCGGCGCCCGGTCCGATGTCCACCACCCAGTCGGCCTCGTGGATGGTGTCTTCGTCGTGCTCCACGACAATCAGCGTGTTACCGAGGTCCCGGAGGCGCGTCAGCGTCTCGATGAGCCTGCGGTTGTCGCGCTGGTGGAGTCCGATCGATGGCTCGTCGAGGACATACAGCACACCCACAAGGCCAGAGCCGATCTGGGTTGCCAGCCTGATCCGCTGCGCTTCGCCGCCGGACAAGGTGCCGGAGGGCCGTTCGAGGTTGAGGTACTCCAAACCGACATCCAGGAGGAAGGTCAGCCGGGCCTGGATTTCCTTCAGCACCTGGTTGGCAATCTGCGCCTCCCTGCTGGTCAGGGTCAGGCTGCCCAGGAACTCCGCGCACTCCCGCATTGGCAGGGCTGCGACTGCGGCGATCGACTTGCCGTTGATCAATACCGACAGAGACGCCGGGTTCAGGCGCGCGCCATTGCACTCAGGGCAGGGGATTTGGCGCATGTATTCTTCGTAACGGTCGCGGGCCCAATCCGAGTCCGTTTCCCCGTGCTTCCGGTGGACATACTGGATGGCGCCTTCGAAGCCGGTACTGTACTTGCGCTCCCGGCCGAAACGGTTCTTGTACTGGACAACGACCTTGTGGTCCTTGCCGTGGAGCACGGTGTTGCGGACGTCCTTCGGGAGTTTCTCCCACGAGGTCTTCATGGAGAAGCCCAGTTCGTGGGCCAGGCCCTCCAGGAGGCGGTTCCAGTATTCGGTGGTCGCCGTACCCAGCGACCATGGGGCGATGGCGCCCTCGCCAAGCGAAAGTTCCGGGTTGGGAACTATCAATTCCTCGTCGACTTCAAGCTTGGTGCCAATACCACTGCAGGCGGAACACGCACCGAAGGGATTGTTGAACGAGAAAGAACGTGGCTCGATCTCATCGATGGCCAGGGGATGTTCGTTGGGGCAGGCCAGGTTCTCGGAAAACGCCCGGATGCGTCCAGGATCTTCGGCATCGAGGTCGACGAATTCGACCAGGACGCGCCCCTCGGCCAAGCCCAGGGCTGTTTCGACAGAGTCGGTGAGCCGTTGGCTGATGTCTTCCTTGACCACCAGGCGGTCCACCACAACTTCGATGGTGTGTTTGAACTGCTTGCCCAGCTTGGGAGGATCGCTCAGCTGTACCAGCTCACCATCCACGCGGGCACGGGAGTAGCCCTTGGCGGTCAGTTCTTTGAAAAGGTCAACGAATTCTCCCTTGCGTCCGCGCACCACGGGTGCGAGGACCTGGAAGCGCGTACCCGTCTCCAGCTCCAGGAGCTGGTCCACGATTTGCTGGGGAGTCTGGCGGGTGATCGGCTCGCCGCACACTGGGCAGTGCGGGCGGCCGACGCGGGCCCACAGGAGCCGCATGTAGTCGTAAATCTCAGTGATGGTGCCCACGGTGGAGCGCGGATTCTTGCTGGTGGACTTCTGGTCGATGGACACCGCAGGTGACAGGCCCTCGATGAAATCGACATCGGGTTTGTCCACCTGGCCGAGGAATTGGCGCGCGTAGGCGGACAGCGATTCCACGTACCGGCGCTGGCCTTCAGCGAAGATAGTGTCAAAAGCCAGCGATGACTTGCCGGAACCCGAGAGTCCCGTAAACACGATCATGGCGTCCCGCGGCAGGTCCAGGTCCACGTTGCGAAGGTTGTGTTCCCGGGCGCCCTTGACCACCAGGCGCGACAGGTCCGGCCTGGCGGGCTTGGTTTCAAGAACGGCTGGGATGCTGTTCGGCGATTCGATGGCGGTATCTTCAGCTAAGGCTTTGGGCACCTACCAATGCTAATCGAAAACTTCTTCGAATTTCCATGTCGTGCCTCACACCCTACTGATCGGTATCAGTCGGCGTCGTAGGCGGCCGCAAGAAGCTGCACCGCTTCAGCGAAGGAAGCCCCCTGTGCTTTCGCGGCAGCCGCATATTCGGCAGCTACGCCGGCCAGCGCTCCCCATCGGTCATCCCGCGCGCAGACGACCGTGCCGTTCCTCCCCCGGGTAGCCACAACGCCGGCCGCTTCCAGCTCCTTGTACGCGCGGGCCACTGTATGGGGTGCAACATCCAGCGCACCCGCAAGATTGCGGACCGGAGGAAGCTTCGCCCCGACCGCAAGGGCTCCGGAGTCAACCAGTTCGATGATCCGGAGGCGCAACTGTTCAAAGAGCGCTACGGCGCTCCCGGTGTGGGGCCGCCAAGTGCCGGGGAACTCGCCTGTGGGAGTCATCAGTAACTCCGGCCGGTCACCGGCGTCGTGCGCGGCGTGAGGGGTTCGAAACGTCCATGGTCCATGTCGAAAATTAGACCAGCGACGCCGGTACGGGACAAGCCGGTCCGGCGGGGGAAACTGTCGGCTGCTGGAATTGGCGGCAATCCGGGGTTCAATTCTTGCGCGCGACCGCAAAGATCCGCCGGAAAGGAAAAACTGTGCCGTGTTTCGTGGCCGGATAAGCTTCCCGCAGCATCGCGGCGTATTCCTGCTCGAAGTCTGCGGCTTCCTCCGCGGACAAAGCCGCCAGCACAGGTCGCAAGCCCGTGCCGCGGACCCACTCCAGAACAGGGTCTTCGCCGGTCAGTACCTGCTGGTAGGTGGTCTCCCAAGCGTCAGCCGTACAACCGGCGTCGAGCATGATGCCCAGGTAATCCGCAGGACTGCTTACAGCGCCATCGTGCCGAAGGACTCCAGCCAACCGGGGCGACCACCGCGGCGACTCTGCCAGTCCGCGCATCAGGGCGTGGGACGGAGAGGTGAAATTTCCCGGTACCTGCATGGCGAACCAGGCGCCGGGTTTGAGGTCGCGCAGCCAAGCAGCCACCATTTCCTGGTGGCCCGGTACCCATTGGAGCGCCGCGTTCGTGACAACCACATCGGTATCCGTATCCGGTTCCCAGCGGGCGATGTCGCCCAGCTCGAACTCCAGCCGCGCGGTCTGCTTCGCCAGCGACTCCGCTTTGCGGAGCATCTCCGCCGAGGAGTCAACGCCTACCACGCGGGCCTCGGGCCATCGATCGGTCAGCGTCGCCGTCAGGTTTCCGGGGCCGCAACCGAGGTCCACCACCTTCCGCGGGTCGTTGGCCTGGATCCTCCCCACGAGGCCATGGAACGGCCTGTCCCGATGATTACCGAACTCGGTGTACTTGGACGGGTCCCACTTCATTAGAGCCTCCTCGCGTCTGGCATCACTGCTGGGCCGAGCCTAAACCGTGCGGGCACTAAGCTGGAAACCAATGAAACTTCTTGAGCAGCTTCCCGGTTCCGCCGACACCGGTCCCCTGGACCCGGACGAAATTTACACACGGTTCGTGGAGTGGACGGAGAGTCGCGGGCTTCAGCTGTACCCGGCGCAGGACGAAGCGATCATGGAGCTCGCCTCGGGCGCCAACGTCATCCTTGCCACTCCCACGGGCTCCGGAAAGTCCCTGGTGGCGATCGCTGCGCACTTCGAAGCCATGGCGCGCGGCCAACGGAGCTACTACACCGCCCCCATCAAGGCGCTGGTGTCGGAAAAGTTCTTCGCCCTGTGCGACATTTTCGGCGCAGAGAACGTTGGCATGATCACCGGTGACTCCGGGGTGAACCAGGATGCGCCGATCATTTGCTGTACAGCTGAGATCCTCGCGAACATCGCCCTCCGCGAGGGTGCTTCTGCCGAGTTGGGCTCCGTCATCATGGACGAGTTCCACTTTTACTCCGACCCGCAGCGGGGGTGGGCCTGGCAGGTGCCACTGCTGGAACTCCCCCAGGCCCAGTTCCTCCTCATGTCCGCGACGTTGGGCGATGTGACGCGCTTCGAGGCCGGCCTGTCTGATCTCACCGGCCGCTCCACCACCACTGTGAGCTCGGCCGAACGCCCCATCCCGCTGCACTACTACTACCAGGTGACGCCTGTCCACGAGACCCTTGAGGAGCTGCTCGCCACCAAGCAGGTTCCGGTGTATGTGGTCCATTTCAGCCAAGCCGAAGCCATTGAGCGCGCCCAGAACCTCATGAGCATCAACATGTGCAGCCGTGACGAGAAGGACCGGATCGCTGAACTCATCGCGGGCTTCAGGTTTGCCGCCGGATTCGGAAAGACCCTCAACAGGCTGGTCCGGCATGGCATTGGCGTTCACCACGCTGGAATGCTCCCCAAATACCGCCGCCTGGTGGAGCAACTCGCCCAAGCAGGACTCCTGAAGGTTATTTGCGGCACTGACACGTTGGGCGTTGGCATCAACGTGCCCATCCGCACTGTGCTGTTGACGGCCCTAAGTAAATACGACGGCGTTCGAACCCGCCCCCTGAACTCCCGTGAGTTCCACCAGATCGCCGGCCGCGCAGGCCGTGCCGGCTACGACACTGCAGGCACGGTGGTCGTCCAGGCTCCCGAACACGTGGTGGAGAACACCAAAGCCATGGCCAAGGCCACGGCCAAGTTCGGCGACGACCAAAAGAAGCTGCGCCAGGTGGTCAAGAAGAAACCGCCGGAGGGATTTGTTTCCTGGGGCGAGCCGACGTTCAACAAACTGGTGGAATCCATTCCGGAGCCGCTGACGTCCAGCTTCACCGTCACCCACGCGATGCTCCTGAATCTCATGGAACGTCCTGGCGACCCCTTCCAGGCAACCCGCAGGCTTCTGAGCGAAAACCATGAGAGCCGGCCCGCACAGCTGAAACTGATGAAGAAAGCCTTGGGAATCTATCGTGAGCTCCTGGCAGCAGGAGTTGTTGAACGGATCCCTGAGGACCAGCAGGAAGCCGAGGGGCGCTCGGTTCGTCTCACAGTGCACCTGCAGGCAAACTTTGCCCTGAACCAGCCGTTGTCCCCCTTCGCCCTTGCCGCGTTGGAGTTGCTCGACCCGGAGTCGCCGTCATATGCCCTTGATGTTGTGTCCGTGATCGAGTCAACGCTTGAGAAGCCACGACAGATACTCTCCGCCCAGCAGAAGAAGGCACGCGGCGAGGCGGTTGCGGCCATGAAGGCTGACGGCATCGAGTACGACCAGCGCATGGCCATGCTCGACGAAGTAACCTACCCCATGCCGTTGGCCGAAATCCTGGGCGAAGCCTTCGAGGTCTACCGCAAGGCAGCCCCATGGGTTGGCGACTTCGAACTCGCGCCGAAGTCGATTGTCCGCGACATGTATGAGCGGGCCATGAACTTCGGGGAGTTCGTCCAGTTCTACGGCTTGGCCCGTTCGGAGGGCATTGTCCTCCGCTATCTGGCGGACGGTTTCCGGGCCCTCCGGCAGACCGTTCCCCAGGACCTGCTCCGCGAGGATCTCGAAGACCTGATCGCATGGCTGGGGGAACTGGTGCGCCAGGTGGACTCCAGCTTGCTGGATGAATGGGAGGAACTCACCTCCGGGGCTGCCCCGACGCCGCACGATGCGCCACCGCCCCCGCCTCCGTCGCTGACGTCCAATATCCGGGCCTTCCGGGTGATGGTCCGTAACGAGATGTTCCGCAGGGTTGAACTTTTCGCCGACGAGGATTCCAATGCCTTGGGCGAACTCGATGCCGATGCCGGCTGGGATGCCGGGCGTTGGGAAGACGTGTTGGACGATTACTTTGACGAACACGACGACATCGGCACCGGACCCGACGCGCGCGGACCGGGCTTGCTCATCATCACCGAAGAGCCCGGCACGTGGAAGGTCCGGCAAATCTTCGATGACCCGGCAGGCAACCACGACTGGGGCATATCGGCCGAAGTGGACTTGGCAGCCTCCGACGAGTCCGGCACTGCAGTGGTCCGCGTGACGGACGTCAACAGGCTCTGAGCGGGAATCCCATGGGAACCATCCCCGACCTCGTTGCAGGCCTGCGGAAACTTGGGGCATTGGTTGAAGTGCCTCCCGCTGCCTGCGACGGTCCGCGCCGGTGGTGGGGTGGTGCATTGGACGTCGAAGGCCTCGCGCTCGGCTCAGTCCAAGCGGTGGCAACTGCGCTCAACGCACTTACCGGATCTCCCGGCAGGTATTCCACCTCAGCCGCTCCTGCGGCGGCTGCATTCGATTCACTGGGTCACCTGAGAATCGCTGGGCAGAAACCAGTGGGCTTCGCTCCGATGTCGGGCTTCAGGCCCACGAAGGATGGCTGGATCCGCCTTCACGCCAACTATCCCCACCATGCTGCCCGTTTGCTGGAAGCCCTTTCAGCGACCAGCCCACAGGACGTGGACCGTACGCTCTTGTCGATGACCTCCCTGGAGGCCGAGGCCGCGATCGTGGCCAACAAGGGCGTGGCTGCGGCCGTCCGGAGCCGCACCGAATGGCTCGCCTCGCCGATGCATCATGCGGCGGCCTCCGGCGGCTGGATCGACATCGAATCTTCGGCTGAGCATGCTGCCGCTTCGCACCGGACGGCGTGGTTTCCTGCCACAAACCCACGGCTGCCGCTGGACGGATTACGGGTCCTGGACCTGACCCGGGTCATTGCCGGCCCCACCGCAACTCGGCTCCTGGGGGCCCTCGGCGCGGACGTACTACGCATCGACCCGCCCCAGCTTCCGGAATTGACGGACGCTTTCGTCGATTCAGGTTTCGATAAGCGAAGCGCCGAGGCGGATCTTGGTCGGGCGGCGGACTTGGGCGTCATCAACGGGCTGGTTGCTTCGGCCGACGTTGTGGTCACGGGATACCACGACGGCGGCCTGGACCGTTTCGGTCTGGGGCCCGGTGCGCTGTTGGCGAGCAGGCCCGGCCTCGTCGTTGCCACCTTGACCGCGTGGGGCCGCAGCGGACCATGGAAGGGGCGGCGTGGATTCGACAGTCTGGTGCAGGCGGCCACCGGGATCGCCGAACGGTATGGACAGCCCGACGACGCAGGGTGGCAGCCCGGGGCGTTGCCTGTCCAGGCGCTTGACCATGCCACAGGGTACGGACTGGCTGCTGCCGTCATCGCCTTGCTGGGCGAACGGCTCCATACAGGACGCGGTGGTTTGGCCAGGATGTCATTGGCGCGGACCGCCGAGGAACTTTTTGCCCTCCCCCGGGACTACGGGGATGTTGCAGCCAGTAGGCTGCCGGAACCTGATGTCGTTGTCACGGACAGCCCCTACGGGACGCTCGAGTTCGTGGCGCCGCCCCTCCTGGTGGGAGGCACACAGCTGATGTACCGGGAGCCGCCCGTACAGTACGGATCCTCAGTGCTGGCCTGGCGGCGGCAGGCCGATCTGCCCTAGTAAGCTCGATGCCATGAGTGTAATCCGACCCGCCACAGTTGAAGACGTTCCCGCAATCCTTCGTATGATCCACGATCTTGCGATCTACGAGAAGGAACCGGACGCCGTCAAGAACACTCCTGAGATGCTTTCGGACGTCCTCTTTGGGGACAACCCCCGGGTATACGCCACCATCGCCGAGAATGCCGCGGGCACGGTGCAAGGCTTTGCTTTGTGGTTCCTGAACTATTCCACGTGGGAAGGGGTCCACGGTATCTACCTTGAGGACCTTTATGTGGAACCGGATGCGCGCGGCGAGGGCCACGGCAAGGCGCTGTTGCAGCACCTGGCCGCAACCGCCGTCGAACGTGGATATGCGCGTGTCGAGTGGAGTGTCCTGAACTGGAACGAGCCCTCGATCAACTTCTACAAGAACCTTGGAGCCTTCCCCATGGCGGAGTGGTCAACATTCCGTTTGACAGGTGACGCGCTTGAAGCCTTTGGCGCGACTTCCGACCCCGCCAGCCAGGCACTCACCCGTGGCTGAAACCGTGCTGCCCAACAACGGCCACAGTATCCGCGGCCGCCACGAGTTCCGTGGGATCCGAACCGTGGAGCACTACTTCACAGTCCCCCTGGACCACGCAGCGGAGAGCCAGAGCGGTTCCGGGGAAACCATCTCGGTATTCGCCCGTGAATACTCCTCCACTGCGCACACCCCCGAAGCTGCCAGCCGCTTGCCCTGGCTCCTGTACCTGCAGGGCGGCCCGGGTGGCCGGGGCAACAGGGTCACTTCCCTCTCCGGGTGGATGAAAGCCGCCGCGAAGGATTTCCGGATCCTCATGCTCGACCAACGCGGCACGGGGTTGTCCACCCCCGTCGAGCCCAGGAGTCTGGAACGACGGGGAGATGCGGAGGCGCAGGCGGAGTACCTGACGCATTTCCGCGCGGATTCCATCGTTGCCGACGCTGAGCACATCCGATCGGTCCTGGACTCGGGACCCTGGTCCGTCCTGGGCCAAAGCTTCGGCGGGTTCTGTGCCTTGACGTATCTCTCCTTTGCGCCCGAAGGACTGCGGGAAGTGCTGATTACGGGCGGGCTGGCCCCACTCCAGGGTGCGGCCGACCGCGTGTACCAGGCCACCTTCCGCCGTGTCGCGGCCCGTAACGCCGAGTACTTTTCCTGGTATCCCGAGGACCGGGAACTTGTAACCCGGATTGTGCGCCATCTGGAGGAGCAGCCGGAGTTCCTGGCCAGTGGCGAGCGGCTGACGCCTGAGCGGTTCCAAATGGTGGGATCATTCCTGGGAGGCAACGGCAGGGTGGATGCACTGCATTACCTCCTGGAGGACGCGTTCATCGAGACCAGTAACGGCCCGCGGCTCTCTGAGTCGTTCCTCGAACAAGTGCGGGCGCTGGTGAGCAGGGGAACCAATCCCCTCTACGCCGTGATGCACGAGTCGATCTACGGCCAGGACGAGGCTACGGATTGGGCCGCTTGGAGGGTCCTGCGGGAATACCCCGAGTTCGAGCCCGGTGCTGAAGCGCCGCTGCTCACCGGCGAAATGGTGTATCCGTGGTACTTCGAGCAGGACCCATCCCTCGCCCCAATGCGCGAGGTGGCCGGCCTGCTGGCCAGCAAGAAGGACTGGAAGCCCTTGTACGACACCGAGCGGTTGGCAACCAACACTGTGCCTGTTGCGGCTGCGGTGTACAAGGACGACATTTACGTTGACCATGACCTTTCACTGGAGACGGCAGCCGCCGTGCGTGGGCTCCAGCCGTGGGTCACCGCCGATTTCCACCACGATGGCATTGGCGAGGACGGTGAAGGCATCTTCGGACGGTTGTTGGGCATGGTCCGGACTGCCCGCTAGGCCACGAATCACCGCACCGCTGCCAGCACTGGGTCGAACCGGGGTCACTGCGGTGTCTGCTGGCGGGGCTGCCCTGCGTGGCGGACGGGTCCCCGAAAGGCCGCAACGCCGGCGAGGGCCAGCACTGCCGCCGCCACCATGCTCGAAGCGATGTTGAGGCCTTGGTAGCCGATCCAGGCCAGGAGCAACCCCGAGGTGGCACCGCCTACCGCTCCGGCTGCGCCCATCAGCGTGTCCGATACACCCTGCACAGTGACGCGTTGGCCTGGTGCGACGCTCTCTCCCAGCAGGGTTGAGCCGGCAATCGTGGCTGCGGACCAGCCCAGTCCGAGCAGGATCAGTCCGCTGGTGACCAGGATGGGTTCGTGCTGGCCGAAGCCGGCGATGAACACGGCCAGCAGCAAGAGGCCGTGCCCCAGAGCGATGGTCTGCAGCCGCCCGGCCCTGTCCGTCAACCAGCCCCACAAGGGCGACAAGGCGTACATTCCCGCAATGTGCAGCGAAATGGTCACGCCTATGATCACCAAGGCGTCCGTGCTCTCGGTGGTGCCTCCGTGGTGCCCCTGATGCGATCCACCCAGCAGCTGCTGCAAATGCAATGGCGTCATGGACATGACAGCCACCATCACGCCGTGGGCGCCCACCACCGCCGTGAGGGCCAGCATCGCCTGCGGCGACGAGCGGACAGCCCGCAGTCCGGACCCGACAGTGCCCCTGATGGGTTTTTCCCCCGCCTCGGCAGGCCCATCGGCGGCGGCCAGACGACGGGCCAGCAGCAAGGGATCCGGCCGTAGGCCGACGAAAAGCAGAACGGCTGCCAGCAGCAGCCCAGCCGCGGAAAACACGAACGGTCCAACGATCGGAGGCAGGCCCAAAGCGGCTCCGACGACAGCGCCGGGCTGGATCAGGTTCGGCCCTGCGACCGCGCCGATGGTGATCGCCCAGACCACCGTCGAGAGCGACCGGCCACGGTGCTCGGGTTGGGCAAGGTCGACGGCGGCAAACCTCGCCTGGAGGTTCGCCGCGGTACCAAGCCCCAGCAACGCCGCACCCAACAGCAGGACGACGAAGAGTTGGCTCATCACGGAAACGATGATGAGAAGCGCCCCCGCCATGGCTGCCACTAAACCGGTCACAAGACCGACACGGCGCCCCCGCGACTCCGCCAACCGTGCCAACGGTAGGGCCGCGACCGCTGCGGCCAGGGTCAGGACCGTTGTAATGGAACCCGCCCAGGCCTCAGAACCGGTCAGGTCCACGGCCAGGAGTGACCCGATGGACAACGTGGCTCCGTTGCCGACTCCGCTAAGGAGCTGGGCTGAGCTGAGCAGGAAAACGGAACGGCGCTGGACCCGTTGAGGGTCCAGCGCCGTCGTCGAAGTGGTGTTCACTTCATGAGACTACAACGATCCAAGCCTGTTATTCGGCTTCGCTCAGGCTCTTTCGTGCGTCCTCTTCCAGCCTGGCATCCATCTTGGCTTTGCGGGCTGCCGGGCTCAGGAGGCTGGCCACGACTGCCACAATGATGGTTCCGACGATGACCGCGAGCGAGACGTACGTGGGGATCTCCGGAGCCCACTCGATGTGGTGGCCACCGTTGATGAAGGGCAGTTCGTTGACGTGCATGGCGTGGAGGACCAGCTTGACGCCAATGAACGCCAGGATCACGGACAGTGCGTGCTTCAGGTAAACCAGGCGTGTCATCAGGCCACCGAGCAGGAAGTACAACTGGCGCAGGCCCATCAGCGCGAAGATGTTCGCGGTGAAGACGATGAACGCGCTCTGGGTAAGCCCGAAGATCGCCGGGATGGAGTCGACAGCAAACAGGAGGTCTGTCAGGCCGATGGTCACGAAGACGATCAGCATGGGGGTGAAGACCTTCTTGCCGTTTACGGTGGTCCGCAACTTGCCGCCGTCGAACTTCTCCGACATGGGCAGGACCTTGCGGAGGCGCGCAATAAGCGGGTTCTCGGCGCCTTCTTCCTCATCTTCACCGGAGTCCTTGGCCTGCTTCCAGGCAGTCCACAGCAGGAACGCGCCAAAGATGTAGAACACCCAGCTGAACTGCTCGATGACTACAGCGCCGAGTGCAATGAAGATTCCCCGAAGGACCAAGGCGATGATGATACCCACCATCAGCACTTCCTGTTGGTACTTACGGGGCACCGCGAACCGGGCCATGATGATGATGAAGACGAACAGGTTGTCGATGCTCAGGCTGTACTCGGTAACCCAGCCCGCGATGAATTGGCTGCCGTACTCCGGACCGGTGAAATAGAACATTGCTCCGGCGAACACCATGGCCAAGGCCACATAGAAGGCGACCCACAGGCCGGCTTCCTTCATTGAGGGTTCGTGGGGGCGTTTGACGACCAGCAAGAGGTCAATCAGCAGAATAATTCCAAGGACGACGAACGAGCCGACCTCGAACCAGACAGGGAGCTCCATTTAGGGGCCTTTCGCAGGGTACGTGAAAGCGGTGTAAGTCTCTCCGGCCGCCCTGGAGACTTAATGCTCTGACATGGCGACCCGCTAGGCCCGGCGAGGCAACCATGCCTTGCGTGCTGACGGACTTAGCGCTTGGGATACTCCCCTACGTGCTTCCAACCTTACCTTAGGCGTGGCCCGCGGTCTGCATCTGCCTTAGTTCGCGCTTCAACTCCTTGACCTCATCACGGATCCGGGCAGCCACTTCGAACTGCAACTCGGCCGCCGCCCCGTGCATCTGTTCCGTGAGTTGCTCAATGAGTCCCACAAGGTCCTCAGCGGGAGCTGCAGCGAGCCCGTCCTGCCGGACCGTCGCGGCACCCTTCGCGGCTGACTTACCCCGCTTGGCACCCTTGGCCAGTCGGTTGTTGTTCAGCAGCTCCTGGGTGTCGGCGTCCTCCTTGGCCAGCTGATCGGTGATATCGGCGATCTTCTTGCGCAGCGGCTGGGGGTCGATGCCATGGTCGGTGTTGTACTGGACCTGGATGGCACGGCGCCGGTTGGTCTCCTCAATGGCGTGGGCCATGGAGTCCGTGATCTTGTCGGCGTACATGTGCACCTGGCCCGAAACGTTGCGTGCAGCACGGCCGATGGTCTGGATCAGGGACGTCGAGGAACGCAGGAAGCCCTCCTTGTCCGCGTCAAGGATGCTGACGAGGGAGACTTCGGGCAGGTCGAGGCCTTCACGGAGCAGGTTGATGCCCACCAGGACATCGAAGACGCCCATGCGGAGCTCGCGGAGCAACTCGACGCGCCGCAGGGTGTCGACGTCGGAGTGGAGGTATTCCACTTTGACGCCGTGGCCCACCAGGTAGTCGGTGAGGTCTTCCGCCATCCTCTTTGTCAGGGTGGTGACAAGGACGCGTTCGTTCTTTTCGGTCCGTGTCCTGATCTCCCCCAAAAGGTCGTCAATCTGGCCCTTGGTGGGCTTGACCACGACCTCGGGATCGATGAGGCCCGTGGGACGAATGATCTGCTGGACATAGCCATCGGCCTTGCCCAGCTCATATTTGCCAGGGGTGGCGGAGAGGTAGACGGTCTGGCCGATCCGTTCCAGGAACTCATCCCATTTCAGGGGCCTGTTGTCCATGGCGGAGGGCAGCCGGAACCCGAAGTCCACCAAGTTTCGCTTGCGGGACATGTCGCCCTCGTACATGGCACCGATCTGGGGAATGGTGACGTGCGACTCGTCGACGACCAGGAGGAAGTCGTCGGGGAAGTAGTCCAGCAGGCAGTGGGGTGCCGTCCCGGGGGCGCGGCCGTCAATATGTACCGAATAGTTCTCGATGCCGTTGCAGAAGCCCATCTGCTGCATCATCTCAAGGTCGTACGTGGTGCGCATCCGAAGCCGTTGTGCTTCCACCAGCTTGTTCTGCCCCTCGAGCACTTTCAAGCGGTCGGCAAGTTCGTCCTCAATCCGCTTGATGGCACGTGCCATCCGTTCCGGTCCGGCCACATAGTGGGAGGCCGGGAACACGTACATTTCTTCTTCCTCCCGGAGGACTTCTCCGGTCAGCGGATGCAGGGTCTGGATATTCTCGATTTCATCGCCAAAGAATTCGATCCTGATGGCCAGTTCTTCATACATCGGGATGATCTCCACGGTGTCGCCGCGGACCCGGAACGTTCCCCGGTGGAAGTCCATGTCGTTGCGGGTGTACTGCATGGAAACGAACCTGCGCAGCAGGTGGTCCCGGTTCATCTCCGCTCCCTTGCGGAGGGTGACCATTCCGGCAATGTATTCTTCCGGCGTGCCCAGGCCGTAGATGCAGGACACCGTTGCCACCACGATGACGTCGCGGCGGGTGAGCAGCGCGTTGGTGGCGGAGTGGCGCAGCCTCTCGACTTCCTCGTTAATGGAGGAGTCCTTCTCGATGAAGGTGTCCGTCTGCGCTACATATGCTTCCGGCTGGTAGTAGTCGTAGTAGGAGACGAAGTACTCCACCGCGTTGTTGGGCAGCAGTTCGCGGAATTCATTGGCCAACTGCGCAGCGAGGGTTTTGTTCTGGACCATCACCAGTGTGGGTCGCTGGACCTGCTCGATGAGCCACGCCGTCGTTGCGCTTTTGCCTGTACCTGTGGCGCCGAGGAGGACGACGTCTTTTTCGCCGTTGTTGATGCGTTCTGTCAGCTCAGCAATGGCGGTCGGCTGGTCACCGGCGGGTTTGAACTCGCTGATCACTTCGAACGGTGCGACGACACGGTTGATTTCCTGGGCAAGGCTCATGAATCAAATCTACCCCCGTCCGAGGACAGCTACTGTCCGCGTTTGCCATCAGCGGAAGAGGAATACGACGGCGGCAGCCAGCCTGTGCGGGCAGCCCACTCATCCATGAGCGGCCACGCCACAGCGGCGAACCACGGTTCCTTGGCGTTCGCGTAGGCAGCGGTGTCCAGGTCTTCGGAGTGGTGGGCCACGAGCTCCCGCTTGTGCTCTTCGTAGAGACGCGCAGCAGAGGGTTCGGCCCGCAGCCAGTCGCGGAACTGCAGGGCATAGCGCCACCCGGCTGACCCTGCCGCCCGAACGTGGAGGTTCACCGGCCGGCCCGGGTCCGCGTTGGCATGGAACCTCTTTTCCCACTGCCGGGCATCCGGAAGGGAGGGTTTTGGCGTGTCATGGGTGATGCCTGGGACAGCGGGATAACCGGCAGCGGCCAGCAGCGGCGCTATCCGGTCCGCCGTCCCTGGATCAGCTACCGTGACCTGGAGATCGATAACATCCTTGGCGGCCAAACCGGGCACGGACGTCGAGCCTATATGGTCAACGGCAAGGATCTCCCCCGGTGCGGATGCAGCGATGCGGGCCGCGAGCCGCCCGGCCTGCAGGCTCCACGTGGGGTCGGCGGGAACCATGACGGCCGCACCCGGCCTTGGAGCGCGTTTGCCTTGCCGCAGGTTCTCCACGAACGGCACCAGGCGTTGCTCCCAGAGGACGTCGACGCGGGCCAGCAGTTCCTCCCGCGTGCCTACATTGGCCAGCACTGCGTCTGCGGCGGCATTGCGGGTTTCGCGCGTCGCCTGGGCAGCGATACGTGAGCGGGCATCCTCCGGTGACATGCCGCGAAACTCCACCATTCGCTGCAGGCGCACGTCGTCCGGCGCATCCACCACCAGCACCAGGTGGAAGTTACTGCCCTGCCCTGTTTCAACCAACAGCGGAATGTCCTGCACTACGATGTCACCGGCGCCGGCAGCTGCTACGACCGCTGCGGCGGCTTCACGGACCAGCGGGTGGATGATGCCATTGAGCACTTCCCGCTGCCCGGCGTTGCGAAACACGATGGAGCCCAGCTGGGGCCGGTCCAGCCTGCCGTCCTGGTCGAGGATGCCCTGACCGAACGCCTCCACCACACGCTCCAGGCCGGGAGTGCCGGGTTCCACCACCTGCCGTGCAAGCGCGTCAGCGTCGACGAGGACAGCGCCCAGTTCCTGCAGCCGTGACGCGACCAGTGATTTTCCTGAGGCGATGCCGCCCGTCAGCCCAATCTTCAACACCACTCAACACTAGACTGAAGCGGTGGAAATTGAGGACGACAGCCGCGCAACAACCTACACAACGCTGGCCGCGGGACCTGATGTCCGCCACGAACTGGAAATCCGCCGATCCCGGTTCATTACCGTGCTGCGTCGTTCGCCTGACGAGGAGACCGCCCGTTCGCTCGTGTCGGACTTACGGCGGGAATTCCATGACGCCCGCCACCATTGCTCTGCGTTCGTCATCGGGCCGGACCGCATGGTCCAACGTTCCAGTGATGATGGTGAGCCCTCGGGAACGGCCGGCATTCCCATGCTCGAAGCCCTCATCAAACGCGAAACAGCACCGCAGGTGACCGACCTGAGCGACGTAAGTGTCGTCGTCGTGCGCTATTTCGGTGGGATCCTGCTGGGTGCGGGAGGGCTGGTGCGTGCCTATTCGGAGTCCGTCTCGTCAGCCTTGGAGTCCGCTCCCCTGGTGAACCGCCGACGGTTGCGGCTCTGTGCAGTGGAAGTCCCGCACGCAGAAGCGGGTCGCCTCGAAAATGAACTCCGGGGCGCCGGGTACGTCATGGCCGAAACCGGTTACGAGGCCAGGCACACCATCCTCCGGCTGGCCCTCGCGGACAACCCCGCAGAGATAGCCAAGGCCCAGGGCAGGTTGGCGTCCCTGACGGCAGGGTCCGTCGAGTTGCGGCCCGAAGGAACTGAATGGATCGACATGCCCGTGTGATAAACCCGCTCCCGCCCCGATCCGACGAACGCAAAAGGACCCCTGCCCGGAGGCAGGGGTCCTTTTTGGCTATTCAGCACATCCCGTGAGGGAGGCGGAATTAGTTGCCGGTGAGCTTCTCGCGCAGAGCGGCGAGTGCTTCGTCGGACGCCAGGGTGCCGGCGTTGGACTCAGCAGCGGCCGGCTCCGAGGAGTAGCTGGTGGTGCCGGAGTCGCTCTCGCCGGACGTTGCAGCTGCAGCGTCGTCGGCAGCGTGCTGGGCAACCTGCTTCTTGTGGGCTTCCCAGCGGGTCTGGGCGTCAGCGTACTGCTGCTCCCAGGCTGCACGCTGGTTCTCGTAGCCTTCGAGCCATTCGTTCGACTCGGGGTCGAAGCCCTCGGGGTACTTGTAGTTGCCCTCTTCGTCGTACTCAGCGGCCATGCCGTACAGAGCGGGATCGAACTCGGTGCTGTCAGCGTCCACACCCTCGTTGGCCTGCTTGAGGGAGAGGGAGATGCGGCGACGCTCGAGGTCGATGTCGATGACCTTGACGAACAGTTCGTCGCCAACGGAGACAACCTGCTCGGCCAGCTCCACGTGGCGGACAGCCAGTTCGGAGATGTGCACGAGGCCTTCGATGCCGTCTTCGACGCGAACGAACGCACCGAACGGAACCAGCTTGGTGACCTTACCCGGAACAACCTGGCCGAGGGCGTGGGTGCGGGCGAAGGTCTGCCACGGATCTTCCTGCGTAGCCTTGAGCGACAGGGAGACACGCTCGCGGTCCAGATCCACTTCGAGGACCTCGACGGTGACTTCCTGGCCAACCTCGACAACCTCGGACGGGTGGTCGATGTGCTTCCAGGACAGCTCGGAAACGTGAACGAGGCCGTCTACGCCGCCAAGGTCCACGAATGCACCGAAGTTGACGATGGAGGAAACAACGCCGGGACGAACCTGGCCCTTTTCCAGCTTGTTGAGGAACGTGGAGCGAACCTCGGACTGGGTCTGCTCGAGCCATGCACGGCGGGAGAGGACAACGTTGTTGCGGTTCTTGTCCAGTTCGATGATCTTGGCTTCGATCTGCTGACCGATGTACGGAGCCAGGTCGCGGACACGACGCATTTCGACGAGGGATGCGGGCAGGAAGCCGCGCAGGCCGATGTCCAGGATGAGGCCACCCTTGACAACCTCGATGACGGTACCGGTAACGACACCGTCTTCTTCCTTGACCTTCTCGATGTCGCCCCAGGCACGCTCGTACTGAGCACGCTTCTTGGAGAGGATCAGACGGCCTTCTTTGTCTTCCTTGGTGAGGACCAAAGCTTCGACCTGATCGCCAACAGCGACAACGTCGCCGGGATCAACATCGTGCTTGATGGAAAGCTCGCGGGAAGGGATGACACCTTCGGTCTTGTAACCGATGTCGAGCAGAACTTCGTCGCGGTCGACCTTGACGACGGTACCTTCGACGAGGTCACCGTCGTTGAAGTACTTGATGGTGGCGTCGACAGCTGCGAGGAAGTCCTCAGCGGTACCGATGTCGTTAATGGCGACTACGGGGGTACCGGGCTTCTCGGTGGAGGTGATGGTCATGTAGTAGGGGCTCCGTTGTGGATAGTTAGTCGGTCAGGCGAACCGCTGCCGCCCGGGTCCGGACGGCAGAACACGGCAAATTACCGGGTCATCCTGATTTGTGGATTAATACAAAATGGATGCATGCACGTAGTACACGCCCGTTTATTCTAGTCGCATTGGCAAAGCATGGTCAAAAGGAGTCCTACGGGGTGAGCACGTCGCTGAGCCGCCCGAACCCGATGCCCCTGTCCAGCAGCCTCGGCAGGACAAGCGCATAGCCTTCCGCCGTGCCCCCGGCCGGCCGGTTGAAGTGTGAAATGACGATGTCACCGGCGGCTACCCGACCCACCTCGGCGGCGACGGTTGCCGCCGGATAGGTGGCTCCGCCGTCGCCGTTTACGGAGAAGTTGACGGGCACCAGGCCCACCCGGTGCGTCATGGCAGCAGCCACGTCGTCGTAGTAGGCAGTCCCTGGGCGGAAGAAGCGTGGCCTTGTCCCGGTCAGTTCGTGCACCACTTCCTGGTTGCCCATGAGCTCGTCGTAAGCCGCCGAAGCGGTAGCGGTTCCGGCGATTCCGTATGCCGACTTACCATTCACGGACAAGGGAAGGTGCGCAGTTCCGTGGTTGGCCAGCTCGAACAGCGGGTCGGCGGCCAGCTCCGCAGACAGCCCCTGGTTGGCACGGATCCAGCGGCTGTTCAAGAAGAGGGTGGCGGGGATGTTGAGCCGGCGCAGCGTTTCCAGCAGCTTCTGGTCGCATGCTGCCCCTCCCGGCCCGCCGCAAGCATCAAAGGTGAGGGCTACTTGCCGGGACTGCGAGTTGTTCACCACCCCGGTCACGTGGAGGCCCCATTCCTTGGGGCGGCGTTCGGCGAACTCCGCCAGGATCTGCTGCTTGTCCGGCACCGCCGGGGCCAGGGCAGCAGCGGCCTGCTCACGGGACCTGGCAGCGATGGACGGCGGCGGAGTAGCGGGGCCTGTTGCCGGGCCTGACGCCGGAAGCGTCGCCTCTCCCGTTGCGTCGGCATCCGTGCCGGAAGCGTTTGCTGTCTCCGAGCATGCTGCCAGGGCCGCTGACGCGAAGCCCGCTATTCCGAGCAGCACTGATCGACGGCGGACCAACGGCCGCCGCGTGGAATCCCCCATGGATGTCCCCGTCTTGTTGTGGCTATCTGATGATGTTTGGTTCGGGCTAAGGCTTAGAAGTGGGTCATGCAGTGTGCGGACCGCTCAACTGCGAAGAGCTGCTGGGCTTGGAGCGCAGCGCCTGGACGCTTCTCCTTGATGCGTCCCGCGGCGGCCAACGTCACCGGCGACACGGCGCCCAAATAGATCGACGCGAGGTCCGCCACGTCCAGCCTGAGGTCGGGCGTTTCGCCCGCAGCGTCCCGCACGACGGCGGTGCTGCCGCCGTCGGACTCCACGACCCAGGCACCATCCGCCATTCCCAACGGATCTGCTACTTCCATGACCAGCCTCCCCGCTGACGCGTAGTGGCGGGCCTGCAGGGCTGCCGGAGTATCCAGGATCCGGAGCCACAGCATGTCGCGGATTTCCGAAGCATCGATGCACCTCGGATCTTCAAGGGCCCACGCCAGGGGGTCATCCACGGGAGCCTCGGCCCATGTGATCTCGTCAATGAGGTCGATGCTGCCCAGGAATCGCCAGAGATCAAGATACCCGGCGTTGGTCGCCGCCACCAGGTCAACGATTTCCATGGTGTACGGCTTGTGCTCCCACCCTTTGAAGCGGTAGGAAACGTAGCCGTCCAACGCTCCGGAAAGATCATAGTGCAGGGCGCAGCGAACGCTGGTGTCGGGCTTGCCGTCGGGGCCAATGGAGCCGGACGCGATCAGCCGGTAATACTCCTGCCGGTCCACTGAACCCGGCGATAGCCGGTGGACGCGCTCAAATACCTTCGGCGCCACGTCCAGGAGCACCGCAGGATCGGCGACCTCGACGGTGCCCTCCGATTCGCCCTTCAGGCGGAAGCGTGGCCCGGTATCAACTTTGATGCTCCGTTCGAACGTAGCCACCCCGAAGCCAAAGCGGCCATAAATGGAGCCTTCGGACGCCGTAAGGGCAGCCATGGCCAAGCCATCGTCCTTGGCAGACTCCAGGTCGGCCGTGATCATTCCGCGAAGGATTCCGTTCCTGCGGTGGGTGCCACGGACCGTCACTGACGTAACCAAATTGGTTTCCAGCTGGCGTCCGAAGCCGATGTTCAGGGACTTGCGCATCGTGGCGTATGTCGCCACGGGCACGTCGGCACCCAAGGAATGGTCCGGCACGGTCCCGTTGACGTAAACGCCGGTCAGCTGTCGCTGGTCAGTCTCGTAAGCAGCGAGCGTCTTGGCCAGGAATTCGTCATCGCGCCGTTGCTGGTGGAAGCCATGTGAGACTGCCTGCACCCACGTGGCGCATCGGCCGTAATCGGCATCTTCCGGGTTTCCTACGGCAGGAAATCGCCGGGCGGAGTATTTTTCAAGGTTTGGTTCATTGGGATCAGCCACGCTCCCGAGCCTAACCAGACGCCGGAGGGCGCGCCACCATCTCGGCGGCGCGCCCTCCGGCGATCCATTGAATGCCTGCCCGGGTTAGTGTCCGGCCTCGTACCAGCTTGAACCCACGCCGATCTGCACATCCAGCGGGACTGAAAGGTCAGCTGCCGAGCCCATCTGTTCGATGACCAGTTTCTCCACTGCCTCGCGCTCCCCTGGTGCCACCTCGAGAACCAGTTCGTCGTGGACCTGTAGCAGCAGGCGGGATTTCAGGCCCTGGGTGGCCAGCTCCGCGGAAACGCCCAACATGGCGCGCTTGATAAGGTCCGCCGCCGAGCCCTGGATGGGTGAGTTCAATGCGATGCGTTCTGCAGCCTCGCGGGCCTGCCGGTTGGTGCTGGTCAGGTCCGGCAGGTAGCGCCGGCGGCCTTCGATGGTGGCCGTGTAGCCATCCGTGCGGGCCTGGTCCACGACGCCGCGCAGGTAGTCGCGAACTCCACCGAAACGGTCGAAGTAATCCTTCATAAGGGTGCGCGCCTCATCGACGGAGATCTCCAACTGCTTTGAAAGGCCAAAGGACGTCAGGCCATACGCCAGGCCGTACGACATCGCCTTGACCTTGGAGCGCATGGCACTGGTGACCTCAGCCGGCTCAACGTTGAAGATCCGTGAGCCCACGAAGCGGTGCAGGTCCTCGCCGTCGCGGTAAGCCTGGATCAAGGCTTCGTCGCCGGACAAATGCGCCATGATGCGCATCTCGATCTGTGAGTAGTCCGCGGACAGCAAGCACTCGTAGCCCTCGCTGACGACAAAGATGCCCCGAACACGCCGTCCTTCCTCGCTGCGGACGGGGATGTTCTGCAGGTTGGGGTTGTTGGAGGAGATACGGCCGGTTGCTGCGATGTTCTGCGCATACGTGGTGTGGATGCGGCCATCGTCGGCAACGGACTTCTTGAGGGTCTCCACCATCTGGGCCAGCTTGGAGGACTCCCGGTGCGCCATGAGCTGGACCAGGAACTCGTGTCCGGTCTTCTCCAGCAGCCCCTTCAAAGACGCAGCATCCGTGGTGTAGCCGGACTTGATCTTCTTGGTCTTGGGGAGCCCAAGTTCGTCAAAGAGGACGGTCTGGAGCTGCTTCGGCGATCCGAGGTTTACCTCGTGGCCGATCGCAGCGAACGCCTGTTCCTGGGCATTGCCGATCACCTTGGTGAGGTCGGCAAGTTGCTCATCCATTCGGTCCGTGGAGACGTAGATACCCGTCAGCTCCATCTGCGCCAGGACGCGCGCGACGGGAAGTTCAAGCGTCGTCAGCAGGGCATCGGCCTTGATGTCGGCAAGTTCGGTTTCGAAGTGCTTGCTGAGTGCGTGCACGACGGCGGCATGCTGGACGAGCGCTGTTGCGGCAACTTCGTCGGTTTCCCCGGAAAGGTCCAGCTCCAGCTGGCCGGAGGGGGCTGCAGCCGCCGCGAGCGAAATTTTCAAGTGCACCTGGGCGAGCTCGGCGAGGTCGTAGCTGCGACGGTCGGGCTGGATCAGGTAACCGGAAATTGAGGTGTCATCCACCACGCCCTCAAGTCCAAGGCCCCGGTTGTGCAAGGCCTTGAGCGCCGATTTGAACTCGTGCAGCACTTTGGCTTCTTCGGGGTCCCGAAGCCAGCGAAGCAGCACGGACTCTGCCGCGGCATCCAGGTCCGCGAGTTCAATGTACGCAGCACCGTTGTTGCGGACTACTGCCAGGGCACTCGCGTCGTCGCCGATGCGCCCGGGAACCAATTGCACCGCGAGGGCTGAGCGCATGCCGGCCCCTGCGCCGAAGAACGCCTCCAGCGACTCAGCGTCCGTGATCCTGGAAAACTCCGGAGCGTCGATGGTGTCCGGTGCGGCACCGGCCGTGTCGTCGCCGTAAAGGTCGAAGAGCCGGGTGCGGAGTGTCCTGAATTCGAGCTCTTCAAAGAGCTCCTCAATGGCTTGGCGGTCAGGGCGTGGTTCGTGCAGGTCCGCCAGTGTGAGGGGCAGGTCAAGATCGGACAGCAGTTGGTTCAGCCTGCGGTTGCGCTTGACGTTCTCCAGGTTCTCCTTGAGGGCACCGCCGACCTTGCCGCCGATGGAATCGAGGTTTTCCAGGATGCCTTCAAGGCCGCCGTAAAGGTTGATCCATTTGGCAGCGGTCTTGGGGCCAACGCCCGGTACACCAGGGAGGTTGTCCGCCGATTCGCCGACCAGCGCGGCGAGGTCCGAGTAGAGGCTCGGTTTGACGAAGTACTTCTCTTCGATGGCAGCAGCGTCCATCTTGGGGATGTTGCTGACGCCCTGCTTCGGGTAGAGCACAAAAACGTTGTCGTTGATGAGCTGGAAGGCGTCCCTGTCACCGGAGACAAGGAGGACCTCGAAGCCCGCCGCGTCGCCCTGTGCTGCCAGCGTAGCCAGGACATCGTCCGCTTCATATCCGGGCATGGCAATGGTCCGGATCCCCCATGCCTCCATGACCTTGGCAATGAGTCCGATCTGGCCCGCGAACTCCGCGGGGGTGGCGTTGCGTCCGCCCTTGTATTCGCTGTACTCGGCCTTGCGGAACGTGGTGTCGTCGGAAACGTCGAAAGCCACGGCAACGTGGGTGGGCTTCTGATCCTTGATCAGGTTGATCAGCATGGACGTGAAGCCGTGCACTGCGTTGGTGTATTGCCCCCGTGCCGTGGAGAAATTCTCGGCGGGAAGGGCATAGAACGCCCTGAACGCCATGGAGTGGCCATCGAGGACCAGCAACCTTGGCCGGCCCTCCCCCGTGCTGTTGGCGGAAGGTGCGGGTGCTGTAGCGACGGCAGCAGCCTGGGCCGTTGGAACCTGGTCCGGTTTGGTTGTTTCACTCACAGGTGCCAGCCTAGTTGGCATGAAGGACAATTTCACGCCGAACCCGTTTGTCGACGAGCTGAATGAGGCAGGTGTGCCTGAAGAGTTCCATGATTGGCTGTCGGCCCACGGAGTTGGCGCCCTGGTGGTGAAACTCGGCATCCGTTTCACCGAAATGGGAGCCGAACGCATCGTGGCGACTATGCCCGTTGAGGGCAATACCCAGGTGGCCGGGATCCTCCATGGCGGGGCCCACGTGGTCCTCGCCGAGACACTGGGATCCTTCGCCGCATCACTGCATGCCGGAAGGGGCAGGCATGCAGTCGGCATCGAAGTGGGCGCCACCCATCACCGCTCGGTTGCTGCCGGCCTGGTGACGGGAACCTGCACGGCCATCCATCTGGGAGGAACCCTTGCCACACACGAGATCGTCATCACCGACGACAAGGGCCGCCGCCTCTCAACGGCCCGGATCACCAACATGATCCGGGACAACCGGCACTAGCCAGTGGTGACGGACTGCGGCATCCGGTAATGCAGTTCCGCAGCGGCGCCCCCAAGGATGCGGGACGAGACCAACTCAAGGGGCGCCGTCGGGCCTTTCAACGGCAGGAGCCGCTTGCCGGCGCCCAGCACCACCGGAATGATGGTGACGATCATTTCGTGGAGGAGTCCCGCGTCGGCAAATTGGGCCACCAAATCTCCGCCACCGACCAACCAGACGTTCCTATCGCCAGCGGCCTTGAGAAGGTCAGGGGCGAAGCTGCGAACGTCACCACGGACGAAGGTAATATCCGATCCCGCCGGCGCAACGTAGTCCTGGTGGGTGAAGACCCAGCATGGCGTTTCCGGATACGGCCAGTTGTCCGGCTCGTGCTCGATCAGCCATCGGTAGGTGTCGCCGCCCATGGCGATACAGCCCACTCCCGCCATGAAGGACCCGATGCTCTCGTTCACGCCGTCCACCTGGTCGAACTGCAGGAGCCAGGCCAGGTCGTCATCAGGTGAGGCGATGAAGCCGTCAACGGTTGCCGCTACGTAGTACTGGAAAAGTGACATGGCCCCAGACTAGCCAGCGGACGGACAGGTGAGTACCTGGACCTGCCCCTAAGGTGCGGCCGTGGTGGACGGTTCAGGCGACGTGGAGGGAGTAATGGAGACGTCCGGCGGCTGTGTTGCGGGAATGGTCCCGGGGGACGGCGACGGACCTCGGGCACCCGTGGACAGGCCGGAGTCCTCGTAGAAGAACGTGACAGTTCCTGCGACCTCCATCGTGTCGGTGATCGAGATCCTGACCGAGTCCCGACCCTGTGCCGGGGGCATCCGGAGGTAGACCGTTCCATAGTCGTGCCGGTCACCAACAAAGTCGACATCCGCAGGTACGCCGTCGAACAGGACCTCGCTTACATGCACGTAGTACCCGTCCAGGCGGACAATGGTGCCGCCCGTGCTGGGACCCGTTGCGCGGGTTGTGCCGGGAAGCGGGTTGAGCTCCTCGTCCACCACGGTCAACCCGACCAGCTGCCTGGGGCAGGCCTCTCCTTGCCCGGGCTGTACGTTGAAGGCCGCCTGCGGATTACTACGGTGCTGGGCAAGCAATGATGCAGCGGTAATCGCAACCCTGAATTCCAGGCACTTGCTTTGTGGAATCTGCGGAGTTGCGCCCACGGCTTTGGATGCCCGTTGCCAGTCCTGCTGGCTTCCGCTTTGCACAGCCCGGCAGACAGCCGCTCCCGCCTGCCACACAGCAGCGTCCTCAGCGCCTTCGAGGCTTTGGGCCAAGGCGTCACATTGGAATTGTTGAAGCAGGAGATATCGCTGTCCCGACACTGGGTCGTTGGGCCCAATGGGTCCGGCAGGCAACCACTGCACAACTTGCGCGTCCGCCTGCGGCCCGCCGGAGGTGGCCGGCGCGTCGGCCGGTTCCGGCGCACTGGAACTGGCCGGCGCTCCCGAGACTGCCGGATCGGTAGCTTCGCGGGGCTGGGCGGTAGTTGGAGCGGCGATGGTTGGCTGCATTTGCTGCGATTGCTGCGAGGTGTCCTGGCTGGCTGCGCTGGAGCCTTGGTCAGGCCGGAGTCCTTCCGTGGATGGGGGAAGGCAGGCAGAGAGTCCCAGCATCAGGATCGGCGCCAAGGCCAGCCCGATGATTTGGTTCCGGGATTGGCATTTCATGACAGCCCCACATCTGCCGGATCACGATCACGCAGTCACGTGCACAACTACACTGCTGATTATTCTCCCGATGGGGTGTGACTGCCAGAGCGGCCGCTATTTACCGAAGTAGGGGACGATCAGGTAGATGCCGAACAGGACGGCTACCCCGCACACGCCGAAGCAGACGTAAGCCAGCGAGCGGATCAATGCGGGTGACTTCTGCTGGGCGTCACCGGCGATGGCCGTCAGGCGTACCCCCAGTGAATACAGGACAACCAAGGTAACGGCAGCCACAAGGGTGACACCTGCAACCTGCAGCAATTCCAACCATTTCATCGCTGCACGTCTCCGCTCGGGGTGGTCTTTCGGTTTTTCTTCTTTTTCCTGAACTGCACTGCGTGGCCGGCCTCGTCGACTTCCACGGCGTTATGGTGGCCGACATGGGACCTACGTGAAACCACGAACATGAACACCACAGCGGACGTTCCAACCACTGCTGCGATGACAACGCCAACGACGCCGGTGCCCACCAGGAGCGCCGTCAGGGCACCGACGATCGCCGAGGCCGGGAGGGTGAACAGCCAACCTAAAGCAATCTTGCCTGCGGTTCCCCATCGGACCGAAGTGCCTTTACGGCCCAGGCCGGAACCGATGACCGAACCCGACGCAACCTGCGTGGTGGAGAGCGCGAAGCCCAAGTGCGATGACGCGAGGATGGCCGAGGCCGTGCTTGTTTCAGCGGAGAATCCCTGCGCGGGCTTAACCTCGGTCAGACCGGAGCCCATGGTCCGGATGATGCGCCAGCCGCCGGCATAGGTGCCGATCGCAATCGCCAGGGCGCAGGCGGTGATGACCCAGAATTGGGGGCCGCTGCCGGGGGCCTGGGTGCCTCCAGCGATCAGGACCAGGGTGATGATACCCATGGTCTTTTGGGCGTCGTTCGTACCGTGGGCGAGGGCCACCAGGCTGGACGTGAAGATCTGGCCCGTGCGGAACCCACCGCGTTTCTGGGTGAGTTTGTCGCCGGTCTCGGGATCGTGCCGCGACGTAAGCGCGTAGGCCAGGCGGGTACAGATGTAAGCCACGAACCCCGCGATCAGG
Organism: Paenarthrobacter sp. UW852; assembly: GCF_024608385.1. Taxonomy (NCBI): domain Bacteria; kingdom Bacillati; phylum Actinomycetota; class Actinomycetes; order Micrococcales; family Micrococcaceae; genus Paenarthrobacter; species Paenarthrobacter sp. UW852. The sequence goes on from NZ_JAMSGY010000001.1 coordinate 397,142, forward strand.
GGTGCGATGACTGCGGGCAGAATGACCTTCTGCAGGACAGTTTCAAAGTTGATGGAGTGGAAGCCAATGCCAACCACTGCAGCGCCGATCAGGCCGCCGAAAAGGGCGTGCGAGGAACTTGAAGGCAGACCCTTGAGCCAGGTGATCATGTTCCACAGAACTGCGCCCATGAGTCCCGCGAAGATAATATCCGGCGTGATGTGGATGCCGTCCGTACCTTCCCGGATCAGGCCTCCGGAAATGGTCTTGGCCACTTCGGTGGAGAGGAACGCGCCCACAAGGTTGAGCACAGCCGCCAGGGCAACAGCCGTTTTGGGCTTGATCGCCCCCGTAGCGATGGGTGTAGCCATCGCATTGGCTGTGTCGTGAAACCCGTTGGTGAAGTCAAAAAATAGGGCCAACGCTATTACCAGCGCGACCATGAAGGTGATATCCACCTGTTGCCCAATCTGCAGAGTCGACGTTCAGCAGTTCCACTTCCCCGTACCTGCCATCCACAGCATAGTTCAGCATCTGTTCAACTGACTCGACTTGCGGGATTCATTCTGGCGGGCTTGAAACCTTAAGAATCCTACGTGGCGGGGCCCTGAGCGGACAAACGTACCCGGGGCAGGCATCAACCCAAATATGCCCGGACGGCCGCCAAATCCTTACGCGTCAGCCCCTTCCGTGGATCCGGGGAGACGCACAGCACACGGTCCTGCTGGTACTCGGCCCAGGAACGTGCCTCGGGCTCGGCACTGAGTTGGTCATCCAGCCAGATCATCCGATCACTACCGGCCGACGCCAGATCCTTCTGGAGGGCCACCAGCTTCCACCATTCGGGGCCCTCGTCCCAGCCCTGGCTGGAGAGTACCGGCCAGTCCTCACCCCTCAGTCCAATGGCGGGGCAGAGGAACTCGGGCGCCAACCGTTCCCAGGTGGTGAGCCAGACGAAGCGGGCAGCCGGGTGGCCGGAGAGGTCATTAAGCTCGGCCACGGCCTCCGGCGCGAAAGCAACTTCGAGGATGCCCGCATCGGCGAAGGTCCATTCGTTACCCCAGTCAGTGGTTCCTACGGGACTGAAGGGGTTCACCACGCCGTCGACATCCAGGTAGATCGACACCGGAGCTGTCCGCCTGTGGGTGGATTCCATGTCCACTCCCCCTTCCCCAACGGTTCAGCATCAGCCTACGGGATGGCGCAATCGCCGGTTGGGGGTTGGGCAGAATCAAACTCTTGACGTTCGTCATGCAAGTGATATTCTCAAGGCATGGAAAAGCCCCCCGCCCATTCCCCGCAGAGTGTCCGCCACATCGAAGAAGGTGTCCGCACCGATTTCCGCCATGCGATGTCTTACGGCGGATATCTGGACCTTGACCAATTGCTCAGTTCCCAGCACCCGCTCAGCGAGCCGGAACATCATGACGAACTGCTGTTCATCATCCAGCACCAGACCAGCGAGCTATGGCTCAAGCTTGTCCTGCACGAACTCCTGGAAGCCCGGAGGTTGTTCGACGCCGACAACCTGGGAAAAGCGCTCAAGTGCATCGCCCGCGTGAAAGCCATCCAGCGCACCATGACCGAACAATGGTCCGTCCTGGGCACCCTGACGCCTCGCGAGTACTCCCAGTTCCGCGGCTTCCTGGGGAGTTCCTCGGGTTTCCAGTCCTTCCAATACCGCGGCGTCGAATTCCTGCTGGGAAACAAGAACCGGGGAATGCTGCGCGTGTTCGAAAGCGAGCCCGAGGCCCACGCACTGCTCGGCAGGTTGTTGGAGGAGCCAACTCTCTACGATGCGTTCCTAGGCGTCCTTTCCCGTGCCGGCTACGACATTCCTGCCGACATCCTGGAGCGGGACACCAGCGAACCCTGGACCTTCCGCCAAGACCTCGTTCCCATCTTCCAGAAGATCTACGAGTCCGATGACACACAGTGGGGACTCTACGAAGCGTGCGAAGACCTGGTGGACATCGAGGACAACTTCCAGGCATGGCGGTTCCGGCACCTCAGGACCGTCCAGCGCACCATCGGGTTCAAGGTAGGAACCGGCGGATCGTCCGGAGTGGACTTCCTCAAGCGCGCCCTGGACCTGACCTTCTTCCCCGAGCTCTATGCCGTCCGGACCGAGATCGGCAACTAAGCAAGACTGCCCGCCTACACCACAGGAGGAACCATGACCACCGCACAGCAAACCCACCGGCCAACGTCGGCCGAACTGGATGCCGCCGATCCCCTCGCCGCCCAGGGTGAAGCCTTTTACGCGCCCGACGCCGATCAGCTCACCTCATATTTGGACGGCAACTCACTAGGACGCCCCCTGAAGGCCACCGCCGCACATCTGGCGTCCTTCGTCCACGACGCCTGGGGCAGCCGCCTCATCCGGGGCTGGGATGAACAATGGATGGACGAACCCACAAACGTTGGCGACCGCATCGGTGAAGTGACTCTTGGCGCGGCGCCGGGACAGACCACAGTTGGCGATTCTACGTCGGTAATGCTTTACAAGATGATCCGCGCCGCGGTGGATTCCCAGCCCGGACGCGACGAGATCATCATTGACCGCGACAACTTCCCCACCGACCGGTTCATTATTGAGGGAATCGCCAAGGAACGCGGCGCAACCATCAAGTGGATCGCTGCCAACCCCGCCAGTGGTGTCCGCGCGGACGACCTGGACGGACTGCTTGGCGAGCGGACCGCCGTCGTGGTCCTCAGCCATGTGGCGTATCGCTCGGGGTTCCTTGCGGACGCGAAGGGAATCACCGCCAAGGTCCACGAGGCCGGTGGGCTGATGCTCTGGGACCTGTGCCACTCAGTCGGTTCCGTGCCATTGGAACTGGACGCGTGGGGAGTCGACCTCGCGGTGGGCTGCACGTACAAGTACCTCAACGGTGGACCCGGCTCACCGGCCTTTGCCTATGTGAATGCCTCGCAGCAGGACCGTTTGCAGCAGCCCATTTGGGGATGGATGGGCGCCGCGAACCCCTTCGGCATGACGGATTCCTACGAGCCTGCGCAGGGAATCCGGCGGTTCATCACGGGAACACCGCCGGTGCTGGCCATGCAGCCCCTCAAGGACATGGTGGAACTGATCGCTTCGGTAGGCATGGAGGCCGTCCGGGATAAGTCGATCAAGATCACCGAGTATGCGATCGCTTTGGCAGAGGAACACCTGGTGCCTCTCGGCGCCGAAATCGTGAGTCCCCGGGACCCTGCCGAGCGTGGCTCGCACATTACCGTGGACCACCCGCTCTTCGCTGATGTCACTGCCGCCCTCTGGGAAAAGGGGGTCATTCCCGATTTCCGCCCGCCGCACGGGCTGCGCATTGGCCTCTCGCCGTTGAGCACCAGCTACGCCGAGGTTGAGCTGGGAGTGACCGCCATCCGGGACGCCCTCGCCGAACTGCTGTGAGCCTGAAGTGAGCGCTGTACTGGACGATATGGACTCCCGCCCCGGGAGTACCACTTCATTGCTGCGGACCGTCATTGGCCTGTACTTGAGGGATGCCGGGGGTTGGATGTCGGCGAAGGACATCGTTGCCCTGATGGAGTCTCTCGGCACGTCCGGCACAGTCACCCGGACCGCCTTGGGCCGGTTGCGCAAGAAGGATGTGGTCCTGCAGGAAAACCGTGACGGACTCCCCGGCTATACGCTCACCGACGGCGCCTCCACGATGCTGGCCCGTGGCGACCGCCGGATCTACAACCCCCGCAGCATGGGCGACGCCGATCCGTGGTGCCTGATCTCGTTTTCCATTCCGGAGACCGAACGCGAAAAGCGCCACCAGCTGCGGCGCAGGCTCCATTGGATCGGCTGCGGGACAGTGGCCGCGGGTTTGTGGATCTGCCCTGACTCCCTGCGGGGGGAGGTGGAGGAAATCCTGGCCGACCTGGACCTGCGGGACATGGCAACCGTCTTCGTGACCGAAACCCCGTTGGTAGGTGGCAGCCTCCGGGATGCCGCGTCGAACTGGTGGGACCTGGAGGCAGTGGCCGGCCTTCACAAGGACTTCATCAGGCAGCATGGTGCCGCGGTTTCAGGCCACGCCGTTGACGTCTCAGCGCAGGCCTTCGCCACCTATGTCCAGTGCATCGACCGATGGCGGATCATCCCGTACCTCGACCCCGGGTTGCCGGCAGCATTCCTGCCAGCCGACTGGCCCGGGGCCGAGGGTGCTGAATTGTTCAAACGGATTGTTGCCGCCTATGCCGAACCCAGTGCCGAATTCGTTCGACGCTGCCTGGCGGGCACGGCCGCAGCTACGGTTTCCTGACGGCGTTTCCCCGCCAGTACGGCTCCCCCAGGTCTTCGATGGGAGTCTTGGCGGTTTCCCGCGAGAAATAGGCGGAGACGCCGGCGATGGCCATGCACAGCACCGCGAACCCGGCGACAGGAAGCCACCCGTCGTGGCCCTTGCCCAGCAGCAGTCCTGCGATAAGGGGAGCAAAGCCAGCCACCACCAATCCCAACTGGTTCCCCAAAGCCATGCCCGAATACCGGACCGGTGCGGCGAAGAGTTCGGCGAAGTAGGCGGGCCAGATTCCGTTGAAGCAGGAATAGAGCAGCGTCATGTTGATGAACGCGGCGGCGAAGACCAGGAAGATGTTTCCGGTGGACAACGCCATGAAGTAGGCAAAGATCGTCGCTGAGCACCCTATTGCCGCTGTCAGGAGCAACGGCCTGCGACCCCAATTGTCGGACAGTTTCGCCGTCAGGGGCATCACGAACATGGACAAGCCAATGGCCACCGCGTTGACAGTGAGGATGGATGCCTTGTCGAAGCCTGCCGCGCCGGTGGCGTAGGACAAACCGAAGACTGTGAAGATCGTCTGCATGACGGACATGATGGACATGCCAACCACCCTCGCCACATCAGCCGACTGGAAACGAAGGACTTCCCGCAGCGGCATCGGGGCCACGGCGTGCCGATCCTTGGCGTCCTCAAACACCGGAGTCTCATCCAGGTGCGTCCGCACCCAGTAAGCGATGCCCAACACCACAATGGACAACCAGAAGGGGATGCGCCAACCCCAGCTCAGCAACGCCTCGGTGGGCAGTGCGGACACCGGGATAAAGACGAGTGTCGCGAGCACCATGCCGGAGGCATAACCGGTCATGACGAAGCTGGTAAAGAAGCCGCGGCGGCCCTCGGGTGAGTGTTCCAGGGTCAGTGTGGACGCACCTGCCGATTCCGCCCCTGCAGAGAACCCCTGCGCCAGGCGGCCAATGACCAGGAGGACCGGTGCCCAGAAGCCAATCTGGCTGTAGCTTGGCAGGAACCCGATGCCGAGGGACGACAGACCCATGACGCCCAGGGTGATGAGCAGGATTTTCTTTCGGCCCAGCTTGTCGCCGAAGTGGCCCATGACCAGCCCACCCACCGGCCGGGCCACATAGGCCACGCCGAAGGTGGCGAAGGCCCCGATCAGGCCCACCGCAGGATTATCGGAGGGAAAGAAGAGCGGCCCGAAAACCAGCGCGGCGGCTGAGCCATAAATGAAGAAGTCGTAGTACTCGAGGGTGCTTCCGAGGAACGAGGCCAAAGCCGCTTTTCCGGGGGTCTTGCGCAGCGTCGTTTGCTGGGCAGTTGTAGTCATGGCTGTTCTCCTTCGAACGGCGTCCAAGTGGTGCTAGAGGTGGAAATCGACGGCGATGATGTGCTCGCTGTTGGGAAACGAGTACTTCTTGAGTGGCTCGTGGAGGGGATGGGTGTTGTAGGCATCGATGTCCTCGGCAGAGGCAAAATCGGCAACGATCGCGTAGTCGAAGGAGCGTTCGTGCTGGAAGACATCAGCGCCGTGGGTCAGTTGCAGGAGGCCCGGAATCTTGCCGTCCATCGCATCCAGGCCTGCCACCCAGGCGGCTTTGTCCGCTGCGGGAAAGTCAGGCTTGAACTTGAACAACACTGCGTGGCGGATCATGCTCCCACCCCTGTCGGGACGCTTGCTCCCGCATACTCGGCCGGTTGGCCGGCAATGGTCCGGCCCGCAAGGTATCCCATGGTCATGATGGGGCCAAGGGTGGCTCCCGCCCCCGGGTAGCCTGCGGCGTAGGCATTCTCCGTGGTGTTACCGGCGGCAAAAAGGCCTGGGATGGTGTTGCCGTCCACGTCCAGGACGCGGGCCCGGCCGTCCGTCGCTACGCCTCCGTTGCTTCCGAACGCACCGTTGACCACCTCCATTGCGTAGAACGGTCCGGTCAACAGCGGGCCCAGTGACGGATTGGGCCACGGGCAGTCGTCATCGCCCCAGTACTTGTCGTAGGCGCTTTCACCCCGGCCGAAGTCCGGGTCCTCACCTTTAACGGCATATTCGTTGAAGCGGCTGACCGTTGCGTTGAGTTCGTCGGCAGGGACACCGATCCTTTCGGCCAGCTCTTCCAGCGTGGATGCTTCGATCAGGTAGTCCGGCGTCGGTTGGCCGGCCCGGTGAGCCAGGACGCCGTAGCGCTCCAGGTAGCCGTGGTCGAAGACCACATGTGCCGGGGTGTTCAGGGTCTGGTTGTTCGGCGAATCCCAGGACTGCAGGCAGCGTGCGAGGTCGTTGTAATTCTGGGACTCGTTGGCGAATCGGCGTCCGTGCCGGTTGACCATGAGCGAGCCAGGTCCTTGCCGTTCGAACCTCAGCAAGGTGCCAATGGGCGCTCCATCGCGGGTGTCTCCCGTGATGGACATCGGCGCCCACCAGGCTTCACGGGTTCCGCGGGTCTGTGCCCCGATCCGCTGTGCCATCTTTAGTCCGTCGCCAGTGTTGGAGGGTGGTGAGCACATGATGTAAAGGCGGGAGGCCAGCAACGAATCGGCCAGCGCCTTGTCCCACTCGAAGCCACCGGTAGCGAGGACGACGCCGTCGTTGGCGTGGATAGTTTCACCCGACTCGAGTTCGACGCCCACTACCCTGCCGCCGTCGAGCAGGAGTCGTTGACCGCGGGCGCCAACCACCAGTGCCGCGCCGTCCCGGACCAGGCTCGCAAGCAGCATGGCAACCAGGGCCTGGCCCTTGGCCACAAGTCCTTGGTCCTGCCGCTGGTTCAGTTCCTTCCACGGAAACTTGGTGAAGGCACCCCAGTTCTCATACTCCTGCATAGTGAACGGCGCCCTGCCGTCGGACCGGACATGGTGTGCAAGTTCGCCAAGTGCCTCGCGGATGTTGAACAGTTCGGGTTCAACGGTCCGCCCGCCTTCAACGGAACCGGGAAGGTCCTGGCGGTAGTCCGGGAAATTATCCAGGAAGATGAAACGGACCCCGCATTCGTCCTCGGTAAAACGGAGCATGGTGTCCCCGTAGTCGAGGGCAGCATCAAGGAGCTCTTCGCGGCTACGTCCGCGGGCCACAGCGCGGATGTATTGCGCCGCGGCTTCTTTGGAGTCGCTCAGACCGGCTTCGCGGGCGTGGTGGTTGTCGGCCACCCACAGCATGCCTCCCGATACCGCTGAGGTACCGCCCAGCAGCTCGGTCTTTTCGAGGACGACGACGGATTTGCCCGCCTTTGCGGCGGTGGCCGCTGCCGTCAGGGCGCCTGCGCCCGAGCCGACCACGACGACGTCGTAGGTATCGGTTTGTGTGCCGTTCAGGAATTTCACGGTGGAGCCTTTCGGGAATGAAATGGGGTTGCAGTTGCCAGGCGGGTCAGACCGCGGTGTAGCCGCCGTCGATCACCAGTTCGGATCCCGTGGTGAACCGGGACTCATCGGAAGCGAGGTACAGCACGCCGTAGGCAATTTCGTCCGGTTCGCCCTGCCTGGGCAGCGGGTTGCTGCCTACCAACTGCCGGTAATAGGCCTCTGCCCCGATCTCTGACTGTTCCGCCGACCGGCGGCTCATCCTGGTGTTCATGGATCCCGGGTGGATGGAGTTCACCCGTACACCGTGGGCGCCGTAGGTGGCGGCATCGGACTTGCTGAGGAGCCGGACAGCGCCCTTGGTTGCGTGGTAGAGCGGCACGTTGCGTCCGCCGGTCAGTCCGTGGATGGAGGAAAAGTTGATGATGCTTCCGGACTGCTTGGCGATCATGCCTGGAACCACGTACTTGGTCATGAGCCAAACCCCTTTGACGTTGACGTCAAAGATGGCGTTGAAGTCTTCCATGGACGCGGTGTGGCTTGCTCCGGCGACGCCGATGATACCGGCTGCGTTGACCAGGATGTCCGGAGCGCCGAGCTCTTCGCTGAGTTTTCCGATCGTCCTTGCGACGCTGGACTCATCGGTGACATCCACGTCGTATTCGGTGATACCGGGATGGTTGCCCCCGGCCGGCGTCCCGGCCCGGTCCAACGAGGCTACGGACGCCCCGTGGTCAGCCAACAACCGGGCGGTTGCGCTTCCCAGGTCTCCCCTGCCGCCGGTAACCACAGCCACTTTCCCGGCCACGCGTTGGGACGGCTTTCCGTGTACTGCTGACTCCATGACCAAAACTCCTCCTGCCGCGGCATTGCGGCGTTCAAACATCACTACGGCGCAGGGCAGCACGGAAGAGGGCCCGGGGGCCGTTGATGTACTTGGGCTGAATGCCTTGAAGGTCAATGTCCTCGTGTATGGCGCCGGCCGGTGGTCCGGTCCGCAGTGCCCTGCTGTGCGCTCCACTCTGCCAGCGGGCCTGTGAGTGGGGCCACAGCGTTACCGATGAACGGGAATCAGATGTTGCCATTGCTTTGGCGGAGTGCGCCTTTGAGCTCGCCGCGCCAACCCAGGGCCCTCGAAATACCGCGCGCGGCAGTCATCAATACCGGCACGCGCACGGCCGCGTTTTCTTCATTCCTGGGCACCACAACGCTTAAGGCAGCCACAACGGTGTTCGTTCGGCCGAAGACGGGAACGGCGATTCCGCTCGATTCCGGCACGATGATTCCGGGCATGGACGCGAATCCCCGTTGGCGGATGGCTGCAAGGTGACGGCGCAGATCGGCTGGATTGGTCAGCGTGGCATCGGTGAACTTCTCCAGCGTCCGGGAGAGAAAGAGGTCCTGGTAGGCAGCCGGCGAGTAGGCCAGCAGGACCAACCCTGACGATGTACCGTGCACGGGAAGCCGGCCGGCCACCTTGGTGATGTCCACCATGGAATCCCTGGAGCCGATGCGTTCGATGTAGAGGACCTCGTCGGAGTCCAGGATCCCAAGCGTCGTTGAATGCTGGACCACCGATTGAACGTCTTCCATGAACGGCAGCGCGGCTTCCCGCAGGCCCACCATCCGTGAACTCCTGGAGACGAGCTCCCACAGCCGTATGCCTACGCGGACCTCGGCATTGGCTTCGCGTTCAAGCAGGCCCTCGGCCAGCATCTCGTCCACCAGGCGATACGTGGTGGTCACTGGAAGCCCGGATCGGCGCGCCAGCGTGGCGACATTCATGGTGCGGTGGGAGTCATCAAATGCTTCCACCAGACGGACGACGCGGCGGATGACGGACTCACCTGAGGCCGAGTTGGCCATGCTAATCGCCTGATTTCACGCGTGAGACGAACCTGAACCTGTCCCCGCGGAACGTGCTGCGGGTCCACTCCACCGGAACACCTGTGGCGGATCTGGCCAGCCTGTGTACCACCAGCAATGGTGCACCCATTTCGATTCCGAGAAGCTGAACGTCGCCAGGACCTGCCAGGGCAGTTTCCACGGTATCTTCCACGTCGGCGACCCGGATCCCGTAGACGTCCTCGAGGACCGCGTACAGCGACCCGGATTTGGACAGGTTCGACTTGAAACGTGGCAGCTTGCCCGGCAGCCAGGCGACTTCGTGGGCCAGCGGTTCGCCCTCAATCAGGCGGATCCGCTCCAACCGGGTGACCTGCGCGCCCTCTTCCAATCCCAAGTGCGTCGAGACGACGGTGTCCGCCCGGACGACGTCGAGGCCGATCAGGGTGGAGTCGGGACGGAGGCCTTGCGTGCGGGCGTCATCGGAAAAGGACGTCAATTGCCGGACGTGCGTCACCTTAGGTGGTGCTACGAACGTTCCGTGCCCTTGGATCCTGCCCAACCTGCCTTCCGCGACGAGCTCGCTGATCGCCTGCCGGACCGTGGTGCGGGAGGTTGCATACTTTTCCGCCAGTGCCCGCTCGGTGGGGATAAGCGTCCCGGGCTGCAGACCCGCGATCAGCGCCAAGACCTCCGTTTTGAGGAGGTAATATTTCGGCGCAGCAGGTGCAGCTTCTGGTTGCATGTTGGACATCCTACTTGTAGACAGCTGGATTGGTCTATGCCAATCTAGGGACTGTTGGTTTCAACCAACTGCGGCGAGCCAGGGGCACTCCCCCACCTTCGCACAGACAGTCCGCACCTGAACCGAAGGGACGCCAGTTGAAGGACAATGTGAACTCGAGGAGCGCCGCTGCGAAGCGGGCCGGGACCCTGATCCGCGCCATCGCACCCGGCAGGACCAAAGCATCGGCGATGCTCCCGTGACGCCGCCAGTCCTCGGCCTCCACATCGGCGGCTCAAAGACACACGCCGTCCGCTCGGAGGAGACCCAGACAGTTAGCGGATCACCGGGGAGCTCCGGTGATGAAATCACGGAAACCAGCGCCAACTTGTCATCGGTCGGGCATCAGGGCGCTGACGCGGTCCTGCGCCGGATTGCCGCAAGCGTGGGAGGTGGAGTCAAAGCCGTCTGTGCGGGTGCAGCGGGCGCCGACACGCCAGCGAGCCGTGCTGTCCTCTCCGCCCTTCTCATGGAACATTTCCCCGGCGCCAAAGTCGAGGTGGTCCACGACACCCGCATTGTCCTCGCGGCCGCCGGCCTCGACGCCGGCGCCGTGCTGGTCGCTGGCACCGGCTCGGTAGCCTGGGGTCGAAACGCCGAGGGACGCGAAGCGCGAAGCGGCGGGTATGGCTATTTGCTGGGCGATGAGGGCAGCGGCTACTCAGTGGTGCGCGACGCCGTCCGGGAAGCCCTGCGCGAGTACTACGCCGGACTGGAGCCCGGGATACTGGTTCGGGCGCTGATGGAAGCAACCTCCAGCGCCGATGCCCTGCAGCTCATGGACTTCTTCTACGCGAAGCCGGAACCGGACCACTGGGCCAGCCTGGCCCCGCTCGTCCTGGAGTTTGCAGCTGAGGGAGACCCCGCTGCCGTTCGGATCCAGGCCGAGGCCGCGCATTCCCTGGCAACACTTGCCCGCCAGGTACTGGGGGAACTGGGCCTGGACTTGCCGCTCGTCATGGCCGGGGGCCTGCTGGTCAACCAGAGCCAGCTGGCTGGTGCCGTAGCCCGGAAAGTTTCACTCGAGGACCCGTCTTCCGTCCGGATCCTGACACAGGCACCGGTGCACGGTGCGGTGGAACTGGCGCGCCAGCTGATCCGGGACTAACTCGCGCTTCTGCGTAACTGCCCCCGATTCCGGCCAGGAACGGGAGTAGTCTTAATCCATGCCTTTCACGTGCGGTGGTCGGTAGCAATGACGCGGGCCAAGCGGCGGTGGCTGCCAGCCCTCCTGATCCCCCTTGCCCTTGCCCTTGCGGTGCTCACCGGTTCGGTCCAGGCCGGTGCCACAGTGTCGCTCCCGCCCAAGACGGCGGATGAGGTTCTTGCCATGATTGCGCGCACGCAAGTGCGTGAATTCTCCGGAACGCTTCAACAGACTGCGGAGCTGGGACTCCCGGATATAACCTCCTCGGCCCCAGGCATCACTCCGGCTGCTGGTACCGCACTTGAGTTCCTGGCGGGCAGCCACACCGCACGCGTTTTCGTTGGCGATCCCACCAAGGCGCGACTGCAAGTCATGGACGCCATGGCTGAGCGCGACCTCATCGTCAACGGCAAGGATGCATGGTTCTACAACTCGGCGGACAACAGCGCCACCCACCTTCAAGTCCCAAAGTCCGGCGCCCCCACGGAGACTCTTCCAAACAAGCCGACGTTGCCCACGCCCGAGGCACTGGCCAGCAGGTTCCTGGCCGCTGTTGATGCCGGAACCGAGGTAACGGTGGGAGAGGCTTCATCGGTTGCCGGTCGTAGTGCGTACAGGCTTAACCTTGCCCCGAAGGACCCCGGCACCCTGGTGGCCTCGGTGTCCATCGACGTCGACTCCGAAACCGGCTTCCCGCTGGGCGTCCACGTGCAGGCGAAGAACCAAGCCGACCCTGCCTACTCCCTGGCCTTCACCGATCTGAGCCTTAGCGCTCCCGATCCCGGCCTGTTCCAGTTCACGCCGCCCGCGGGATCCACTGTCACCACGAAGGTACTTCCCGCGCGGCCCACTCCGGTGCCCGATGCCGATGCCAGTGCCAAAGCGCCGTCCCCTCACGGCACACGGGTTTCCGGCGAAGGGTGGGGATCGATCGTCGTGCTGCCTGCCGCCGCTGTGCCTGCCGGGCTTACTTCGAATCCCCAAATCTCCCAGATGTTGCAAAGCGTTTCCGGCGGACGGGCATTGACCTCTTCGCTGGTGAGCGTCCTGATTCTCGACGACGGCCGCGTCCTCGCAGGGCTGGTCCCGTTGGAGCGGCTCCAGTCAGCGGCAGCCGCCCAGTGAAGGAGCCCTCACCAACGCAGCGCGGGGCCGCCGCTGAGGAGCTGGCTGTTGAGACCCGCGGGCTGGTGAAACGCTTCGGGCAACGCGCCGCCGTTGACGGCATCGACCTCGCTGTACCGCGCGGAGCGGTGTTCGGCTTCCTTGGACCCAACGGTTCGGGAAAGACCACCACCATCCGGGTACTGCTGGGGCTGGCTTCCGCCACGAGCGGCGATGTCCGGGTCCTGGACCAGTCCATGCCGGCCGCGCTGGCATCGGTCCTCCCCAATGTCGGCGCCTTGGTGGAAGGGCCCGGTTTCTACCCCTTCCTCACAGGACCCGGAAACCTCATGCGCCTCGATTCAGCTGACCGCCACGCCTTGCCGGCGACACGTCGACAACGCGTCGCCGAGGCCCTGGACCGTGTTGGACTTACCCACGCTGCCGGTAAGAAGGTCCGGGCCTATTCGTTGGGCATGAAGCAGCGCCTTGGCTTGGCGAACGCGCTGCTCAGGCCGCGGGAACTGCTGGTCCTGGACGAACCCACCAACGGATTGGACCCTCAGGGCACCCGCGAGGTCCGTAGCTTGGTGCGATCCCTCGCCGCGGGAGGGACCACTGTGTTCGTTTCCAGCCATTTGCTGGCCGAGGTGGAACAAATGTGCACCCACGTTGGCGTCATGAGTGCCGGGCGCCTGGTCGCCCAAGGACCGCTGGCGGAGTTGCGGTCCGCGGGCCAGAGGCAGGTTGTGGTTGAAACGCCCGACGCCGAACGCGCCATCGGCGTCCTGGCGCGCCTGGGGTTGGTCCCGGCCGCCACACCGGATGGGGAACGCCCCATCGAGGCGAGGGCTGTCATGAACGGTGGACTGGCCGGGCCTGCCCCTGAGGTGATCGTGGCAGCCTTGGTTGCCGATGGCGTTCGGGTACGGGGTTTCGCTGTTGAAGATGCAAGCCTGGAAGACCGGTTCGTGTCCCTGACCGGAGAGGGGTTCGACGTTGTCGGCTGACACCTCTAAGCCCTTGGCCCCGGGGGCGCGGCCCCCGGTTGGCTGGTCCCTGCTTGGCTCTGAATTGTCGGTGCTGTTCCGTCGCCTCCGTACATGGGCGATGCTGCTCGCCCTCGCAGCCGTACCCATCCTCATAGCTGTGGCCGTCAAACTGTCGTCCCGGCCCGTCGCCCCAGGCCGGGGACCGCTCTTTTTGGACCGCATCACCCAAAACGGACTTTTTGTGGCCGTGACCGCCCTGGTGGTGTGCGTACCGTTATTCCTGCCCCTGACCATCGGCGTGGTGGCTGGGGATACCATCGCCGGCGAAGCCAACATGGGGACCTTGCGCTACCTGTTGCTTGCACCCGCAGGCCGCGTCCGGCTCCTGCTGGTCAAGTATGCCGGGGCCGTTGCGTTCTGTTTCGCCGCGACGGTGACCGTGGCAGCGTCAGGTGCCTTGGCCGGCGTCGTGCTTTTTCCTGTAGGACCCGTGACGCTCCTCTCAGGCGACACCATTGGCGTGGGCGAATCGATGCTGCGGTCCTTGGGGATCGCCGGCTACATCACGGTTTCGCTGTTGGGTTTGTCTGCCATAGGACTGCTGATTTCCACTTTCACTGATGTTCCGGTGGGCGCCATGGCCGCCACGATTGTCCTCTCTGTTGTCTCCCAGGTGCTGGACAACCTCCCGCAACTGGACTGGCTGCACCCGTGGCTGTTCAGCCACCATTGGCTGGGCTTCGCGGATCTGCTGCGGCAGCCGATCGACTGGACGTCGTTCGGTGCCAATGCGTTGCTGCAGGCCGGATACATCGCCGTGTGCGGCACACTGGCCTACGCAAAATTCTCGAACAAGGACATCCTGTCCTAGCTTTGTCGTAGGCTCTTCCCATGGCCAGATTCTTTGATGTGCACCCGGAAGATCCCCAACCACGCGCCATCGGCCAAGTGGTCAAAATGCTGCAGGACGGCGGCCTGATCGCCTACCCTACCGACTCCTGCTACGCGTTGGGGGCACAAATCGGAAACAGGGAAGCGCTTGACCGCATCAGGGCGATCCGGCATTTGGACGACAAGCACCACTTCACGCTGGTGTGCAAGGACTTCGCCCAGATGGGCCAGTTCGTGATGCTCGACAACGACGTTTTCAGGAGCATCAAGGCGGTCACTCCGGGCAGCTACACGTTCATCCTGCCGGCCACCCGCGAGGTACCCAAGCGGCTCCTGCACCCCAAGAAGAAGACGGTGGGTGTGCGTATCCCTGACCACCGCGTTGTCCAGGCCCTGTTGGCTGAGCTGGGCGAACCGCTGTTGTCCAGCACGCTCCTGCTGCCCGACCAGGAAGAACCCCTGACGCAGGGCTGGGAAATCAAGGAACGGCTGGACAACCAGGTGGACGGTGTCATCGACGCCGGCGACACCGGAGCAGAGCCGACTACCGTGGTGGACTTTTCCAGCGGCGTTGCCGAAGTCGTGCGTCGCGGAACCGGAGATCCGTCCCGGTTCGAATAACCCCCGGACCGATGCCCCCCGACAGATGCCCCGGGCGCTGGCCGAGGCGCCGGAGGCATCCCCTGCCCGCGGCTTATTCCTCCGTCTTACGTGCGCGGCTCGGTTGCACCCGCATGGGTTCTCCCGGCATCTTGGGAAATTCCGGCGGGAAGGGCATCTCGCCCTGGCCGTTGCTGACATCGCGTTCCCACCAGGAAAGCAGAACGTCGATCTCCCCCGGTTGCGAGTGCATGGTCGCCCACGGGTCACCGGCTTTCCTGAGGCGCTCGGGAACTGTGGCGATGGTGTATTTCGCCGGATCTGCGTGATCCAGTTCGTCCCACGTCAGTGGACAGGACACCTGCGCTGTGGGTACTGCGCGTGGGCTGTAGGCACCGGCGATGGTCCTGTCCCGGTTTGCCTGGTTGAAGTCAACGAAGATCCGCTTTCCGCGCTCCTCTTTCCACCATGCCATGGTGACCTTATCCGGCATGCGGCGTTCCAATTCACGGCCGGCGGCGATCACGGCGTGACGTACGTCCAGGAACTCATGCTTGGGGTGGATGGGGGCATAGACGTGAAGCCCCCGGTTCCCGGAGGTCTTAATGAACGCCGTGAGGCCCGCCTCCTCCAGGACTGACCGAAGTTCAAGGGCGGCCGGCTTGGCGTCATCAAAGTCCGTCCCTGGTTGGGGATCGAGGTCGATCCGGAGCTGGTCCGGGTTGTCCGGATCGTCGGCCCGGGAAGCCCACGGGTGGAACACCACGGTGTTCATTTGTGCGGCCCACACTGCGGCCGCCGGCTCGTCGATGACCAATTGCGGATGGGACCGTGCGCTCGGGTACGTGACGGGCACGGAACGCACATAGTCTGGCGCTCCCTTGGGCGGATTCTTCGAGAAGAACATCTCGCCCTCGATGTTGCCCGAATACCGTTGAAGGCTGACAGGACGGTTCCCGTTGGCTGCCACAAAGGCCTCGCCCACGTCAATGAGGTAATTGGCCAGGTCCAGCTTGGTCAGTCCTGCCTCCGGCCACATGACTCGGCTGGGACTGGAAATTCGAACCTCCCGGGGGCCGTCGGGGCCGGGCACGGTGACAATGGTTGCTTCGCTCGCCATGGCCACAAGCTACCGTGTTTGAACCGCCCGCGTCAGCATTCGGGCCCGTTCCGGTGCGCATGTCCATCGCGGACCGCCTCACTGCAGGATGATGGATGCATGCCAACGCCTGAAACATCCTTGCGGATCGCCGTCAACGAACTCGAAATTTCGGCCCTTTCCATCCGGCCTGACCACCCCTCGGCCACCCTGGTAGTGGCCCATGGCGCCGGCGCGGGAATGGAGCACCCGTTTCTGCAGGGTTTCGCTGAAGCGATGGCGGACGAAGGCGTCGCAACCCTGCGCTTCAACTTCCCGTACCGCGAAGCGGGCCGGCGTTTTCCTGATCGGCCGCCTCTGGCTATCGCTACGTGGCGGGCCGTGATGGACAGGGCCACTGAGCTGGGCAATGCGGAACCCATCTGGGCTTCCGGAAAATCCTTCGGCGGACGCATGGCATCAATGGCCGTGGCTGAGGGAATGCCCGCACGGGGGTTGGTGTTCTTGGGCTACCCGTTGCATGCACCGGGTAAGCCGGAGAAGCTTCGCGACGAGCACCTCTATGGAGTCACTGTGCCCATGCTCTTTCTTCAAGGTACCCGCGATACCTTTGCCACGCCGGAACTGCTGGAGGGCGTGGTGGCAAGGATTGGCCCGACGGCGACACTCCAGTGGTGTGGGGGCGGCGATCATTCGTTCGCGGTCAAGGGTGTGAAGCGGGGCGCAGCCGAAGTGGGCGCATCGCTGGCGCCGGCTGTGGCCGCGTTCCTGGGGGCCAACCCGTAGGTCCTACTTGGGCAGCGCTTCATGCCGGAGGTAGGACCGCCGGAAGCGGCCCGTCCCGGCGGTCAGTGCACGCAGCTCGATGGCGTACCGCAGGAGCTCCTGGTCCGGGACCTCGGCGGTAATTTCGGTCCCTGCGGTATCGTCAGCCGTCGTCCCGGTGACGCGTCCCCGCCGACCGGAAAGGTCGCTCATGACTGTCCCTACATACTCATCGGGAACGCTGATAACCACCGCGGATACTGGTTCCAGGAGTTGGATTTTCGCCGCGGCTGCCGCTTCGCGCAGCGCCAGGGCTCCGGCCGCCTGAAAAGCCGCATCAGAGGAATCAACGCTGTGGGTCTTACCGCCCACCAGCGTCACTTTGATATCCACCACGGGGAAACCGGCCAAGACACCCTTAAGCATCTGCGCCCGGACGCCTTTCTCCACGGAAGAAACGAAAGTGCCCGGGATGGCGCCGCCCACGACTTTATCGGAGAACACGAATCCTTCGCCGCGGCCGAGGGGCTCGACTTCTATGTCGCAGATGGCGAACTGCCCGTGGCCCCCGGACTGCTTGACGTGCCGGCCGTGGCCATTTGCCTTCGTGGCAAAGGTCTCCCGGAGAGGCGTGATCACCTCCACGGTCTGCAGCTTGACGCCCTGGTTGCGGAGCCGGTCCAGGACTACCTCCGCGTGGGCCTCCCCCATGCACCAGAGGACGAGTTGGTGGGTATCCGGGTTACGTTCCAGGCGCAGCGTGGGGTCGGCGGCCGCCACCTTGCCGATGCTCTTGGCAAGCGCGTCCTCGTCACTTCGGGAGGCGCCTTCTATGGCGACCGGCATCAGGGGCTCGGGCATGTTCCAGGTCTCAAGAAGCAGCGGCGCCTCACGGTCTGATATCGAGTCGCCGGTCTCGGCGTTGGCGAGTTTGCTGATCGCGCAGATGTCACCTGCAATGCACTGCGGAACTGCTTTCAGTCCCTGACCGACAGGTGAGTAGAGGTGCGTGACGCGTTCGTCGGCGTCGTGGTCTTCATGGCCCCTGTCGGCGAGTCCCCTGCCGCCTACGTGGATCGATGAATCTTCCCGCAGGGTTCCCGAAAAAACCCGGACAAGGCAAACACGGCCAAGAAACGGATCCACGGTGGTTCGCACTACTTCGGCCGCCAATCGTGCTGCCGGATCACAGTGCAGGGGCTTCAGCGATGTGCCGTCCAACGTCATGGCCGGCGGGGGAACCCGTTCCAAGGGTGATGGCAGGGCTTCGGTCATGAGGGCCATGAGCTCAGCGAGCCCCATGCCGGCTTCTGCGGCGGTGGGAATGACGGGGAAGAAGCTTCCCCTGGCCACCGCTGTTTCGAGGTCCTTGATGAGGTCCGCCAGCGCCAGTTCTTCACCACCGAGATACCGGTCCATCAGTGTCTCGTCTTCGCTTTCGGCGATAATGCCTTCCACCAGGGGTCCCCGGGCTTCCTCCACCCGCGGCTCGCTGCTGGTGCCATGGATGATGCCGATGAGGCCGGCGTTGTCGGCGGCGGGAAGGTACAGGGGAAGGACAGAGTCACCGAATGCTTCCCGGCAGCGCACGACGGCGGCGGCGAAGTCAGCACGCGGATGGTCCAGTTTGCTGAGCACCACCGCACGCGGCATCCGGACCTTCTGGCACTCGCCCCACAACGTAACGGTGGCGCCGTCGATGTCGTCCACAGCGGAGACAACAAAAAGGGCCGCGTCTGCGGCCCTCAAACCTGCCCGAAGTTCGCCGGTGAAATCGGTGTAGCCCGGGGTGTCGATCAGGTTGACCTTGACCGCACCGACCCGGATCGGCGCCACCGACAAGGTCACCGACCGTTGCTGATGGATCGCGGACGGATCCGAGTCGCTGACCGTGGTCCCGTCGCTGATGGTCCCCATCCTGGGAATGGCGCCAGTGGCTGCAAGCAGGGCTTCCACCAGCATGGATTTACCTGCACCGGAATGTCCGACGAGTGCCACATTCCGGATGCCGGCAGGATCCGTGGGTGACATGGTCGAGCCATTCTCGCCGCCCTTGGCCTCAGCAGTGCCTGGGCCGCCTCCTTTTGCCGGTTCGCGCGTACCCTTCACGGACATGGGCACCTCCTGGTGTTCTCTCCGGCGCTCATGCAAACGCCCTGAACGTGGAACGTTAAAGAGGATTGGACACCCTGGGGTGGCCGCAGGACAAGGGCTTGCAGCGAGCAAAACCAGCCTGCCGGCGTCGGCCTTTGATCCACCGGCCCGGCTTTGGACTAAACCGTGAGCATGCCCCACAGCAACCAGGCAGCCACGAGTGAGCACCCCGCAATTACCAGGGTGAAGCCGGCCAGCCAGACGTAGGCCGGGACACCCGTGGTGCGGCCCAGAATGAACGCGTCCGAGGCCGCCAACCGGTTCCGTCGCCGGGTATGAACACCGACGAGTTTGAAGAGATCGCGGACACCGCCCACGGAGAGCGCAACACCAAGTGCCAGCACGACGTAATTGACGGTGGTGGGCGCCGCAAACAGTATCAGGACCTGGGCAATGACCGCGCTGCACACTGCCACCAGTATGCCCGTCAGGTTCCTGAGGAAGACCAGCGAAACCAGCAGTATCAGGGCGCCCACGGACATTGCGGCTCCCGAACGCCCGGCAGCGCATGCGGCGATCAGGCTTAGGCCCACAACCGCCGGGGCCGGATAACCCCAGAATCCTGACCATGCCGCACCGAAGGAACTCCGGCCGCTGCTGACCAGCCGGCCCGAATGGTCCAGCCCGATGCGAAGTCCGTGCACGAACCGGCCGGTCATCAGGGCTGCGTACGCGTGGCCGAGTTCGTGGACGAAGGTCACGTACAGGCCGAACCAGCGCCATGTGGGCCGTGGAATGCTCAGGACCACGGAGCAGGCGAGAATGCCGAGCAGGGCAGGGAGGGGAACTGCAGTGGTATGGGTGTCGGTGAAACCGCGAAGCACCGCGTCCCACCAGTTGTGGGCCACATTTCCAGCAGCGTCCACGTCTATTGCACCGTCGACTGGAGGCGCGAGTGGAGGCCTGCGATGAGGATTTCCAGACCGAATTCGAAAGCGGCTTCACCGCGTTCAGTGGGAGGGCCCGCATAGCTCAGGGCATGGGTGAGCGTCGGATAGCCGTGCTGTGGCGGAGCCCAGACGACGTCAGGAGCTGCCAGGTCCAGGGCGAACCCCAGCGCGAAGCTGTCAATGGTGGAGATCGCGGAGACTACGTCCCGGCCGGTGAACCCGGCTGCGCGGAGGGCGACGGCAAGGTTTTCGTAAAGCGCCAGTACTTGGGGGTCCTGGACTGTTTGGAGAACCAGTAGGGGCGCCAGCCTGGGGTGGCGGGCAAAAGCGTCGCGGTAGCTGCGGACGATCGCGCGGAGTGATGCTTCCCAATCCTGGTCGTCGCCGAGTACGTAGGGCAATTCTGCGATGATCCGCCCGCGCATGAGCTCAAGTATCTCTTCGCGACCGCTCACGTGGTTGTAGATGGAGGACTGGCTGACCCCGATCCGTTTGGCCAGTTTCGGCAGGCTGAAATCCCCTGCCTCGTCCACCAGTTCGAGGGCGGCGGTGACGAGTGCGTCGACCGATATCAGCGGGACCAGCGGGCGTGCCATGCGGGTGTCTCCATTCGCGGTTGTTGTTACGACTCTAGCCAGAAGTTTGCGTCGAAGTATTGTGCGGAGGGTCACAGGCCCTTACGATAAACGAAAGCCTTTCGCTTTAGGTTCCGGAACCTCCAAGAATTCCCCTCCCCACAGAACCCCAGAGGACCCCCATGTCTGACCTCGAAACCCGACCCCCGGCAGCAGATGCCGGGAATGGGCTCAAACGGAATGCCATCGGCACCGGCGGCATCGCCTTCCTGGTGATCTCCGCAGCAGCCCCCCTCACCGTGATGGCCGGAGTGGCACCAGTAGCCCTTGGCGTTGGGGGCATCGGCGCCCCCATGGGGTATGTCATCGCCGGCGCGGTACTCCTGGTGTTTGCCATCTCCTTTATGGCCATGACCAAACACGTCAAGGCCGCCGGCGGCTTTTACACCTACATCACACTGGCCATGGGCAAGACCGTGGGCCTGGCCTCAGCCATCCTGGCAATCGTTTCCTACAACTGCCTGCAAATCGGCGTCTACGGGCTCTTCGCCGTCCAGACCCAGGCGATGCTCCACACGCTCTTCGGCCTCGACGTTCCCTGGCCGGTAGTGGCCTTGGTTGCGATCGCAGCGGTGTGGTTCCTTGGATACCGCGGCATCGACGTCGGGGCAAAGGTCCTGGGGGTCCTGCTCATCGCCGAAACCGCAATCCTTGCCGTCATGGGGGTTGGAATCCTGGCCCATGGAGGCGCCCAAGGCATCAGCTTCTCCTCCTTCTCCCCCGAGCACGCGTTCACGCCAGGCGTGCTGGCCATCCTCGCCATCTGCTTCGCAGCTTTCATGGGCTTTGAATCCACGGTGCTGTACCGGCGCGAAGCACGCAATCCTGACAAGTCGGTCCCCCGGGCAACCTACATTGCCGTAGGTTTCATGTCCGTGTTCTACGCATTCATCGTCTGGACCGTCATCCAGGCATATGGGGACGGAAACGTGGTGGAGGCTGCCGGTGAACTGGCCGATGGCATGTTCTTCGCTACCATCAACCAATACGTTGGGCCCTGGGCCGAAGTCGTCATGTACGTGCTGATCGTGACCAGTGTCTACGCATCCCAGCTTGCCTTCCACAACGCCATCAACCGCTACGTGTACATGCTGGCGAAAGACGGCGTCCTGCCCGCATTCCTTGGCAAGACACACCCCAAATACAAGTCGCCGCATCGTGCAGGTCAGATCCAGACTGTCCTGGCTGCCGTCGTCATTATCATCTGTGCGATCGCAGGGGCCGACCCGTACAAGCAACTCCTGATCTGGGTCAACACACCGGGTATTTTCGGGATTGTCGCACTCCAGGGACTGGTGTCCGTTGCTGCCTCTATCTACTTGCGCCGTAACCCTGCCGCTGTCACGAACCGCCTGATCATCCCCCTGACAGTAGCCTCGGCCATCCTCCTGTTCGGAGTGGTGGCACTGATCGCCATCAACATCGAACTCCTCACCTTCGCCGATGCGCTGACCAATACCATCCTGCTCCTGGTATCACCGCTGGTGTTCCTTGCCGGCCTGCTCATCGCCCGTAGCCTGCGCACCAACCGCCCCGACGTCTTTTCCCGGATTGGAAGCTTTGAAACCCATGACTCCTGACCTCATCGTCCTTGCCGACACCGTTCACACACTGGATGACCGGCCACACCATGAGCCCATACAAGCCGTCGCAGTCAGCGGTGGCGTGATTGCCGCCGTCGGAAGCCGCACGGACGCCCAAAGCTGGCGCCAAGCGGGAACCCGGGTGGTGGACCTCGGTACGGCTACGCTGACTCCCGGCCTGGTGGACTGCCACATCCATCCTGTCTTTGGCCTTGACCTCACCATGGGGGTCGACCTGTCCGGTGCGGCGACATTGGCGGACGTGCGCGCTCTGTTGCGATCGGAAGCAGCGAACGACGGCGAGTGGTTGCGTGGCTGGGGCCTGAACCCGAACGCTTTCGGCACCACCCCCATGCACCGCCATGCCTTGGACGATGTCAGCGGCGGGAAGCCAGCCCTTGTACGGCTGTTCGATGGCCATTCGGCGCTGGCCAACAGCCGGGCGCTTGACCGTGCCGGTGTCCATGGGCCGGAGGAATTCAACCAGGCTTCAGAGGTGGTTTGCGACGGCGATGGCACCCCTACCGGGCTCCTGCTGGAAGCCGCGGCCATGGAACTCGTCCAGCGGCACATGCCGCAGGAGTCCTTCGCCGAGCGTAAGGCGCGGCTGGCCGGGTTGCTGAGGGACTTCGCCCGTTCCGGACTGACCGGCGGGCACATCATGGACCACAGTGAGGAATCGACCGCCCTGTTGCAGGCACTGGAAGCAGACGGTGACCTGCCCCTTCGGCTGCGCACGGCCCCGTGGTGCATGCCAGGCAGCGGCGAAGCCCAGTGGAAGGAGATGGCCCGCAGTATCGGAACCGGTGGTCGCCGCTGGTCCATTGAGGCCATCAAGCTCTTCGTCGACGGAACAGTGGACAACGGCACCGCGTGGCTCTACGAACCGGACACCCTTGGCCAATCCACAGCAGCGTTCTGGCCTCGTCCCGAGGACTACACCGCCGCTGTCCGCTACTTCGCCTCCCGGGGAATCCCCACAGCGACCCACGCCATCGGAGACGCGGGCGTGCACCATGTATTGAACGCGTTGGAATCGCTCTCCGAGACTGTTCCTGCCGATGTCCTGCGCCGGACGGTGCACCGGATCGAGCACATCGAATCCGTACCGGACCAACTGGTGGAACGCTTCAGGGACTCGGGAGTGGTGGCCAGCATGCAACCAACCCATTGCACGCACTATTCGCTCGCGGACCACAGCGACAACTGGTCTATCCGCCTGGGCCCCGAACGTGCGGACAGGGCATGGCGGTGCAGGGACCTTCGTGATGCCGGAGTGACCCTGGGCATCGGCTCGGACTGGCCCATCGCCCCCTACGAGCCGCTTCCCACCATCGCCGATGCGCAGCTGCGCCGGCGATCCGGACATCCCGAGCAGCAGCCCATCGCCCCGGCCCAGGCCCTCACCGCGCTCCAGGCCCTGGAGGGATACACCTCGCACGCGGCCAAGGCCGCAGGGTTGTGGGATGTATCGGGCTCCATCACCGTGGGCAAGCGCGCAGACTTCACAGCCTTCGAGCTCGATCCCCTGACCACCGGGCCTGACGAGTTCGCCGCCAGCAGCGTTGTGGGAACCTTCGTGGATGGCGAGATGCAGTTCATGGTGGAGCGGTTGGGCTAGCCGGCCTGCATCCGGTTCTTGGTTTTGGCCGTGGCCGGCGCCGTCCACGGGTCTTCGGGCCAGGGATGCTTGGGGTAGCGCCCACGCATCTCGGCCCGGACCTGCGCGTACGGCCCGGACCAGAACGAGGTGAGGTCGTCCGTGACAGCCAACGGGCGTCCGGCCGGTGATAACAAATGGAAGAGCACCGGAACGCGGCCATCGACCAGGTGCGGCGTACGGTCCCAGCCAAAGCATTCCTGGAGCTTGACCGCCACAACCGGCCTGCCGCCGTCGTCGTCCACGTCCGGATAATCGATCCGCACCCGCGAACCGCTCGGCACCTCAAGGCGCTCCGGCACCAGGCTGTCCAGCCTGGCCGCTTCCGGCCAAGGCAACAGGCGCCGCAAGGGTTCCACGAGGTTGATGGAGCCGGCAGGCGTGCCGGAGGCGATGGTCTCCAGCTCCGGGCCGAACCATTCGTCCAGGCGGGCGAGCAGGCCATCCTCACTGACGTCCGGCCACGGATCACCGAGCTCGCGCCTCAGTAAAGCGAGCCGCCTGCGCAGGGCATCGGCCGGTGCAGACCACCCCATCATCGAAAGCCCGGTGTTCTTCAGCGCCTCCGTCACGGCGTGCCGACCGGCTTCCACGCTGGGCCTGACCGGCGTGGAGGACAAGACGATGGCGCCCAGGCGACGTTCCAGCTTGGCGGTGACGCGCCCTTGGCCAAACTTTGCCTGCACCGTCTGGAGAAGGAGGTGGGGGGCTGCGGCTTCTGCAAGTTCTGCCGACAGTGGTGCTGCCGATCGGATCACCGCACCGGTACCCGCAGCGTCACGGCCATGGGCCCGGGACACTTCGGCGACAGCAAGCCACTCATGGGCCGTCAACGGGCTACCAGCCGGGAGACCGGCACGCGTTCCGGAGGAGAGCAGGTACGTGATGCTTCCATCGCCGGGAACGCGCCGGGCGATCCGATCCGGGAACGCCAACGCCACCACAAATCCGGGCGCTTCCCTCGCCGTGACGCCCTTGCTTCCTTGGGAAGGTTCGACGGCGGCCGCCTCCCGCCGCGCCATCGACTCCATCCGCCGCGTGTCCTCCGCGAATCGCCGGGCGCCGGGGTGTGAAGCCGTGCGCAGCGATGAGAGCAATGCAGTGAGATCGGCTCCGGGAGCCCGCTGGTCCCCCGCCACCAAGGCCACCGTTTCAGCGGCCGAACGTGGGCCGGCAACGCTGGATCCTTCCAGCAAGGCGCGTGCAAGCCGCGGATCGGCCGGGATCCGGGCCAGGGTTTTGCCCAAACTGGTGGCGGTTCCGTCGTCCGCCACCGCTCCCAATTCCCGGAGCACCTCCACGGCATCCCTCATGGCGATGGCCGGAGGTGCATCGGGAAGCGATAAGCCCTCGCCGCCAGGCGCGCCCCAGCAAGCCAGGACCAATGCCGCACCTGTCAGGTCCGCGACGGTAATCTCCGGGGTCTGGTGAGCGGGGGCAGCGGAAAACGCCTGCTGGTCATAACAACGCACTACCGTGCCCGGACCCTGCCGCGCAGCCCGGCCGGCGCGCTGCTCCGCCGAGGCGCGGGAACAAGAGACCGTCACCAGACCGGACATGCCCCGCCCCGAGTCGCGGCGCGGTTCCCGGGAGAGCCCCGAGTCGATGACCAGGCGAACCCCCGGAACGGTGAGCGAGGATTCCGCCAGGGACGTGGAGACAATGATCCGGGGCGCGCCTCCGGGTTCCCGGCCTGATACAGCGCGGTCCTGGGACTCCGGTCCGATCTGGCCGTGCAGCTCCAGCACCTCGATTTCGTCGGCCACCTGCCCCCGCAGGCGGGCAGCGACGTCGGACACCTCCCGGGCGCCCGGAAGGAACACCAAGGCATCCACCCCGGGATTGGTGTCCAGGGCAGCAGCGTGGGTGGTCGCCGCGGTGAAGGCAACGTGGTCGAGGAAGCTCCGGGTTATGCCCCGCTCATCCAGCCGCCGGTCCCGGGAAGGCACCCACCGGACCTCCAACGGATGCAGCGCGGACGGGCAATCAACCACCGGAGCAGGACCGGCGCCGTCGAGCCCGGATTTACCCAGGAGCGCCGCAAAACGAGGCGCGTCGACGGTCGCCGACATCGCCACCAATGACAGGTCATCCCGGAGTTCGCGGACCTCAGCGAGCATGCCGAGAAGAAGGTCCGTTTCCAGCCCGCGCTCGTGGACCTCGTCCAGGACGACCGCATGGACGCCGTCAAGCCCCGGATCAACCAACAGCCTACGGAGAAGAATGCCGGGCGTGACGAACTCCACCACGGTGTCGTTACTGATTTTGCTTTCACCCCGGACGGTGTAGCCGACCCTGCCACCAAGCCGCGAACCGTCCAGGCTGGCAAGCCGGCGGGCGGCGGACCGGGCAGCGACGCGCCGCGGTTGGGTGACGACGACGCGAGGCTGGCCGGGGTGCCGTTCGGACACAAGATTGGACAGCAGCGGAGGCACCAACGTGGTTTTACCTGTTCCTGGCGGTGCCTGCACGACTGCGGTGCCGGCGTCGCCCTGGTTGGTGAGGGCCGAGGCGAGGTTGTCGAGGGAATCGGCGAAGACCAGTCCCCTGCCAATGGTGTCCAGTCTGAATGTCACCAGACCATTGTCCCTGTTGGGGGCGCGGGAAAGGCCACGCTTCCGGGAGGAGGTGTGGCCTTTCGTGTTTTTGGTGGCGCCGTGTTGACGGTGTCGCCGGGGGTCCTAGCCGATGGTGGAGGTGTCTATGACGAAGCGGTAGCGCACGTCGGAGGCCAGGACTCGCTCGTACGCCTCGTTGATCTGGCTCGCGGGAATGACCTCGATTTCGGCGCCAAGGCTGTGCTCGGCGCAGAAGTTCAGCATTTCCTGGGTCTCCGGGATGCCGCCGATCATGGAACCGGCGAACCGTCGACGGCCGCCGATAAGGGCGAAGGCGTTCACCGGCAGCGGTTCAGCCGGCGCTCCAACGTTGACCAACGTTCCATCGAGGGTCAACAGCTGCAGGTAGGAGCTGATGTCGATGGAAGCGCTGACAGTGTTGATGATGAGGTCGAAGGTGCCTGCAAGCGCCTCGAAGGTGGCGGGGTCGCTGGTGGCGTAGTAGTGGTCCGCGCCGAGCTTGAGGCCGTCTTCCATCTTTTTCAACGACTGCGACAGGACGGTCACCTCGGCACCCATTGCGTGGGCGATTTTGACGCCCATGTGGCCCAATCCGCCCAAGCCGACAATGGCGACCTTCTTGCCGGGACCCGCACCCCAGTGGTGCAGCGGGGAGAAGGTGGTGATGCCTGCGCACAACAGCGGTGCGGCAACATCGAGGTCCAGACCTTCCGGAATGGTGACAACAAAGTCTTCGTTCACTACGACGTTGGTTGAGTAGCCACCTTGGGTGATGGTTCCGTCGCGGTCCACTGCGCCATAGGTGCCCACGTTGCCCTTGAGGCAGTACTGCTCTTCGCCGGCCAGGCAGTTCTTGCACTCCTTGCAGGAATTGACCATGCAGCCGACGCCGACGCGGTCGCCCACCTTATGCTTGGTGACCTCGGAGCCGACTTCGGTGACGATACCGGCGATCTCATGACCCGGGACCAGCGGGTACTGCTGGGGGCCCCAGTCACCGCGGACGGTGTGGATGTCCGAGTGGCAGATTCCGGCGAACTTGATGTCGATATGGACGTCGTTCGGGCCAACCTCACGGCGTTCGATGGTGGTCAGGGTCAGGTCGCCCGTGGCCGAGGGTGAAGCAAATGCGGAAGCGGTAGGCATGTTTCTCCTGCGTGTCTGTCTTAAGTGGATGTTTCCATCTAACACTCTTTGCCTGAAAGGAAGGGAGGCACTGCTGATAGGGGTATTGGCAGTGACTCCCTGAGCCGACCAAAAGTCTTACCGTTGAACCATAGACAACCGGACCGAGACACGCGACTTCCTCTCCACCCGGCGGGCAAAGATCACTCCGGAGTATTTCGCTATCTCACTCAATCTCCTGTGTCGTGGAAAGTCGTCTCGACTTTCTCGTCCATACGTCGAGTGGGTCGAGGAAATTTCGACATCCTGCCTCGAGATTTTTCGCGGGCTTTGTTTGGGGTTGGGGCGTACTCTGAAGAGACGGTGGAAAACGATGTGTTCAGTCCACCGGTAATTGGCTAGAGGCACCGTGGCACCAGAAGTTTCGTCCGAGAAGTACCGTCCGGAGCGAGGTGCCACCGCCCGGGCGGTCAACTCGTACTCCGCACTCCTGAGGTCCGTCCGCGATGCAGGCCTGCTTCAGCGCCGCAGAGGGTTCTACATCACCATCTTCATCGTCCTGATGATCGCATGGGCCGGAACGTGGAGCGGTTTCCTCCTGCTCCGGGATACGTGGTTCCAGCTCCTCATCGCAGCGTTCATGGGCGTGGTACTTACCCAGTTTGCTTTCCTGGCGCACGAAGCCGCTCACCGGCAGGTGTTCAAGTCCAAAGGAATGAACGAGTGGTCCGCTCGACTGATCGGCACAGGACTTGTCGGTATCAGTTACTCCATGTGGGCGCAGAAGCACACAAGGCACCATAACTTTCCCAATGTCATCGATAAGGATCCGGACATCCACACTGGAGCCATTGCGTTCCACCCCGGGGCGGCAAGCGGCCGGCATGGAGTCATGGTGCATGTCACCCACAAACAAGGCTGGCTGCTGTTTCCCCTGTTGTTTTTCCTAGGTGTCAGCTTGCACATTGATTCGTTGAAATACCTGTTGCGTCAAGGGAAAGTGGACCACCGATGGGTGGAGATCCCCGTCATCGTGCTGCGGTTGCTGATTGTACCGTTCTTGGTCTTTTCGCTCCTGCCGTTAGGGATGGCATGTGCTTTCCTTGGCGTACAACTGGGTGTTTTCGGTTTCTACATGGGCGCTTCCTTTGCGCCGAATCACAAAGGAATGCCCATACTCCCACCGTCCAGCAGGGCCGACTTCCTGAACCGCCAGGTCCTCACGGCACGCAACATCACCGGCGGCCTGTTGATGGACACCCTGATGGGCGGATTAAACCGCCAAATCGAACATCACCTTTTCCCCGACATGCCGCGGCCCTACCTCCAGCGGGCTTCTGGGATCGTCAGGGGGTGTTGCGATGATCTGGGCATTCCTTACACGGAGACCAGTTTGATTGCTTCCTATGTGATCGTTGTGAAGTATCTGGACGGTGTAGGCCTGTTTGCCGGGGAACCTTTTGAGTGTCCCGTTGCAGAGCAGTTCAGGCCGCATTAGGTGTCTCCCCGAAACATGACGCGAAGGATCCCCCAAGCCGAAGCCTGAGGGATCCTTTTCAGTTGGCTTCCAGCCAGGGAGGGGCGGGCACCTAACGCTCGCCGCCGCCTCCGATGACCCCGGCTTCGACAGCCTTGGTCACGGCGTCAGCTTCGGCCTGCGTGAGCTTTCCGTCTGAAACGGCTTTGTCGAGCCTGGTCTTCAGTGCAGCTGCCCGCTCTGCCTGGCCGGCGGTGCGGATCTCCTCCAGCGCGCTGGTCACCTTGGCCTCGTCAACACCCAATGCCGTGGCCAGGGACTTGGCCAGTGCGGCCTCTTGCGCCGTCCGGTCCGGCTTGGTGCCTTCCGATCCTTCAGCAGGTGGCGTGGCGGGCTTGTTGGCTTCGCGGAAAGCCTTGAGGGCTTCGGTGACCTTGGCTTCATCAACGCCCAGCTTGGTTGCGAGCTGGGAGGCGATCTGGCCCCCGTCACGTCCATGGCCGTGGCCTCCGGGCTTGCCCGCGTGATCAGCTGGGGCCGTGCCCGCATCCGTGGAGGATGTGGCACTCGGCGACGGGGTAGTGGCTGCTGTCGCCATCCCTGTCACTCCCATCCCCGCGCCAAGGGCCAGGGCTCCGGCCGCGATTCCGAGTGTGATTCTCTTGGTTCTCGACATATACCTCTCCTCAATGGACCGTGTTGCCTCGGTCCGTGCCTGAGGGACGGTCAGGTGTGCCGTCCTCCTAACACGATGGAGGTGCTACCCCAGTCTGCGCTGTTGTGAACCTGTAATTCCGCTGTGAATTCGAGGTTCAGCCGAGCTTGTCCAACGCATCCAGGAGCCTCTTCACAGCGCCACCCAGGTTCCACTCGGTAGCGAGCCGCTCAAGTTCAGCGCGTGCATCCCCTGTTACTGGCCGCAGTTCGGCGCCGGCTTGTTCGAGCGTAGGAACCTCCAGGTCCCGGACAACATTGACGACGGCGGGCGCAACCTTAAGGTAGTCCGCCGCCGCTGAAAGTTTGGCCCGCACCGTAGCCGACAGTCCGCCGTCGGGCGTCTCGGCAGCCTCCAGCAGGCCAGCCAACGAACCGTGCTCGCCCAACAAGGACGCTGCGGTTTTTTCACCGATTCCGGCCACGCCGGGCAGCCCGTCGGAAGCGTCACCCCGCAGGGTCGCAAAGTCGGCGTACTGCTGGGGCAGCACCCGGTACTTGCCCACAACAACGACGTCGGTCATCACCTCAAGGTTCTTCATGCCGCGGGCGGTGTAAATGACCCTGACGCCGCGGGCGTCGTCGACGAGTTGAAACAGGTCGCGGTCGCCGGTGACCACATCGGTGGGGAACTGTGCGTGACTGGCGTACGTGCCAACGACGTCGTCGGCTTCGTGATCATCCGCGCCAACGACCGCAATGCCGGCGAGCTCCAGCACTCGCTGGATCATGGGGATCTGTGCCTCCAACGGGTCGGGAACCACTTCGACGTCGGGACCGTCCGGGACGAGCTCCGCGACACGGTGCGATTTGTAGCTGGGAATCAGCCCCACCCGCCATTTGGGTCGCCAGTCGTTATCCCAACATGCCACCAAGTGGGTTGCTTCATAGTCGGTGATGAGACGGGCAATCATGTCCATCAGGCCCCGTACCGCATTGACCGGTGTTCCGTCTTCGCGACGGATCGAATCCGGCACCCCATAGAAGGCGCGGAAGTACAACGAGGCAGTGTCCAGAAGCATCAGTCGAGGCATACCTGATCCTCACATGCCCAACCACTATTCCGAAGGAACTGGAGTGCAACCGGGGTCAAATCCGAAAGGACTTGAACGCGTGTGTGACCCGCATTACGATTGTCTGAGCGATAATTGAACAGGCTGTTCTATTATCGAACACAGTCCGAACACTCATGAAGCACCAGCCCACGAAGAAGTGAGGAAAGCCCGTGCAGTTCCACCACCACGGTTACGTATCCGGTGACCCCCGAGTCGAGCCGGCAGCCGGCGTTGGTCTTGATCGACCAGCCGGGCTTCCCGACGAAGTTGACGTGCTGATTGTTGGCACCGGCCCCGCTGGCATGCTCACCGCGGCACAACTGTCCCAGTTCCCGGGTGTCACTACGCGCATCATTGAGAGGCGCCCGGGCCGGCTCGCGATAGGCCAAGCCGACGGCATCCAGGCACGCAGCGTGGAGACCTTCCAGGCGTTTGGTTTCGCTGAGCGGATCATTGCCGAGGCCTACCGGATTACCGAGATGGCTTTCTGGAAGCCTGACCCTGCCGATCATTCGCGCATCGTCCGGGCTGCCCGCGCGGTGGACGATCCGGCGGGGATCAGCGAATTCCCGCACCTGATCGTGAACCAGGCACGTGTTCTGGACTATTTCGCGGAATTCATGGCCAAC
This sequence comes from Paenarthrobacter sp. UW852, assembly GCF_024608385.1. Lineage (NCBI taxonomy): Bacteria > Bacillati > Actinomycetota > Actinomycetes > Micrococcales > Micrococcaceae > Paenarthrobacter > Paenarthrobacter sp. UW852. Next base: position 428,414 of record NZ_JAMSGY010000001.1, read on the forward strand.
TCCCCTACCCGAATGGTTCCCGACTACGGCTACGAGTTCCTTGGCCTCAATGTCACAGGCGAAGGCGACTACCCAGTCACTGTGACGCTCGGCCACACTTCCGGTCCGAACGAAGGCCAGCAACGGCTGATCCGCGCCAAGTACGTCGTGGGCGCCGACGGCGCCCGCAGCAAGGTCCGCGAATCCATCGGCTGCCATCTTGCAGGCGATCAGGCCAACCATGCATGGGGCGTCATGGACGTTCTCGCCGTCACGGACTTCCCCGACATCCGCACCAAGTGCGCCATCCAGTCCGGCTCGGGCGGCAGTATCCTCCTGATCCCCCGCGAGGGCGGACACCTGTTCCGCATGTACGTGGACTTGGGTGAGGTCGCTGCAGATGACCACGGCGCGGTCCGCAAGACCACCATTGAGCAGATCATCGCCAAGGCCAACGACATCCTGCACCCCTACACGCTGGATGTCCGCAATGTTGCGTGGCACAGCGTCTACGAAGTCGGTCACCGGCTCACGGACAGGTTCGACGACGTCCTGCCGGAAGAGCGCGGCACGCGCACACCACGGGTGTTCATCACCGGAGATGCTTGCCACACCCACTCCGCCAAGGCCGGGCAAGGCATGAACGTCTCCATGCAGGACGGCTTCAACATTGGCTGGAAACTCGGCCACGTCCTCGAAGGCCGGTCCCCGGAGTCCCTGCTGGACACCTACTCCGCCGAACGGCAGGTAGTAGCGAAGAACCTGATCGACTTCGATAAGGAATGGTCCACCCTCATGGCTAAGAAGCCCGAGGAATTCAAGGACCCTACGGAGCTGGAAACGTTCTACACGAGCACCGCGGAGTTCCCGGCCGGGTTCATGACACAGTACGCGCCCTCCATGCTCGTTGCCGAGGCAAAGCACCAGGAACTCGCCACCGGCTTCCCGGTGGGCAAGCGTTTCAAATCAGCACCGGTGGAGCGTGTCTGTGACACCAACCCGATGCACCTTGGACACCACGCAAAAGCCGACGGACGCTGGCGGATCTACGTCTTCGCCGACGCCGCACCTGCAGGATCCGCCGGCCCGCTCGCGGACGTGGCCGAGTGGCTCGAAACCGCACCCGACTCCCCGCTGGCCGCTACGCCGTCGAGCCTTGACCGCGACGCCTGGTTCGACGTCAAGGTGATCTACCAGCAAGACCACACCGGAGTGGACATCAACGCCGTCCCGGCGGTCTTCAAACCCACTGTGGGACCGTTTGAGCTCACGTACCTTGAGAAGGTCTTCGGAACCGACCCGGCAAACGACATCTTCGAACAGCGCGGACTCAGCCGCGACGGCGTCGTCGTGGTGGTCCGCCCCGACCAATACGTTGCCAACGTCCTGCCACTGACCGCAACGGCCGAACTCGGCGAGTTCTTCAGGCCCTTGCTTTCGGCGCGCCAGACGGTAAGTGCCGCTGCAGATGGCCTGGTGAGCAACCAAGCCTAACGATGTACCGCCAAGTGCCGGGGAACCCACGCAGGGTTCCCCGGCACTTGGTACTTAAGGTGTCCCGAAGATTTACATCCCCGTAACGCAAACCTCTAGTCGCACATCAAACCTCGCCCGGATCTGGCGAACAGGGGCGATCAGCGCGAGAATGGGCGTGTGGTCCTTCCCCGCCCTGGCGGAAGCGGCGACACCATGAATCCCGCCGCACGAACGATCCAACGTGTGTACCTCACACTGACGCTGGGTAATACCGTGGCGGCGTCCTTCATCTGGGGTATCAACACCCTTTTCCTGCTTGATGCGGGCCTCAGCAACTTGGAAGCCTTCGCCGCGAATGCCTTCTTCACAGCTGGCATGGTCCTCTTCGAAGTTCCCACCGGGGTGGTCGCCGACGGTTGGGGCCGCCGCGTATCGTTCCTGCTCGGTACCGTGACACTGGCCGTGTCCACCTACCTGTATTACGTGCTCTGGCAGGTCTCAGCCCCGTTTTGGATGTGGGCAGTGGTTTCGGTCCTGCTGGGCCTTGGCTTCACGTTCTTTTCCGGAGCCGTCGAAGCTTGGCTCGTGGACGCACTGCGATTCTCCGGTTACGAAGGCGGGCTCGAATCCGTGCTTGGCCGCGGGCAAATGGTCCAGGGCCTCGCAATGCTGTTTGGGTCCGTCGCGGGCGGCGTGATTGCCCAAGCCACCAACCTGGGCGTGCCTTTCCTTTTGCGCGTGGGGGTGCTGCTTGCCATGTTTGTAGTGGCCTTCGGTCTCATGCACGACGTCGGTTTCTCGCCTGAGCCTTCAACCAGCCCTATGCGGGCTGTCCGTACCGTACTGACGGCCTCGATAGACAACGGCCTGAAAAACCGGCCCGTTCGGTACATGATGCTGGCCGCTCCCTTTAGCGCCGGCGTCGGAATTTACGTCTTTTACGCTCTGCAGCCGTACCTTCTCAACCTTTTTGGGGACCCGAAAGCCTATTCCATCGCGGGCCTGGCCGCCGCGATTGTCGCAGGCTCGCAGATTCTGGGCGGCTGGCTGGCCCCGCACGCCCGGGGACTGTTTCACAAACGCACGTCAGTGATGATCCTCGCCAGCCTGGCGGGTGCCGTGATTCTCCTCGTGCTGGGATCCACGCGCGTGTTCTGGGTAGCCCTGGTGCTGCTGGCGTTGTGGGCCGTGGTGGGTTCTGCGGCTACTCCGGTCCGACAGGCGTATGTGAATGACATGATCCCGTCGAAACAGCGGGCCACCGTCCTCAGTTTCGATTCGCTGATGGGTTCCAGCGGCGGAGTGGTGATCCAACCACTCCTGGGCCGCGGCGCGGACCTTTACGGTTATCCGGCTTCATTGGCCATGGCCGGCGTTATCGAGCTTATTGCGGTGCCCTTCCTGCTGGCGAGCAGGAAGCAAGGGGCTGCGGCGGACCGGGCCAGCACCTTGGCTGCGGAACCAACCCCGGAGGGCCCAGCTCCTGAAACGCCTAGAACGACCTGACGGTGAACCCCAGGCCCAGCAGTCCCCGGCCTGCTTGCTCAACAATGGGGTCGAAGCTGAGCGTCGGATGGTTCAGGAGGACATTCACGTCCCTTTGGATGCGCTGCAAGGGATGCGACAAGCGGTGTGCGCTGCCGCCCGAACCCGCGACGACGAGCCTGACCGCGGCCTCCGACGCCTGGCCGCTGAGGGCAAGTGATAGCCGGTACCGCGACCGCTCAGTATCCGTGGGCTCCGTGTCGGACCGTCCGATCACCGCAGCCAGGATTTGGATGGCCTCCTCCCAATGCATCCTCGCGGTGGCAACCTGTCCGAAGGCCTCGGAGAAACGGGCTTGGGCAAGTACAGAGTCCGCTTGGCGCACCTCGGTAGTGTTTTTGACCTTTCGCACCATCAATTGCGCTTGAAACAGCTCCAAGGCATGCTCTGCGGCGCCCAAGGCGGTGGACGGTGCCACCAGGTTCAACAGCGTCGCCATCGGGATGTGAAGTGTGGGGTCGGGGTGGACCAAGCTTCCCGGGTTGTCCGAAGCGACCAGGGTGGCCCATTCCAAAACCCGGTGGTCAGGAACGAAGAGCTGGTCCGCGCGCAGGTCATTGCTGCCCGTCCCCCGCAACCCTGCGGTATGCCAGGCGTCCATCAATTCGAGCCCCGCGACAGGGACCAAGGCCTGGAGACGGACACCGTCGCAGTCAACAGCCAGGAGCGCCCACTCCGAATGCATGACTCCGGAAGCAAAACTCCAGTGGCCGGAGATGCTGTAGCCACCGGCAACCTTTATGGCGGCGCCAACCGGGGCACCCGTCGCTGCCGCCAGGGGAACGCCGCCAAAGGCAAAGACTTCGTCCTGGACTTCCTTGGGCCAGCGGGCCAGCATCCACACATGTTCCATCAGGTGCCCGGCGGTCCATGCAGTTGATGCGCAACCACGGGCAAGCTGCCTGACCACCCCGGCATAGTCCTCAACGCCAAACCCGTAACCTCCAACGCCCTTGGGCGCGAGGAGGCGGAAAACGCCCGCCTCATGAAGGTCATTCACGGTAGTTTCGGGCAAACGACGGAGTTCTTCGGTTTCGGATGCGCGTGCCCTGAGGTGCGGGACCAGGGCTCCTGCCCGGGAGATCAAAGTTCCCGGGCTTGGCGGTTCCGTGTGGAATCCCGGGCTCCGGACCTCCGGGACAGGCTCAGGCACCAAGGCAGGCTCAGGCAATTCCAGCACATGTCCTGTCCGGTCGCGTTTGGCTGCCAGGTACGCCAGGTTGGCTTCGGACACATGGACGCCGGTGGGCACTCGTTCGCTGATGTCGATTCCCAGTGCGGAGAGCTGTGCTGCCTTGTCAGGATTATTGCTGAGGAGCCGGATTCGACTGGCACCAATGGCCTGGAGCATCTGGACTCCGGCGGAGTAGTCACGTTCGTCTTCGTCATGGCCAAGAGCCAGATTGGCTTCGTAGGTATCCAGGCCGTTGTCCTGGAGCGCGTAAGCATCCAGTTTGGAATACAGGCCAATGCCCCGGCCCTCCTGTCGAAGGTACAGCAGGAAACCTCCGACGGCGGCAATCTCCTCCACCGCTTCACGCAGCTGGGGACCACAGTCGCAGCGCTCGCTGCCGAAGACGTCACCTGTCATGCATTCGCTGTGAAGGCGCACCAGAGGAGCAACACCTGTTTCGCTATCCGGGGCCAGCAGGGATTGCTCCCATGAGCCGAGGGCCAGAAGCAAATGCTCCTTGCCGTCAGCCAGGCCGTGGAACGTGAAGACTTCCGCCGGCGTCCGGAATCCGTCAGGAAACTGAAGCGGCACGGTGACGTTGCTGCGAACCGTCGCCCTGGGCAGCGATGCAGCGGGTGGAGCGATGTCCAGGCAGGCGGTCATGTGGGGTCCTTCAGGGTTTGACTGGAAGGGCAAAGCTTGAACCTTCAAGTTAACCGTACAACTTATTGGTTGAACCTGCAACTAAAATGTCGACGGTAGAGTCCCTTGCGGGAAGATAGGGGAAACCTCTTCTGAAAGCGTGGCCGCATTGATTTCCCTACAGCAGGATCCCCAAGGTTTCATCCGCATGAAGCGCCACTTCCCAAACGGCATCAACGTACAGATCACCTTCACCGATGGCACGCAGGAGATCCTCAGCGGCCGGCAACTCAACGAGGCCTACGACCAAGCCCTGGCGGACTACCGGGCGGGTAATCACCTCGATGCCAAGGGCTTCTCCCGTGGACCGCAAAAGAAAGTTCACCAGGGCATCGAGTACGTTCCGGTCAAGCCGGGGATGGGGACCTAGCGGACGCGGAGCCTGAACCCCGAGCAGCCAAGGAAGCGAAACGGCCACTCTTCGAAAGAGCTATGCCCTGCCGGAGGAATGCTTAACGCAGAACGGCGTCCATGGCCGGGCCTCCAGCCGGCCCTCTGGTATTACCGCACCACACACGGCGCACAATCCATAGCTCCCTGCGACAATGCGCTCAAGAGCGGCGTCAATCTGGGCCAGTCCACGCTTGCTCTGCTGCAGTAGCGCAGAGGCCTGGGAAAGTTCAAAAGCGATGGTGCTGCCCTCGGGGTCATGCTCGTCATCAACATTCGAGTCCTGCCGTGCGCGGTTCACCGATGTGATGTCGCTGCTCAGCGCCGCGAGAAGTTCGAGCTTCTGCTGCTTCTCGTCCTCCAGGAGGCGCCGAAACCGCCCCGAATCAACCACGTCGGTTCACAGGTCAACCGTACCGCTCTCGCCGACGCTCATCCGCGAGTGGGTGACCTTGGACTTCACCCACTGCAGCACAGTCGCAGCCGTGCCACCAGGGCTGGTCCAGTACTCGGCAGACTCAGAGTCGACACGCAACAGGCAGACCTCCGGGGTCTCAGGGCCGTCCGGGAACCACGCTTCAACTGTTTGGTTCCACATGTCGCGGATTATCTGCCGGTCAGTGACCACCTCGGCGTTTCCGGCAACAGATACCCACTCCGTGTTCTTTCCGAAGGACACGTTGACCCGAGGATCATTTCGGACATGCGCTACCTGTGACGTACCGAGTCCCGTGAAGAACCACATGTCGCCGTCGTCCTTGACATCCTGGATCGCCAGCGGACGGCTAACCAAAGCACCTTGTTCATTGACTGTGGTCACCATGCCAATCTTGGCACCGTTGATGATGTCCGTGACTTTGCTGATGTCGCGCTCTTCTGCCATGTTCGCCTCAACTCTCTTCGTTCGGGGACGCCCCCACGCCCAGCCTATTAGTAAGTTTGCTTATTGACCACCGGTGGTGGCCGACAACGGCAGCAACGGGAATCAAGAAGGGCTCCTGTCCGTTTACTTTTCATGATGGTGTGACGTGGCAATGACCACGGGCGCCTGGGCTTGAGTGAACGGGCTTGAGCGACGACAGGAAGTGTGGGGAGCTGGCCATGACGTTAAACGAAACCATCGCCCATGTTGAGGCAGCGCACCTCATGGTCCGAGACGACAAAGAGTGGGACGGGCTATCAAAGGGTCTATTGGACGCCTACAACATTCAGGACGAGGACCTTATTGAGCAGCTAAAGCCACCGTTCCTGCAGTCATGGCGGACCGTCACCACCTACGTCCTGCGCGACGCCTTCGATGCCACTGAGATTACCGTGGCGGATCCCAACCATCCGTGGGGTATTGCGACGCTCATGGCAAACGGGACCAGCAGCGAGCCCATATTGTGGCGTGAGGCCGGTGACGGAAACCGCAGCATCGAAGGCCCCGCAGGCTTCGAACTTCTGAAGTTCTCCGAAGCCATGACCCACTACGCCGACTGCTTGAAGAGTTTGCTCCCCGAACAGCCCTAGTCCCGGCTGTCCACCAGGACCCTGCGGATCCTGTTCCTGTGCGGTGCCTCACACTCGGCCAGCCCGTGGGCCGTCGATAACGGTGGGAATGTACTCGAGCATTTGCAGCCCGCCTCCAAACGTCCTGCTTCCCACCATGTCAAGGGAGACATCCGGATAGCCGTCGTAAATCCGCTCCCGTCCCGTCCGGCCTGTGATGACGGGGAAAATGACCAGTCGATACCTGTCAACCAGGCCTGCAGCCAGCAAGGAACGGCTAAGACTGAGGCTGCCCAGGGTCATCAACTTCCTGGTTCCGGATTCCTTCATCCTTCGCACGGTCTCCACCGCGTCACCGCTGACCAGCTCCGAGTTGGGCCACGCCAAGGGCTCCTGCAGGGTGGATGAGAAGATGACTTTGCGCATGGCGGCCAACCCGGTGAGGGCGGCGTCTTCTTGTTCGGAGAAGCCTGAGTCTTGGCCCGCGGCCTGTTCGGACATACCTGACATGACCCTGTAGGTATTTGCCCCCATCAGAGTGGTGAACTCCTTTTTGCCTTCTTCCTCCAGCCACGCCAGGTACTCCGGGCTCTCCAGCCCCCACCATCCCGGCCACCCCTCGGCTGAAGCGTAACCGTCCAAGGAAATAATCAAGTCCACTGTCAGCGTGGCGGACGATTCGCTCATCTGGATCTCCTGGTTTTGGCCGCACGGACCTGCCGTTCGCAAATGCTAGCTCCGCACCGATCGGGCGTTCAAGGGCCAGCGGCTAGATGATCACCAGGAGAAGTCCACCGACAGTACTCAGGAAACCAATGCCAGTAAGGACCCAGCCAAGAATCAGCACGGTGTTGTCGTACTTGGGCGGCTGAAGGGAGCATCTGGAGGGGTGGCAGATATCGTAGTGGACCACCACTGACCGTGATGTGAGGCTGCCATCTTTTGCGGCGACGTCCAGGAGGACTTTCTGTTCCTCATTGCGTTGGTCCACCCAGTGGAGTCCCAGGTATCCCCCGGCGGTGAACTGTTCGCCGTCGGCCGCCGCCCAGGGGCAGCGGCGCCTCGCAGCAACCCACGCGATGACCAGCAGAGGCACGCCGGGGACAAACCCCACCCACGTCATCACCTCAAGAATGGGGCCGAGGAAATCCAGGGAACCGGCCATGACAAGATCCTAGCGTGGGGCGTGCAACGCTTAATCCATGGACTTGGACATCCCGCCCTCGCTGAAAATCCCCGCCGCTGAACTCAGCTGGCGGTTTTCGCGGTCCTCGGGCCCGGGCGCGCAGCACGTCAATACCACCGACACCCGCGCCGAAGTGATGTGGAACGTCGAGGAGTCCCTTGCCCTCACTGATGAGCAACGCCAACTCCTGCTCCAGCGGCTTGGTCGCAGGCTCGTCTCAGGCGTCATTACTGTGACGGCGTCCGAAGAGCGGTCCCAGCTTCGCAACAGGGAGCTCGCCCTTGCCAAACTGGCCGGCCTCATTGAGACGGCCCTCGTTCCCGAGTCGGTCCGTCGGCCTTCCAAACCAACCCGTGGCTCGGCACGACGCCACAGGGCTGCCAAGGAACAACGGTCGGCAACCAAGCAACAACGACGTCGGCCTGCCGCCGATTAGCGGCGCCCCCTTTTGGCCGTCGACGCCGGATGGCACCATACCCTCATGTCACCTATTCAGCGCCTCCGCCCACCCGGGTTGGTCAACAGCCCCGCCTTCAGCCACGTCGCCGTCGTTCCCCCCGGCGCAACAACCATCTACGTCGGTGGTCAGAACGCCGTAGACCGGAACGGAAAACTGGTTGGAGAAGGCGACGCAGCCATCCAGTCTGCCCGCGCACTGCACAACGCCAAAACTGCCCTCGAGGCCGCGGGCGCGGGCCTGGAAGACGTCATCCAGTGGACTGTGCTCTTCGTTGAAGGTGCCGACCTCTCGGCAGGCTACGGAGCGATTGCTGCGCAGCTCGCTTCAGAGGAGCCACCCCTGGTGACGGCAGCTTTCGTGGCGGGCCTGGGCGTACCCGGTGCGCTGGTGGAGATCAGTGCGGTAGCCGCCGTCGTCAACGCTGAGGAAAACGGTGCGGGAGCCGGACGCCGATAGAGTCGTGTCAATGGACAGCAAACTGATGACGACCCAACGGCCCGGACCCGACCCTGCTGCACCGCAGTCCCCCGCCGAGGACGGCTTCGTGAGGGTCCACGGGGCCCGCGAGAACAACCTCCGCAATATCGACGTGGACGTCCCGCGCGATTCCATCGTGGCCTTCACCGGAGTTTCCGGTTCCGGGAAATCCTCCCTGGCCTTCGGAACCATCTTCGCCGAAGCCCAACGCCGCTACTTCGAGTCCGTCGCGCCCTACGCACGCCGGCTTATCCAACAAGGCCACAATCCCAAGGTCGAGTCCATCACCGGGCTGCCACCCGCCGTCGCGCTCCAACAACGCCGTGGTACCGCCAGTACCCGCTCAAGCGTGGGAACAGTGACCACCTTGTCGAACTCGCTGCGGATGCTCTTTTCACGTTCCGGGACCTACCCCGATGGCGTCGGGCAGCTCGACTCCGATGCCTTCTCCCCCAACACCGCAGCAGGCGCCTGTCCCGAGTGCCACGGGCTCGGGACCGCGCACACAGTCACCGAAGCCTCCTTGGTCCCCGATCCGACCCTCAGCATCCGGGACGGCGCCATCGCGGCCTGGCCCGGCGCCTGGCAAGGTAAGAACCTCCGCGACATCCTGACCCATCTGGGCTACGACGTGGACACCCCGTGGCGGAAGCTCCCAAAGAAGGACCGCGACTGGATCCTGTTCACCGAAGAGCAACCTGTGGTGGAAGTGACGCCGCAGCGCGATCGGGTGGCCAAACCCTACAAAGGCAGGTTCTGGAGCGCCCGGAGCTACGTGATGCACACCCTGGCCGATTCCAAGAGCACCACCATGCGCGACCGCGTGCTGCGCTTCATGGTCAGCGGCCCATGCCCACGCTGCGGCGGCAGCGGGCTCCGGCCGGAGGCGCTGGCCGTGACCTTCGCCGGGAAGAACATCGCCGAACTCAACGCACTGCCCATGACCGAACTGGCCGACGTTATCCGGCCAACCACGGAGCTCGCTTCTGCTGGGACGGCTTCCCGAAAGCAGTCCTCCGGCGAAGCAACTGAAGTAGCCGTTGCGATCACCCGCGACCTGCTCAAGCGGCTCACGGTACTGACCGACCTTGGCCTCGGATACCTGGCATTGGGCCGCCAAACGCCTACGCTTTCCCCGGGCGAAATGCAGCGGCTGAGGATTGCCACGCAGCTGCGTTCGGGGCTGTTTGGGGTGGTCTATGTGCTCGATGAACCATCGGCGGGGCTGCACCCCGCAGATGCCGAATCCTTGCTCGATGTCCTGGACCAGCTCAAAGCCTCCGGCAACTCGGTGTTTGTGGTCGAACACAACATGGAATTCGTGCGGGCTGCCGACTGGCTGGTTGATGTTGGTCCGCGCGCGGGTGAAGGTGGCGGAGAAATTCTTTACAGCGGCCCCGTCGCCGGCCTTGCCGACGTGAAGGAGTCAGTGACGCGGCCGTTTCTCTTCCCTGCTACCAGCAGTGCGGGGAATCAAAAGAACGACGACGGTCCAGCCGCCGCCGGGAGTCGAGGGAGCACCAGCCAACCCCGGGGAGCGAATGAATGGGTGACGCTTCACAACGTCAACCGGCACAATCTGCGCGACCTCGAGGCCGGATTCCCGCTGGGCGTCCTGACCGCCGTGACCGGTGTGTCAGGCTCTGGAAAGTCCACCCTGGTCAGTCAGGTCCTGGCAGAGGTAGTGGACGCGGCAATTCATCCGGGGACCATCGAAACAGCTGACCGGGACGTACCCAACAGTGCGGGGTCAGTCTCCGGGCTCCATGGGCTGGACCGCCTCGTCAAGGTCGACCAGAAGCCCATCGGCCGTACGCCGCGTTCCAACCTTGCAACGTACACCGGCTTGTTTGATGGGGTGCGGAAGGAGTTCGCTGCCACCGAAGATGCCCGTGCCCGCGGCTTCGGCCCTGGCCGCTTCTCCTTCAACGTCGCTGGTGGGCGCTGTGAAACCTGCCAGGGCGAGGGATTCGTTGCCGTGGAGCTTTTGTTCCTGCCCGGCAGCTACGGGCCTTGCCCGGAATGCCAGGGCTCACGGTTCAACCCGGAAACCCTTGAAGTGAAGTACCACGGTAAGAGCATCGCAGATGTCCTGGGCATGACAGTGGAGGCTGCGTCCGGCTTCCTGTCCGGGCTGCCAGGCGTCGCACGCAGCCTGCAAACCCTGCTGGAGGTGGGCCTGGGTTACCTTCGCTTGGGACAGCCTGCCACCGAACTCTCCGGTGGTGAAGCCCAACGCATCAAGCTCGCTACTGAGCTGCAACGCGTTCAGCGGGGACACACCCTTTACGTCCTCGACGAGCCCACCACGGGGCTTCACCCCGCTGATGTGCAGCTCCTCATGGCGCAACTGCACCGGCTCGTGGACGCGGGGAACACCGTGATCGTGGTCGAACACGAGATGGACGTCGTTGCCGGGGCTGACTGGGTGATCGACCTGGGACCGGGCGGCGGCGACGCCGGCGGCACAATCATCGCCGCTGGGCCGCCGGCCGCCGTCGCGCGTTCCACCACCAGCCGGACGGCACCCTACCTGGCAGCCGCTTACGGGCGCTGAGTCAGCGTCGCGGGATGTTCCGCAGGTTGCTGCGGGCCATGCTGACAGCCTCACCGGCACCGCGGTTCAGCACCACCTTGGACATCGCAGTGGCGAAGCCGATGACCTGCGAACCCGAAATCTTCGGCGGGATGGACAGTGCGTTCGGGTCCGTGATGAGTTCCACCAAGGAAGGGCCGGGATGCGCGAACGCCTCCCGGTAGGCGGCCTCAATGTCAGCAGGATCCGTAACGCGCACGGCATGGAAGCCCAGGGCCTTGGCCACGCCCGCATAGTTGGCGTCGGGCACATCCACACCGAAATCGGGCAGTCCATCCACCAGCATTTCGAGCTTGACCATGCCCAGGGTGGAGTTGTTAAACACCACGACGTTGACCGGCAACTGGTGCGCTGCCACGGTGACGAGCTCGCCCAGCAGCATGGACAAACCGCCATCGCCCGACACGGAAACCACCTGCCGCCCCGGATAAGCCAGCTGCGCACCGATGGCATGTGGAAGCGCGTTCGCCATGGACCCGTGCAGGAAGGACCCAATCAACCGACGGGTACCCAACGGGTTGATGTAGCGGGCAGTCCAGACATTGCACATTCCAGTGTCGGCGGTGAAGACGGCGTCTTCGGCAGCTACCTGGTCGAGCAGGGACGCCGCGTATTCGGGGTGGATGGGCTGCTTCTTCTCGACCTTGCGCGTGTAGGCACCCACCGCCTTATTCATGAGCCGATCGTGCTTCTTGAGCATCTGGTCCAGGAAGCGCCGGTTCTTCTTTGGCTGTACCAACGGCAGGAGGGCTCTCAGAGTGGGGAGCACGTCGCCATGGACTGCGATGTCGACGTCGGTCCGACGCCCCAGCCGCTGCGCGGCGCGATCAACCTGCGCGGTCCGGGTGTCCGGGAGGAACTGGTCATAGGGAAAGTCGGTACCCAGCAGGATGAGCAGGTCGGCGTCTTCGATACCCTCGGCGGCGGCACCATAACCGAGCAGTCCGGTCATGCCGATGTCGAACGGGTTGTCGTACTGGACGAAGTCTTTGCCCCGCAAGGAATGGCCAATCGGGGCGTTGATCAGTTCAGCCAAGGAGATCAGCTCACTGTGCGCGCCTTCGACGCCCGCGCCGGCGAAAATGGCGACCTTTCCGGCGTCGTTGATGGCTCCAGCCAGTTCCTGGACGCTGGTTGGATCAGGGACCAGACTGGCGGGCCGGAAGGTCGCCGGCAGGGGCGTAGGCGCGACGGCCTCGAGTCCCGCGATATCCCCCGGCAGGGTAACCACGGCGACACCGCCCAGGCCCAGTGCGTTCTGGATGGCGCTGTGCATGACCCGCGGCGCCTGTTCGGCGGTGCTGATCATTTCGGAGTACACGGAGCATTCGTTGAAGAGCCGGTCCGGGTGGGTCTCCTGGAAGAAGCCACTGCCGATCTGCTTGCTGGGGATGTGGGAAGCAATGGCCAAAACGGGTGCGCCGGTACGGTTGGCATCGTAAAGGCCGTTGATCAGATGCAGGTTCCCCGGGCCGCAGGAGCCTGCGCAAACGGCCAGCTTGCCGGTGAGCTGGGCCTCGGCAGCAGCAGCAAAGGCGGCAGCTTCCTCGTGGCGGACATGGATCCAGTCGATGCCGCCCTTGCTTGACCCGCCTGTTTGGCGGACTGCATCGACCATCGGGTTGAGGCTGTCCCCCACTATTCCGTAGATCCGCTGCACCCCGGCAGCCTGGAGTTGTTCGATAAGTTGGGTGGCAAGTTCCTTCGCCATAATGTGCAGGCTCCCTCAGTTGTGGCGGTGGGCTGACATGGCCAAATATAGTCGCCCAGCCTCCGGGCAGCCTGCGCATCATAGTGCCGGGACGTGGTCAGTCCCGGCCCAGGGCCGGAGCACGGACTGGCCAGACCCTTTTCAGGCCGCCAACCGGGCCCCAAACAACCGCTCTGCCAGCAACAGCAACTGTCCCGGGACATCCGTTTCATTGCCGTCGCTCCCCTGGCCGAGAAACACGGCGTTGCCACTCACCGGATCCTCGATAGGGGTGCCGGCTTCGCGGATCAGGACTTCAGCCCGGTGGTTCAGGGGCAACGGAATGGACTCAGCCTGGTCATTGAGGAAAGCATGCCAGCCACGCCCTGAAATGACTTCCACATTCCCCTCCACTAGTGACTGCCGATTTGCAAGTCCCGCCCCGATTTCCTGAACCCTGATGGGCTCATGAAGCCGGGCAGGAACAATAAGCGCAAAAAGAAACTTCTGCATTTCAATCTTTATACTTTCTGCCAGGCAGTCGTCTCATGTTTTTCCTTGAACAAACGTGAGTCGACCGCATGCCCGACGAAGTCCCTCAACCCTGAGGGGTCACCGCCCGCACGGCGGCCTTACCGGTGGCTTTTCCTGGGCTTGGCGAACAGGTTCTCGTTGCCCTCCGCCTTGGCACGCTTTTCTGCCCTCTTTTCCAAGATGGTTTTCCCGGGTTTCTTCTTCTTCGCATTGATCGGTGATTTACCGGACAAGCCAATCATTCCCTTCGAATTCGCTTTAGAATCACCATACCCGTTTATATTTTTAAAGCCAGTCTGAGCCTTTTGGCCACCCCGATTGCTGCGGCCATGCACTTTGTTTCATCGCAACTCTGGTTGTGACGGCTGTTGCTTGCTAGCGTGGCCGCATGAGCCCCTCCAAGACGCCGGCGGAGATCCTGGACGTCGACGGCGCCGAAGTCCGCATCTCCAATCCGGATAAGGTGGTTTTCCCCGAGCCCGGGCTGACCAAGATGGACCTGGTCCGCTACTACCTGGCGGTCGCTGACGGTGCCTTGCGGGGAGCCGGGGGCCGCCCCATGGTCCTCAAACGCTTCCCGAAGGGCATCAACGCTGAGCCGTTCTTTCAAAAGCGCGTGCCTGAGAACCATCCGGAGTTCATCGATACAGCAACCCTGCACTACTCATCAGGCACCTCCGCTGAAGAAACCGTCATCAGGGACGCGGCAGGCCTGGCATGGGTGGTCAACCTGGGATGCCTTGACCTGAACCCGCACCCAGTACGAGCCGAGGACCTCGAGCACCCGGACGAGCTCCGGGTCGATCTCGATCCGATGCCGGGGGTGGACTGGTCACAGATCGTGGACACCGCCTACGTCGCGCGCGAGGTAATGGCCGACGTCGGACTCGTGGGGTGGCCCAAAACCAGCGGTTCGCGGGGGCTCCACATCCTGGCGCGTATTACGCCGCAGTGGTCCTTCCGCGATGTTCGGCTGGCTGCAGAAACGCTGGCGCGTGAAGTGGAGAACCGCGCCCCGGGGCTCGCCACAGCGCGGTGGTGGAAGGAAGAACGCGGCGAAAGCGTCTTTGTCGACTTCAACCAAAACGCCAAGGACCGCACCGTGGCATCAGCCTATTCGATCCGGTCACTCCCCGATGCCAGGGTATCGACGCCGCTGAGCTGGGAGGAAGTGCGGACCGCCCGACCTGAACAGTTCACCGTACTTACGGTTCCGGTCCGCTTCGCCGAATCCGGCGATCCCCACGCGGGCATTGATGACGCCGCTGGTTCACTGGACGGCCTTCTCGCACTGGCCACGGAGCTCGGGCCGGCAGAGAAGGCGCCGCGGGCCGGTGACGGATCGGGCAGGAGGATGTCCAGCATGCCGCTCATTGAGGTGGCCAGGACCAAAACCAAACCGGAAGCACTTGCAGCACTCGAACAGTGGAAGGCAAGCCATTCCGACCTCACCTCCGCGCTACGCCCTGCGGATGTCCTTATTGACGGTATGCGGGGTTCGAGTTCCCTTTGGTACCGGGTGCGCATCAACCTCCAACACATACCGGAAGAACACCGTCCTGCGCAGGAAGCCCTGGTAGCCAACTATGATCCCTGGGCCGGCAAGGATTGGCCCGGCCGGCCGTGACATCGGCGACGCCCATGCAGGATCTGTCCACTTCATTGGTGCTGATAGCCCTGCTCGCCGTGGCAGCGCCGCTTGCGGCCCGGTTGTTGGATCGTGTAGCCAAGGTCCCGATCGTGGTCTTCGAGATTGGCTTGGGAATCCTGTTGGGCCCGAGCCTGCTGGGATGGATCGAGTCGACCCATTTCACCGACACCCTGGCCGACTTCGGCGTTGCCATGCTGTTTTTTGTCGCCGGAAACGAGATCGAGTTTTCGACCATCCGGGGCAGGCCTGCCAACCGCGCAGCAGCGGGTTGGGTGATCTCCCTCGCCGCAGGCATCGGCGCCGGACTCCTGCTGGCTCCAGGCCCGGAAGCGGCCGTCATCATTGGCATCGCCTTATCCTCCACTGCGCTGGGTGCCATTCTGCCGATCCTTCGCGATACGGGAACCTCGGCCTCGCCTCTTGGGATCGCCGTAACAGCCCTCGGGGCAGCCGGCGAGTTTGGGCCGCTGATCGCCATCTCACTGTTCTTCAGCGGGCGCCAAGTAGGCTTTGCGTCGGCGGTATTGGTGGGTTTCGTTGTCCTTACCGGCGTTGCGGTCTTCGTCGCTTCCCGCGCACGCCACACCGCGTTCCACGCCCACGTGACCCGGACCCTGCACACGAGCAGCCAGTTCGCGGTCCGGTCCATCATGCTGATCCTGAGCGCACTGGTAGTGCTGAGCATGGTGTTGGGCCTGGATATGCTGCTCGGCGCTTTCGCCGCCGGCGTCCTCTGGAAAACCGTCATGGCCCGGGCTCCGGAGGAGGACCGCAAAGTGGTTGAAACGAAGATCGACGCCGTTGCGTTTGGTTTCCTGGTCCCCATCTTCTTTATCGACGCCGGTATCGACTTCGACCTGGCTGCCTTGACCTCCAGCCCCGCTACCCTGGCCTTGGTCCCCTTGTTCGTGGCCCTCTTGCTCATCATCCGCGGGCTGCCATCATTGCTCGCCTCTCCGCCAGGCGCCCCGCCCAACGAGAAGCGGGCTTTGATCCTGTTTGGGGCAACTGGGCTGCCCATCATCGTTGCCGTGACCGCCATCGGCCGGGACCAGGGGCTTATAACCAGCGGAATTGCCTCGGCACTGGTGGGGGCCGGAATGATCTCACTGCTGCTCTTCCCGCTCATGGCACTCCGCCAGATCCGGACAAGGCTCAGGACGGATGCGCGGCCGGGTTAGCATGGGTGCGGACACGTCCTACAAGGAGGCTGCATGCCGCACATCGTTGATTTTGAGAAGGTTTCCACGGCTGGGCTTGAGACTTCTCCTGTGGCCGAGGCCCTCGCGGGCCTGCGCGCCAACGAGGCCCGGTATTTCCGGAACAAGTACCAGCACGTCTTCGCTGTGAGTCCGGCCAGCGAGGTCCCCGACGTCGTTGAACGGGTGAGCCGCATCCTCCGGGAGGAACGCGGGATCGTTATCGGATCGCCGGCCCTGGAAGCTACCGCCTTCGAAGTCGACGGGCTGAGCATGGCCTACGTTTTCTACCAATCGGGGCTGTCCATCAACGTGATGTACGGCATCGAGGGCGGCAAAAGAGCTGTGGGCTTCAAACTCTCGGACGGCATGGAGGTTCCGGAGGAACTGGCCGCGAACTTTAAGTTCGCCAGGCAGAAGTCCAAGCTGGCTGGGGTCATCCGCGGTTCGTACTTCGTCATCAAAGGCGAGTACTAACCCAGCAGGCCCAGCAGGCTTGACCGGACGGACGACGGCGACCTCCCGCCGTCGTCCGTCCGTCCCACCGACGGCGATGGGCGGCGTCGTCAGGCGCGACCCCGAAGGATCAGCCGCCAATAAACCTGCGGGAACATGATCCTGTCCACCCACCAGGAAAGCCGGCTCTCCTTCCACGTAGGCACTTTGGGGATGGTTGGCATGGGCCGGTAGTGGTTGTCGAATTCTGCGAAGACCACCGTGTTGCGGGAAACCGTAAACGGGCACACTGAGTAGCCGTTGTACTTCTGCGTGACGGGTTTTCCTTCCCGGGCCGCCACGAGGTTTCTGGCGAGCACCTTGGTCTGCTTCCGGAGCGACCCGCCGGACTTTGAGTTGGATGTGCCGGCAGCATCGCCCAGGGACCAGACGTTGGCGTACCGGGGGTGGCGCAGGGTTTCCGTGTCCACCTCGACAAAGCCGCCCTGGTCCCCCGCGGCCGGGAGGTCGGTGGATGTGAGCCAATCGGGCGCGGACTGGGGTGGTACGGCGTTGAGGACCTCGTACTGCAGCTCTTCGATGGTGCCTGCTGCGGTGTCACGGATACTGACTGTCCGGCTGGCCGGGTCCACCGAGACCAGTTCACTGTTGGTCCGGAGCTCAATGCCGTACTCGGCTATCTTGCGTTCCAGCTCCTGGTCCACCTCCGGGACACCGAACACCGTGGGATATGGCTGGACCATCACGACACGGATTTTGTCGAGGACTCCCTTTTCCTTCCAGTAGTCGCAGGCCAGGTACATCGGTTTTTGGCTGGCGCCGGCGCATTTGACGGGACCGGCAGGCATGGTGAAGATGGCCGTGCCCGAACGCAGGGCGCTGAGCAAGCTCCACGTCTTGGGGGCCAGCTCAAATTCGTAGTGGGACGATCCATAGGGCGAATTTACGGCCTCTGCCAAGCCGGGCACTGCTTCCCAGTGGTACTGCAACCCTGGGCACACCACCAGGTGCCCGTAGTCCACTGAAGAGCCGGACTCCAGCATGACGGTGTTGGCCCCCGCATCAACGTCCGTTGCCTTGTCCCTGATCCAGGTGACTACCTTGGGCATCACGGACTGCTGGCTGCGGACAGCTTCCTTCACTTGGGCGCGTCCGCCCGCGATATGGGAAAACAACGGTTGGTACAGGTGATGGTCGCGGGGCTCGATGAGGGCAACGTCCTTGACCCCGTACCTCACCAGGCGGGCTGCCAGGGAGACACCGGCGTTGCCACCACCGATGATCACTACCTCGTGCCGGGCCACGGCACTACTTCTTCTCGGTCAACGCTGCGCCCTTGTGCGCTGCCCGCGCGCCGGTCTTCTCCGATTCGACGACGTATTGCGGCTCATCTTCGCTGGCACGGTGCATGTTCCCGTCCAGCTCGAAGTCGCTGGTCTTCTTCTCCACGATTTTGCCTTGGGTCTTCCCCTGGGAGGTGTTCCACTCCACGCGGGTCCCTTTGCTCAATGTCATGTCCGCTCCTGGTAAGTGGTGGTCTCCCCTAAGATGCTCCCTAATGGTAAGCATCATGATCATTTCCCGGTAGCCCCGCTCCCCGCGTCATGACACCCCCCGGTTGTCTGTCATGCTTAAGGGTCGCCATTTTTACGCGCCGGGACTGCGGCGGAATCTTGGTGCACGCCGAACCCGGAGCACAACTGCGCTTTCGGGCTTGGAATGGCGTAATAGGGGTACAGTCACCGCAGGAACGCGGGACAGAAACGAACAGGGGCTTGAATTGGCAGGGAACGCAACCTTCAGGCACAGCAACACCGCTCTGCTGTCGGTTAGTAGCGTCGAGGCTCCACGGATCGTCAGCTCCTCGGACTTCGACCGGAAGTTGGCTACCACCCTGAAGCGGCTTAAGTTCCCGCCCCGGCTCCTGGAACGCGTTGCGGGCGTCACGCACCGACGCTGGTGGGCGGCTGGAACATCCTTTGACGATGCCGCCGTCGAGGCCGGGGCGAAGGCCTTGGCCGATGCCGGAGTCGAAGCTTCAGAGGTCGGGTTGTTGATCAACACCTCCGTTACCCGCCGCAACCTCGAGCCGTCCGTTGCAGTGAAGATCCATCACGAACTGGGCCTGCCATCCTCGGCCATGAATTTCGACCTCGCCAACGCCTGCCTGGGGTTCGTCAACGGGCTGATCCTGGCCGCCAACATGATCGATTCCGGACAGATCAAGTACGCGATCATCGTCAACGGTGAGGACTCACAGCTGACGCAGGAGGCGACCCTTGCCAGGCTGCAGCGGCCCGAAACGACCCGGGAAGATTTCAACCGGGAATTCGCCACCCTGACCCTCGGGTCAGGAGCCGCGGCCGCAGTCCTGGGACCGGCCGACGAGCACAGCGGAGCGCACCGGCTGGTGGGCGGCGTGATGCGCGCCGGCACCGAGCACCACGAATTGTGCGTGGGTGGCATTGACGGCATGACCACCGACACGAAGGGCCTGCTCGACGGCGGCCTGCAACTCGTCGTCGACGCCTGGCACGAAGCCCAGCCCGAATGGAACTGGACGGCCATGGACCGCTACGTGACCCACCAGGTCAGCAATGCCTACACCCAGGCCATCATCAACGCCGTGGGGCTGGACCCTGACAAAGTTCCCATCACCTTCCCGCACTGGGGAAACGTGGGTCCGGCTTCACTCCCCATGACCCTTGCCGCCGAGGCGCAGTCCCTGCGCGCCGGCGATAGGGTCCTCTGCATGGGTGTCGGATCCGGGCTGAACGCCGGCATGGTCGAAATCGTATGGTGACAGGTACCTGGCCGGGCGTACGCCCCGAATGGTCACGGACAATCGGCGTACCCTCCACTTCCGCCGTTGACGCTCCCGGAACCGTTCGCCAATGGCATCTCCTGGACAACGGTGGACAGCTCGCGCGGCGCGGCCTTACCCCAGCCGGCACCCTGCTCTGCGTGCATGGGAACCCCACCTGGTCCTATCTGTGGCGAACACTGCTGGCCGCCGGAACCGATCCTGCCCAGCCTTGGCGCGTCATCGCGGTCGACCAACTGGACATGGGCTACTCGGAACGTACGGGCGAATTCCGTAGCCTCGCCGACCGGATCAATGACTTGGGCGACCTCACCGATGCCTTGGGCGTGGAAGGCCCCGTGGTCACTGTCGGCCACGACTGGGGAGGTGTGATCAGCCTCGGCTGGGCGTTGGCCCACCCCGCGGAGCTCACCGGAGTGATCCTCACCAACACAGCGGTCCACCAACCATCCGAATCCAAGATCCCGTCCGCATTGCGGCTTGCCTTGCACCCGGCCGTCCACTCCTGGGGGACGACGACGTCCGACGCTTTCCTGCGGGTCACGCATTCCTTGGCGTCTCCTCCGCTGGCCGCCGAGGTCCGGAAAGCGTACATGGCCCCCTACAAGGGTCCGCACCGCCGCAGTGGCGTGGGAAATTTCGTGGCCGACATTCCCGCTGACGCCACCCACCCCAGCTTCCCCGCGCTTGAAGCCGTGGCCGAGGGCTTGCGCGAAGTAAAGGTCCCCGCTTTGATGCTCTGGGGACCGCGCGACCCTATTTTCTCCGACCGCTACCTCAAGGACCTTATCGGCCGCCTTCCCCACGCGGAGGTCCACCGCTTCGAAGGGGCAGGCCACCTGCTCGCAGAAGACCGCGACATTGCCACACCTGTTTTCCAATGGTTGGCAGGGCACACACAGGACAGAACCCAACACAGCGCAGACTCCGGACAGGACGCCGTGGTGTCGGGGGAAGCTGCCCTGGAGCCTGCTGCTTTCCGTCCCCTCTGGGGCGAGCTCGGCACCCTCGCGGACTCTGACGCCGCCGCCGAGACAGCCGTTGCGGAAATGGCGTCCGATGGCAGTGTTGCACGGTCGCTGAGCTGGCACGGACTCAACCGCAGGGTGTTGGACGTCGCGGCAGGACTCCGGGAAGCCGGTGTTGTCAGTGGCAGCCGCGTGAGCCTCATGGTCCCGCCAGGCGTGGACCTGACAGTGGCACTCTATGCCTGCCTTCGGCTGGGCGCCGTGGTGGTCGTAGCGGACGCCGGGCTCGGAACCAAGGGCCTGAGCCGCGCTGTCAAGGGGGCAACCCCTGATTTCCTGATCGGTATTGACAGGGCACTTGCTGCAGCCGCCGCGCTCGGTTGGCCGGGTCGACGGATCAGCGTCCAGGACCTGCCAGCCACCCGCCGTCGAATCCTTCGGGTTGAAACCTCGCTTACGGCGTTGGCCAGTCGAGGGTCGGACACTCGGGACATCCACCACACGGCCGTGGACCCCGATGCTCCGGCGGCCGTGCTGTTCACGTCCGGATCAACGGGCCCCGCCAAGGGCGTTCTCTACACGCACCGGCAATTGGCTGCGACGCGGGATACCCTGGCGACAACCTTCGATATCCGTCCGGGCGCCCGGCTCGTGGCAGGCTTCGCTCCGTTTGCCCTGCTGGGTCCCGCCCTGGGTGCCGTCTCGGTCACCCCGGACATGGACGTTACCGCCCCCCGCACCTTGACTGCCCGCGCCCTGGCAGATGCCGCTGCAGCGATCGACGCCACAGTGGTCTTCGCCGCCCCGGCAGCACTGCGCAACGTCCTGGCCACTCGGGACGGGATCAGCGGAGCGGGCCAAACAGCACTAGACCGGGTCCAGCTGCTCCTCTCCGCCGGCGCCCCTATCCCGGAGCCTCTCCTGGCACAGGTGCAGCTGTTGTTGCCGGGTGCCTCGCTGCACACGCCGTACGGGATGACAGAAGCCCTCCCCGTCACTGACATCAGCCTCCAGGAGATACAGGCCGCCGAAGCCGCCGTCGGGACCGTTAAGGGAGCCGGCAACGGCGTCTGCGTCGGCACGCCGGTTCACGGTGCCCGCATTGCCGTCATTCCGCTCGCTGAGGACGGGACCGCATCAGGTTCCCGGCCCGTGACGGAGGCCGGCGTGACGGGCGAGGTCCTGGTCACCGCACCCCATGTGAAGGACTCCTACGACCGGCTCTGGTTGACCCAGCAAGGGAGCACCAATCCTGTCGGCTGGCACCGGACCGGGGACGTAGGGCATTTCGACGCCGAAGGCCGCCTCTGGCTGGAAGGCCGCCTTCAGCACGTCGTCACCGCGCCAGGCAAGGCAGTGACGCCTGTTGGTGCGGAGCAGGCCGTCGAGCGTTTGGACGGTGTGGGGCTGGCCGCCGTCGTAGGCGTTGGTCCTGCGGGCACCCAGGCGATTGTCGCCGTCGTCGAGACCGTCCCTCCGGTCCGGAAGGCCGGTCCCGCCGCGCCGCATCTGGCGCACCGCGTCCGCGCCGCCGCCCGGGAAGCGGGCGTCGATGTCTCTGCCGTGTTGATGGTTCCCAACCAGCCCACGGATATCCGGCACAACGCCAAAATAGACCGGACCCGGCTGTCCGCTTGGGCTGCACGGGTGCTGGCTGGTGGCCGTCCGGGTAAGCCATGAACGTCCTGGTCACAGGCGCCAGCGGCTTGCTGGGCCGGGAAGTGGCCCGGCTGCTAGTGCGGCAGGGCCATAACGTCACGACATTCCAACGAAGCCCTTCCGCGATCGACGGCGTCACGGACGTGCGGGGGTCGGTCATGGACCCTGTTGCGCTTCGCAGCGCCCTCAAGGGCGTGGACGGGGTGATCCATCTCGCTGCCAAAGTGTCGTTCACGGGCAGGGCGGCCGAGTTCGACGACGTCAACGTTCGCGGGACTGCCCATGTGCTCTCCGAAGCCAAGGCCACCGGGGTACGCGAGATGGTCTTCGTGTCCTCCCCCTCCGTAGCCAATTCAGGTGCCGCCATCGCCGGCCTGGGAGCCGGACCGGCCGACCCCAAGCATGCCCACGGCCACTATTCCCGGACCAAGGCAGAGGCCGAACTGCTGGCACTCGCGGCGGATGCGCCCGGTTTCCGTGTCACCGCGATCCGCCCGCACGTCGTGTGGGGACCGGGTGACACCCAGCTCGTGGAGCGCGTTCTCGCCCGCGCAAAGCAACGGCGGCTGCCGCTGCTGGACGCCGGCGCAGCCCTGATCGACACCACCTACGTGGACAACGCGGCCTCGGCCATTGTCACCGCACTGCACCGAATGGACCATGTACACGGCAAAGCCCTGGTGGTCACTAACGGCGAACCCCGGCCCATCGGGGAACTGCTTGCCGGCATTTGCGCTGCAGGCGGGGTTCCGGCCCCTGCATGGTCTGTACCGGGCCGCGCGGCCCGGGCGGTGGGTTCGGTGGTCGAGAAACTTTGGATCCTGGCAGGACGAACAGAAGAGCCGCCAATGACGAGGTTCCTCGCTGAGCAGCTATCCACTGCGCACTGGTTCGACCAGCGCGAAACGCGGCAACTCCTCGATTGGAAGCCGGCCGTTTCCATCGACGAAGGACTGGCCAAACTCGGACAATACTACGGTACGGGGCAGCATCGCTGAGGCGCTCCGCCCCTTCCGGCGCGGCCACGCCGTGCCATAGTCTGGGCCCATGCTGATCTGCTCCACCTGCGCTGTTGAACGTGATGAACCGGCTCCGGCCCTCTGTCCAATCTGCGTGGACGAGCGACAGTATGTGCCCGAGGCCGGTCAGTATTGGACCACGCTGGACGAACTCGCCAAGAGCGGACAACACACCACCCTGATGGAAAGCGAGCCTGGCCTCGTAAGCATCGGGACCCAGCCCAAGGTGGGGATCGGCCAAACGGCCCAGCTTGTGGTGACTCCTGCCGGATCGCTGTTGTGGGATCCGGTTGGCTACGTCGACAATCACGCGGTTGGCGCCATCCTGGAACACGGTCCCGTCCTGGCCATTGCCGCCAGCCATCCGCACATGTTTGGCGTGCAGGTTGAATGGTCCAACAGGCTCGGCGGCGTCCCGGTCCTTGTGTCCGAAGCAGACCGGGAATGGTTGGGCCGCGGCGGCCCGAACGTCACCACCTGGTCAGGCAGCAGAACCATCGCGGACGGTCTGGTGCTTCACCAAACCGGCGGCCACTTCCCCGGCAGTGCCGTGGCGCACTGGTCAGCTGGTGCGGACGGCAGAGGGGTACTGCTCACCGGGGACAGCGTCTTTCCCAACCCCGACCGCCGTTCGGTTGCCTTCATGCGAAGCTACCCCAACCATCTCCCGCTCTCAGGTTCCGTGGCTCTGCGCATCGCCGCGCAGCTCGGCGACCTGGAATTTGACCGGATCTATGGCAACTTCAACAACAAGATCCCATCAGGCGCCAAGGAAGTGTTGTTCAGCTCCGCCCAAAGGCATGCCGCCTGGTCGCGGGGAGACTTCGACCAGCTCTGTTGACCTGCCTTGCAACGCAGAGGAGCCGGCAGATTTGGTGCCCTGCCTCTCCCTGAGCGGGAACCGCTGAATGAAGCAAGCAGGCTGGCCAATTCTTTTCGGTTTACCCTCGACTCTCATAATAAGTGTGCTTAGTATTGAGCCTCAAGCAGTTTCTCTTCTGCGGACGGACCGGCAGGAAGATAGTACTGGACAGCCTGCCGTCTGAAAGCCTTGGGCCAACCAACCCCTGGAAGCGACTCACTGGCAAGAACCTGCACGACCCATCTCCTGGCTGACGGCCGCGCCTTCTCTCCGGTCATGGTTCCGCACTCTTCTGCGACTCCCCCGCCGGAAGCACCATCGACATGGTCGAATCAGCATGGGCAAAAGAAAAGAGCGGAAAAATGAAAGCAGTAGTTTACAAAGGACCGAACGACGTCAGCGTCGAGGACGTCCCGGATGCCAAGATAGAGCATCCCGCCGATGTTCTGGTGCGGATTACGTCAACGAACATATGCGGCTCGGACCTCCACATGTACGAAGGCCGGACCAGCTTCGAAATCGGGCGTACTTTTGGCCATGAAAACCTCGGTGAGGTGGTCGAGGTCGGCCCCGCGGTGAACAAAGTCAAAGTTGGCGAACGGGTCGTCCTGCCGTTCAATATCGCTTGCGGGTTCTGTAAGAACTGCGAACGTGGTTTTACCAACTACTGCCTCACGATGCAGCCTGAGCCCAAGCTCGCCGGCGCGGCATACGGTTTCGCGGATATGGGACCCTACCAGGGCGGCCAAGCTGAGTACCTCCGCGTACCGTACGGTGACTTCAACTGTCTGCGCCTCATAGACATGGCCCGGTACCTCGTTGGGGAGTTCAGCGCCGTCAATGCTGTCCTCTCGACATGGATCCCGGAACGTCCGCTGCAGGCCGGCGGTGCCGACGCACTCGGTACGGTTCGGGGTGGGGAAGGTCCACGCGGCCAGGTTGATGTCGATGATGAAGTGATGACCATGATCCGTTTTGCCAACGGAGCGGTCGGATCCGTCGAAGCGACACGAAACGCGCACGGAAGGAACAACTACATCACTTTCGAAATCCACGGCACGGAAGGCAGCATTGTCTTCAATTACGAGCGCCGCGACGAGTTGCAGGTGTGCTTCGCGTCGGACCAGGCCGACCGTCGTGGATTCCGGACCGTTTACACAGGCCCGGCTCATCCTTACGGTGACGGCCTTTGGCCCATTCCGGCCCTGGGCATTGGTTACGGGGAAACGAAGATTATCGAGGCCTATGACTTCTTCAAGGCAATCGCCGAAGGCGGGACTGTGAACCCCAACTTCGCTGACGGCTATCAAGTGGCCCTCATCGACGACGCCATCGTCGAATCAGCGGCAAAAGAATCTTGGGTGGAAGTTCCACAGATCAACGCGTGATCCACTCTGGGAGGGACGGGGGAATCCCCCGTCCTTCCCACTCCTTGAACAAATTTAGGAAGACAGGATGTCCCGTCCCATGCCAACCCACGGAAGGGCCACAGAAGTGTGGCTCAAGCCGGTTTTCATCGCCAAAGCAGGGCGTGAAGCCGAACTTCAGGAAGCCCTCCGCTCCCTGCAAACCCTAAGCCGCAACGATCCCGGATGCCTGGAGTACACCGTTTTCTCTGATGGAGAGCGACCGGGCACCTTCGTGCTGTTTGAGGGGTGGGTCAGTAGGGAGGACCTTGAAGCGCACAACCAGGAAGTCCATGTGACGGCCTTTGTGGAAGCCGTGGAGCCTTTGTTGGCCAAGCCGTTCACCGTTACGCCTCTTGTTCCCCTCGTGATTTCACCCCGGACCCCGTAACGTCGAGTCAACCTACATGGACCCACGGGCGCCGGCTGACCTCGGGTTCGGCCTCACGCAGCACCTCCCGTGTCACCGGCGCAATTTCGCCTTCCCCCAGGAACAGGAACTTCAGGAGGTTGATCACGGGATTCCCCTCAGTCCAGCGGAAGTAGACGTGTGGCATCAGCCCGGTCACATCACGGATGTGGAGCAGCACGGAAGCGATCGTGTTAGGCACCACGGGACCGTGGACTTCCAGGATCCTGTAGCCGTGCCGGGTGATGCCGTGAACCGCCAACTCTGTCTCAAAGTCCGATGAGTCGTCCACGACCACTTCCAGGAACAGGGGCTGTTCACCGACAGGAATGTGGCTTACTTCTACGGCGGACTCGAATTTTTCCCTGTAGGCCTGCGGGGTCAGCCGGAGTGGTTCGTGGGCGATAAGGCGGATTGGTCCTTCCCAGGTCTCTGAGATGAAGCCGAGAGCCTGCTCGTCCAGGTGGACCCTCGTGGCGTGGAGCTCGAAGGAACGGCGGACGCGTGACAGGAATGAGACGACGATGATGCCGGCGATGAACACTGCTGCGATTCGAAGACCCTCGGGCCTCTCGAAGATATTGGCCACGGTGGTATAGATAAAGACCACTGCAATGATTCCGAATGCCACTGTCCGCTTCCCTTGGTGACGACGGCGGGCGGAGAGGGTCACGGCCGTCGCCGCCGACATCATCAGCACCAGCACGCCGGTGGCGTACGCGCCACCTTGTGCATCGACGTCGGCGTTGAAGATGACGGTGATCAGGAAACCGACCAACGTGAAAACGAGCACGAGTGGCCGCACAGCTTTGGCCCATTCCGGAGCCATGCCGTAGCGCGGCAGGTAGCGGGGCACCAGGTTGAGCAACCCGGCCATGGCGGACGCACCAGCAAACCACAGAATGGCAATCGTGCTGATGTCATAGGCCGTGCCGAAGCCGACCCCAAGGTACTCATGGGCCATAAATGCCAACGCACGCCCGTTGGCTTCGCCTCCGGCCTGGAATTCCTGTTGGGGAATCAGTACGACGGTGGTGAAACTCGTCGTGATCAGGAAACTGCTCATGATCACAGCGGCAGTCGTCAGCAGCCGACGCGTTCCTTGAATGCGGCCTACTGGCTGTTCCTCAGTGTCGCCGGCCTTCCCCCGGACCTGCGGCATCACCGCCACACCAGTTTCGAAACCTGAAAGTCCCAGCGCCAGCTTAGGGAAGACGAGCAGGGCGATTCCCACAGCGAGCAGCGGGTTCCCGTGGGAGGTGGTGAGCTCGAGCCACCAGTCATTGATGGCTACGGGGTGCATGACCGCTTCGAACATGGATACGGCTACCACGACGACGTTTAGGCTGAGGTAGAGCGCCACCAGAACGACGGCGATATTCACGGCTTCCTTGAACCCCCGAAGGAAAACTGCCCCCAGCAGCGCCAAAAGGAACAGCGTCACGGGCACATTTTGGTTATGCAACCAATCGGGCACTAAGGGGTTTTGGATCAGGTGCGCGGTGGCGTCGGCGGCGGAGAGCGTCATGGTGATCATGAAGTCCGTGGCCGCAAACCCCAGCAGGACCAGCACGATCAATTTTCCGCCCCACCGGGGCAGCAGACGCTCCAGCATGGCGATCGACCCCTCACCGCGATGGCTTTCGCCGGCCACCCTTCTGTAGACGGGCAAGGCACCGAGCAACGTTACGGCTACCAACACCAGTGTTGCCAAGGGCGAGATGACGCCAGCGGCCAAGGCAGCAATGGCTGGTTGGTAGCCGAGAGTGGAGAAGTAATCGACGCCGGTCAGGCACATGACCTGCCACCAGGAGTGCTTCCTTGCGTGGGCGTCGCTGACCGCGCCGGGTCCCTGATGCGTGCCTTTGCTGTCCTGAAGCCCGAAGAGAAGCCAGCTCCGGAAACGGCTCCGCGCGTCGGGATGCAATGCTGACGGATCCGCCGGTGGCCGGCTCATAGTTGTCATTCCGGCCTCTTCCGCGGGCGTTCCTGGCCTGTTCTCTGCTGAACATAGCACCGCCACTCCCCTGCGGTGGCCGGTCTTGATGAATCCTTAACGGCCGGTGTCAGGCCAGCCAGCGCCACCAGCGCGGCTGTTCCGGTTCCGGCGTCGGTTCCGGTTCCTCGCCCAACGCCAAGGCGGCCTCGACGATGTCGTCGGCAGTGAGGGTCATAACGGCCTCGCGATCAAGGGAATCGAGGCTCTGTTCCTCGTTGAGCGACAGCCGCAGCGCTTGGCGGTTGAGCGCTTGCTCGAACAGGGTGCGTGCAAACCGTGCATTGCCGGAGTCCTCGCCGGCGTGGAGACCGCTAAGGATGCGGCGCAGCATCTGCTCTGCGCCCGGCTCCAACGTGTACTCGTGTTGGACCAACATCCTTTGGAAGATCGTCAGGAGTTCGGCCACGGAGTAGTCCGGAAACGTGATCTCGCGGGCAAACCGGGAACGCAGTCCAGGGTTTGAAAGCAGGAATGACTCCATCAGCCGCGGGTACCCGGCCACGATCACGACCAGCCTGTGCCGATGGTCCTCCATCCTTTTAAGCAGGACCTCGATTGCCTCCGGACCGAAGTCTGTACGACCGTCTTCCGGGGCCAAGGAGTACGCCTCATCGATGAACAGGACGCCGTCCAGCGCCCGCCGGATCACCCGGTCTGTCTTGATGGCTGTAGCCCCCACGTATTGCCCAACCAGCCCGGAACGATCGACCTCCACCAGATGGCCCTTCTGCAGCAAGCCGACAGCGCGGTACATCTCGGCGAGAAGCCGTGCGACCGTCGTCTTGCCCGTGCCTGGGTTTCCGAGAAACACCAGGTGCTGCGAGGTGGCTACTTCCGGCAGACCGTGGGCTTTCCGACGGGCCTGAACCTGGAGCAGTGCCACAAGTGCGCGGACCTGTTCTTTCACGGTCTCGAGCCCGACCAAGGCGTCGAGCTCAGCCTGCACCTCGGACAGCGGCCGGGCTGGACCGGGCCTGGGACCGATGAGGTCCCCGACCAGATCGTCTACACGCTCCGAACCGGGCAGCTTGAGCTGATTGGCCAGATGGCCTATGGACTCCCGGAGGTCATCGAGCGGATTGCGGCTGGCAGCCATACATCCACTGTAGCTCCCGGTTCCCCAAATACGGTGGCGCTGGTCCACCCGCATTAATCCGCAACGGCCTCATGACCGGTGACACTAGGGATCCTGGCTTGCTAATTCCCCTGTCACTACTTCTCCCGGGATGCGGGCCGTGCGCCAAGTATCCACGGCGATGACCGCCCCGAGCACCACCAGCGACAGTGACACCGACGCAACCGCGTCGGTGAGCCAGTGATAACCGAGGTATATCCGGCTGACGGCCGCAAAGACAACACCAAAGACGGCACAGAGAAAGCTGACGACGGCGATTTTTGGGTTTCGATGCCGGGAGAAGACAAGGAACGTCAGGACAAGCAGGAAGTCCGACGCGCCAAGGACGTGCCCGGACGGAAAGGAGAACGTCGTGTCAGCGCCGAAAAGCATGAGGTCCACAGGTGGCCGCTGCCGGCCGACCACGCGCCCGATGATCTGCGCCAAACCCACCCCGGTGAGCATAGCGGCGGCAAGGAGCATGGGCCGCCATGCGTGCTTGGCGAGCAATCCCCAAACAACTGTGACAACCAAAACAATGACCGGCAACCCTATTGGCCCGAAAATGACTGCGACAACAATCATCACCACCGTCAGCGGCTCTGAACGAATCCCGAGGAGCCAACTTTCAGCCGCTGCGTCGTCCAGTGCGAGCCCATTCTTCTGCAGCACGCCCATGAGTGTCACCACAAAGAGCGTCACGCCAAGGAGTGCCAACATCGCGGCTGTTGAGTAGAGCGCCTTTCTGGCGCGGGGCTCCATGTAACGCTCCTCGACCACGAATTTCTGGTGGAACACTTCCCACTTGCCGGGCGTTTGCGAAGCTTCTGCCGCCGCCATCAATCTCCTTCGACCCCCTGGAAACCGTTCCTGACGAGAACGCTAGTCCTCCTCCTTGGGCTTGTGGTCCGGTGCTTTGTCATCGTTTGGGCCGTCATGTATTTTTTTCGGAATCTTGCCCTCCACGTCGGCGGGTACAGGTGGGTCTTTTTCTTCATCAGTAGACATGACCCAAGCATAAAGGCCGCGTAAAGCACGCCGGTCAGGAAACCCGCGTGCCCTCGCGAAGCACTATTCGGCGGCCGCCGCGGGCACACTGCACGGCGGTCCGGTATCGGAATTGATGCCGGCCCGCCGTGCAGATCATGTCATGCGGTTGCCCTGATCCCGCGTCCCTGTCAGGCCTCGCTGCTGCTCGGTCCTGCTGCAGGGAATCGTTCCCACACCCGGTGGGCGGCCAGCAGTTCCTGGACTGGAGTAAGCACGGCGTCCGGCGCGTCGCCGACCACGACCCCGGTACCGTCTGCAGGGATACCGGCCGCCTCCAGAGCCGTCGCACCGGTTCCCCACGCCGCGATGGCCTTGGCATGGCGGAACGCTTCCGTGAGCAGAAGGACTACCCGGGGATCAAGACCGGGTGAGGGTGCGCCGGCCTTGGCGTCCCTTCCCGCTGCTGCGTCCGGCGCCGGAGCCCCGCTTCCCGCGACGATAACGGCGTCGAACTCTGTGGATCGGGCGGTGAGGTAGGTCCGCTGGACGGCGACGGCGGCGCCGTGCTCCGCGCCCAGGAACCCGCCAACCGGTGCAACAACCAAGGGCGTGATGCCTTCGGCATCCAGGGCTTCGCGTGCAGCGGCAACCTGGGACAGGTCGCTGCTGTCGTCAGCAATAATCCCCACTACGCGGCCCGCAGCCGGCCACGTCCCGCCGATCTGCGACAAGGCCGCGCTCGGTTCGGAATCGGGGACCTGGACCGTGGCCCCGGGAACCGGCATACCCAGTCCACGGGCGACGGCGGCGCAAAGCCCGGCGTCGATGTTGGCCAGGGCCATGAGTTGCCGTTCCCTGACGTTGGATTCGTAGCACTTGCCGAGCTCGAACGTGTACGCCTGCACAATGTGGTCCTGCTCCACCGGGGTCATGCTCCGGAAGAACAGTCGGGCCTGGCTGAAGTGGTCGTCGAACGAAGCCGGGTTGCGCCGTTCCTTAATGGACTCCGCAAGGGCCTCGGGAACATCCACGAACGCTCCAACGTCCTGTCCGGCCATAAAGGGGCAACCGCCGTCGAGGGAGTTTGGATGGTACGGGGCGACCCCACTGTGTACCGCCGTCTGGTGCATCCCGTCGCGAAGCATGTCGTTGACGGGTGCATGCGGCCGGTTGATGGGAATCTGCGCGAAGTTCGGGCCGCCCAGCCGAGAAATCTGGGTATCGAGGTAGGAGAACAGCCGGACCTGAAGGAGCGGGTCATTGGTGACGTCAATGCCAGGGACCAGATGTCCCGGGTGGAAGGCTACCTGTTCGGTCTCTGCGAAGAAGTTCGTCGGATTTGCGTTCAACGTCATCAGCCCAATCGGCTGGACAGGCGCAAGTTCTTCGGGAATGAACTTGGTCGGATCCAGCAGATCGATGCCCTCGAACATCTGGTCCTCAGTGTCCGGGAAGGTCTGGATGCCAAGCTCCCATTGCGGGTAGGCGCCCGACTCAATGGCGTCGGCAAGGTCACGGCGGTGGAAATCCGGGTCCATGCCGTTGATGATCTGGGCTTCCTCCCAGACAAGCGAGTGCACGCCCTGTTTGGGCTTCCAGTGGAATTTCACCAATGTGGTGCTCCCGTCCGCGGCCACCAGCCGGAAGGTATGCACGCCGAAGCCTTCCATGGTCCGGTACGAGCGGGGAATGCCGCGGTCGGACATGTTCCACATCGTGTGCGCCTGGGCCTCGGTATGCAGTGAGACGAAGTCCCAGAACGTGTCATGGGCGCTCTGGGCCTGGGGTATTTCCCGATCAGGGTGTGGCTTGGCAGCGTGGATGACGTCAGGGAACTTGATGCCATCCTGGATGAAGAAAACGGGAATGTTGTTCCCGACAAGGTCGTAGGTGCCTTCATCAGTGTAGAACTTGGTGGAAAAGCCACGGGTGTCCCGTACCGCATCCGCCGAACCCCGGGAGCCCAAAACGGTGGAGAAGCGGACGAAAACCGGAGTTTCGACGTCGGCCGCCAGGAACCCTGCCTTCGTGATCTTCGATGCCGTTCCGTAGGAACGGAACACGCCGTGTGCGCCCGCGCCCCGGGCGTGGACAACGCGCTCCGGGATGCGCTCGTGATCAAAGTGGGTGATCTTTTCCCGCAAGTGGTGGTCCTGAAGCAGAACAGGTCCGCGGGTGCCCGCCCGCAGGGAATGATCAGTGTCCCCCAGCCGGAGCCCTTGGGCGGTTGTCAGGTACTGGCCCGATTGCGCCCGGGAGTTCACCGGCGCACCGGTGGGGCTTCCCGTCGGGGAAACCGCCTCCGGTGCTTGCTGATCGGGCTTAGGGGGCAATGGCTCACGTGGGGTCGTCGGCTCGTCGACTGTGGGAGGCTCACTGGAGGGAGCGCCGGGAATCACGGTATTGTCCTCAACTGGCACGATTTGTTCTCCTTTTGATTCGCTGCCTTAACCCGGAAGCTAAGCTTGCTTACTAATCCTAGGGTGATGTTCACTACATCACAAAGCGGGCCTTGCTTCGATACTGGGCGACGTCCTGGGAGCAGGAATATATGCGCTCGTGGGCGCCGGCGTGACCAGCGCCGCGGGGCTGAGCTTGGCTTTCGTCGGCGATTACCTCAAACCCTTCCTGGACCCACCGCCGGCGCCGACAACTTTTGGCTTTCCTGCTACAGGTCGGTTTGCTGAACGCCCGCGGCGTCAAAAAGTCCGTTCGCGCCAACGTGGTCATGACAGCTATTCAATCCGGAAGTCTCGCCGGGGGCTGGAATCCTGGCCGCATCTCCGCCGCCTATTGATCCTTCGTTGGATTCGAGACTTCAGCCCACGTCGCCGAAGAGGTTCGAGGCGTCAACCGCGTGTACCCGAAAGCCCTTTTCGGCACCCTGCTGACTGCCGGCGTCGTTTATGTCCTTATCGGAATGGCATCTTCCATTGCGTTGCCGGCAGCCGAACTCAACAGTTCCTCAGGCCCGCTGCTGCAGGTGGTTGAGGCCACCGGTTTCGGCATTCCGGGCCCTTCGTGGTCCCCAACCTGGCCCTGTCAAGCAGAGTCAGCCGCAACAGCGCAGCGACGCCGGCAACGGCTTCGGCTTCAGCAGCGGCTTCGGAGCGGAAGCGCTTGGACTCCCAGGGGGGCGCCGCCCAACGGAACGCAACCGGACGGGCAGCGGGAAATGGAGATCCACCCTACTTCTCCTTGGTGAAGACCTTCTTGGCCACGGTCATCGCGCTCATTCCGTTGGGCCAGCCCGTGTAGAAGGCGAGGTGGAGGATGACTTCCTTCAATTCTTCTTCGGTTACCCCGTTTTGGCGTGCATAGTCGAGGTGAAACGTCAGTTGATCGGCTTTTCCCGTAGCCGTTAATGCAGCGACGGTGATCAGGCTACGGTCTCTCTTGGACAAGCCCGCGCGTTCCCATACTTCGTCGAACAGCACCTTGTCGGTGTAGTGGACCATTCCGGGCGCAAAGTCACCGAACGCGTTTTGCCCGCCGGTCCATCCTGCACGTGGGTCCTTCGCCATGTCTTTTTCCTTTCGTGTATAGGTTCCCTCGCCAGTTGGGCGTGTACCGGCCAGCGGCCGCATGCCCTGCGGGTGTTGAGATTCCATAGGACCTCAACGACGCCAGTTATGGGAGTCACCGCTGAGGGGCGTACCAACAGGGCATCCCTCGCAACGCGTGGACGTCGTAGCCTTGGGAACGTGGACAACCGGAATGAAGTTCGAGAATTTCTCATGTCCCGCCGTGCGAGGGTAACCCCCCAGCAGGCCGGGCTGGCAGTTTCCGGGAACCGCCGCGTCACGGGTCTCAGAAGAAACGAGGTAGCAGCCCTCGCCGCTGTAAGCGTCGAGTACTACGCCAAGATTGAGCGCGGGAATCTCTCCGGGGTCTCGGATGCTGTTCTCGATGCACTTGCGGTGGCCCTCCAACTGGACGACGCTGAACGCGAACACCTCTTCGACCTTTCACGTATCGCCAACGGCGCTGTCCGCGCCGTGCGCAAGCGCAAGTCGCAGAATTGGGTGGCGAGGGAAAGCCTGACACGCGTCCTCGCCGTGATAACGGAAGGGCCGGCATTCGTGCGTAACGGCCGGATGGACATCCTCGCCACCAACGCGCTGGGACGGGCGTTCTACGATCACGTGTTCGACGGTCCAGGGCAGGGCAACCTGGCGCGGTTCTGTTTCCTCGACGAACGGGCCAAGGATTTCTATCCGGGCTGGGACGCAGCCGCAAACGTCACCGTCTCAATCCTGCGAACTGAGGCGGGACGCGACCCGGAGGACAAACGGCTTCACGACCTGGTTGGGCAGCTTTCCACCCGAAGTGCAGAGTTTGGGATCCGGTGGGGGTCTCACAATGTCAGGCGGCATGGATCCGGCACCAAGAGCTTCCACCACCATGAGGTAGGCGAACTCACGCTGACATATGAAGGCCTGGAGCTAACCGCAGAGCCGGGCCTGTCAATGCTCATCTACACAGCCGAACCTGGCTCTGCCAGCGAGGAACGCCTACGGCTCCTCGCCAGTTGGGCCGCCACGCTCCAACAACAGAACGACGCCGGGCCGATAGTGCCGCACGTCGACTCGCCCAGGGGGACGCAACCGTAAGGGCAACTTCCGTCGTCCCGCACCTTGGATCTCCCTGGTCGGCACGAACACGTTCCAAACGAAGACACCACCGCATTCAACAGCACAATGGAGGCACCAGCATGCATACAAGAACTCTCGGACAGGGACTTGAGGTATCGGCCATCGGCCTAGGTGCCATGGGCATGTCCCAAAGTTACGGGCCCAACCCCGGCAGCCGCGATGAAATGGTCAGCGTGCTCCGTTCAGCCGTCGACCATGGCGTCACCTTTTTCGATACGGCCGAGGTATACGGCCCCTATGTGAATGAGGAACTTGTCGGCGAGGCACTGGAACCGATCCGCGACCAGGTGGTGATCGCCACCAAGTTTGGCTGGGACATCCAAAACGGCGAAAGCATCGGGCTGAACAGCCGCCCGGAACAGATCCGCCGAGTCGCCGAAGAATCCCTCAAGCGGCTCCGTACCGACGCCATCGACCTGTTCTATCAGCACCGGGTCGACCCCGAAGTGCCCATCGAGGATGTCGCCGGCACCGTCCGGGATCTGATCTCGGAGGGCAAAGTACGACACTTCGGACTATCCGAGGCTTCCGCCGCCACAATCCGACGGGCCCACGCCGTGCAGCCCGTCGCTGCCCTACAAAGTGAGTACTCGCTGTGGACGCGCGACCCCGAGGCCGAAATACTTCCAACCCTTGCCGAACTCGGTATAGGCCTTGTTCCCTTCAGCCCCTTGGGTAAGGGCTTCCTCACCGGTACGGTTACCGCGGACACCACCTTCGCCGAGGGCGACATCCGCAACCTTGTCCCGCGTTTCAATGACGAAAATCTGACCGCCAATCAGGCTCTTGTTGCACACGTCATCGAACTCGCTGCGGCGAAGGATGCGGTTCCTGCCCAAATCGCGCTTGCATGGCTTCTCGCCCAGCAGCCATGGATCGTCCCCATTCCGGGCACTCGACGTACCGCACGCATTAAGGAGAACGCCCAAGCTACCCGCGTGGCGCTCACTGCCGACGAGGTTGCCGCCCTCAATGCCCTAGCCCGCAATGTAGGAGTGCATGGCGATCGCTACAACGCCACGCATATGGGCTACGTCAACGGCTGAAGCACCGAAATAGCCAGTGGCATTTGCCCGTCTTGGGGAGCAGAGTTTACGGTGAATAGTAAGGAGCCTGCGCATCAAGCTCTGAAGGAGGCCC
This sequence comes from Paenarthrobacter sp. UW852, assembly GCF_024608385.1. Classification (NCBI taxonomy): domain Bacteria; kingdom Bacillati; phylum Actinomycetota; class Actinomycetes; order Micrococcales; family Micrococcaceae; genus Paenarthrobacter; species Paenarthrobacter sp. UW852. Next base: position 464,465 of record NZ_JAMSGY010000001.1, read on the forward strand.
CCGACAACAACGGGACAGCTGCAATGGACCCACGACAATCAGCTCGAAACCTTCTCCAACGAGAGGCCATCACGCTTGAACAGTTATGGATCAAATACTGGGCGGAAGGCGGCAATGCCACCCCCGTGGAATTGGATGCCTACGTGCACGACGCGCTAGAGCCTCACGAATTCGAACTAACCCTCCTCGCCTGGGCAATGGAAGGGATGCAGGGCAGCTAGCGATTCTGCTCTAACGCTGTGGCGGAAGAGCGAGCTTGAAGACTTTGGCCCACGCTGAGCCAACCTGCTTCAACAGCGGCCCCGTGGTGTACTTCAGGCCGTAACGATCGCAGATTTCGCGGACCTTCGGTGCAATCTCTGAGTACCTGTTCGAGGGAAGGTCCGGGAAGAGGTGGTGCTCGATCTGATGTGAAAGGTTTCCGGTCATGAGATGCATAAACCGCGGGCCTGAGATGTTCGCGGATCCGATCATCTGACGTACATACCAGTCGCCCCGGGTTTCGCCTTCGACCATTTCCTCGGTAAAAGTATCCGTACCTTCGGGGAAGTGGCCACAAAAAATGACTGCGTGGGCCCAGACGTTGCGTACGGCGTTGGCCACGAGGGTGCCGTAGAGGGCTTGCTTCCCGGAGCCCGTGAGCATGGCCAAAGCGGGGGTGGCCGCATAGTCCTTCGCGAACTGCTTGGCGGCCTTACGACCCAGTGCCTTGAGGTCCTTGACCATCGCCTCTTTGGACTTCAGGCCCTCCTTGTACTCGGGGATTTCCAGGTCGTAGATGGCGATACCCCATTCGAAGACGGGCGCCAGCAGGGCGTTATAGAGGGGGTTGCCCAGGTTGAAGGGCTTCCATTCCTGATCAGGGTCCATCCGCAGAAGGTTGTACCCGACGTCGCGGTCTTTGCCTATCACGTTGGTCCAGCGGTGGTGAAGATCGTTGTGCGTGTGCTGCCACGAGCGCGATGGGGTGACGAAGTCCCATTCCCAGGTGGTGGAGTGGATGTCCGGATCGCGCATCCAGTCCCACTGTCCATGGAGGATGTTGTGCCCCAGCTCCATGTTTTCAAGGATCTTGGCCGCGCTTAGGAGGGCTGTTCCAGTGACCCACGCGCCCTTGTTCCTGCTGACGAGCAGCGCCGCCCGACCGGAAACTTCCAGACCCCGCTGGATCTTGATCATGCGCCTGATGTAGGCCGAATCGCTGGAGCCGCGCTTGGCCAGGATCCCGTCGCGGATAGCGTCGAGCTCGCGTCCCAATTCGGCCACTTGCTCGTCACTCAAGTGCGCAGCCGCCGGAGGACGCATCGTGGGTCGACCCGCCTCGGCAAGGGCGCCGGGCCGCGTTTTGAGCCCGACGGCGGTGGCGGGGTTTTTGGCCGAAGCTACTGACATGCGGTGGTACTCCTCAGAGCTTGAGATTGACGGGCCCGGCGGCAGCCGAGACACAGGTTTGGATGAGTTCACCCGGTTCGCCACGCACCTCACCGGTACGCAGGTCGCGGACGCTGCCGGAAAGCAGCGGAGTGAGACAGCTATGGCAAATCCCCATGCGGCAGCCACTGGGCATGAGGATGCCCGCATCCTCCCCGACGTCAAGGAGGGGCACGCCGCCGTCGGCCATGACCTCGCGGTCCGATGTTTCAAAGATGACCAAGCCGCCCTCACTTCCGTCCCGCCCTTTGAGCTCGACATGGAACCGCTCAATGGTCAGCGAGCCCGCTGTAGCTTCCTGTGCTGCCTGGTTCCAGAGGGCTTCGGCATCGTCCAGAAAGCTCTCAGGGCCGCAGGCGTAGGCGGTTCTGTCCTGCCAGTCAGGGCAAATGCGCTCAAGTTCAGCCGGAGTCGCCAAGCTCAGGCGTCCACGGCCACCCGTTTGCCACTGCACCACGCGGAAACTGGGAAACTGATCAGCGAGCTCGAACAGTTCCTCTCGAAAAATACTGTCATCCTCCCCGCGGGAGGAATGAATCAGGACAACGTCGGCGTCGGGTCGTCCGGGGACGAGGGTCCGAATCATCGACATGACGGGAGTGATGCCGCTTCCGGCAGTAAGCATGAGCAGGGAACGCGGATGCTCAGGCAAGACGAAGTCGCCTTGTGGCGGGGCCAGGAAAAGGATGTCACCAACCTTGGTCTCACGAACCAGAACACGGGACACCGACCCCACGTCCGTGACAGTGATGGCTGGGTCCTGACCGGCCGGCGCGCTCAGGGAATATGATCGCCAGTGCCGCACCCCATTGAGCTCTACGCCGATCCTCGCCCACTGGCCCGCGAGGTGGGCGTGCCAGCCACGGCCGGGACGGAAGAAAATGGTGACTGACTGCGCAGTTTCCTGAACCACTCTGGTGACGACCCCGCGCAACTGGCGCGATGAGTAGACCGGGTTGAACAACGCCAGGACGTCTTCCGGGGCCAGCGGCGTGGTCAAAACCGAGGCGATGCGGGCCAGTGACCGGAAGTTGAACATGGACTACTCTCCGCAACAGGGAAATAAGAATCCCGACCATGCCGGTCAGGATCCCTCCTACTCAATATCATAAGCATACTTATGATAAGTCCCCCAAAGCCGCGCTGGAATGTGCGGAAAGCCCCCCGGAAGGGGCTTTCAACATTACCAAGAAGGAGCGGGGTCCCCAACCGTGCCGGCTCGGGACTACTACTGGTGCGGGACTACTACCGCCCGGGCGCTCAGCTGCCCGTCGGCGAGTTTGCGGTAGGCCGAGAGACCGTCCTCGAGGCTGAAGGTTTCTACTTCGGGGACGATCTGCCCCGCACGGTACATATCCACTACTTCATGGAGTTCCTCGATGGTGCCCCAATACGTGTTGGTGATGGTGGATTCATAAGGCGTGTTGAAGAAAGTCCACTCATGCAGGCCGCCGGCAATTCCGACGACGGTCAACCGGCCACCCTGGGCCATGGAACCGGTGGCTGTGGCGATCGTCGGGGTCACCCCGACAAAGTCGAACGCAGCGTCCACGCCGCGTCCGCCGGTGATTTCACGGATCCGGGAAATCTGGTCGGGACCGCCTGGAACCGTCAAGGCCCCCGCCGCCTCGGCCTTGGTCATCGCTTCGGGCTTCATATCGGTGGCAATGATGGTTGCGCCAGTCAGTGCCCGGAGGATCTGGACGGCGATCTGACCCAAGCCTCCCAGCCCCACCACCAGCGCGAACCGGCCACCTCCATTCAGGTGTGGCAGCGCCTTCTTAATGGCGTGGTACGGGGTCAGCGCTGCATCTGCAAGCGGTGCCGCAGCGATGGGGTCTGCATCTCCAAGCGGGATCAGGTTGCGGACGGGAACCGTGACGTATTCCGCCATTCCGCCGTCGCGACCCAAACCTATGCCAAGGTATGGGTTGGTCGCAGCGTTCTCGCAGTAAGTGTCCTGCCCGCGGGAGCACGCCTTGCAATGCCCACAACCGATGGGCCCGTAGACCAGATACGCGTCACCTACCTCGATACCCTCAACACCGGCACCCAACTCCTCGACCCAGCCCGAGTTCTCGTGCCCCAGCACAAAGCCCTTGGTGATATTCCCCGGGACCTCGGCGGTGAAGTCCTGGAAAATACTGACGTCCGAATGGCAAGCACCTGCGCCCGCTACCTTCAACAGCACTTCGCCTGGCCCTGGTACGGGCCGGGCCACGTCCTCCAGTACGGGGAACTGCTTCCATTCTTTGAATACGATCGCACGCATCTAATGTCCTTCTTGTCTGTGTCGCGTCTCTTTGTTGCGTCTATCAAGGGACTGCAAATCCGCCGCCGACGGCCTTCGGTGCGATGAATCGGCGCAACTATCCGACATCTGTTGGATAGTTAGAACGGTACGCTTGAGTCGTCCGAATTTCCACCGCCGGAGGGCAAGATCACGGAGGAGTGTGACCTGAATAATGCTGGAACCGAAACAGTCCGCCGAGACAGCTTCCAGTGACCCCCGGGCCCTGCGTAGCCGGGAAAAGCTTTCTTCGGCCATCCTTGACCTCGCGGCCGGGCACGACGCCGGAACACTGTCCGCGGGGCAGGTCGCCGCCACCGCCGGGGTCAACAGATCAACGTTCTACCAGCACGCCGCCTCTCCCGCAGCGCTTCTCCGGCAGGTTCTGTCCGAAGAGCTGGACACCCTCCGCGAAACCCACCTCAGCGGGCCGGGAGACATTGGCCCGGCCATCGTCGCAGTCACCGCCGATGTTGCCAGGCACGTGGACCGGCACCGCGACGTCTACCGCCGGGGCCTGGTTACCGACTCGGGCACCGGAGCGCTGCACGCGATGCTGGGATCCCACTTTGAGGCATCTGTCCGCCTGCTGCTCGCCCGTCGTGCCATCGAAATACCGGCACCGGGCGGCCGCGAAGTCCCACCATCCATGGTTGCCCGGTACATCGCCTACGGCGTGGTGGGCGCCTTGGAGTCGCGCCTCCTGGAAACCCCGCCGCGGCCCGTGGACGAATTCCTCGACGACCTGCGCGAGCTTCTTCCGGACTGGTGGCCCATCGGCTGAGCAACCCAGCTCCTCACGTGTTAGATTCACGGGCATGCCCAACGATTCCTCCCCTGATCCTCAAGGCATAACCAGCGGCCACCTTCATCAAGCAAGGACACGACCATGACAAACACGCCAGCCAATGACGGCTTCGGCACCATTACTGTTGCAGCCATACTGGCCGAGTCCGCCGCCCGCCACCCTGAGTCCGTCGCGATTATCGTGGAAGACGAGGAAACAACCTACGGACAACTCTGGAAAGAAACACTGTCCTATGCCGGGGCCCTGCGTGCCCGGGGCATAGGACCGGGAGACCCCGTTGCGCTCCTCATCCCCAACGTTGCCGACTTCGCCCGCGCCTATTATGCGGTCCTGGCCCTTGGCGGAATCGTGGTTCCCGTCCATGCGCTTCTTAAGGCGCGTGAAATTGAGTACGCCTTGCGTGACAGCGGAGCCAAGCTGCTGATCTGTGCTGCACCGCTGATGACCGAGGGCGTCCCGGGGGCGGCGGGAGCCGACGTCGACGTGCTGACGGTGATGGCGACAGACGCCGCCGACGGCACCCCGCGGCTGGAAGCCGAAGCCGCCGCCGCGGAGCCGATTCGAGGGTACGTTCCGCGTAGGCCACAGGACACCGCGACCATCCTTTATACCTCCGGAACCACAGGGAAACCGAAAGGTGCCCTCGGCACGCACTTCGCCCTGATGGAACAGGTCAACGTGCTACTGTCGGACACCTTCGACCTCCGGGCGGGCGACAAGATCTTCGGTGGCCTTCCCCTCTTCCACACCTTCGGCCAGACCTGCGTGCTCAACGCCGGCCTGCGTGCCGGTGCCACGATCATCATGTGCCCGAGGTTCACCGGGCCCGCTGCGTTGGATCTGGTGCACAAACACGAGATCACGGTCTTCTTTGGCGTGCCAACCATGTACGTTGCCCTGCTGGAGGCGGCCAAGGCCAACCCGGGACGCCCTGAAGCGCTGCGCTACGGAATCTCGGGCGGTTCGTCACTTCCGGTCGCCGTACTGGAGAAATTCCGTGAAGCGTTCGGGGCCCAAATCTACGAGGGCTACGGCTTGACCGAAACCTCTCCTGTGGCCAGCTTTAACCACGTGGGCGTAAGTCCGCGACCAGGGACCATCGGCACTCCCATATGGGGCGTGGAAATCGAGATCGCCCGCCCCGAGATCATCGACAGCATCGAATTCCTGCCCCGGGGCGAACTCGGAGAACTCGTGGTCCGCGGGCACAATCTTTTCAAGGGTTACCTGAACCGGCCAGACGCTACGGCTGAAGCGGTGGTGGATGGCTGGTTCCGCACTGGAGACCTTGGCATCAAGGACGACGACGGTTACCTGCGGATACTGGACCGCACCAAGGACATGATCATCCGCAATGGCTACAACGTCTACCCACGCGAGATTGAAGAGATCCTGAGCCAACATCCCGATGTCGTCAGCGCCGCTGTCTTCGGTGTTCCGCATGAGATGCAGGGGCAGGAAATAGCCGCCGCAATTGTGCGGACCCCCAACAGCACCACCACTGCAGAAGAACTGATCAGCTTCGCCAAGGATCGACTGGCTGCCTACAAATACCCGCGCATTATCGAACTTCTGCCGGAACTGCCTCTTGGCCCCAGCGGCAAGATCCTCAAGCGGGAACTGGCCGCCACATATAAGGGGAACACATCCGCCGCAGGAGCTGATGCGGAATAAACAACGACACTCTGAGCTACATCGAATATGACGTCCTGGTCGGTGCGATCACTCCCGACCCCGCCGTTACCTGCCGCCTTCGATCTTCCGGCTGCGCTGTTCATCGGCCATGGGCCCGTAGGGATAAACCCCGACGCGCGGCTGGCTGGCATGGGTCAGACGCTCAGTTTCGTCGGACGTGAGTTCAAGGTCAGCAGCGGCAAGGTTGTCCATCAATTGGTCAACAGTACGGGCACCCAGGATCACGGACGTCACGGCTGGCCTATCCACCAACCAAGCCAGCGCGACCTGCGAGGCGCTCACGCCGTGGTCAGCGGCAATCTGTCCTACGACTCCAACAATGTCCCACGTGCGCGGGTCATCGTTGCGGGCCTGCCATGCTTCCATGCCCCGTGTGGGGTTCTCCCCCAACCGGGTCGCGCCAACAGGCGGCTCATCGCGCTTGTACTTCCCGGACAGCCAGCCGCCACCAAGCGGAGACCACGGAAGCAGGCCTATCTTCGCATCGAGGGACGCCGGCACGATCTCACTCTCGATCCCGCGAACCAGCAGGCTGTACTGCGGTTGGAGGGTTACGGGCGCGTTCCAGCCATGGGCCCTGGCCACGTGGACAGCCTTGGTCAATTGCCATCCGAGGAAGTTCGAGAATCCGTAGTAGGCGATCTTGCCGCTACTGACAGCGTCATGCAGGAAACGAAGGGTCTCTTCCAGTGGGGTGAGGGGGTCCCACGCATGCATTTGATAGAGATCAATCTGCTCCACTCCGAGGCGGCGGAGGGAATCGTCCAAGGCCTTGGTCAGGTGGCGGCGGGATGTGCCCACGTCGTTCGGCGCCTTGCCCATGGGGAAGCGTCCCTTGGTGGCCAAAACAACCAGGTCGCGTTGCTCCGGCCGGCGCGAAAGCCATCGTCCGATGATTTCCTCCGACGTGCCGGCACTGTAAACGTCGGCTGTGTCGATGAAGTTGCCGCCCGCGGCAACATAGTTGTCCAGGATGGCGTGTGACGTTTCCTCCGTGGCTTCGGCTCCAAACGTCATTGTTCCGAGCGCGTAGTTCGATACCACTGCCCCGCTGTTACCTAGTGTGCGATACTGCATAACTCTCCTCTGCTCTCGGGCGGAGTGTTCCGGCTGGAGTCGACGATACCCACTTCGCACGGCCTGGTCAGCAGGTTTTCCTGTCCCTGTTCTTCCTAGGACGCTGAGTCCTACCTTGGGAGCAGCGGGTCAGCGCACCACTTTGCGATGGCCTGCGTCCAGGCGCTCTGTCCAGCCGCGTGAATCCAGATATTCCAGCAGCGGGACCGCGATCCGGCGTGTCGTGTCCAGTGCTTGGCGTGCCTGGCTCGTGGTGAAGGGCTGGTCAAGGCGGGCAAGCGTTCGCATCGCAAGGGCCGGCGCCGTCGGGAGCAGCACGACACCGTCGCCCAACCTCAGGAGGCGACCCTTGCGTTCCGCAGCAGCGAGTTCGCGTGCGCCGAGACCCAACGCGGCCAGTTCATCGGATTCGGGTGCGCGGAATGCGTCCGCCCCCATCCTGGCCTCCAGCGTGGCGACGGCCTCCTCGATGGGGCCAAGATTGTCCCCGCTGCCGGGCAGGTGGATGTGTCCGCCATCCTGTTCCAAAGCGGCACCGTGGATGACATCGGAAAGCAGCCTTCCGTCCGGCAGCATGAGCAAGTCCCGCGCTGCTCCCATGGAAAGACCCGGGGCCAGGGGATCGCGTTCCTGCAACAGCTCGACGGACGCGCGCAGGCGACGCTGCCATGCCTCGAAAACCGGGACATGCACCCACCAGCCATTCAAAACTTTGACTCCCTGCGGGGCTTCCGAGTCGGGGCCGGCCACGAGCCCAAGCTTGTGCAACTGCTGCACCTGGACAGCTCCGCGGGCTGCCACCTCACCCAACACGTCTCCGGCGGGATCCATGCCTGCGAGGCGCTCAGCCCAGCGGGCGCCATCGCCGCGTCGCCGCAGGGCAGGCGGGTTTGCATCGAGGATACGCGCACCGCCCAGCACCGAACGGCTCCCGGGGTCCCGCAATACGAGGCGGTCGCCGAGCACAAGGGGCAGTTCCCTGTCGAGGACGAGTCGGGCGTGGTCAGCCCCAAAGGGACGCAACCGTGCCGGCACCGACGCGGTGCCGACGTGCACAGTGAGCTGCTCCGGAGTCGCTGTGTACTCCACTCCGGTGGTGCGTTGGATGCCGATAACCGAAGTGGTGGGCCAGGCGTCGGGAGTAAGCAGTGCGTCGCCACGACGAATGTCCGTGGCGGCGACGTCGCGAAGATTCAACGCCACCCGGCTGACCGGCTCCACGGACGGGCGGGCCGTGTCACGGCTCTGCAAGCCACGGACGACGACGGGCCGGGAACCGGCGTGGCCGACCAGGTCCAGCACGTCTCCCTGGGTCACTGTTCCGGCTGCCAGGGTACCGGTCACCACTGTTCCGGAACCGGTGATGGTGAACGAGCGGTCCACCCACAACCGAACCCGCCCAGTCACTGGAGGAGCAGGCACCCGCGCCAGGACTTCGTCCAGCGCGGCACGCAAATCATCCAGGCCAGTCCCGTCAATGGCGGAAACTGCTACTGCGGGCGCATCCTGCAGACCTGTTGCAGCCAACTCGATACGGGTTTTGGAGAGGACTTCTGAGATCCGCGCGGCGGATGCCCTGTCCGCGCGGCTGAGGACCACGACCCCGTTGTGGATGCCGAGGGCAGCAACTGCATCGCGGTGGTCGCTGGATTGCGCTTGCCAGCCTTCGTCAGCAGCAACGACGAAGCAGACCACCGGCGCCGGCCCGATTCCCGCGAGCATGTTCCCGAGGAAGCGCTCGTGGCCGGGTACGTCCACGAATGCCACTTCCTGTCCGGACGGCAGGGTGGTCCATGCATAACCCAGGTCGATGGTCAGCCCACGGCGGCGCTCCTCTTCCCAGCGGTCCGGTTCCATGCCGGTGAGGGCGCGGACCAGGGTGCTTTTGCCGGAATCGACGTGGCCAGCGGTGGCAATGACGTGCATTTCTCAGCCCTGCCCAGCGGACTGACCCGCCCGGACCGACAAGGCCTGCCGTGCCGCGGCGAGAATCCGGTGGTCATCGGCAGCGGGAATGCAGCGTAGGTCAACAAGGCAGGCACCGTCGTGGACACGCGGCAGGACGGCCGGATTTCCGGTCCGCAAAAGGACTGCGAGGTCGGCAGGGAGCTGCAGCGCCCATCCCGGCAAGGGAACTCCGGGAGCGCCGCCACCCCCCACCCGGCCGTCATGGGCCACGACTGGCACGCCGAGGGATTGTGCCAGCTTGTCAGTTCGGCGCCGCAGTTGCTTGACGTCGGCGTGCAGTGCCTGGACAACCGGTGGTGGTCCGCCCGCAAGAGTCGCCTCGAGGGCGGCGAGAGCGAGCTTGTCCGCACGAACGGCGCGCGCCAGCGGATGGCGTGCCAACCGTTCAATGATCTCCCTGCGGCCCAGCAGCAATCCTGCCTGGGGGCCGCCCAAAAGTTTGTCACCGCTGGCGATGACGACGTCGGCCCCGGCCGCCAAAGCCGAAGCAACATCGGGTTCATCGGGCAGTTGCGAATCGGGGGCCAACAGCCCGCTGCCGAGGTCGGCCACAAGCGGGACTGCGTTTGCCCTTGTCACCGTGCCCAGGTCCTCCAGCGCTACTGTCGAGGTGAATCCCTCCACGCGGAAGTTGCTCGGGTGCACCTTTAGCACGCAACCGGTGTCCGGGCTGAGGGCACCCTCATAATCGCGCAGGTGGGTCCTGTTCGTGGTGCCTACTTCGCGAAGCCTTGCACCCGTTGACTCAATCAGGTCGGACAACCGGAAACCGGCACCGATCTCGACAAATTCCCCACGACTGACCACCACTTCGCGGCCGGCGGCGAGCGCCGTGGTGGCCAGTACCAACGCCGCCGCTCCGTTGTTCACTACCAGTGCATCCTCGGCGGCCGGACAGGCCGACAGCAGAGCGTTCCTGGCACCGGCTCCACGGCGCGACCGGCTGCCGTCCGTCAGGTCCAGCTCCACGTCGACATAGCCACTGGCGGTGACCACGGCTTCGACCGCATCAGCGGAAAGGGGCGCGCGCCCGAGGTTCGTATGGACGATCACTCCGGTGGCATTCAGGACGGGGCGAACGCTGGTCACCTTGTGTCCAGCGACGGCGGCCAGCAGGGTCGGCTCCACGTCCGACGGCGGGAGCTCGCCGCGCCGGGCCCGGTCCTGGACGTTGCGAACGATTCGGCGGATGACGTGTTCGCTCAAGCGGTGGCGGGCTTCGACGACGGCCGGCAGCGCAAGCAGGTCATTCGTACGTGGAATCATTCTGCGGGGATCTACGTGGTCCACAGCGGCTCCTCGCTTCACGGCAACTGCACGGCGGTGCTTTGGCGGTGGCGGACGGGAATCGAACCCGCCAAGCCGAGATACTCAGCCTCACCGGTTTTGAAGACCGGGGGGCCCACCAGGACCCGGACGCCACCGCGCCTCAATATAGCAGGTTGCTTACGAGGGTACGCTGAACGGGTGAATGAGACCCAGGCCACAACAAACGACGTCGAGCAGGGAACCGATGGAGGGCTCCGGCTCACCGACTACGCCCACGGCGGGGGTTGCGCATGCAAAATTCCGCCAGGGGAACTCGAAGATGCTGTCCGCGGCCTGATCGGCCAACCGGGCGCGGACGTTTTGGTCGGCTTGGACAGCGGGGACGACGCGGCTGCGGTCTTGGTGCGCGAGGACCTTGCAGTCCTCTCCACCGCCGACTTCTTCACCCCTGTGGTCAACGACGCTTTTGACTGGGGCCGGATCGCAGCCGCCAACGCCCTCTCGGACATCTACGCCATGGGAGGTCGCCCGATCACGGCCATCAACCTGATCGGCTGGCCCCGCGGGGTTTTGCCGATCGAAGTCATGACCGAAGTCCTCCGCGGAGGCCTGAGTGTCGCATCCCAGGCAGGGTGTCCCGTCCTGGGCGGACACTCAATCGACGATCCGGAGCCGAAGTACGGCATGGCCGTGACCGGCGTCGCCCATCCCGAGCAGCTGCTCCGCAACGATGCCGCCCGGCCCGGGCTGCCCATCACGCTGACCAAGCCGCTCGGCGTCGGACTTCTCAACAACCGTCATAAGAAGACTGGCGAGGTGTTCCCTGAAGCTGTGGAGATGATGGCGGCCCTTAACCGTGAAGCGTCCGAGGCCGCAGTGGCGGCAGGCCTTCGCGCGGCAACGGACGTGACCGGTTTTGGCTTGCTGGGCCACCTGCACAAGATGGTCCGGGCCTCGGGCATTGGGGCGGTGATCGACGTCAAGGCGGTGCCCCTGCTCGATGGTTCGCTGGAAGCCCTGCGGGACGGTTTTGTGTCCGGCGGAACCCGTCGCAACCTCGAATGGGTGCGGCCACATCTAGGTTCGGCGGGAACCGTCACTGAAGACGATCTCCTGCTTCTGGCCGACGCCCAAACCTCCGGCGGACTGTTGGTAATCGGCGAATTGCCCGGGTACCCGGTGATTGGCCACACCACGGCGGGTCGGGGCGTCGAGATCCGCTAACGTGCCGGGGAAGCACTACCTGGCTGTGGTGATCGCGTCATCGGTCACGCCGGCAGCACGGCGCGCCGCCAGTCGGTTCTTCTGCGGCTCAATCGTGTAGCGCGGATCCCGGGCCGAGGCCAGACCTGCCTCGAACACCCCGAACCGTGTGAGCGCTGAGGCGGCAAGCAACGCAAGCCCCGACGCCGCGGCAACCGCACGGTTGCGGCCGGCCAGTAAGGCTCCCAGGCCACCACCGAGTGCCAGCCGCTCGCTCCATGTGAGCATGGTCCCGGCCTTGCCCAGGTGCAGCGGCTCCGCGGCCACAGGATCCATCCGGTGTTCCATCACCTTCATTGCTGCCAGATCGCCCAGGACGCCCAGCACTGCGAGCTTCCGGGCAGGACCGGCCTCGTGGACCGGTGTGGTGACCATGGCCAGCCCCGCCGATGCCAGACAGGCAGAACTCACGAAAACAAACGGCAATTCCTCGTGCGCAGCGTTCCACGTCGGGGTCGCGGTGTCCCCCAGCAGGACAGCCGTGTACGCCGCAAGCGGACCCGCGAACACCGCCGCCTCAAACCCTGCGGGCCCCTCAACAGCCTGTAGTGCCTTCCGCAACGGACCCAGGGGGATCCGGCAGCCAGTCATCCGATCAATCTCGGCGGCCGCCACGACGGCGGTCCCCGCACCGAAAGCGCTCAGGATCCACGAACCCACGCTCATCGGCGAAGTTACCTTGAAGGTACGCAGCATATTAAGGAAACGCTCGGGCCTGCCGAGGTCCTTCACCAACGCGCCGGCACCCAGGCTCAGTGCTGCCAAGGCACCCAGCCGGGCATTGCGGCGCAGAATCGGCCGCCCGGTGAGCTGTCCACCCAGGCCAAGGAGGGCCGAACCCCCTGCGACGCCACCAAGGAACAAGTAAAGAGCGACGTCCTCGCCCCACGGCGCCGGTTTGACCACTGGACGGCCATAGTAGGAGGTGAATTCAGCTTCCGGAACCATGGGCATTTCCCGGGAGCCGTCACCGTTCTCCCGACGACGGCGGGTGCCGGGTTTGCCGTCCGCCCCTCGGCGTCGGGCAGGCCCGGAGGGGCGGAGGTTGTCGAACTCAGACAGGGTCACGCGCGTCCTCCAAGGAAAGCCAGGGCAGCCGCCGCGGCCATACCAGCGACCGCAAGCCCGGCCCGGCGATACATCGTGGGCAGATCTGCAGTCGGCACGCGGGGATCCGGCGGAAGTCCATAAACTTCAGGTTCGTCCAGCAAGAGGAAGACCGATCCGGTTCCGCCGACGCCGTCGTTTTCGTTGGCACCGTACAGCCTGGCTTCCGTTAGGCCCTTGGCGTGGAGGTCGGCCACGCGTTCCTTGGCGGTCTCCACCATGGCGTCGTGGTCACCAAACTTGATGGACGTCGTCGGGCAGGCTTTGGCGCAGGCGGGTGTCTGGTCATCCACCAGCCGGTCGTAGCACAGCGTGCATTTCTGGGCGATGCCTGCATTGGGAACCGCGGGATGTTCGTCGTGCTGGTCTTCCCTGCTGGTTGCCACTTTGACCGTACCGTTGCTGCGGCGCTCGATAACCCCGAACGGGCAGCCGGCCACGCAGGTTCCGCAGCCGTTGCAGACGTCGTCCTGTACCACCACGGTCCCGAACTCGGTGCGGAACAGGGCTCCGGTGGGGCAGACGTCAAGGCAACCGGCGTGCGTGCAGTGCTTGCAGACATCCGAAGACATCAGCCACCGGAAGTCAGCAGTGTCAGGCGGTGTGGTGTCCGCTTCAGCGGGATCACTGGAATCCGGCGCAGCCGGGGCGGGAGGACCGATGCGCGGCATGCCCAGGTTGACCAGGGCGCGGCCGGACTCTCTTGCTTGGGTGATGCGTTCCTGGCCCTGCTCGATGAAGGCGACATGTCGCCATGTGCTGGCACCCAGTGATCCGGTGTTGTCGTAAGAGGACCCGAGGAGTTCCAGGTTCCCGTCCTGCGGGTTGTGGTTCCACTCCTTGCAGGCGACTTCGCAGGCCTTGCAACCGATACAAATGGAGGTGTCGGTGAAGAACCCCTTGCGTGGATGGTTGTGCTCCCAATGGGCATCGGTGGTGGGGTCGGTCGGTCCGGACAACTGGCCCATCTAGTCCTCCAATGTCGGGTCGACGCCTTCGGCCGACGGGTTTGTCACGGCGGCGTTGCCGGTCTCCATGGTCACTCCTGCCCGCTCCCGGTATTCGGCAACCAGGGCGAGGAGTTCCTCGCCGCGGGGCCGGCGCCCGGGGCGGATGTCGCACGAGGCAACCTTTGATTCCTGGATCTGGACATTCGGATCCAGGGTTACGCCCAGCAGATCATTGGCCGCATCACCGCTGACGACGGCGTTGTTTCCGACGCCCCAGTGGTAGGGCAGCCCGATCTGATGCACCGTGTGGCCACCGACCTTGAGGGGCACCATCCGATCGGTAACCAGCACCTTCGCCTCGATGGCGGAGCGCGGCGAAATGATCGTGGCCCAGCCGTAAGGTTCCAGTCCCCGTTCAGCCGCAAGTTCAGGCGAGACCTCGCAGAACATCTCCGGTTGCAGTTCGGACAGGTAGGGCAGCCACCGGCTCATCCCGCCTGCCGTGTGGTGCTCAGTGAGGCGGTATGTCGTGAACACGTAAGGGTAGATGTCGGCGCCCTTGGTCCCGGCGCTCGGCGCACTCGGGTTGTCCGCGCGGGGGAACACCAACCGGGCGGGGCTTTGCTGCTGCGAGTAGAGCGCGTTGGCCACCGGCGATTCCTGTGCCTCGTAGTGGGTAGGCAGGGGCCCGTCCAAGAGTCCTTTGGGGGCGAAAAGCCAGCCCTTGCCGTCGGCCTGCATGATGAAGGGATCGTCTCCGCTCAGTGCCTCAGGGCCGCCGACGGAGGGGTCGGGATGGCTCCCTGGCGCACGGTCAACCGGGAAGTCGGGCACATCGTCTCCGATCCATTTGCCCTGGTCCTGATCCCACCAGATGTATTTTTTGCGCTCGCTCCACGGTTTACCAGCGGGGTCCGCAGATGCCCGGTTATAGAGGATCCTGCGGTTGGCCGGCCATGCCCAGCCCCATTCCGGGGCGGCCGGGCCTTGTTCCTGGCCCGGTTTGCGGTTGGCGGCGTGGTTGACGCCGTCGGCATAGACACCGGTGTAGATCCAGCAGCCTGCCGCCGTGGAACCGTCGGCACGAAGTTCGGTGTAGGCGGAGAGTGGTGCGCCCGCGTCGGGGCCATCAAGGTGACGGCCGTTAATCTCCGCAAGTACCGCTTCGGGGTCCGGATCACCGTGTTTGTCCGTGGGATAGTCCCACGTCAGGTCCAGCAGCGGCCGGTCCCGTTCGTCGTCGGAATCGGCGAGCTTTTCCCGGATCCGTTGGCCGAGTTCAAAGAAGAACTGCAGCTCGCTCTGGCATTCACCAGGCGGCGCCACAGCCTTGTGACGCCACTGGAGCAGCCTCTGGGTCTGCGTAAAAGACCCCGCCTTCTCCACATGCGTTGCGGCCGGAAGGAAGAACACCTCCGTTTCGATGTCCTCGGTGCGCAACTCCCCCGATTCGATCTCCGGACCGTCCTTCCACCAGGTCGCCGACTCGATAAGGTTCAGGTCGCGCACCACCATCCACTTCAAGTGGGCCATTGCCAGGCGTTGCATTCGGCCATGGGCCGAACCTACTGCGGGATTTTGTCCGAGAAGGAAGTAGCCTTCCACCTCGTCGTCCAGCATGCCCATGACTGTTTCGTAGGTGCCGTGTGCTCCCGTCAGCCGGGGAAGATAGTCATAGGCCCAGTCATTATCCGCGTTCGCTGCCTCGCCCCACCACGCTTTGAGCAGGCTGATGGTGTATGCATCGGCGTTCGCCCAGTAGCCCTTCTGTTGTTTGGACCCAATCGTTGCCAGATACTCGTCAAGGCTGTCGTGGCGACCCGCGCTGGGCATCGGCAGATACCCGGGAAGCAGGTTGAACAGGGTGGGAATGTCCGTGGAGCCCTGGATGCTGGCATGGCCCCGCAAGGCCATGATCCCGCCGCCCGGGCGCCCCATATTTCCAAGCAGGAGTTGCAGGATGGCGGCGGCCCGGATGAACTGTGCGCCCAAGGAGTGCTGGGTCCAACCCACGGCGTAGGCGAAACACGTGGTCCGGTCGCGTCCCGAATTTTCCGTGATGGCGCGCGCCAGATACTCGAAGTCCGCCACGCTGATGCCGCACATGTCCTGCACCATCTCCGCGGTGTAGCGGGCATAATGCCGCTTCACAATCTGGAAGACAGTCCGGGGATCCTGCAGGCTGTCGTCGCGCTGTACCTCTGCATGCTCCAAGGGAGGGCCGCCGCTGCCATAGCTGTGACCGGCGGCCCGGGCGGTCGCGTCGGCGCCGTGTTCGGAACCGGGACCGGGTTCGTCAATGGCTCCCTCCCCCCGTTCGGCATACCCCCACGACGAGGTATCGTAGGCGCCCTTCCCGGCATCGAAGCCGGAGAACAACCCGCCGAGGTCTTCGGCATCACGGTAATCGTCATGCACCAGTGTTGCCGCATTGGTGTATGCGCCCACGTACTCCTTAAACCAAAGGTCGTTGGAGATGACGTAGTTGATCAGGGCACCCAAGAGCACAACATCAGAGCCTGCCCGGATGGGAATGTGCTTATCGGAGACCGCCGAGGTCCGCGTGAACCGCGGG
This sequence comes from Paenarthrobacter sp. UW852, assembly GCF_024608385.1. Taxonomy (NCBI): domain Bacteria; kingdom Bacillati; phylum Actinomycetota; class Actinomycetes; order Micrococcales; family Micrococcaceae; genus Paenarthrobacter; species Paenarthrobacter sp. UW852. The sequence continues at coordinate 480,898 of NZ_JAMSGY010000001.1, forward strand.
TCAACGTGGATAACTTTGGCTCCCCGGGCCTTCGCCTCCGCTACCCACTGATAACCCACGGGATGACACTCGGCCATGTTGGAACCCTGGATGACAATGCAGTCGGCGTTGGCCATGTCCTGCAGTGATTGCGTCGCACCACCGCGTCCAAATGAGGCTCCCAAACTGGGAACCGTGGCAGAGTGTCATATGCGGGCCTGGTTCTCGACCTGCACCGCCCCCGCAGCCGTGAACAGCTTCTTGATGAGGTAGTTTTCTTCGTTGTCCAAGGTGGCGCCGCCCAGTGAAGCTATTCCCATGGTGCGGCGCAGCAGTCGGCCCTCACTGTCGTTCTGCTGCCATGTCCTGCGGCGTGTCTCGATGAACCTGTCCGCGATCATCTCGACAGCGGTACCCAGGTCCAGGTGTTCCCACTCGGTGGACCGGGGTGCCCGGTAAAGTACTTTGGTCTGGCGGCCGGGCGAGTTGACCAGCTGTTCACTGGCGGAACCCTTGGGGCACAAACGGCCGCGGGAGATGGGCGAATCCGGGTCGCCCTCGATCTGGACAACTTTCTCCTCCTTGACATAGACGCGCTGGCCACACCCTACCGCGCAGTACGGGCAGATGCTTTGGACCACCCGGTCAGCAGTGGTTGTTCGCGCAGTTATTGCTTTGGTCTTGGCCGATGTGACCGCAGGCCCACGGCCAAACAGGTCGCCCGTACTCAGTTGACGGACGACCGGCCATTGAAGAAAACTTCTCGGCGCCATTTCTGGAGCATAGCCCAAACCACTGCGGCAGCAACAGGACCAACACCCCGGCGCCGCTAACCCTTTTTCCGCTGTGTTTCGTTTAATGGTGGAAGGCGCACCGGACGGCAGCAATTGGAGGAAGACCATGACGCAGCGGGATATTCCCGACGACGAACATGCATCGGGCCCGGGGGGTTTGGCCCCAACCGACGTCCCCGGGCCTCTGACGATTGACCAGCTACTCGCTGAGAGCCGCCTTGGATTGGACCGGGTTCACCCTGGGGATCTCGAGCGGGAGATCGAGGAGGGCGCCCTGGTTGTTGATACACGGCCGGTCGATCAAAGGGACCGCGACGGTGAGCTCCCGGGAGCGGTGGTCATAGACCGGAACGTTCTCGAATGGCGACTCGATCCATCCAGCCCGCACCGTATCCCGGGCGCCGGGGATGCCGCCCGGCGGATCGTGGTCGTCTGCAATGAGGGCTACAGTTCCAGCCTGGCCGCACACAACCTGCAACGGTTGGGGCTGGCCCAGGCGACAGACCTCATCGGCGGTTTTCAAGCCTGGGCGGCACTGAAGCGCACCGAATCCACGTGATCGGGCACCGCAGTCCGGCGGTTATGGTGCGGCACGAATCTCAATGACTGCGAGGTTCCAGCGGTCCGTTGTCGGTGAGGTGTCGTTGATCGTCACAGCCGTGCCGTTGGTTGGGGTGGCGGAGTTCTGGCGCTGAACCCAGTAGGTGTCGCCCGCTGGCGCCAGGTACTGGTCGACGAGGGTCTGATTGGACCCTGCCGTGCGGGCTATCGGGTTCGACCAGTCCGTACCGACGCCCCAGACCCAGGAGCCGGCCCTCGTGGTGGTGAGGGTGGCAGTTGGCGCGCCCGAGGCGGCGTTTGCGCCCAGTGTTGCGCCCGTCGTGATATCGGCTCCCCGGAAGGCGACAACCGACATGGCGGCCTGCCAGCTTCCCGAGGCCTGCGTGGCGGTGACGGTCGCATTCGAGAGCGGTCCGGGGGCGACGGCCTGCCAGATTTCCGCGGTCCCTGGCTGTGTATTGGACCTTTGTCGGAGCGTCCAACTGAGCCCTCCGCCGGAGACGGCACTGATGCTTGCCGAATTCGCGGAGTTCGGACCATCCGAACTGATGAAGGCAAGGAGGAGTTCATTGGAGCCCGTGGTTGTCACACCCGGGGCGCTGATCGTCGACGTACTGGTTCCTTGGTGGACGGAGACGATTTTGTCGACCGTGATTCCACTGCCCGCAGCAACGGCCTGCGCCGTTGCAGTGTTCGACGGCGGACTGACGTTGCCTGCCGCGTCGACGGCGGCAACCGTATAGGTGTACGTCGTCCCGGCGAGCACCGAAGTGTCGCTGTAACTGGTGGACGCCGGGCTCCCGACTAATGTTCCGTCGCGCGAAACCCGGTACGAGGTGACCCCTACGTTGTCCGTGCCGGCCGTCCACGTCAAGGCGATCTGTCCCGCAGACGCTGACGCAGACAGGTTCGTCGGAGCCGTAGGAGGGGTGGTGTCCTGGCTCGGCGCTGACAATCGGATCATTCCGGCCGTGGACGGAACGCCATTGCCGTCAACGATCGAGAGCAGGTAATACCCCGGAGGGGCGTAGTTGCCGTTGGCCGGCATTTGGACGTTGAGGCCACCGGCGGCCTGCGAGAAGCCCAGGTTCATGGCTACCGCGTTCTGGTCGAAGGCATGGGTCACGGATCCCGTCTTGATCAGTGACACTGATTGGATCCGCGCCCCATCGGGGGTGCCGATGAACGCCGTCGAACTGTACTGGGCACTGCCAGGTACGCTGGATATGCCCGGCCGCGGACCTTTGAAAAGGTATGGCGGCGAGTAGATCTGGTAGCTCTTCTGGTCCGCAACGCCTGTATCGCCGCCGCTGCCGGATACGAACACCCTGCCGTCCGGAAGCAGGACGGCAACCGAGTGGTAGAGCCGGGGAACCGACATCGGTGCCACGGTGCTCCACGTTCCGGCGGTCGGTTGCCAGATCTCAGCCGGCATCACGGCTTTGCTGATGTCCTGGCCCGATTTGTCGGTCCCCCCTCCTGTCGCAAGGACAGTGCCATCGGGCAGGTTCGTCAAATTCACGAAGCTGCGCGGGAACGCCATCGACGCTGTCGCCTGCCAGGCTGGGCTTTGCGCGTTCATGTCCAAGGTGTAGGCGGTATTGCTGGACTGGCCCGTGAATCCACCGTCTGCGGCAGATCCGGCCTTGATGAACTTGCCCGGCGCGTAGTTCGCGATCGAAGCGGCGTCCAGGACGCGGGCGTCTACGGTGGTCCATTGCTGCGTGGAGATGTTGAGGGCAAGGCTCGATGTAGCTTGTTCGGAGGCTCCGGCCTGGAAGATGCGGCCGTCGGGCAACTGATAGATGAAGGGGTAGTACGGAATATTCCGGTTCGCGCCCGGCAGGTCGGTCCAGGAGTTCGTGGTGGGTGAATAGACCTCCGGGATGGTCACGATGTCTGTCGAGTTCGTGTTCGCACCCGAGGTCACAAGGACCCGGCCGTCAGCCAACGTCGTCGCCGTCGGATACCACCGTGGGTGGTTCATGGGAGCCAGGCTTTGCCAGGTTTCCGTGGTGGGGTCGAACGCCGTGACATCGCGGATCCCCAGCCCGCCGCTTGTCGCCGTCCCACCGACGACGAGGATACGTCCGTCGGGCAGGACCGCCTGCCCTGCGCAGAAGAGGTCAACTGCTGCGCTGGGCACCTGGGTGTAGTTACCTGTCACGGGATCGAGGAGGTATTGCTGGCCGCCTTGGGAGAAGTCGCCCTGCCAGGTAAGGACCTTGCCCGTGGGCGTCAGCGCTGCGTGGATGGACACCTCAGGCCAAGCCACGACAGGTCCCCACGAGCCAACCACGGATGGGTCCGTGCCGGAGCCGGCCGTGGTGAAGGCCGCATCGCCCGAGACGGCGAGGTTGCCCGCAGCGTCCGCGGATTTCACCCTGTAGTGGTAGAGGGTGCCCGCCGACAGCCCGGACAATGCCGCCGAGTGGGTGGTCTGAAGCGTGGGATCCTGAACTGTGTTTTGGCCGTAAGCCGCAGTCGTGCCGTATTCCACCTGCGTGCTGGAAGCCTCGTCCGTAGTCCAGGTGATGGTTGCGCCACTCGTACTGGGTGTGCCGGCTGACACACCCGAAATCACGGGCGGAGTGGTGTCCCCTGTTGCTGGCGCGGCCGGAAGAATTTCGATGACGGAGAGGTTCCACCGGTCAGTCGTCGGTGCCGTGTCATTGATTGCCACGACGGTAGGGGGCGCTTGGGCCGTCACAGCGGTTTGGCGCTGGACCCAGAAGGAATCGCCTTGGTTTGAGAGGTACTCATCGACCTTGGTCTGGCCGGCGCCGACAGTGCGGGCCACGGCTTTGTCCCAGTCGTTTCCCACTCCCCACACCCACGAGCCCGCGCGGGTTGTGGTCAGGGAAGCGTTTGGAGCCCCTGTGGTGGCATTCCCTGTTCCGACGGCGCCGTCGGTCGCCACATCGGCGCCGGCGAAGGTGACCACCGTCATTGAGGACTGGAACGCGCCTGCGTTGGTGGCGGTGACCGTTGCGTTCGTCAGCAGGTTCGGTGCGACGGCTTGCCAGATCTCAGCCGTGCCCCACTGGGTGTTTGTGCGTTTGCGTAGCCGCCAGGAGAGGCCGCCACCGGCGACGGAGACGAAGGACTCTCCCCCAGTGGTTTTCGGCCCATCGGACATCAGGAATGCAACGAGGAGTTCATTCGGCTGGCTTGTGGTGAAGGCGGGCGACACGATCCGCGTCGAAGGTGTGCTCTGGTGCGTGCTGACAATCCGGTCAGTTGCCAGCGGAACGGCTGCCGCTGCGGAGCCGGCAGCGGGGAGCAGACCCAAGACGGAGCCTGCGACGGCAAGGGAGAGGCTCGCCAGCAGAACGAGCGCCCGGGAGGAAAAGATGCGTAGCATGGTTGGTCACACGTTGCTCTCCTGACGGTTCGCAAGGAAACGCATCACCCATCGGGCGGAGACCATGCGTTCAGAACGGGTGAAACCCTGACGGCGGCAGTTAGCCGCGTGAAGCGCCGGGCCAGGTAGGCGGCAGATGGAAAGACCCTCCTGAGCCGGCTCCACAGTCGAAGAATAACTGCGTGAGAGCGGTCTTAGCAATGAGAGTTGGTAAGACCATTCCCCAATCTGTTCATCGATCCAATGGAGCAGGACGTGTACGGACGTTCGCACGGGAAGCGACGACCGAGACTGCGGTGATTGCGCCGGTGGCCATGATCCCCGCCAGGACCACAATCTGGAACCGTCCTGCTTCCAGCGGCGAGACACCGCCGAATATGGCACCGACAAAAGCACCCGGCAGAGTCACCAAACCCGTTGTCTTGGTCTGGTCAATCGAAGGAATCAAAGCGGAATATACGGCGCTGCGGGCCAAGTCCAACGTGGCTTGACGGGGAGTCGCACCCAACGCCAGCCACCCCTCAACTTCCTCCCAGTGGTCATTGACCGCCCCGGTGAATCGGCGACCGGCCAAGACCGCCGTGGTCATTGAATTGCCGATGATGATCCCACCGATGGCCAGCGCATAGCGAGGGGTCAACTCAATCGCACCAGAGGCGAAAATGATGCCCATGCTGACCCCGATCCCCAAACTCATGGAGGCCCCAACACGACGAAGGTTTCGCCAGTTCCAGCCAAGACGCCGGGCAGCAGTTATCCCCGCGACGCTGAACATGACCAACAGCGCCAAAGCAACGAACGTGGAGTTGGTGATCACACCGCTGAGAATGACACTGATGGCCGCGAGCTGGACTGCCCCTCGCAGGATTGCCATCGCCGGAGCCCACCGATGGGGCACTCCGTACCCGCCAAGGACTCCCCACGTCACTGCTGCGAGGAGGACGACGCCGAGAATCGTGCCCCAGAAGGCCACAGTTGTCATCCGCCCAGCCTATAGAGGGACGGCCATCGCCACGGGGCAATGCGCGGGACAATCAAGCCGCCGGACCTCCTCCTGTGCACTCCTGTTCATGGCCGCGAACGCAGGGACCGTCGCACCCGGGAAACTACCGACTGCAGGAGGGTCCGGGCGAGCGAGAGCCCCTGTTCGAAGCCCACCTCCGGCAGGTAGGCGCGGGTAACGGCGCTGCCGATGGTCGGCAACGCGGCCGGATCGGGATAAACCATGTACAGCGGAACGTAACGGGGCTGGAATTTGGACTTGAAGCCAAGCAATGAGCGGAATCCATAAATGGGTTCAAGAGTGGATCCGAGTCCTTCAAGGAACCTGTCCATGGCGTTCGGGGAGGGGCCCGGTCCAGTCCCGCCGTCACTGGGTGGGGGTGGCGCCAGCGGGGCTCCTGACAGGCTGATGAACGCGTATCCTTCGTCCCGCAACGTGACGGCTGCGGAGGCTATGAGGAACTCGGCGCTGGCGCGCATGGCCGTGCTTCGCCTGCGGATCACATCCAACGTCCAGCCGACGACGACGCCGTCACTGTAGACAGGGAGCCATGAGGTCACTGCGTGCACTCTTTTGTCCTTATCAATGGCCACAAGACAACGAACTTCGGGATCGTCGAGCTCATCAAGGCTTCCGAGTGTGAAACCCATTTCGGGGATTTTTTTGTCCGCGACCCACTCTTCGGAGATTTCCTGGATTTGTGCTTGAACGCCTCGTGGCGCGGCTTTGTACGTAGTCCACTGAGCCTGGACACCGGCTTTCGCGGCGTTGTTCATTGCCGTCCGGATGTCCTGGAACTTCTTTCCTTTGAAGGTGACCTGGTCCAGGTCGAGGATGGTTTCCTGCGCGACAGGGACACCCGCCCAACCTCTGGCGGTGGCATGGTCTTTCAGATTCTGGGGCACGGAATAGAAGCACGGGCTCCAGCCGTTCGCGGTTGCGTGGACCGAGAATTCGTCGAACGTTTTTTCCTGGTCCGCCCTGGGGCCGACCGGTGGGCCCAGAGTCAGGGCGACACCGCCGATCACCCGATAGGCCACGAAACTGTGGCCGTCCGAAGTGAACCAGTACCTGTTCCCCGGCCAGGTGGTCATCCACGACAACGTTCCCCCGCTCTGGGTCTTGATGATGGCCCGTGCCCGATCTTCGTCCAGGCTGTGCCGGTTGTGGGCCGGCCTGAGGAAGGTCCGGAGCAGGGCGGCTCCCGTCACGGCCCAGAAAACGATGCCCACACCCTCGTACACAGCCACCGCTCCGGGGCTCAGTGGTACGAACGCCGGAGTCTGGTCGAACATATAACCCAGAGGCAGGAACCGGTCAGGGATGTCAGCCAGAATCCCGGCCAACCCAGGCTGCGGATTGAAATCCTGGGCCATGACCGACGCCGTAGCCATGTATGTCAAGCCCAGGACCGCCGCCAACCCCACGACGAAAGCAGCCAGACGGCGGTAGGTCCCTCTCGGAGCGCGGACTGTAAACAGTTTCCGTCGGGTCAGCAGAAGCACCGCGAGCAGCAGGGGCAGCAACAACGGCAGAACAAGGGCAAACGGATGGCCATAACCGCCGGCATCCACAGCAGTCATACTCTCTGCTGCAGCGGTATCCGGAGCTGAGGGCTGCAAAACCGCAACGATGGTAGCCACAGCCATGGCGGAAAGTGCTGCTTGAATGAGCAGGGTTCCCGCCCAAGCGAACCGGCGTCCGCGACGCAACCCGTCGGCAAGCAAGAGCAGCAGGAACGACGGAAGGACCGCCATGAAAGTGCCGCCCGCTCCGGCCCGCAATTGCAAACCAGCGGCAGCACAGTCCCTGGCCAGGGCGGGGTACGCGCAAAGCGTCTGCAATGTCTCAGGGTCCACCGGTTGGAGGTTGGTCAAGAGAAAGCGAAGAACCGACAAAGGACCTACCGCGTGGGGCGCCAGCCCGGCTACGACCGGCCCGATGGCCGTAACAGCGACGAGGAGCGCAATCAGCACCCGGCGTTCGTGCCGGGAACTTACAGGATGCGGCGTTACCGGTCTACGTCCGGAGAGTACTGGTCCTGCAAGAGCTCCCACGGTAGCGGCGAAGAGCCGTACCAAGTCGGCGAAACCACCGTTGTACAAAGCCAGCAGCAGGAGCAGGGCAAACACGCCCAATCGTATTCGGCGCCGCCATAGCGTCGTCATGGATGCGGTGGACGCCATCAGGACGGCGCAAACCAACGCGCTGGGGCCGGCAAAAGCGTTTCCACCAATTTGGCCAACCCAATCCCCCATCACGCCAGCCGCCACGGCCACGAACCCCATCGCGGCAGCCACACCCACCACATGGCCCGCGGCCGCAGCCACGGCGAACCGGCGGCTGCCGATGCGGCGTTCCACCGGGACGCCTACTCCCAACAACAGCAGTATTCCGATCACGGCACTTGTCGGGTTGCGAGCCCAGAAAGCCGAACTCAGCAGTACCCACCAATGCTCGGGGAAAGACCGCGCTGTCGCGCCCAGGGGTACCCGCGAACCGTCACCGAACCCACCAAAAACTGCTGCCAAAATCCCGATAAGAAGGACGCAGCCAATGCTCACCGGGGCACCGGCGACGCTGGCCACGAGCTGGCCCAAACGACGCCGCTTTTGGGGCACCACTGCAGCACCGTCCAAGTGCGTCATTACGGGCTTCCTCTCCGGGAACGGCAATGCAGACCGTGGCACCCGTCCCGCGCCAGGACGCCCCGGCCGAGCGGCGCGGACCAATCCGGCGCCACCTTGTTATTCCATCACAGGAACCTCGGAGGATGACGAAGTCCGGGGCTCTCTGGCCTGCTGCGCATCCGCAGCGGGAGCCTCCGTCCGGGACTGAAGAATGGCAGATTCAATCCTCAGGCAACAACCCATGAACACGAGAAGCGAGCCAACAACCAGCGGCCAAAGGACAAATGAGCCGGTCAGGAAGGACTGGATTGCAATGACGACGAATCCGATGAAGATGGCAAACGAACCGTTGCGTTGCGTGCTGATAGTGGTCGAAGAAGCCAAATGCGGTTCCCTTTCGAAGTGTTCAACAATGGAAGCTGTCCGGCCTCCGTTGCCCGGCCTGATTGAGCTCAAAGTCTAGTGCGTTCCAAGAGTCGGTCGATGGACCTCTCTTGTTGCTCAGTGGAATAGCTCTCGGTGTCAAGCAGCGACACTGCGTTAAGTCCCTCGCTCAACGCCGAAACGTCCACCGCAAAGGATGTGACGTCGTCGTGGGTCCAGTCTGGTCGTGCTGCCGCAGCCAGCCTTTCAATGCGGCGCAGCAGCATCCGGTTGCCCTGCCGGTGATGTTCCGCAATGTCCTCATCGGCAACGGCCGCAGCGAGGAAACTGACCCAGACCCGCGCTTCGTCGCTAGCGCCGCGGCGACCTGCGGGCAGGGCGCGAACGACATCCTGGAGGGCGGTGAGAGGGTCCGGTGCATTGGCCTCTACCTCTTCAAGCCGGGCAACGGCGCGTTCGGTCAGTGTCTTGCGCGCATGGACAAGAAGGTCACGCTTCGTGGGGAATGTATGGAACACCAGCCCGGTGGTGCATCCAGCCTCCTTCGCCACAGCACTGGCTGTGAGCCCAGTCAGTCCGGTCCGGGTCAGCACCGTCCATGTGGCCTCTGTCAGGGCGCGTTTTTGTTTCTCGACGTCACGTGTTCTCGGCATGTCACTTCCCCTTCGACAGGCAATACGATACCGTAGCGCACAATACGGTAGTGCCGACTACGGAATAACCGCAGAGAATGGGAGAGCAATGAACGGGAGTGATCGTGAGGCAGCAGCGGATGTGCTGCGAGCTTGGGCGCTGGACGAAGATCTGAAGGAAAAGGTGATGACCTCGCCCCTGCTGGCACCCGTTGCCTCCAGGATCGCGCGCCAGTACTCGGCTGGCGACACCGTGGCCGACGCCGTGGAGGCAGCTCAGCGCTCGATGTCACGCGGGCACGGGGTCAGTATCGAATACGCCGGTGAAAGCGTCCGCGATGCCGACCTGGCCCGTCATGAAACAACCGTCTTCCTGGAGCTGATCAGCGCACTTCGGGAAGCAAATATTGCAAGCACCGTTTCTTTCGACCTCTCCCACGTCGGGCTGCTCCTGGGCCAGGATCCAGCAATGGAGAACGTCCGCGCGATGGCCAAAGCCCTCGCGCCGTTGGGCACATCGCTCATGATCTCTGCGGAGGGCTCGGACCGTACCGACCTGGTCCTGGACACCTATGACGCCCTCATCGCGGAGGAACTGCCAGTGGGGATCACCATCCAAGCGCGCCTGCACCGCAGTGCAGCCGACCTGGAACGAGTGCTGGAACACCCGGGCGTCATCCGCTTGGTCAAGGGAGCATTCCTCGAACCGGCCGACCGGGCCTACCCGCGTGGGAGCAGCGAGCTACAGGACGCATACCTCCGTTTGGCGGGCCGCATCCTGGAGGCTGGACACCCGCTGTCCATCGCAACCCACGACGCAGCACTGATCGGGAAACTCACAACAGAGCACCCGGACCTGATCAGTCGGCCGGACGTGGAATTCGAAATGCTGCTCGGGCTGGGCACCGCCACCTTGGACCAATTGCGCAAGGACGGCTACACCACGCGGGAATATTCGATCTTTGGCGATCAGTGGTGGTTGTACGTCCTGAACCGCATCGCAGAAGAACCCGAACGGGTGTTCACGGCACTCGTGGCTGCGGCCCAATAGACGGGGCACCTCCTACCGACAACCCGTGCGCAACACGTCAGGGCCGTAAGGCGCAGGGGTTACGCCTTGAGGGAAAAATATCTGGACACGGTCGCGCGAACGGCCGATGAACAGTGCCCGAAAGCGTGAGGAACCACGGTGTGTGGGTGCCAACTTCGCCTCGGCGCCGTCCTAGCGTTGTTGACCATGATCAACCCCAATCATCGCCACCGCCGCGCGGTTATCACCGCCTTGGCCGTGTCCCTCCCCTTCACCTTCCTGGCCCCGGCCGCCGTCTCCAGTGCGGCACCCCAGGCGCCGGACCAGCAGGCAGCTGCGCCTTCACTGGCAGACCACCTGGACCTTGGCGCAGAGGACCAGCCCGAAACCCGGACCGTCACCACTCTGGCCCCAGGCGTGACCCGCACTGTGATCACCCGCGGCGCTCCGAACGCCGACTTCTCCTGGACCGCTGAGGTTGCGCTTCCCTCCACCTCTCCGGACCCAGACGCCCCCACCTCGGCACTATCGATACAAACAGAGGCCCAGAAAGTTGCCGACAAGCTCACGGCTGCGGGTGTAACCGCCCGAGTCGAGCACGTCGAGTCACCCCAGCTGGCCGACGCCGGCGGAGACCTTGGATACAGGGTCCGTGTTGGGCAGTTCGGCACTAAGGCAGACGGTGCCGCCACCGTGGACCGCATCAAAGCCGCCGGTTACAAATCCTCCGTGATCTACACAGGCTGGGACGGTGACGCGGGAAGCAGCGAGGACGATCACGGACCCTGGAACCTGCAGGTGCTCACGATCGACCCGAAGGAATTCAAGGGCGACCTCACCTCATCTTTCGGGCCGAACCTCGAGGACCGGGAGACGACAAGCCAGCTCTCCGCCGCCGCCGGCGCCCTGGCCGCGGTGAACGCCGGGTTCTTCACCATGGACCCGGCAGCGGGCGCTCCCGGCGACCCGGCCGGAGCCGCAGTTCACAATGGCAAAGTCCTCAGCGAACCCGTCGGCGACCGGCCCTCCCTCGTCCTGGACAAGAACGGAACCTCGATCCAACGGCTGCACTGGCACGGTGCCGTTACAGCGCCTGGTTCGACCGAACTCCCCCTGGATGGCATCGACAGGGTCCCCGGGCTGATTCGCAACTGTGGCGGCACAGACGACAACCCGACGAACCTGCCCTTGCATGACTTCACGTGCACTGATGCCGACGAGATCGTCTCTTTCACTCCGGAGTTCGGCCCCACAACCCCGACCGGCCCTGGACTCGAAGTCGTCCTGGATGCCCAGGGAACCGTCACCGCCGTCAACCACAGTCGTGGCACCGCTGTGCCGGCCGGCGGCCAGACTGTGCAGGCGATCGGCGCCGACGTCGAAAAGCTCGCCGCCGTGGCCGTCCCGGGCAAAAGGCTGAAAGTCGACAATGACCTGCTCACTGAGAACGGCAAGTCCCTGAAGACCACCCCGTCGACGGACGTCGTCAACGGCGGGCCGGCCCTGGTCCAGAACGGCCAGCTGGACGTCACGGCCAAACGCGACGGCATGGTCCGGACGAACGACAGCAACAGCTTCTTCTACGGTTGGGTCCACAAACGCAATCCCCGCACATTCGCCGGCGTCGATGCCCAGGGCCGCACCCTGCTGGTCACCGCCGACGGCCGCCAGACGACGTCCCTCGGCCTGAGTTTGAATGAAGAAGCCCACGTGGCCAAGTCTCTCGGCATGGTCAACGCCATGAACCTCGACGGCGGCGGATCCACAACGATGGTCCAGGGCAGCCAGGTCACGAACTCACCCTCCGACGCCACCGGCGAACGTCCCGTCGGAGACGCCCTTCTTGTGCTGCCCCGCCACCAGCCCTGATCGGGCGCGGATGCTGGACGTCCCTTCAGACTCAGAACGCCTGACCAGTCGCCCTGACAATCACTTCGGAAACGTCGACGCCGGGTGGCTGGGTGAGTGCCCACAGCACGGTCGCAGCCACGGACTCGGGCTGCATGAAGGCATCCGGCGCCTCCTTCCAGAGCGGCGTATCCACGTGGCCCGGCGCTATGTGGAGCACCCGCACTCCAGTCCCCACGAGTTGTTGCCGGAGCGACTCCGCATAACCGGTAACTGCCCATTTGGTTGCGGTATACAAATTTCCCGGATACACCTTCCGGCCCGCGGTACTGCCGATCAGCACCATGTGACCCCGGTTCGACAGGAGATGCGACATCGCCGCTTTGGCCAGGATTGCCGGGCCGTAGACATTGGTGAGCACCATGTCTCTCCAATGCTCCGGATTGCCGTCCGCGAGGTCCCCGGATGCGGAGAACCCTGCATTGGCCACCGCGACGTCAATCCCACCCAGGAATTCGTGGGCCGCCGACACCGCATCGGCTGTCTGCCCCCAGTCGCCGGCATCGGCAACCACTCCGCCCACACGACCCAGTCCGGCGCAGGAGTCCACAAAGGCTGCAAGCTTGCCGGCGTCACGCCCGGTGGTAAACACCGAGTGGCCAGCCCTCAGCGATTCCCTGACCAGGGCGGCACCGATTCCGCTGGTGCCGCCCGTGATCAGCAGACGAAGCATCAGGCCGGGTCCGCGATGCCGATGTACCGGGTTTCCAGGAACTCGTCGATGCCTTCGGTCCCGCCTTCGCGGCCGAGGCCGGAGTGCTTCACGCCCCCAAACGGAGCCGCAGGGTTGGAAACGATGCCCGTGTTGAGCCCGAACATGCCAACGTCCACTTGCTCGGACAGCCGGATACCCCGGTTGAGATCGCGGGTATAGGCGTAAGCCACCAAACCGTACTCTGTGTCGTTGGCCAACGCGACCGCCTGGTCCTCGGTGCTGAAGCTGACAATGGGTGCCACCGGACCGAAGACCTCCTCGTGAAGGATCCGGGCCGTGGAAGCAACGTTGGTCAGGACCGTTGGCGGATAGAAATGGCCAGGCCCGTCAGCCACGGAACCGCCGGTCAGAACGCTCGCGCCCCCGTCAACGGCGTCCCTCACCAGGTCATCTACCTTTTCCCGGCTCTTGGCATCGATAAGCGGTCCGATATTGGTCCCTGCAGCGGAACCTCGCCCCAGCACCAAAGAAGACATCCGCTCCGCCAAGCGGTGGCTGAACTCCAGGGCCAGCGACTCGTGGACTATGAACCGGTTGGCGGCGGTGCATGCCTCACCCATGTTCCGAAGCTTGGCCACCATGGCACCGTCGATCGCTGCGTCCAGGTCCGCGTCCTCGAAGACCAGGAACGGCGCATTGCCGCCCAACTCCATGGAGGTCCGCAGAACTTGGTGCGCGGAATCAGCGATGAGCTGCTGCCCCACACCGGTTGATCCCGTGAAGGAGAGCTTGCGCAGGCGGTTGTCCCGGATCAGCGGACCCGTGACTTCGCCGGGGCGGGTGGTGGGAATGACATTCAGGACGCCCGCCGGAAGGCCTGCTTCAGCCAGTATCTGCGTGAACAACAACGCCGTGAGCGGGGTGAGGTTGGCCGGTTTAAGAACCATCGTGCAGCCGGCGGCAATGGCTGGAGCAATCTTTCGGGTAGCCATGGCCAGGGGAAAGTTCCACGGGGTGATGAACAGGCACGGACCCACGGGACGCTTGGTCACAAGCAGGCGGGACTTACCATCCGGTGCGGTTGAGTAGCGGCCCGAAATACGGACGGCTTCCTCGGAAAACCACCGCAGGAACTCCGCACCGTAGGCAACCTCACCGCGGGACTCGGCCAGCGGCTTGCCCATCTCCAAGGTCATGGTTAAGGCGAAGTCCTCGGCGCGGGCAGTGACAAGCTCAAAGGCCCGGCGAAGGATTTCGCCCCGGTCGCGAGGAGATGTGGCCGCCCACGACTCCTGCGCTCGGGCCGCAGCTGCCAGGGCGCGGTCGCCATCAGCGGGAGACGCGTCAGCGATCCTGGTGAGGACAGCGCCGGTGGAAGGGTCTTCAACAGCGGACGTCCCGCCGTCGGACGCGTCTGTCCACTGGCCGTCGAGGTAAAGCTGAGTGGGCAGGCCAGCCACGAAGTCCCGCTCTGCGACCGTCAGGGTATCGGATTCGAAGGAGGTTTCCACTTATAGCGCTTTCTCGAGGATCGTGCGGATTTCGACGGCGGTGGGCGGCACCGGGGTGTTGTTGATGACCGAATCTGTCAGGGTGTCCTCAACCAGGGAGTCCAGGTCGGCTTCAGTCACGCCGAAGTCGGTCAGCCGGGCCGTCATGCCCACTTCCCGTGCCAAGGTGGCGACAGCATCAACCGCGGCATCAGCGTTCTGTTCGACAGTTGCCGCGGTGTCGCCGACACCCAGGGCGAAGGCCAGCCGGGCCGTCCGGTCCAGCCTGTTGCGGAGGTTCAGGCGCAGGACGTCCTCGATCACCAAACACAGCGCCAGGCCGTGCGGAATGTTGAACCTGCCGCCCAGTGGGTGCGCGATGGCGTGGACCAGGCCCAGGCCGGTGTGGGAGAAGCCAACACCTGCAATGTGGGATGCCAAGAGAAGTTGGGAACGTGCCTCGATGTCGCTGCCGTCAACCACGGCGCGCGGAAGGAACTCAGCAACCATTGAGACCACTTGAAGGGCTATGCCGTCCGAGTATGGGTTCTGCCGGATGGAAGAGTAGGACTCGATGGCGTGAGTGAGGGCGTCCATGCCAGTGGCCGCCGTTGCCTTCGGCGGGAGTCCAAGGGTCAGTTCGGGGTCCAGCACGGCCGCCTTGGGAAGGGCCGATTCGTGGCCCACATAGAACTTACGGTGCGCGTCAACGTCCGTGACCACGCCGAAAGCGTTGACCTCAGCCCCGGTGCCCGCGGTGGTGGGTACGGCGACAATGGGCAGTGCCGGGTTCTCGAAGTGGTTGCTGTAGTCCAGCCCTGCTCCCCTGGCCGGGTTCACGGCGCCCAGCGAGATTCCCTTGGCAGCGTCCATGGAGGACCCGCCCCCGACAGGAACCAGAACATCAACTCCGGAGGAAGCCGCCACGTCCGAGCCTTCGTCTACACATGTGGTGGTGGGGTTGGGGGTGACTCCATCGAAGACCGTCACGGCAACCCCGGCGGACTCCAAAGAAGTTCGAACAGCGGCCACAACATTGGTGGTCGCGAGGAACGGGTCTGTCACGATCAGCGCTGACTTTGCGCCGAGGGCGGCAACAATCCCACCAACCCCGGCCACCTTCCCCCGGCCAAAGTAGGCGGTGGGCTTCGGATCGAGCGTCAGTTCCGTCGAGGCCAGCTCGGCATGAACCTGCATACTTGTCTGCACGGTGATCAAGCTCCTTCTGCTGCGATACCGGCGGCGGCTGCGGGCGTCCGCAGTTGCACGCCAATCGCATCTTCGTAAAGTTTCACGGGGGTCATCTCGCCGGCTTTGTCGCCGTAGAGGGCTTTGGCCCTGCGGTAGAGCTGCTCTACCAGACCGGACAATTCCATGGGGACACCGACTGACCGGGCCAGGTCCACAGACAATCCGAGGTCCTTGCACGCCAACGCAATTGCGAAACCTTCGTCGTAGTCGCCGTGGTTGAGGATGGACAGGACATCGTTCTGGACGAAATTGGAATTAGCCGGGCTCGCAATAAGGGCCTGACGCAGAACTTCCAGGTCCACACCGGCTTTCACTCCAGTGCTGAGGACCTCGGCTGTGGCTACCAGATGCGAGAACCACAACTGGTTGATCATGAGTTTCACCGCGTAGCCGGCGCCATGGCCACCCACGTGCAGGATCCGTTCAGGATCACCCATCGCTTCGAACACGGGCCTGAGGCGGTCGACGTCGGCCGCGTCGCCGCCGATGAAAATCTGCAGCATGCCGTTGGCGGCACCCACGGACATACCGCTGACCGGGGCATCCAGGACGCGGATGCCGCGGGCCGAACCCGCTTCGCAGACCCTGTCTGCCACCTCCGGAACCGATGTGGACATGTCCACCCAGGTGCCGCCGTCGGGCAGTCCTGCAAGGATACCGCCGGGTCCCATGGCCACCGCTTCAACGTGCTTGGGCGTAGGGAGCATGGTGATGACGACGTCGGAGCCGGCCGCGACGGCCGCGGCGTCGTCTGCCCATTCAGCGCCGTTGGCGAGGAGCCCGGCAGCGGATTCCCGGCGCACATCGTTAACGATCAGCTGGAATCCCGCGGCTTGGAGATTGCGGGTCATACCCGAGCCCATGTTGCCGAGCCCGATAAAGCCAATGCGGGAGGTACCGGGCGCGAGGGGTTGTGTTTTCGTGCCGGAAACGTGCGTTGTTGCAGTCATGGAGAGTCTCGATTCAGGCTGGGTGGTCAGTCGTCCAGGGCTGCGTCGCCCAGGTTGATCCAGGTTGTTTTCAATGCGGAGTAGGCGTCCAGGGCATGCAATGAACGGTCCCGGCCAAAGCCCGATTCCTTGAAGCCGCCGAAGGGAGTGATGATGTCCGCGACGTCGAAGGTGTTCACCCACACGGTGCCGGCGCGAAGCTCGCGGGCGGCGGTGTGTGCCTTGGTGATGTCCTGCGTCCACACGCTGGCGGCCAGGCCGTACTTGGTGTCGTTGGCCATTCGGATGCCCTCAGCGGCGCCGCGGAACGTCGATACCGCCAGTACCGGCCCGAAGATCTCCTCCTGACCGATGCGGCCGGCGTTGTTGACCCGGTCCAGGACGGTCGGTTCCAGGTAATAGCCATTTTCGACGCCGTCAGGGTGTACTCGGGTGCCGCCGCTCGCGACGGCGATGCCCTCGTCGTCGGCGACCCTGTAGTAGCCGAGGATGCTTTCAAGCTGGCGGTCATCGATGATCGCGCCGATCTGCGTGGCAGGATCCAGCGGGTCGCCAAGCTGCAGCGACCGCCCCACCTTGATGACCTCCTCCAGCAACTCGTCGTGGACGCGTTCGTCCACCAGGAGCCGGGACCCGCCGTGGCAGGTCTGCCCTGCGTTGTAGAAGATCCCCCAGGCCACGGCCGACGCGCACGCGCCGAGGTCTCCGACGTCGTGAAGTACCACTTGCGGCGACTTGCCACCCAGCTCCAGCGCAACCTGCTTGCCGTTCGATTCGGAGGCATAGCGCTGGAAGTACCGGCCCACTTCGGGTGAGCCCGTGAAGGTGATCTTGTCCACGAGTTCGTGCCGGCCGAGTGCGGCGCCGGCGATATGGCCCAAACCTGGGACCACGTTGAACACGCCGTCCGGCACGCCGGCTTCCGTGGCGAGCTCAGCAAGGCGCAAAGCCGTCAGGCTGGTCTGCTCAGAGGGCTTGAGGACCACGGAGTTTCCGGCCGCCAGCGCAGGAGCTACCTTCCAGGCAGTGATGATCAGCGGGTAGTTCCAAGGAACCACGGCGCCGATCACGCCCAGTGGCTCCCGCGAGATGACGGCGAGTGCGTTGCGCGGTGTAGGTGCGACGTCGTCGTAGACCTTGTCCAGGGCCTCCGCGTACCAACGGAAGGTCCTCGCGCAGCTGGGGACATCGACGGCGAGCGCGTCGCTGATCGGGTGGCCGGCACCCGTGGATTCGAGGAGAGCGAGTTCTTCGAGGTTTGCCAGGATGAGGTCAGAGAGCCGGGTGAGGACAGCTTGCCGGTGGCGGCGGTCCGTTCGGGACCACACGCCATCTTCGAATGCACGGTGCGCAGCATGGACAGCGTCATCAACGTCCTGATCCCCCGCCGCCGCTATGTGAGCCGTGACGGAGCCATCCCGCGGCGAGACCGTGGGGAATGTTTCGCCGCTGCGTGCGGCGCGGAAACCGCCGTCGATAAACAGTCCCGTTGCTGGCTGTTGGGCCTCCGCCCGCTGGATCCAGTCGTTCTTGGTTGTTGCCATGTCGGTGTTCCTTAGACTGAGTACTTTTTGACGGCGTCGTAGTCGATAACGGCGCCAAGGCCCGGCAGGTCAGGCACGCGAAGCGCGCCATCGTCGTCGATGTCCAGCGGTTCCATGAAGAAGTCGCGGCGCTCCGGGGTCCAGCCGGGCGGGTCATAGGGGAATTCCAAGTATGGACCCGCGTCAACCCCAGCGGCCACGTGCAGATTGGCCAGCAAGCCCAAGCCGTTGCTCCATGTGTGCGGTGTGAAGAAACGGTGCTTCAGGTTTGCCGTGTCGGCCACTTGACGGGCGCGGTACATGCCCACCGCCAGGGCGACGTCCGGCTGGTAGATGTCGTAAGCGTCGGCTTCGATGAGAGCCATCATTTCCGGCATGCTGCGCACCATCTCTCCGCCCGAGACCTGGATGCCAGTCTGTTCGCGGACACGCTGCGCACCCTTGATGTCAGCCTGCGGCAGCGGCTCCTCGAGCCAGCGGACATCCAACTCCGCCAGTTGCGCTGCCAGGCGGTGCACCTTGGCGAGTTCCAAGGCGGGTTCGATGTCCCCGCTCATGCGCCACATCTGGTTGAGGTCCACCATCAGGTCGAAGTCCTTGCCCACGGCTTCCCTGGCAACGCGGACGGACTCCACGCCTTCGTCCAGATGATCACGGGAGATACGGATCTTCATGGCTTTGAATCCACGGTCCTTGGCTGCCAGCGCAGATTCTGCCCGGGCGGCCGGGGCCTTCAGCTCGCCCGAGGAAGCGTAAGCCACGAGCCTGTCCTGGGCACCGCCGAACAATGTTGATACGGGCAGCCCGGCAACTTTGCCGATGATGTCCCACAGGGCCGCTTCGAGGGGCCAGTAGCGGCCGCCATGGAAGTTGATGGTTTCAATCCGGCGGACCTGATTGAGGATGGCCATCGGGTCGGTTCCGATGAACAGGTGTTCATAGGCTTCGAACCCGTCCATGGTGTCACCGGAGCCAACGCCGGTGACACCTTCGTCGGTCTCCACTTCCACCAAGGTGGCGGGAAAGGCAGTGCGGGGTTCGGGATCCCACGCCGCGTTGAACGGCGGATCCAGTGGCAGGACCATGCGGGTCAGCCGGATTGCGGTGATCTTCATTGCTGTCAGCCTCGTGGGGTAAAGAAGGGGTTGGACGGGGAGTTGCGTGCTTCGATCACTTCTGATGTGGATGGGAGGTTCTTGGCCCCGTTCTCCAAAGCAGTCCGGACGGACTCACGGTTATTGCGGTAGACGGCGTCGTCGTCGTCGGCGTTGGGATTGACCCACACGGCGGCGATCAGCGCGTGGGAACCGGCCTGCTCGTCGGTGAGGATACCGTCGGCTACGGCATCTGCCACGCCCGCGGCGATTCCAGCCTGCGCTGCGCCCCAGATGAGGTTGCCGTGGTGGTCATTGGCCGGGGCAGCCTTGGTGACGAAGAGCGTCAAAGGCTTTACCGGGAGCGAGGGGCGGAGGACGGCCACGAACGGAACGTGGCCTGCACTCGGGGTTGCAAGGGCCGTGGCCCAAGCGGTTCCCGCGGGTCCGTTCCGATGTCCCAGGACGGTGTTCACGTGCGCTGCGTTGACTCCGTCCCCGATGAAGGACTCACCAATCTGGATTTGCTCGGTCATACCTAGGCCAGCCCTTCAGATTCGAGCCAATCCTTGGCGATGTCTTCGGGATCTTCGCCGTCCACATCGGCTTTGGCGTTCAGTTTCTGCATGACCTCGGTAGTCAGCTTGGGCGAGACTTTGGCCATGATGTCGGCGATGGCCGGGTATTTGGCCAGAACGTCGGCCTTGATGGTCAGGGCTCCCTGGTAGATCGGGAAGAAGCTCTTGTCGTCTTCCATGACTTGGAGCTTCAGTGCGGGGATACGGCCGTCTGTTTCGAAGACCTCGCCGAAGTTGCAGTCCTGGCCCTTCTGGGTAGCCGTGTAGATGACGCCGGTGTCCAGCATCGACACCTTGGCGTCCGGGCTCAAACCGTACTCTTTGCGCAGTCCCGGCCAGCCGTCGTCGCGGGTTGAGAACTCGCTTTCCATGCAAAATGTCTGCTCGCTGACCGGGAGCTTGGCCACATCCGAGAGGCTCTTAATACCGAGCTCCTTGGCCTTTTCTTCACGGATAGCGAAAGCGTAGGTGTTGTTCAGCGGTGCAGGGTCCAGCCAGGCAATGCCTTTCTTGGCGTCGGCGTCCTTGACTGCCTTGAACATGTCCGCCTTGTCCTTGATGGGCGTGGTCTGCTTGTTGTAGGTAATCCAGGAAGTTCCGGTGTATTCCCAGTAGCCGGCGAACTGGCCAGTCTCAAACGCCGTGCGGACGTTTGCCGAGCCCACCACGCTGGTGTTGGTGGTGGTCTGCGCACCGTGGGCGTTGAGGACCTGGCTGGTGATGTGGGACAGGATGAACTGCTCGGAGAAGTCCTTTGCACCGAATACACCGGTCAGGCCTTCCAGTTCCTTGCTGTTTGATGCGCTGGAGCTTGAAGCTGAGCCGCCGCAGGCTGTGAGGCTCAGTGCCACGGCAATACCGGTGGCCAGGAGGGCCATTGCGGGTTTCTTCATGATGTTGTCCTTAAGAAGTAGGAAAGTCAGATGCCTTTGGGCTTGAGCAGGTCTTCGGCGAGGCCTGCAAGCCAGTCGATGGTGAGGGCAATACAGGAGACGACGACGGCGCCTGTGATGAGGACCGGCCATCTCTGGAGCTTGAGTCCGTTGACGATCATGTCGCCCAGGCCCCCGGCATTGATGAACGTGGCCACAGTTGCTACGCCGACGCAGAACACCAGCGCAGTCCTCAAGCCGGCGATGATGACCGGGACGGCCAAAGGAAGTTCGATCTTGGTCAGCACTTCCAGCGGACGCATGCCCATGCCCCGGGCGGCTTCCGTGAGACTGGAGTCAACCTGCTGGAGTCCCACCAGGGTGTTCCGCAGAACGGGGAGGACCGAATAGGCCACCAAGCCAACAAGCGCCACCTCGAAGCCGGTCTTCCACACGATGGCCAGCAGGATCACCAGGCCGATGGCCGGCGTTGCCTGCCCCACATTGGCAATACCGAATACCACCGCGTGCACGGCCTTGGAATGCACCCTGCTCAGTGCGATGCCCGCAGGGACCGCAATCAGGGTCACAATGGCGGATGCGGTAACGGTCAGCAGGAGGTGCTCCCTGGTCCGGTCCGCAAGGTAGTCCCAGTTGAGGGTCCGCAGCTCGATCGAATCAAGGGACAGTGAGGAGAGCCAGGCCAGCAGTGCCAGCAACGCCAGGACTATGATCAGGGGCGTTCCGAAGCGCTTGAAGGAAAAGTATTTGCCCTTGCGGTTGGAGGCAGTGCCGAAGGATGTCGCCAGGTCCTGCGTTGCCTGTGCAGTCATGGCCGAACTCCCAAGGCAAGGGCGGACGGAACAATCTCGGCTCCCAGGACAGCGGAGATCCGCTCTATATCGATGGAGCCCACAGCCCGTCCGGTTTGATCCACCACAGCAACGGGAACGCCACCGGACAGGACCAAGGCATCCAACGCATCGCGAAGAGAGTTCTGAACGCCCACGCTCAGGGCAGTTGGTGCCGCTGCCGGTCCCAGCGTCGCGTGGCTCACCGGGATGGGTCCCAACCGCTTGAGCGCCGCTCCGTGCCCTACGAACTGAGAGACGTAATCGTTGGCCGGGTTGGCCAGGATGTTTGCCGGGGTATCGAACTGCTCGATCTGTGAGCGTTCGGACAACACCGCAATCCGGTCGCCCAGGCGGACAGCTTCATCAAAGTCGTGGGTGACGAACACAATCGTCTTGCTCAGCTTCTCCTGCAGGCGCAGGAATTCGCTCTGAAGCTTTTCACGGGTGATGGGGTCGGTCGCTCCGAACGGCTCGTCCATGAGCATTACGGGCGGATCAGCCGCCAAAGCCCGGGCGACGCCAACACGCTGCTGTTGTCCACCGGAGAGCTGGCGCGGGTAGCGGGAGGCGAACGTTTTGGGATCAAGCTCGACGACGGCCAGCAGCTCCTCCACCCGATCCCGTGTACGCTTCTTGTCCCAGCCCAGTAGCTTGGGGACCACAGAGATGTTCTCTGCGATGGTCATGTGCGGGAACAAGCCGATTTGCTGGATGACGTAGCCGATCCTTCGGCGAAGTTCGTTGGGATTCAGGGACAGGACATCTTCACCATCGATGGTGATGGAGCCCGTGCTCGGTTCGATGATCCGGTTGATCATCTTCATGGTGGTGGTCTTGCCGCAGCCGGAGGGGCCTACGAACATGATCAGCTCACCGGGAGCGATATCCATCGAGAAGGACTCGACGGCGGGAATCACCTGGCCGGGATACGTCTTGGTGACGTCTTTGAGGACAATCCGGGCGCCGGCGGCCGGAGGGGTTGTTGTTTCAGACACGAAGTCCCCTTGAGGTAGTAACGCGGCGGATGAGCACGAACGCGCCATCCAGCAGCAGGGCTAGGACAATGACACCGACGGTTCCCACGACGGCGAAGTTCAGGGCGTTCTTGGATCCCAGGCTCGATAGACCCTTGAAGATCATTTCCCCAAGGCCCGGCCCGCCCACGTAGGCAGCGATCGCTGCGATTCCCATGGAGAGTTGGGCCGAGACGCGCACCCCTGTAAGCACTACAGGCCAGGCCATGGGCAACTGGACACGGAACAACGTCTTCACCTTGCCCATGCCCATTCCGAGCGCGGATTCGGACACGGCTGCCGGCACTTCGCGCAAGCCCACCACCGTGTTGCGGATGATGGGAAGGAGGGCGTAGAAAGCCAGACCCACGATGGTGGGGGTCCAGCCCAGCCCCAGCACGGGGATGAGGAGCGCCAGCAGTGCCATGGACGGAATGGTCAGTCCGACGCCGGCGCCGGCGATAGCCAACGAGCGGCTGATGGGCTTGTTCCAAACAAGGACACCGACCCCCACACCGATGACCGTTGCAATGAGCAGGGAAACCAGGACAACCACCACGTGCTGGGTGGCGGATTCGGCGATGTCCGCCGACCTCTTGGTGAGGAACTGTCCAAGATCAGACAGGAAAGAGTCGTTCAACGTGATCCTCCTTTTCACTTCATTGGGGTAAGGATCGGCGCTCACATCTCCGTGAGCCATGACACAACCGTAAAAGTCCAGTTCCCTTTTGCGCAATGCATGTTGTGGAAATGTCAACGCTCTCCGGATACTATCGAAGTATGACCAGATCAACCAAGGAGACAGCCGTGAACGACACAGGCACCCCCAGGCGCAACTCCTCCGGCCTCCGCAGGGATTTGGAACTGCTGGAGATTCTGGGTTCCCCGGAGGCCGTCGCAGGAGGCGGGTTCGGAGTAAACAAGGTTGCGGAGATCACAGGGCGGGACAAAGCCCAAGTCTCCCGGACGCTCGCGACCCTGGCGGAAGCAGGCCTGGTTAGCCGGGACGCTGAGAGCCTGCTCTACACCCTTGGGCACAGCCTTTACGCCCTGGCCGCCCGGACTACCGAGGCACGCATGGTCAGCGCGTCGGCGCAGTACCTCAAGCGCGTGGCGACTGCGACTCACGAAACCACACACCTCTGCGTACTACGTGGGGGCAGCGTCCTCACACTCAAAAGTGAGATGTCCAACCACACCTACAGGGCGCTGGGCTGGGAAGGCGTCAGCGTTGACGCGTGGAGCACTTCGGCGGGCAGGGTGCTGGTCAGTGATTGGGATGACGCTGCATTGAAAGACTGGTATGACACACACACTGCCGAGGCCAAGGCTGGAGTTCGACCTGATCGCCAGGACCTCTCGCCGCTCGCCCTTCAATCGGGCCAAGGCCCGTCAACTGGAGATCCCGTATTCAAGATTCAGTCGTTCGAGGACCTTCGCAGGGAGATCACTCTTATCAGGCGGCAGGGATATGCGGTGGTGGACGAAGAATTCGAGCTCGGCGTTGTAGGAGTCTCAGCACCCGTCTTCGACTTCAAGCAACGCGTGGTCGCAGCATTCAACGTCAGTGCGCCCAAGCAGCGGTTCGGACGTCACCTGGACCAGGCCGGAGTGCTGGCCGCTAAAGTCGCCCGGGAATTCTCCATGGCGCTCGGGGCCTCCTCCGCCAGTGACTTGGACCGCAAGTAGCCGGGCCAGTCGGGAGGATCCTGGAGCGTCAGTGCTGGGGTCCCTAGCGAATCAGTCCGGCGACGAGGTTGATGGTGGTAGCGAGGACGATGGTGCCAAGGAGGTAGGACAGCAAAGCCTGGCGCAGAACTGTGGTGCGGATTGCGTCCGTCTTCAGGTCGGTGTCCGAGACCTGGAAGGTCATACCAACTGTGAAGGCAAGGTAGGCGAAATCCATGTAGCGCGGTTGTTTGCTTTCGTTGAAGTCCACACCGGTTTTGTCCCGGTAGTAAATGGATGCGTAGCGCAAGGTGAAAAGGGTATGGACAAGAAACCAAGAGAGTGCCACGCTGCCAACGGCCATGGCGATGATGGCGGCCTTTTTGCCTCCCTCGGCGTCGGCAGCGTCCAGCAGAATCAAAGCAACGCCGGCGAAACTGGCAATCGTTGCACTCAGCACCAGCGCATCCGCCCCTGCCCGTCCAGGGTCTTCGCGCCGGGCGTGTGCGGCTGTCTCAGATGACTGTAGACGGCCTATGACCGTCCAGACCCAAACCAGATACGTTACGGACGCCGCGGCCCATCCCATCGCCGGGGCATAGGCCCAAGACTTCAGCAGACCGACCATTAAGGCAGTTACCAGACCCACGGCGATCATCACCGCGACCCGAAGTCTCGAGTGATGCGCCGTTGTATCAAAGTCCCGTTCGGGCTTGGCGGAGCCGTTGCTTTCGGTCATATCCGATCATCTCATCAGGAACGTCATTTCCCGCGTTGTTCCACTGAACTGCATGAGTTTTGGGCCCCCGCCGGCACTGGGTCCAGCGAGGTCACAAGCCGGGAGGGCTTCGTCCTCGAAAAGGTAATAGCCCATCAAAGCTGTCTTCATGGACCGGAAGACCGGCTGCACCGCGGTAAGTTCCCATGAACCGGACGGCGCCAGGGGCGATCTCCTTAGAGCGACCGGAAAACTGAAGCCCGCGCACTACAGCCCGAGCAATGTGAAGGAATCATCGACCGCATCCCGCAAGATCGCCCTGGGCCACGCGCTGCTTTCTTACTTCTTCGCCACCTTCGTCGTCGCAGTAGCCATCAACCTTGTCGTCAGCCAGGGACAGTCCGGTTGAACGGTCCGCTTAGGCAGGCGGGGCGCCGGTGGGTGGATTCCCGCCAGGGCCCCCTCCGTTTGGTGGCATCGCTCCGCCTGGGGCGCTGCCGGCACTTGGAGTGGTGGTGGTGTCGACGGCGGCGGTAAGGGCCACCTGGTAGCCGGAAGTGGTGTCGCCGGTAACCTGTCCGAGTTGCAGCGCACCTCCATCGTCCCCGAAGACGTTGTCCGAGGTCAGGCTTACCCGGGAAAGGTTCGAGCTTGAACCCTTGTATTCAGACAGTGCGTACACCTTTTCGCTGATGTCCTGGGGCAACGCGACTTGGGACGTTGCGATTGCCTTCGTTGAATCAGTGATGTCTTCCACGGCGGGGTACACCTCGAAGTGGATATGCGGCCAACGCCCCGTGTAACAGGCCGGGTAAATGGACGTGTAGCTGACTTTCCCATCGCTGTCGGCGACCTGCACTCCGCGGAGGTAGGTTTCGTTCTGGATGCCTTGGGAGTACATCGAATACCCGCCCTCGGCATTGCAATGCCACACATAGACAGCGGCGTTCTTTAAGGGGACACCACCGTTGGCCATGTCAAGGATTGTGAGGGTGAGCGTCATGGGCACGCCAGCCGCCATGGTCCCGCCGCCGATGCTGGAGCGGATGTCACTTCGCACGATGCCTGAATTCTCAAGGACATCCGCACCGTTGGAACCATCACCAGGGTAGGGCCCGGCAGTCTCGTCAGGAATCTCCGTCAAACCCGAAGTGCCCGTGGAGGACCCAGTGGAAGCGTTGGCCGTGGAACTGGCGGCCGGGGTCTGGGCATCGATGCTTCCTGTGCTGCCGGGTGAGCAAGCGGCAAGGGCTACGGCTCCCATGCCCGCCCCGAATATCCCTAATATCGACCGGCGGCTTACCAAAGTCCCGATGTCGAAGGCAACGCCTTGATCGACGACTTCGTCGTCGACGCGGTGTAGCGCCCGCCCCTCATACATGGGACCGTTGATGGTGTACTCGGGTTCAGGGATTCTGCTGCTCATGGTTCCTCACTCGACTGCTGGTATCAATGCTTACAGCCTTCATTGGCAATCAAGGGTCGGACTGTGGTGAAGCTGTGTTGCGCCTTTGAAGCGTGGAGATGGTCTGGACATCGAGTTGGAACTACGCGACGAGACGTGGGTAGTCCGCCGGTTCTTCATCCGTGATCCTGCTGGCCGGGTTATAAGCATCGCCAGCCACATCAGACCCTAGATCATCTCCTCCCCCACTCCGCCCACTCAACTGCCGTCAGTCGAGCAGCGCTACGCCAAACTCTGCGACGACAGCCCGCAACTCCCCGAGGTAGCGCTGCGCCTGGTCGGTTAGCGGAATTGCGGCGTGGCCGATCCAGCCGATCTCGATGCGTTCGTCAACGTCGAGCGGGATGGCGACGATCTCCGGGTCGAGCTGCCCGCTGATGATGCCCGTCGAAATCGTGTAGCCGTGGAGCCCGATCATGAGGTTGAAGATCGTGGCGCGGTCAGAGACCCGGATCTCCTGCTTACTGGACAAGGTGGAGAGTATTTCCTCGGCGAAGTAGAAAGAATTGTTCGCGCCTTGATCGAAGGTCAACCGCGGCAAGCCGGCGAGATCATCGAGGTTCGCACGCTCCTTTGCAGCCAGCGGGTTCTTCCGTGAAATGAATATGTGCGGATCGGCGAGGAAAAGCGGAGTGAACGCGAGCCCGGACTCCCTGAGCAGCTTGTCGATGACTTTCCGGTTGAAGTCGTTCCGATAAAGGATGCCGATCTCGCTGCGGAGTGTCCGGACATCCTCGATGATGTCCCAGGTGCGGGACTCCCGAAGTGAGAACTCGTATTCGGCTACATCAGAGGCCTTGACCATCCGGACGAAGGCGTCCACCGCGAACGAGTAATGCTGCGTTGACACCCCAAGCAGACGACGCCGCGGCGGCCTGCCAAGGTAGCGCTGCTCAAGGAGGGCGAACTGCTCCACGACCTGCCTCGCGTAGCCGAGGAACTCTACGCCGTCGGCGGTGAGGGTGACTCCGCGGGCGGAGCGAACCAGGAGCGAACGGCCAACCCGGGCCTCAAGGTCCTTCATCGCGGCGGACATGGTCGGCTGGGCTACATAGAGAAGATCGGCGGCTGCGGAGATCGATCCCTCAGCTGCAACTTCGATGAAGTAACGGAGCTGCTGCAAGGTCAATCCGCTCGAAATTTGGGCCATAGGGAGATTCTATATGCGCGCATAGCAACCACTAGTTACCTGATAGCCCTCGGAAGGTTGCACCATGGATACACCACCTTCTGAAAGGCCGTCTCCGGCCATCAACAACGGATTGGCAACATGGCAGACGACTTCAGCTTCAGCATCACCACGACCCCCTTCAACGAGGACTACTCCCCGTCGGAAGGCTCGAGGATCACGACGAATTTCGCCAACCTGGCACGTGGCGAGCACCGCCAGGAGAACCTCCGCAACGCTTTGACCATGATTCGGCGCCGCTTCAACGATCTCGCAGACTGGGACAACCCGGACCGGGACCGTTACACGCTCGAGCTTGAGATCGTTTCCGTGCACATAGAGTTCACTGCGGAAGGTACGGATCAGCGGTTCCCGCTGTTCGAGGTTCTCGACATCCAGATCGTCGACCAGCTGAACGGCGTCCGCCACCAAGGAATCGTGGGAAACAATTTCTCCTCCTACGTCCGTGACTTCGACTTCAGCGTCGTCCTGCCGGCTGCAGCAGCAGAAGCCGGCAAGCCCGTTGTTCCCGAGGACTTCGGCGATCTTCACGGCAAACTGTTCCAGCAGTTCCTCGATTCCCCGGCATGCCAGGAACGCTTCCCGCAGTCGCCAGTGGTGTGCATCAGCGTCTCCACGAGCAAGACCTACCGGCGAACGGAAAACCGCCACCCCATCCTGGGCGTCGAGTACCAGCAGGACGAGTTCTCGCTGACGGACGCGTACTTCGCGAAGATGGGGCTTCAGGTCCGCTACTTCATGCCGCGAGGCAGCGTGGCGCCGCTCGCCTTCTACTTCCGCGGCGACCTGCTCAACGACTACTCAAACCTGCAGCTCATCGGCACGATCAGCACCATGGAGACCTTCCAGAAGATCTACCGCCCGGAGGTCTACAACGCGAACTCCGCCGCCGCCGTCGTCTACCAACCGAGCCTGGGAGAGCAGGACTACTCACGGACCCAGATCGCTTATGACCGCGTCGAGCGCAGTCAGCTCGCGATCACGCAGGCGAAGTACACGGAGGAACACTTCATCACGCCCCACAAGGATCTATTGGACCAGTGGACCGCCAAATACCCCGCTCTCGTCAACTGACCCACGGAGAATCGTCAATCATGAACACACTTTTGCCCACCACCGTTGTTGGAAGCCTGCCGAAACCGTCCTGGCTCGCACAGCCGGAGACCCTCTGGTCCCCCTGGAAGCTGGAGGGAGATGCGCTTCTCGAGGGTAAGCAGGATGCGCTGCGCATCGCGCTTCACGAGCAGAGCCGACGCGGCATTGACATCGTCAGCGATGGCGAGCAAACCCGCCAGCACTTCGTCACGACCTTCATCGAGCACCTCAGCGGGGTCGACTTTGAACAGCGCAAGACCGTGCGCATCCGCGATCGCTACGACGCGAGCGTGCCGACCGTCGTCGGACCGGTGCGCCGCGAGCGGCCGGTATTTGTCGAAGACGCAAAGTTCCTCCGCGCAACCACGGACCAGCCGATCAAATGGACTCTTCCCGGTCCAATGACGATGGTGGACACGCTCTACGATGACCACTACAAGAGCCGCGAGAAGCTGGCCTGGGAGTTCGCTGCGATCCTGAACCAGGAGGCGAAGGAGCTGGAGGCGGCCGGCGTGGACATCATCCAGTTTGACGAGCCCGCGTTCAATGTCTTCCTCGATGAGGTCAAGGACTGGGGCGTGGCTGCGCTTGAGCGAGCGGCAGAAGGCCTGCGCGCGGAGACCGCCGTGCATATCTGTTACGGCTACGGGATCAAGGCCAATAATGACTGGAAAGCGACGCTCGGCTCACAGTGGCGGCAGTACGAGGAGACATTCCCGCTGCTTCAGAGCTCCAGCATTGACATCATCTCGCTGGAATCCCAGAACTCCCACGTGCCCATGGACCTCATCGAGCTCCTCCGCGGCAAGAAGGTCATGCTCGGGGCAATCGACGTCGCAAGCGAGACGATCGAGACCCCGGAAGAGGTCGCCGACACCCTCCGCAAAGCACTGCAGTTCGTCGATGCGGACAAGCTCATCCCCAGCTCCAACTGCGGCATGGCACCGTTCCCCCGGGATGTCGCCTTGGCCAAGCTGAGTGCTCTCAGCGCAGGCACGAACATCGTTCGCGAGGAACTCGCCCGCAGGGTCTCATAACGATGTTCCACGCCTACCCTACAGACACCTGGCTCGAGGCTCCTAAGCAAAGCTTCCCGTCCTCCCTTTCGGCTGACGACTTCAAAGCATTGTTCCGTGGCCACCCAGGAGGTGTCGCCGTCATCACGGCGGATGCCGGCGAGGGACCGGTGGCACTGACTGTATCGTCGGTGGTCTCAGTAAGTGCGGAACCTCCGTTGCTGATTTTCTCGGTCTCGGCACTGTCCTCAGCGTCGAAGGTGCTTTCGCGAGCGGAAACCGTCGTCGTTCACCTGCTGGACGCCCACGACGTCGACTTGGCGAAGTTTGGAGCGACACCAGGCGCCGACCGCTTTGACCAGACGCACCGCTGGTCGGCCCTTCCGACCGGCGAAGCGGTGTATGACGATGTCCGCGCCTGGGTGCGCTGCGCAGTCATCAATCGTATGGAAGTGGGGACCTCGACCATCGTCGCCGTTCACGCCCTTGAGTCCCGGGTGATGCGTGACGTCCAAGCCGGCGAGCCCGGCGATGCTCTGGTCTACCACAACCGTTCATGGCACCGTCTGGGCGAGCATTCGAGGCTCGAAGGCTGAGCGGCACAGCATCAACGTGTGGCGGAAACCCGAACAGGCTTCGCCAACAACGTTTGCACAAAAGGAGGCCGACGGCGGCACAAAGTGTCGTCGTCGGCCTCCTTTCAAAGCCGCGTATTGCCATCAAGCACAGACGCCGCGTTTAGGCTGCCTTGCAAAACGTGACGTAGCTGCCACCGACTGGGTCTTTGTGGACGCCGAGAACTGTGACGTAACTGCCACGGGAAACGTTTCGGTTGCCGGGGGCGGTGACGTAGGCACCTTCACTATGCGTCCGGGAAAGGGCAGTCGGCAGGGTTACGTAGCTGCCGCCGATCAATGCGGTTTTGGACACGGTGACTGCCGCAGCTGCGTCGGAGGCGGGCGCGGGCGTTGCGGGACGTTCAGTCAGTAAAGTCATGGGTTCTCCTTGGGGTTCAGGATCATGGCCAGTCCGGGGGTCCAGTACCGCTCAAGCGGAAGGGTGTTTGCGGTTGTGGCGCGCCCTGCCGGCCCGGGAATGTTCACCGGTGCGGTACTCAAGGGCGGCTCTGGCCTATACCCAGCTTACCTCCTTATTTTGAGTTGATCAAAATAAGGAGGGAGAGTCACCTACCAGCGCGGCAGGACGGGCACGGGACCTTCGGCCTCGATGAAACCGCTGAATGAGCTTTGAAGAAATTGGATCCGATCAGGTCCGTTCCCTCCGGTATCCCCCCGTTTGAAGCCACAACGGAGACAGCGGTGTCATCCCAGCAGCCCGGTGGCCATCCAGTAGGATTGCCGACAACTGGCCAGATAGGGAGGAAACGGTCTATGCACTACGTCGTCTTGCAGGTCATTCTCAAAGAAAAGCTATGGGGAACTGGCTCGGGTAACTTGACCGAACTGGAGAGGACCATCAACGCTCAGGCGTCCAAGGGTTACCGGCTGCATACGATTACCACCTCCAGCAGCGGGAGCAAGGGGCTTGGCGGCGGCGACCGTATCCAGGCCACCATGGTGTTCGAAAGCTTGACATAGCGGACAGCATCGCGAACCTGCAATGATCAGGTGAAAGTCCCAGGGTCGACCCTTCGCAACGAGGTCGCTGGCACAAACGCCGTTCACCAGAACCTTGACTACGGCTACTTCCGGATCAAGCCGTAAGCGACTCACCGACCACACGCTCCCGAAACCTCAGCTTGTCAGTGGTGCAGTTGCATGCGTTGAAGGACCGTGGCGGAAATTTCTTCCACGGACATGGAGGCGGAGTTGACGTACGGGATGTTGTTGGCCCTGTACATGTCCTCCGCGTTGCGAAGTTCAAAGGTGCATTGGTTCAGCGACGCGTAGTTGCTGCCCGGCCGGCGTTCCTGGCGGATCTGGCTCAGCCGGACGGGCTGGGAAGTCAGGCCAAAGCACTTGTCCGCGAACGGCAGCAAGGGTTTCGGCAGCGCCATGACATCAAAGTCCTCTTCGACCAACGGGAAGTTCGCTGCCAGGATGCCGTGCTGCAGGGCAAGATACATCGTGGTGGGTGTCTTCCCGCAGCGGGAGGGCGCGATCAGGATCAGTTCGGCGCGTTCGAGCGCACGGAGCGACTGGCCGTCGTCGTGTTCAATGGCATATTCGACGGCGGCCATGCGGGACTGGTACCGGACGGCGTCGCCGACACCGTGTGCCTGGCCCGGTTTTCCGTTGGCGACCGCACCAAGTGTTTGTTCGAGCTTCCCGATGTGGGACCCGAACAAGTCGAAGAACTGACCCCGGCTTTCCGACAGCACGGCACGAATGTCCTGTCCCACGGCAGTGGAGAAAATGATCGGCACAGGACCGGAGGCTGCCACCTTGTCGATAACCGCTACCACCTCGCGGGCTTGCTCAATGGTGGTGATGAAAGGGATGGTTCGCCGTTCAAGCCGTTGGCCGGGAAACTGGGTCAACAAGGTGTTGCCCAGCGTTTCAGCAGTGATACCGGTGCTGTCAGAGAGGAAGAACACCGTAGGGGCGGACGCTGCGCCCGCCCCCACGGTTTGGTTGTCTGCCACTTAGACCACGGTGCTGGTGGTCTTAGCCAGGCGCAACCAGGTCTCGGTGACTGCGTCCGGGTTCAGCGAGATGGAGCTGATGCCCCGGGCAAGGAGCCACTCCGCGAAGTCGGGGTGGTCACTGGGGCCCTGGCCGCAGATTCCGACGTACCGGCCCTTGGCGCGACAAGCACTGATGGCCATCTCCAGCAGCTTGGTCACTGCCGGGTTCCGCTCATCGAAGCCTTCAGCCACAAGCGCAGAATCCCGGTCCAGGCCCAAAGTGAGCTGGGTGAGGTCGTTGGAACCGATGGAGAACCCATCGAAGTACTCCAGGAACTGGTCCGCAAGGAGCGCGTTGGCAGGCAGCTCGCACATCATCACGATCTCCAGCCCGTCCTCGCCGCGCCGCAGTCCGTTGGCGGCGAGGAGGTCGATCACGCCACTGGCCTCGTCCAGAGTCCGTACGAACGGGACCATGAGCTTGATGTTGCTCAGCCCCATCTCGTTTCGCACGTACTTGAGCGCTTCGCACTCGAGCTCGAACGCCTGCCGGAAGGCCGCGGACAGGTAGCGGGACGCGCCACGGTACCCGATCATCGGATTCTCTTCCTCTGGTTCGAACGCAGGACCGCCGATCAGGTTGGCGTACTCGTTGGACTTGAAGTCAGAGAGTCTGATGATCACCGGTTCAGGGGCAAACGCGGCGGCGATGGTCGCGATACCTTCAGCCAGACGGCGGACATAGTAGTCGCGCGGGCCCTGATAGGCCGCAGTCTTTTCCTGGATCAACCGGACGGTGTAGTCATCCAGGCTTGCCGGTCGCTCGATCTCGCCGGCGACGGCCAGCAAGGCGTTGGGGTGGACCCCTATCTGCCGGTTGATGATGAACTCAAGGCGGGCCAGACCAACGCCGTGGTTGGGGAGCTTGGCGAAACTGAACGCCTGCTCCGGGGTCCCGACGTTCATCATGATCTTCACCGGGGCCTCGGGCATAGTCTCCAAGCTGGTTTCCTGGAGCGTGTACTCCAGCAGCCCTTCGTAAACCAGTCCGGCTTCGCCTTCGGCGCAGGACACTGTCACGGGGGTGCCGTCCTTGAGGATCTGCGACGCGTAGCCGGTTCCGACGACGGCGGGAATCCCCAGTTCGCGGGCGATGATCGCAGCGTGGCAGGTCCGCCCGCCACGGTCCGTGACAATCGCAGCGGCCTTCTTCATGATCGGTTCCCAGTCCGGGTCCGTCATGTTCGCCACCAGGACATCACCTTCCTGGAAGGAGGCCATCTGCTCAATGGAGGACAGCACCCGCACCTGCCCGGCGCCGATCCTTTGACCGATCGCGCGGCCTTCGACCAATACCGTTGAACGCTCAGCGAGCGTGTAGCGGGACGTGACGCCCGCTGCTTTACGGGACTCCACGGTTTCGGGCCGCGCCTGCAGGATGTAGAGCTCCCCGTCCACCCCGTCCTTACCCCACTCGATATCCATGGGACGGCCGTAGTGCTGCTCGATCGCTACGGCGTGGCGTGCAAGCTGCTCGACTTCAGCATCCGTAACGCTGAAACGGCTCCTGGAATCCTGGGGCACGGGAGTGAAGTCAATGGTCCTGCCAACTTCGTCCGAATCCGTGTACACCATCTGCACGGCCTTCTCCCCCAGCCCGCGCTTGAGAACTGCCGGCCTGCCAGCCGCCAATGCCGGCTTGTAAACATAGAACTCGTCAGGGTTCACGGCCCCCTGGACCACGGCCTCGCCGAGGCCGTAAGAGGAGGTGATGAAGACCGCATCCTGAAAACCGGTCTCTGTGTCCATCGTGAACATCACGCCGGAAGCGCCGACGTCGGAACGCACCATCCGCTGCACACCGGCCGAAAGTGCCACTTCCGAATGCGTGAAGCCGTGATGAACGCGGTAAGCAATCGCGCGGTCGTTGTACAGGGATGCGAAAACGTCCTTGATAGCCAGCAGGATGTTGTCGATCCCGCGGATGTTCAGGAACGTCTCTTGCTGGCCGGCAAAGGAGGCGTCAGGAAGGTCTTCGGCTGTTGCGCTGGAACGCACCGCCCATGACACATCCCCGCCATGCTCCTCGGTCAGGCGCTGGTAGGCCGCGCGGATTTCCTCTTCGAAACCGGCAGGGAACGGCGTCTGACGGATCAGGTCCCGGATCTGCCCGCCGACCTTGGCCAAAGCGGCCACGTCGCCGCTGTCCAAGCCCTCCAGGATGGCTTCAATCCGTGTATCAAGCCCCGACTCCGCCAGGAAACGCCGGTAAGCGTCCGCCGTCGTCGCGAAACCGTCCGGAACCTTCACCCCAGCCGAGGCGAGATTCCGAACCATTTCCCCGAGTGATGCATTTTTGCCGCCAACCTGGTCAAGGTCGGTCAAGCCAAGTTCAGAAAACCAAAGAACGTTAGTCATAAATTGTGTCCTCCATTGGGCACGCTCTGACAAGCGCTGAAAAAACTAGGTCTTGCAAGGATCAGGGTCCTTGCGGCTGGAAGCAAATGAAAGTGACCCATGCAACAGCCTCAACAGGTAACGGAAAGTCACTGGACTGGCTTTTCAGACCAACCTCATGGCATAAATCAAATCCCGGCTGCCACGCGGCACCGGGATCGCTACGGGCCCACTTCGACAGCAACGACCTGACCTGGGACGCCGCCTCGGAGGTGGCAGCCAGCCTTTCCGACGGCGGCAGCAGAGTCTCGTCGCCAGCCTCCCGTCGCCAGCCTCCACGGGCATAGCGGTCGATGGCAACACCGTGACCATCAGCGCCACCGGCACATACCGGTTGAGCGGCTCCCTGACCGACGGCAGGATCGTGGTGGCCGCCGGTGACTCGGACACCCTCCGGATCATCCTCGTGCTGAGCACCCGGTAGCTGCGGGCAGCAGGCGCGGGAGTTGACGCTGACTCCCTGCCTGGTGCGACCTTGGCCTCAGTACTTGATCGGCTCCATGCGGCCCGAGCGCAGGGAAAGCACGGCTGCTTCGGCGATAGCTTGGGCTTTCAGGCCGTCCTCAAGGGAAGGAATGGAAGCCACGTCGCCTTTCAAGGAGGACACGAAAGCGGCGAGGGCCGCGGCATATGTTGGCTGCACACGCTCAAACCAACCGGGGTGAAGCCCGTCGTCCACCACGGAGGTGCCCGAATACCGGGACACCGCTCCGTTTCGGTGCCGGCGGGCTTCCACCATCCCTTTGGAGCCCATGATCTCGATCCGTTCGTCATAGCCGTAGCCAGTGCGACGCGCGGAATCGATCTGGACCAATGCCCCGCCGGGGAGCCGCAACGTGACCGCGGAGGTGTCGACGTCGTCGTACTCCGCGATGCCGGGCTCCGCCAGGGCCGAACCCATGGCGAAAACCTCCACCGGGTCCAGGCCGGAAAGCCAGCGAGCGAGGTCGAAGAAGTGGACGGTCTGGTCGCGCATCTGGCCGCCGGATACGGCGATGTAGGACAACGGCGGCATGGACGGGCCTCGGGAGGTGAGCTGGATGAGCTCCACTGCGCCGATCTCCCCCGAGTCCACTACGCGTTTGAGCTCGGCATAGTCGCGGTCGAAGCGGCGGTTGAAGTCCACCATGACGGGCACGCCGCTCTCCTGTGCGAAGGTGGCGGTCTCGCGTGCCCGGTCCAGGTCCAGGTCAATGGGCTTCTCGCAGAGCGCGGCGATTCCGACGGCGGCGGCCCGGCGGAGGTGCCCGGCGTGCGTATCGGTGGAGGACGCGATGAAGACGGCGTCGATCGCCTGAGGGTCGAAGACCTCCTCAAGGGTGGTGGCAGCCGAAGCGCCATGCGCGGCGGCGAGGGTCTGTGCCCGTTGTTGGTCGACGTCGTACACCAGTCGGAAGTCGATCCCGGGGTGGGCTGCGAGGTTGGCTGCGTGGACGGAGCCGATGAAACCGGCTCCGAGGAGGGCGAAACGGGGCATGTCAGAGTGCTGCTTTCTCCAGGTCAAAATTCTTCAGGGCAGAGGCGAGGATTTTCCAGGCGGAGTCATCGTGATGCGATGCCGCGACGGCTTCGACGAACTGAACGCCGATCAAGCCGTCAACGCCCGTCGGGAAGGACAGTTCACGCCGGGGGATCGGCGTTCCATTGCGGCGGGCGCGCAGCACCTGAGCCAGGTCCGAGTAGAAATTGGCGAAGGCCTCAAGGAAGCCCTCCGGGTGGCCGAGGCCCACGCGCGTGAGCCGGGACGCGTCGTCGTGCAAGGTGCTGAGCCCGTGCGTGAGGATGGTGGTGGCCCCTGCGAGGTCCTGGACCTTGAGGTGGTGCGGGTCCTCGTGCTGCCATTCCAGGCTGCCCTTTTCGCCGTAGACCCGGATGCGGAGCCCGTGGTTATGGCCAGTAGCCGCCATGCTGGCCCACAGCCGCGCGGGAACTGAGCCGGTCAGTTCAAGTTCCACGGTGGCGTTGTCGAAAACGCGCCGCCCAGGCACGAACGTCTGCAAGCGGCCGGACAAGCGTTTCGCTTCGAGCCCGGTGATGTAGCGGAGCAGATGGAGGGCGTGGGTGCCGAGGTCTCCCACGACACTCGGGAACCCAGCAATGTCAGGGTTGGTGCGCCATTTGGCTTGTTTGTGGCCTTCGTTCTCGAGGGGTGTTGCTGCCCAGCCCGATGCATGCTCGACGTCGACAAAACGAATGGCGCCCAGCTCGCCGTTGCGGACCATCCGCGCGGCTTGCCGCACCATGGCGTAGGCCGAATAGCAGTGGGGGACAGCAAGGATGGCATCGTTCTCCTCCGCGACCCGGACCAGCTCGGCCGCAGTGGCAGAGTCCCGGGTCAGGGGCTTCTCGCACACCACGGAGATGCCCCTTTGCAGGAACGTCCGTGCGATCTCGAAGTGGCTGTCGTTGGGCGTCGCCACAACCACCACGTCCACACCGTCCTCACGGGCGGCCTCAGCCTCGGCCATCTCCTGGATGTCGCGGTAGTTGCGTCCCGATTCGACGCCGAGTTCGACGGCGGTGGCGTGGGAACTGCTCTCATCGCGCCCGAAAATTCCTGCCCGGAGATCGTAGTGGCCATCCAGCCGCATGGCGTAACGGTGGGTCTTGCCGATGTCGGCGCCCGGACCGCCACCAACCATTCCGGCGACCAACTGCCTCGAATTGGGTGCACTCATTGAAGATCCTCTTTGACTCTTTGGAATTACTTGGACCGGTCCATAATGGAGGTGACGAGCAGGCCCAGTCAAGCCCCTAAGCTTGATGGAAGCTGCGAGAGGAGATACTGCATGCCGGCCACCAAGCCCACCATCCGCGACGTCGCAAGCGCCGCGGGGGTCTCCAAGTCCCTGGTCTCACTGGTCCTCCAGGGGTCGGTCAACGTCAGTGAGGGCCGCCGTCGTGCTGTCTTGGAAGCCATGGAGCAACTGGGTTACCGGCCCAACAGACTGGCCCAACGCCTGTCCGGCCCTCGAAGCGGAACCATCGGTGTGATGCTCAATGACATCCGCAACCCGTGGTTCGTGGAACTGCTGGAAGGGCTTACGGCCTCGCTGCACGCAGCGGGGGTTTCACCGGTCCTCGCCGACTCCTACACCGACACCCGCGTTGGCCGCAGTTCCGTGGAGACCCTGCTGGAGCAAAGGATTGACGGCCTGGTGGTGGTCGGCACTACGACGGAATCCACCGCGATCGAAAAGGCGGCGCAGACTATCCCCGTAGTCCTGGCGGGAACCCGCGAGCCAGTGTTGCCGGGGGTCGATATTGTGGTCAATGACGACGACGCCGGTGCACGCCAGGCCACCGAACACCTCCTCACGCTCGGGCACCGGAGGATCGCACATCTGCAGGGGCCGGCCGAAGTAGGCCGAATCCGGCGGGAATCGTTCGAGCGGACCATGCGCGACGCCGGGCTCGAGCCGGTGGTTCTCGCCGGCGGACTGAGTGAGGAAAATGCGTATGCCGCGGCCAGCCGCTTATTGTCCACGGAGGACAGGCCAACCGCGATCTTTGCCTACAACGACATCGCCTGCATTGGCGCCCTGTCCGCCGCCGACGACCTTGGCCTCTCTGTACCCGAAGATCTGTCCTTGGTGGGCTACGACAACACCTATCTCGCCAAAATCCGACACCTCTCCCTGACCTCCGTGGACAACGGCAACCTGGCAGTTGGCGTAGAGGCCGGCAAGTTCATCCTGCAGCGCCTCGCCACACCGGAGCTGCCCGGCCGGGTTCACCAAGTCCCCTCGCAGCTGCAGGTACGGGGGTCCACAGGGGACGCACCCGGCTAGCGCCCGCCCCGACCCGTAGGGACAAAGCCGCTTGCTGGGTTCCTGGCGCGTCCAACAACACCCGAAGGATCTCCCCGAGCGGACCCTGCAGGTCGTCAGCGGTTGCCGATTCGAGGGTCCGGCGCCGGATCGCATCAGCATTCTCGTTCCCCGAGGATCGGAGGAGAAGCAAGAGTTAGCAAGCCCTCAAGCCAGGGCTTCTGGCGATTGCGCTTGGACGAGCCAAGACATGGCGTCATCTTTGGACGTGAAGAACCTTGTAGGAGAAGGCAGCGTCCGTCGTGACATGGCGAAATTCGCTATCACGCGGCTCACAGGGCTGGTGCCCAATAAAGCAATCCGGGAGGCGGCACACTTGGTGCTGAACACCGCCTTGGCCCCGCGGGTAACTTCCTTGGTGTTCGTGATATCGATGAGCAACGGGAATTCTGCACCGTCCGCGAGTTCGTTGATCGTGGCCATGGCATCGTGGACGTCATCGGCCAGGAGGACCGTATGTGGCCCCCACACCAGATGAAGGACGTCACCATCGGTGAGCGCGACCGTTCCCTTACCGCTGCCGACAGTTATTGGCCTCATCCTTACTCCCCCAATTGTTGTATCCAACAATAACCCCGGGAAGTTCCACTGAGGGAGGGTATGTCGGCCCTATTTAGGTTAACCGGCGCTATCAAACAGTGGCTGGGCAGAAGCTTCCCCATCAGGCAGCTTCCACAGAAACTGTTGCTATCACGGATGCGGTGGGAGGAACTGGCGGTGGACTACACCTGGTATGGCATGCAGACGCGCAGCGTCGAACGGCTCACATTTACGTTGGGCAAAAGTCTCCGGGCTCGATCCATCATCACCTCCTGTGAGGGGCGCTCCGAGTATGAGGTCACCCTTGATGACCAATGGGTCTTTCGTAAGCTCACGCTTCACGGTCACGACAGTCGGAGGCTGGAGGTCCAGCGAGGCAATGACGGAACCTGGGGCGTCAATGGCGAGCGACGCCCGGACCTGGAGGGCGCCATCGACATCGACCTGGGATTCAGCCCCTTCACCAACACCCTGCCGATCCGGCGTCTCAACCTCGCCATTGGATCCCGGGCCGAGATCACCACGGCCTATATCGAAGCTCCCTCGCTCCGGGTGCTGCCAGACCCGCAGGCGTACACGAGAAGCGCCGTCAATCTGTATCTCTATGAATCCCTGGACAGCGACTTCACCTGCAACATCACGGTCGATCCTGACGGTTTCATCATCGACTACCCCGGCCTGTACTCACGCCGCCTACCCCGCAGATAGACCCTCGGATCATCTACAAAATCCACAGGTCACCTGCACTGTCGCGGGCCAAGACATCTGGCTTACGGTCCCCGTTGAAGTCGCCCGGGGGTGCTGACCAGGTTCATGGCGTTCCAGCCGGTGCCGACTTGCTTTAAGGGAAGCCACTGTAGTTTCCTCGGAAATCTGCCTTCTTCGTTGAAACAGTGGTAGCTACAGATGCTTGAGCGGACGAGATACCAACCGGGCCAAGCAGAAGAGATAGCAACATAGCCAGGCTGTTGCTTAAAGTTCGACTTGAAGAACTATAAAAAACAATATCCCCCAATATTAAAGAAGAGAAATTTAGTTATGGACTGATCATCGCTTTGAATTATTCATCGCCAGCTTTGTAGTACATGTGCATGAGCAGGGCCACCATGATGGCCGTGAACCCCATGCCCGAGAAGAAGATCCACGGAACACTTGAATCATCCTTGGGTAGTACTGCAAATATGACCCACAATGTTGCCACAAAACCGATGAGCATCACCGGAATAGCTTTCAGAGCACCTAGAGCTGACGCGCGTGCTGCGTTCCATGCACGCTCAGACGACAGAGTAGCCTTCGAGCGGATGCCAAACGTATAGTTTGGCTTCGAATCGCCGGACTTAACCTGCGATGCCAGCATTTGAATTAGGCCTGCTACAACCAAGAACGCAATCATGAACATTGTCGTGCTGAAAACCGCCCCCAAAACGATCCTTTCACAGTTACGCAATCGGATGACCGAGAAAACTCCAGATTGAAATGCCACGCTAACATTGGCCGTAGCCCGTCGCAAATCACACCCGCTAATTCGCTTTGGCGCCGACCGCTACCCGCCTTTAGTCAGGATTTATCACATGCGAAATAAGGAGAAGCCTCGTCGGCGGCCATCGGACTGGTGCACATTTCCGACACCGGTGTGGACACTTGGGGTCACGACCCCATCGGCACGGGGGTCATCGACTGGGATGGGCTGGGCGACGCCGTCAAGGACACGTGCGGCGTCGGGAATGTCGTGCTGGAGATCATCCGTGAAGACAATCCGGTCCACGAATTTGCGAAAGCAATGCAGGACCTCAAGAACCACGGATGGGAACTGGAGAGTTAGTCCCTCACGCCGGCAACCGGGACCCACAAAGAATTTATTTGAGCATGGAAGAAACCAGCATTGTTGAGGTCTAATTTTCAATGCGAAACAACCTTGAAAGAGGAGTTTGTGTCATGAGGGCTTTGGTCAGTGGCGGAAGCAGCGGAATCGGCGCAGCAGCATCCATGAGACTCGCGGAGGCAGCCATTGCGCGCGGTGAGCAGCCAATGATTGCTGTCTGCGGACACGAACCAAACAGCAGCCAAGAGCAGGTCGTTCGTTCAATCCAGGCTATGGGAGGCGCTGCCATCGCACTGGCAGGTGATCTCGGCGACCCCAATGTGCCCAGCCAGCTGGTCAAAGCTGCAGTTGCAGAATTCGGTGGCCTGGACGCGCTGGTAGCCAACGCCGGGATCGCCAACCCCGGACCCATATGCGACGTCTCCCTTGAAGACTGGGACGCCATGTTCTCCGTCAACCTGCGCGGCCCATGGCTTCTAGCCAAAGCAAGTTACCAGCACCTGAAGGACAGCCACGGCGCCGCCTGCTTCACCTCGTCCATGTCCGGTCAACAACCGCACGCGGGATCCGGCGCTTACAGCCCAAGCAAGGCCGCGCTGACAATGTTGGCCCAGACACTGGCATTGGAATGGGCACCCGACGGCATCCGCGTCAACGTGGTCTCCCCCGGCATGACCCATACCCGGATGACCGAAAAAATGTATGAAGATCCCAAAATCAAGAAGGCACGGGAGGAAATTATCCCGCTCGCAAGAATAGGAGATCCGATGGATATCGCCAACGTGATCGAATTTCTCGTAAGCCCACTATCCGGCTATGTCACCGGTCAAGATATCTGCGTCGATGGCGGCTTCTCCAAGTCCATTCTTAGCCATATCCCCGGACGACCCAGCTCGAAATAACAGACCTGAAGGCCAGTCAGGGCCGCAGGGGCTACCTGCGGCCCCGACATTCAGACGGCCGAATCGTCTCCATATCAAAGATTGCACGCAATGAGGTACCGAAACTTATCCCGCCCAGGCTGGTGACTGACACGGGCTCGCTGCATACCGGCGGTCGCAAGGTGGCCGACGGCGGAGCTTCTTGATGGCCGTTCGAACTTCAGTTAGCAATACACGAGGAGGCACCTTGTATATGGCAAAAAGCATATTGGATGGCAAGGAATGGACCGCAACAGAATTTGCCGGGCTACTTCCGGAAGAGCAGAGAGCAACCCGTCAGGAATTGGCATGCCTTTCTTGTGACGGACAGGCTGTGTTCCGTGCGGGACAGCAGCGTCAGCCATCGTTCGCAGCCCGGCATCGACAGGACTGCCGATTGGTTTCGAGGCCGTGGAGCGCCTTTAGATTCCTTGCAGAAGCCGGACGAGGTACTTAGCGGGCCGTACGCATGGTTCCGAGGGTTGATCACCACACTTCGTCGGCCGTCACGAGCACTGACGACTTATCACCGACACCATGATGAGTTTGAGCCTGGGCTCGAGCAAACCCTGTTCGGTTAGATCAATTCAGCTTCGTTGTTTGGAGGCGCAAACAGCTCGGGGGCTGCCAAGCGGGTTGTCCCGGACTCCGGTCCCTACTGCCAGCGCGTCCGCCCTTTACAGGGGGCTGCACTCGCAGTTTTTCACTGTCCATGCAGCTAGTTGCTGACCTTGCATAGGCGCTCATTCCATGTGTGCACTGACGCTGATCGGCATCTGAGCCCGGCGTACGGTGACGTTCCCGCCGCAAAGCTTGAGGAAGCGGCTGCACGACTGGGGCGGGCGCTGCAAAGGCACCAGGGCTAGACAGTTGGTTCAGGATCAGTAGGGCAAGAGGACGACGGCGGGAGGTACCGCCGTCGTCCTCTTGCCTGTCTGTTCCTAATCCTCTGACGCCGGCTCCGAACCAGCCGCTGACACAAGCGGCCCGAGCATCAGGCTTCCTTGGGCGAATTCCTCACCGCACACCGCACACGACACCACTGGTTGCAGGTCGGCACCGCAACTGTGCTGGTAGGAAGCACGGGGAGTCTCGTCGCGCATCCACGCACTGCTCCATGCTGCGAGTGAAATGAGGATGGGGGCTACTTCGGCCCCGGAAGTTGTGAGGTGGTATTCGTAGCGCGGGGGGTGCTCGGAGTACTGGACGCGCTCAATCACGCCGCGGCTTTCGAGAGTGCGCAGCCGGCCCGTAAGTATGTCACGGGACGCCCCGGTATTCCGCGCGATCTGATCGAACCGGTGTACGCCCAGGGACATTTCGCGGAGCGCCAGGAGCGCCCACCGCTCCCCCAGAACGTCGAGCCCCGCCGCGATAAAACACGCCCGGGGCCCATCAAGTTCCTTGTCGATCGATCGGTTCACCTGTCACCTGCTTTCGCTATTTTCCTCAAGTATACAAGTAGGTTGGAAAATCCAACTTACTCCGTTACTCTGATGCTCTGAGGTCGCGACGACCGCGTCGCCTCCAATCTGAATTCAGGAGAATCCATGT
Organism: Paenarthrobacter sp. UW852; assembly: GCF_024608385.1. Classification (NCBI taxonomy): domain Bacteria; kingdom Bacillati; phylum Actinomycetota; class Actinomycetes; order Micrococcales; family Micrococcaceae; genus Paenarthrobacter; species Paenarthrobacter sp. UW852. The sequence continues at coordinate 524,345 of NZ_JAMSGY010000001.1, forward strand.
CATTGCTAGCTGGCGCCGTCGTCCTCGTTACCGGCGCGAATGGAGGTTTGGGCCGCGAGCTCGTGGAACAGGCCCTCGCCCGGGGTGCCGCGAAGGTTTATGCAACGGCACGCCGACCGCAGGAGTGGAGCGACTCCCGAGTCGTCCCCCTCGCCCTCGATGTCACCAACCCTGACTCGATCCGGACCGCAGTTACTCAGGCCCAGGACGTCACCGTTCTGATCAACAACGCCGGCATCAGCGTCGAATCGGACACGTTCCTGACTCTCTCCGACGAGAAGTTCCGCGAAATCATGGAGACAAACTTCTTCGGGCCGGTTGCCTTGACCAGGGCATTCGCACCGGTCCTCGCTGCCAGCGGGACTTCAGCGGTACTCAACATTCACTCGGTGCTCAGCTGGATCGCCCTCACCGGCGCCTACAGTGCGTCAAAGGCCGGGCTGTGGTCGGCGACTAACTCCTTCCGCCAGGAATTGGCGCCCCAAGGCACGCAGGTCACGGGTGTTCACGTCGGCTACATGGACACAGCCATGGCCGAGGGCGTCAATGCCCCGAAGACCTCGGCCGAGGAAGCCGCACGGAAGTCCTTCGATGGGCTTGAACAGGGTGACTACGAGGTCATCGTGGACGAAATCAGCGCAGGGGTGAAGCTCGGCCTATCTGGGCCGATCTCGGATCTGTACCCCGCATTGGCAGCCAGCACCCCGGTATGACCGCAGCAAAACGGGAAGTCATGAGAGCCCAAAGGAGAAACCTGTGACAACCGACGCCTCCGCACAACGCTCTGAAACATTCACGTGGATTGATCCGGCAATCGCGCTCGAAAAGCTGCCACGGCTGTCGGGTATTGACTACTTTTCCGGTCTCCGCGATGGCAGCATTGCGCCGCCGCCGATCGCTTCGCTCATGAAATTCGATCTCGTCGACGCGAAGTTCGGACACGTCGAGTTCCAGTGCTGGCCGGGCGAAGCGCATTACAACCCGCTCGGCATGGTGCACGGCGGCCTGGCATGCACGCTCCTGGACACGGTGCTCGGCTGCGCGGCACACACCACCTTGGATGCAGGGATCGGGTACACCTCTATCGATCTGGCGGTCAAGTACCTGCGGCCCATCACGCTTCAAAAAGGCGCGCTGCGCGCGGAGGGGTCAGTTGTCAAAGCAGGCCCGCGGGCAATCTTCACCGAAGGACGCCTCAGCACCGCCGACGGAAAACTCCTCGCCACTGCAACAAGCACGCTGCTGGTCTTCCCGCACCAACCGGGCGGGAAGTAGCTACAGCTGCTCCTCAGAGGGCCAGCCTTTCCCGCCGGCCAAGACGCCGGGGCCCGAAGACACTCGGCTATGTGGTGCTTCCGCCGAGTGTCTTCGGTTTGAGACGGGACCTTCAGGTCTGCTGCATAGCCGGGCTCTATCGGGCCTTGTCCCCACCCGCTTTACCCTGACAATGCAGCCCCGGTCTGCTCACGCCAAAAGATAGCCGGATCCAGGCGGCATCTGCGCAGTTCCTCGAAGTCATGTCGCACTCAGCCCTCACATCCATGAAGAGGTGTAAGGCCAACCACGTCCTACCGAACGCACCAAGAGAGGACCCTACCTCCAGTTCAGAGCAAGCGGAGGGCCAACCAGCCACGGCCCTGGACCTGACCACCAGAATGTACACACGCTAGAGCAAAAACCCCTCTGACGAGGGGGTATGCCGTGCCCGAGGTGGGACTCGAACGGGATTCTAGGCCTCGCAAAGGCTGGGCTCCCTCGGAAACATGCGCAATTCGGTCCAGTCCGGAGGTTGTATCATCCAATCCGCTGCGGAAAGTATGGACAGTGTCCACACTATATTTTTGCTCAATCAACACCGAAGACGGCGACCTGACGCGTCGCTGCACACTCATCGTCCACGGGTACACTCCCTCCCCCGCTACGGAACAATTTCCGCGGAAACCGCCCTCAGCCAGCCGTCTGTGGTCTCGCCCTTGATGGTAGCCTCACCCATTTCCACCACCATGTGGACGTTCTGACCGTCGCGCCAACTGGTTGTTGCCTTTTCGTCAATGAACACCATGAGATCGTTGGTGCCACCCTTAGCGTTCAGCAGAACGTTGAACTCACCAAAGGCTCCGGTCGTCCAATACCTCGACGAGACAAGCTCACCCGTCAGCTCGAATCGGTCCCCGACCTTCGTGCCGCCCATTTTGGCTGAGTTGAGCTTGTCAAACAGCTCATCGACGGTAATCTGTGTCGCTACCGCCGGAACAGGCGTAACTGCAGCCGGCGGAAGCGTCGATGGGGTGGCTGACTCAGAGGGTGCTTCCTGGGCTGAAACCTAAGCTTCCTGTGAGGCAGTCTGCGTCGCAGCCTCAACGGGCGAAGCCGGTTTGTCCCCACCCTCAAGCGCACCCATGACAAGAGCGCCAATGATAAGGACACCAACGACACCGGCGCCGATCGACAGCAGTTTCCAAGGCACCGGAGCCTGCGGTTTCCGGAAGGTCAACTCCGTACGTAACTTGCCCTGCGTCTGGGAGACAAACTCCCAGCCCTCCTGCTCCAGCTTGGTCCTGGTCCTGGCCTCCATGCCTCGAACCGTCTTCACGGTCCTCGTCATGTACTTCACATTTGTTGCAGTCGTCATGTTGTTCCCCCATTGACCTCGGCCGCCCGCGCATCGAACTCCTCATGAGAGCTTAGAGGGCCGCTATACGGTCTCAAATTTGCCAGTACTCGATCTAAATTGGCCTTACCGGAACTTTCGAGGTTCCGTTGTGGCAGAATCCCTGAAAACCTATGAAGGGGGCCAGCGTGGCGCACGTGTACAAGCTCGGTTTCGGAGCCGGCAAGATCACTGACAACGGTGACGGCACCGCCACATACAAGAATCTCGACCAGGAATTCCAGGTCAGGATTGCTGACGTCACTGGGTTCTCACTCGATCGGGAGCAAACCACTTTGGTATGGACTTTTCGGATCCTAGGTCATGGAACTCAGCTGGCGTCTATCCACATGGCTGCCCCTGTCACCCAGAAGATCGAGGCATGGTTCCGGGGACACCCGGACTTCGGTCGGAACGCGCCACCCGCCTCAGTTGCCCAAGGACTCCCACCGCTGGACGGCCGGCTCATTGCGGATGAACTGATTAAACTGGCCGGACTCCGTGACGCCGGCATCCTGAGCGAGGAAGAGTTCGCAGCCCAGAAGGCCCGCCTCCTGGGCTGACGGATATCTTCAGAAGCCGTCAGTCGCTGGACATCACCGTTTCGAGGACAGCTTGAAACTCGGGACCAACATGGATGGACAGGCTACCGTCCTCCTCAGAGATCTGAAATCAGCTGCTCGTAGCCTCTGCCGTTCCACCAGTAGACGTGCGGACTCAAAGGGCCCGGGGCATCGCTATAAACCATGGCAGTGAACCGCACCATGCCATCGAGCGCGGAAACAACGTTGTCGTCTTCGACGAAGTGCCAAACCAACTGGTGCCTATTTGGCATGCTCATCAGCCAACCCAGGCCCTCATGTGCAAGGTAATCAATCACATGTCAAAACCAACCAACGAAACACGTCGACAGGAACTAAAGGTATAGAAGTTCAACGGCAGCACCTACTATCTGAGCTTGGCTCTAGCAATCTTCGCCACCCTGGTCATCACGACCGTAGCCAACTGGTTCCTGTACACGAACATCCATGCAGACGCTCGACAGCAAGTCGTCAGTGACATGCAAGTGGTGTTCAAAAAAGGCTCGCTAAACGCCGTCGTTAGCGTTGAACCAACCAAGACGGTAAATGAGCCGGTTCGAGTGGCTGAAACGCCGCAGCCGGCTGCTGAAACTGTAATAGCAGCACCTAACCAACCAGCGTCAAGCGAGACTGAAGCGGAGGATACGGCCTTCATCTATTTCAAGGAGAGCAGCAACCGTTTAGACGCTCAGAACAGCGGAGGTTGTAAGGGACTTGGCCAGGACCGCGACGGCCAACTCGTGATCGACTGTCCCAACTGGCAGACCGACTTCGCGTGCCAGGACGCCTACTGGGAACGATACACGGCACCTAGGTACAGAACCTGGGTAGCCACTAAGGCTCATTGGCTGGCAAGAGTGCCGATCAACGGCATGGATGTTGGAAACTGGCGGTAATCACTCAAAGGGCAGCCATGGGAGAGCTGCCCTTTAACTTTGGTTGTGGATGTTTACCGCAGACTGAAGCACCAGGAGAGCGAAGCCTATTAGGAGAACGGTAACGAGGAGGAAACCCATCGCTCCCAAGAACAGGAACACACTCTTGTTGGTACGACCAGAATCAGTCTTCTTTGCTTCCCAAATGCCCCAGGCGATCCCAGCGATGGGTATTATCAGCAGGACCAACAGCCAATAGAATGCACTGTTCTCTAATATGTTCTGGTTGTCTTTGAGGTAGCCGGAGAATGTCTCGCCCAAGCCTTGGCCGCAAAGCACGATGACTGATGCAACCAGACCAGCCGCCACGTTAGCTGTAAAAGTCCAGAATCTCTGTGACTGAAATACGTTTGTTGAAGTGTCGGTAGACAATGCTTATTCCCCCTATTTAAAGCGTGCGAGCCTGAGTCTACCGTTTAGTTTCTCTTTCACTGCGGACTACAGTGGCCGGCCTCTCCATGTCTCCTTATCAACTCGCTTGATCTGACCAGCTGGGAAGCACTGGACGTGGAAGTAGCGTCCTTCATCCACCCACTCGACCAGTCCGTAAGTCCGCGTGTACTTGATCGCTCGACCGTAGATCTCCGTCACGCGCACTAGTGGCGGCGCCTCAGCCTCTAGCTGCATGATCTTGCCGTCGTCAGGCTTGGGGTGCTTCTCGTCGGCGTCTATCTGCGTCATCATGCTTGCGAACGTCTATGAGTCTTGCTTAGGCTTCGTAGTTTAGATTAGAACATATCTTCGAATACCCCTCTTGCTAGGATCGTGCCATGCCTATGTTGCCCGGTGACAGTTCAAGGAAGACGCCCAAGAGCCTTGCTGACGGTTCCAAAGGGAAAAACGATCGCTTCGTCGTACGTGGCAAGGATGGCGGCCTTAGGGCGGCGGGAGGGTCTGGCAAATCTGTCTCCGTGTCACGGTCAGCCAAGACCGGCAGATTCGTCACAGATAAAGGTGCAAAGAGAAGCCCGAGTTCAACCGTCAATGAGTCCATCCAGATTGAAGCGGTTGCTTCTGGCGCTGCCACCAGAATCTCTCGAGCCCTGAGAAACCAGCTAGCTCACGGCTTCACCAAAGCTCCTGCGGCAGAGCCGATTACTGTCCGAGTTTACCTAGACACAGATGATGCTGTGGTTGCTTTCCAAGCTGTCCAGGCATTGGAAGTTGTCCTGGCTGGTGCTGGCTACGGTCGGACGAAGATAGAGAGCGTGGACAGAGGATCTTTACGGCTGAGACTCAAAGCTTGGTTGGACGGCGACGACGGCCAGAAGGCGCACCAGGCAGCCAAGAACAAGCTGGGTGAAGCGGCGGTTTTTGCGGATCGGTGGGCCAAAGACTTCACCGTCAACATACAGCGTGCCGAGATAAGTGCGATCAACGCCAACACCGCATACCAGTTGATGGAGTCGGTCAAGGATGTCGAGAACGTAGCCCTGCAGATGGATGAATGGTTGATCGTGAAGTACAAGGATGCCCAAGGCGAACCTGTCTGCTCTGTTCGGAAGCTGTCCGTCACTGAACTCTGGGTACTGGATCGCAGTCCTGGAATCTTGAACAATCCAAGCAAAGCACTCGACAACCTGGCACTCTTGGCCTACGAGCAAGAGAAGAGCCACCTAGCGATAGAAAGCTAACAAGCCTTTATTGGGATTAGAACATCCCGATGAAGTAATTGATAACCAGTACTGCGACTGACGCAACCGCAGAAGCAACAACACCTATGCGTGACACATGAGCGTCCTCGTTAACGACCGTGGACTTGATGCGGTCCATCGCCCTCTTACCTGCTGGGATCAGAAGGATCACAGTGAAGGCGACCGAGATCACGGCAACGAAGCTGATCAGGGTCAGTATGGCGGCACCCAGCTCAACAGCATGGGTTACGAAGGCAGCAACAACTACACCGACCGCTATGATACCGGTGGACAGCGTACTGGCGGCTACACCCTGCCAGAAGGTTTCAGACCGAAACCATGTCCCAACCATTGAGGCATGCTTGTATTTCTCGCGTGCCGTGTCGGGCGTTTCATGTTCTTTGTTATCTGTTGTCACGGAATGTATAATAGCGCATGAAATTAGAGGCCTTTCATTTGTATGAAGCTTTGTCATAAATAGGTGCAGATATGGCAGGGCAGTCACCAACCTATAAGACCACAACTCGTAAGCCAGCAGCCAGAAAAGTTGGACGGCCTCTTTTTGAAGGCAAAGACGAGGCAACGGTGGTCCAGTTATTGAACGAGGCGTTTGCCCACAGCGTGTTCAGCGTCCGCTGGGATCCCTTTGCCGGGCCTCACCATCGAGAGGCAACGAAACATGTGATTTCTCACGAGACTGTTTATCCCAGGCCAAGTGAGGCGGCTGGCTCATCCCCTGTGCGCTTAGAAACGGAAAACAAAAAGGCGCTTTTTTCGAAGTCGACGCAGAATTGCATTTGCTAGGCCTAAGGTCGTCCACCCGATGTCGTCGGCGGCGTACTGCTTCGAGCGTTCACGAAAACCGAAGCCAAATAGGGCCCGCTATTTACAGACACACCCGAATGTGACGTCAACCACCTCTCTCCGGAAGCCCGTCAAGTGGTTATGCGATGCCTTAGGCAGGACTCAGGGCGATTCTTGGCCTTTGTCACTACTTTGAGTTGACGAAAAAGCCAAGCTCGCCTGCCGGCGAGAGAAGTGGGAAGTCGTCCACACTTCCCATTGCGCATCTCGGTGGGTGGTGGCATTGGCTGCCCACGGCGCGAGAGACGTCCAGCGAAAGAAACGACGTCTCAACGTGCCCGTTTGATCGCCCCTACTAAAGCCGGCGCATTTGCCAGAGCCCACCTTGCAAGGGCCCTCTCCGGCGCTGGAACCTCCGCTGCATTCCGTGCCCCTTCCTGCAGCCATAATGGGTGCATGTCAGATTCGGCTACGTGGGACCAGACCCGCCATGAACTATTGCTCGAGTTGGCAACGCTCCCCTTAAAGGGCGACGTGCTGCACTGGCAGCGGCGCCTGGCAGACGCGATCATCGAAGCCGAAGGTCCGACAGTGGGGACCGACAAGGCAGAGGCGAAATGGCACCGCCATCTCCTGCGCGTGATAGCAGACGGGCTGGTACACGAATTGCTGCCCGAACACACTATCCGCTCTCTTTCGCGCCATCCAGGCCCGCCAGCGTCGCTGTCATCGCAAGGAGTCGATTTCGATTTCGTGTTCGAGCAGGCCCACAAGCTCTACGGCCTTGGCTTCATCCCAATCATTGCCGACATAACCACTCTTATTGGTGTCGGAGACATCGTAGGTTGGAGCGGCGGCGGTGTGGTGGTGCTGGAGTGCAAAAATCGTCCGGCTCCGCTGCGGGAGTCCACGACCGGACGATTAGCACGGCAACGCCAGCGCGGTGAACAGGTCGAGACTTATCTAACCACCAGCATTGTCGACGAAGGTGACTCCGTTCGGCAGGCACATACGATGTCACTGCCGTCCCCAGACTGGGCAGCAGTCACTGACCTGCTCGAACGTTGCGATGGCTCGAGCTCGGGTACGGCAGCATATTCGCTCGGGCCGAGCGACATCCTCGTAGCCGCAACGTCGCGGGCGACGCCGGAACAAGTTGGGGTGCTGATGCGCGAGTTTGGGAGCCTACGAGCCCAGCGATTGCCTTCTATTCTGAATTGATCGACACGGCAAGCTACCGTCTTATGGCGCCGTCGAGTTACCCGGTCGGAGGTAACCGACGGTGGCGGTTACTTGAAGGCGAACTGCGACTAATCAGGCTAATCGACATGGGTCGACTTGCCGCGGAGTTCGTCCACGAAGGCGTTGCGATCACATTAGTGCCAGAGCATTCTGCGGGGCGAGTCGATCTTCGAGTTGACTTTGACGGGCAAGAGTACACAAAAATCACCCATCAACTCGCCGAGTTCTGCTTGTGGATGCCCGTGTCCTTGGACGCGATGCGGCAGACGCTCATTGACTACGCGCGGACGCTGGCAAGCGAACGATCCGCGGGAGTGTCCGAGACCGGCGACCTCCCGAGCCTCGCCTCAGGTGACAACTTCGCATACGCCACGGTGTACCGAGCAGAATGACGCTTTCCCCAAAACTCAGCTGTTCGTTTCTACGAATCCTGGCCCAGGTGCGTTCTCAGAGGTTCGCAGCCAGGTTCCTTGTCGGGTTAACGGGTGGGCATTGAACTCCTGCACGGACCTTAGGATCCGCTTTCAGTAGGCGCCGAGCCATGAACATGCCGATAACGGCGCATATGTCGGACCGAAAGCGGGCCCCGGGCACGTCCCTCACAGCGATCCCGCAAACCGATGGAAGATGCCAAGAATAGGTCCGCTCACGTCATGATGCCCCACCCCGTTAGCCCATGAATAGGCAGAAGCAACAACGCTGTTTGTCATTCTGATATCCCGATCATCGATGGGGGCCTCCGGGCAACTGTGGTGATGGCAGGCTAGTGCCGACCTGGAATCGTCGATCGGCGTTCCTAACTCGTTTGGCCACTTCCGGACTTTCCGGCACCGCCCGGCCCCTTAGTTGTACTCCAGCCCCATACCAGCGCACAGGTCCCTTATCAGAACGGCCCACGAGCCCAAAGACACGTACCACGCACAAAGGAAAAGGACAATGAATGCGCTCACCATCAAAGACCCGGCAGACCTACTCAGCTTCATCGGGCACACCCTCGGCTTCTGGCCCCAAGAAAGCCTTGTCTGCATCACGCTGGACCAAGGCAAGGTCGGCGCCACCCTCCGCATCGACCTCCCCCGCCAACCCGGAACAGAACTCCCCTACGCCCGAACCGTCAGCAGTTATCTCACCAGCGATACCCAAGCTTCGAGCATCGTCTTCGCCCTCTACACCTCCCAGCCCTGCCAACCTGGCCAGCCAAAACCGCACGCAGCCACCATCGCCGCGCTGACCGGAGTCCTCGCCGAAAACGGCATCACCATCCGCGAGGGCATCTTCGTCAGCGACGACACCTACTCCCCCTACGACAGCGAACCAGGCCAGGACATCAGCCTGCCCATCAGCACCACCGAATACAGCCGAGTCAACGCCGAATTCATCTACCGCGGCAGCACCATCGAACCCACCAACCGGATCGTCCTCCCCGCGCCAACCCGCGACGCAGACCACGCCATAGCCGTCGAAAACCGCATGAACACCATCCGCGCCCAGGCACCCCATCAAGCAGCGCTACAAGCCAGCCAACTCTGGACAGGCATGCTCGACTCAAACGACTTCCCCACCGACGAGGACTGCGCCACGCTGATCGCGTACTTCCAATTCCCCCACATCCGCGACCGGCTCATGTCCGACATCCCCGGCATCAACGAACCACCCCAACACATCCTCTTCGCCCAAACCGCGACCGCACCCCAGTGGTCACGCGTCGAATGGGCCCAACAACTCCTCCTCCACGCCTACACCAGAACCAGCCCACAACACGCAGCACCAATCCTCACCACCATCGGCTACATCAACTGGTGGGAAGGCCGAGGATCCAAAGCACATCAGTATCTCCAGCTCGCCCTCGACACTGATCCCGGCTACCGCTTCGCACGCCTCACCGACCACATGCTCGGCGCCGGCATCATCGCAGGCTGGAACACCAACAAAAACACCGCCTACCGAAACGGCTTGAACATGCCATGACTTAGGCCAAGCGCCGCCGATCGATCCGCCATTTTGGCGCAACTGATGGAGATGACCCGGGGCGGAGAAGCAGAGTGAAGAAATGGCTATCACTCGGCGGTGCCATCCTCACAGAGGTGAGCGCCACCCTCGCCCTCAAAGCCGCCATAGAAGCGCCAGGCTGGTACGGGCTGGTCGTCGTCGGCTACATCGCAGCATTCGGACTGCTGACAATATGCCTGCGCCTCGGCATGTCCATCAGCGTTGCCTACGGCGCCTGGGGGCAGGTGGAGTAACCACCACGGCTATTTTGTCCGCTCTTATCTTTGACGAGACCCATACTTTGCTGATGGGGCTCGGCATGCTGTGTATCCTCGCGGGCGTCGTAACAGTCGAGCTTGGATCGCAGAAGGCCAAGCGCCTCCAAGAAGCGAAAGATGCGCTATGAGCTGGGTTTTCCTGAGCCTGGCCATCGTAACGGAAGTTAGTGCCACCATGTCCTTGCGGGCTGTGGAAGGACTGAAGAAGAAACTCTGGCTAATTCCCATAGTTGCCGGCTATATTTCTGCTTTCGTCTTCCTTAGCCTGGCGTTAAGCGAGGGGATTGCTCTTGGTGTGGGGTACGGAATCTGGGTAGCCTGTGGTGTGGCACTCACGGCAGTCTCGGCCCGCGTCTTCTTCAACGAACCACTCACGCCACTCACGGCAGTCGGGATAATGCTCATCGGAGCCGGAGTTTTGGTGGTCGAAATCGGCGCGGGTCTCGCACACTAAACGCCGAAGCAACCAAGGAAGACTGGGCCGCGCCCACGACATCAGCTACTAGCGGGATTTCAGGCAAAAGCATTCGGGTCGTTGGCAGGCTTCGTCATACGGCCCTATAAACATTCGCGCAACATCAGCCGTTTCACGCACTCCTGACCACGACGCACCTGATTCGTTGGTCGCCGAGTTTCGAGACTTCGACTCAACAGCCCCACGGGAAGCCAAGTTTCGAGACTTCACAGTCCAGACCCTTCCAGTACGATTCAACTCGAATTTTGCAGCCCTTCCGGCGTTGACTCAAACCTATGAGGCAAAGATTTCCACTGTTGACATTCCGCATTTCCGGAACGTTAAAACCCTCGTACGGTCGCTTCGGTAGCTGGTTCATCCGGTCGATGTACTGTGTAGCGCAAGCCCGAAGAGTCACCCAAGCACTCCTTGGCACCTACGAACTTCCATGCACGACTGCGCTATCCCGCACTGCCCCGGACTGACTTACCAAACCCGTACTATGAGCCAGCTGAGGGCTGGTACCCGCGCGACGACAGGCGTAGCGTCAGAAATACTGACGACGAGAATACTGACGACGAGGCATCAGATAGCGCGGTGACGGTGGGCATCCGTGAACAACCACTCCGATGTCGATCCTCAAAGGAGCCGCAATGGCTGGGTGGAATGCTGACACGGCGGCCGGAGCATTGGGCGCGGCCGTCACGCTGGTGGAAGGATCCAACTTCTGCATCTCGCTACCCAATGGCGACATAGTTCCCGGCCTCCCGCATGGGCTTTTCTACGAAGACACACGCATCCTGTCCTGTTGGAAGCTCTCGGTGAACGGACAGCCCGTTGAGGCACTTGCCTCGGACGTCAAACAGCCTTACCGGGTTCTCATTGTGGGTCGAGTACCACGCCGGGACGGGAGGGCAGACAGCCCGCTGGTCGTGGAACGACTCCGGGAAGTGGGCACTGGCATCACCGAGCAGATCACCGTCCGGAATTATTCTGGACTGCCCGAGGAATGTGTCATCGCGCTGGAAATTGAGTCAGATTTTGCGGACCTCTTCGAAGTGAAGGAGGCGCGCGTGCAGCGCACTTGGCAGGAAACCAGGCAAGTGGAGGCCCACTCGCTGATCATCCGGGCAACGTGGCAGGAAATTGCCAAGGGCGTCAATATCGACGGCGGCCCCGCCGCAGTGGTGACACCAGAGGCCGTGACGTACAGGATGACCGTCCCTCCGCACGGAGAATGGAACGCGCAGCTTAGGGTGGCGCCGTGGGGCGTGGAAGGCGCTCTGCCCCGTGTGCACTTCGACAAAGAGACCCTCTCGCCAAGCGACCGTCGCAGGCAGGAGTGGGTGGCGAAAATCCCCCTGGTGCATATGGGCAATCGGTCCATCGAACGAACACTGCGGCGCAGCTACGAAGATTTGGGGGCATTACGGATCGAGGACCCTAAGCATCCCGAGCGCGTGGTAGTTGCCGCAGGGGCGCCGTGGTTCATGGCCCTCTTCGGGCGGGACTCTCTCTGGGCCTCGACAATGGCACTCCCGGTCGATCCCTCTTTGGCACTGGGTACTTTGCAAACGCTAGCGGACCTGCAAGGCAGTGTCGTAGATCCCCTGAGCGAGGAGGAACCCGGAAAGATCCTTCACGAGGTACGTCTGGACGTGTCCAGTGGCCTTGCCCTTGGCGGAAAGCCGGCGTATTACGGAAGCGTCGATGCTACGCCGCTATTTCTGATGGTATTGGGCGAAGTCAGCCGATGGGGTTTCGCAAAAGAGACCATAGCTGACCTGCAGCCCCATGCGGACCGCGCCATGGACTGGATCTGGAATTACGGCGACAGAGATGGAGACGGCTTTGTCGAATACGCCCGCCGTAACGATAGAGGCCTCATCAACCAAGGATGGAAAGACTCATGGGACGGCATTAACTTCGCCGACGGAACCCTGGCCGAAGGCCCAATAGCGCTGAGCGAGGTGCAGGGCTATGTTTACAGCGCATGTTTAGCATCGGCTTGGATGGCGCATGAGGTCGGCGACGAGGCCAAAGCGGCCCAACTCCGCGCGCGCTCTACGCCTGAAGCAGCAGTTCAATGACCGGTTTTGGTTGCCGGACAAGGGCTACTTTGCAATCGCCCTGGACGGCCACAAGCGCCCGGTCGATGCCTGCGCCTCCAACATGGGACACTGTCTGGCCACCGGCATTATCGACGACGACAAGGCACCCGGCGTAGTAGAGCACCTGATGTCCGATCAAATGTTCAGCGGCTGGGGGGTGCGTACCCTGGCTGACGACATGGACGCTTATAACCCCGTCAGCTACCATAACGGATCTGTCTGGCCGCACGACAACGCCATTATTCAGGTGGGCCTTATGCGCTATGGCTTCGTGGAGGAAGCACAGCGTATCTCGACGGCACTGCTGGAGGCTGCAGAGTTCTCGGATGGTCGGCTGCCTGAATTGTTCTGTGGCTTCAGTCGCGAGGCGTTCTCAGCTCCCGTACCCTACCCCACTGCCTGCTCGCCCCAGGCTTGGGCCGCCACCACACCCATAATGCTGGTGTCCACTCTCATGCGCTACGATCCCGATGTATCCCAGGGTGGCATTTGGATGGACCCTGTCCTTCCAGAAAGTTACGGCGATTTGCACATCGCCAACGCGCCGATCGGTGAGGGCCGGATTAATATCAACATTTCCGGCTCATCGGTTTCCGTAGACGGGCTGCCGGAGGGAATGGCCTTCCACCGGGGATACCTTCCATGGGTAGGCGATCTCATGGAAGGTGACCCGGACAGAGGTCTATAGAGGAGTTCGAATCAGTCGATCTTCTGCCGGCCAAGCCGCACGTAGATGTCGGGACGCTTTGCCCGCAGGAAAAAGGCGTAAACGATTCCGCCGAAGAAAAGCGCGAAGGTGAAGGCCATGAAGACGACGGTCAGGACCGCCGATCCACCGATGAGCTCAGGGTAGTTGGCGATTGCCAGGTAGGTGATGGCACCAAGGAACAGAACGCTGATGAAAGGTGCTATGACCGTCTTCCACAACGATTCCGGAGCGAAGCCGCGGCGGCGGATGAAGTACACCAGCACAGCGAAGCTCGTGATGAACATCAGAAGCAGTACGGCGAAAGTTCCGCTACCGCTGGCAACCGGATAGAGCACCTCCGGAGCCACCCCTATGACTGTAAACAGCACGATTGCTCCCGCCCACACAACACCTACGGCCAGTGCAGAGGCGTACGGCGACTTGTGCTTGGGATGCACCCTGCCCAAGAAGGAAGGCAACGCGTGGTCCGAGGCCAACGCGAAGCTGTACCTGGCGGCAATGTTCTGGATGGACAGCATGCAAGCCAAGACGGACGTGATGAGCAGGATGACGGCGACGTCAGCGAAGATACGTCCCATAAGGCCGACGAGTGCGTCATTGAAGAGATTCACCGTGTTGTTCGCTGCCTCGGACTGGATCTTGTCGGCGCCGAAGAAGGCGATGAAGGCCCAGGCTGCAACCGCATAGAAGATGCCGATGCCTGCCACGGCCAAATATGTGGCACGAGAGATGGTCTTGTCGGGGTTCTTGACCTCGTCCCGGTAAATAACGGTGGCTTCGAACCCGAAGAAGTTGCCAACGGCGAAAAGCAGCGCCAGGCCAAGGGTTGCGTCGGTGATGGACGGCAGGGCGAACCCTGCACTTTGCACTGCCCCTAGTCCGTTGGCCGAGAACGAAACGACATCGAACACCACGATGATCGCCACTTCAAGCAACATCACGATTGTCAGCAGCTTGGCCGACAAATCTATGCGGTTGTAGGCCAGCACAGTAGTCAGGGCTGTAATGGCCAACGCATACCAGTACCAAGGGATGTCCGGACCGCCGAGAGTGTTAAGAACGAACCCCTGAAGCGTCACCCCGAAGAATGATGGCGCGAAGAAGCCGATAAAGATGTAGCCAAACAGTGCCAGGAAGGCGCCCCCGAGGCCAGCAGGCTTGCCCAGTCCAGCTGTGACAAAGGAGTAGAAGCCACCCGGGCCTTGGACGCTCCGGCTCATCTTGACGAATCCCACCGAGAAGATCAGCAGCATGAGCGTCACAAGCAAGTAGATGGCAGGTGCGGTTTGCCCGCTGAACACTAGCAGGACCGGGAGTGTTCCGGCCACTGTGGCCAGAGGTGAAGAGAAAGCGAGCACGTTCATGACGAGCTCGCCCACTCCCATGTTGCCGCTGAGCCGGTGCTCATGGGTCTGACGCGATATTCTTGGTGCCTCGAGCGTGGTGTTGTTCATGTAATCCTCATCACTGAATATTGAGTTCTGAATCACAGTATCGACGGGCCAGGGAACGGAGCTGTGTCATGTTGGGACAGCCTGGCTATGCCCCCGCCGGGCTTTGGGTCCCCGCCTCAAGCAAGGAACGGCTGAGGGCCACCCCGTGGTCCGCCAGCTTTTCCAGATGCGCCACCGTGCCGTCCCAAGCGGACCAGTGAGCGGCCCCGTCGAGCAGCGTAAAAATGGCTTGGATTGTTTGCCGCGTGACGGCGAGTCCCATTTCTTCGGCCGCAGCTGTATACATCTCCTCGTGCAGGCTCTGCCAAAAGGCCAGCTCTTCACGCAGTTCTTGACCCAGGAACCCTGCCACCTTGTCCGAAGCAACCAGAAGATTCCAAAGATCAGCTTCGGGCGTGCTCACTTGCTGGGCGACATGGAAACGGACAAGGGCCGCCCAGTAGTCTCCCGCACACGGAGATTCTTGCACTTCATCAAGGAGGTCACGGGCGAAGCCGTGGGTAAACCAGAGGAGGGCCTCTGCCACAATCTGGTCCCTGCCTTGCGGAAAACTGGAATAAAGGCTTGGCGCCTTCAGGCCCAGCTCGCGGCCCAGCGTACGCATGCTCACCGAGTTGTAACCATTGGCGGCGGCCAGCCGGAGGAAGGCTACGAGGATCCGCTTCCTTGCGGGCGTCTGCGCTGCCCAGTCACGCTTGGATAGGAATTCCCGGACAGCAGCGTTCGCCTGCTCACGCGGAGATGGACTCATTTCATCCTTAAAGGGTCGTAACGGAATGAGTCTAACTAACGGTCGTTAGGTTGAGAAGACCTAAACCATACAGAGTCCCCACTACCAATGAGACAGTCAGCAAAACACTCCCGTACCCGTCCCACCACGAGGTCATCCGTGTACCCGTCGCAGCTGGTGAGAGTGACGCCTAGGACAGAAAGGGTAAGGGAGCCCTGGGGCACGGCTTTAACCCGCCTGCCGGCGTAGGCCATTTGGTGCCAATGCCTCCCCCACGGAATCTCTATCAGGGCGGAGGCCGCGGGCGCAGCGAACGACCTGACGGTGTGCTTGGTCCTGCACAGGCGCCTGATCAAAGTTCGCGGCGGCATATCGAGGAGCAAGCAAGCCGTAGCCAGGTCCGGCCCCGCGAAACCGCCGAATTCGACAGGCAACACGTAGGACGTTGGCGAGCCCTCCCAGGCGCCGGACGCCGCTAGCGGGGAGGCTGCCATGCCCGCGGATCCACGAATGCCCAACTCTGCCTCCTGGCGTAAGGAAAGCGGGCCGTAGCGCTTGGACACAGTGCCAGGAACAAGCGCTACGGACCCGCAGCTTGAGGGGCTAGGTGCCCGGCGTGGGCCACGGCGAGGCGTCGCTGTCGCGGCCTCCTGCCATGTCCTGGAGGAGACGGTGAACGAGTTTCCCGGAGCGCTTCAGCTGAAGGTCGGTCCGTTCACCGAGATCGGTTTCATTGAAGTGTGCCGATGCCCGCAACCATTCGACATGCCGTCCCTGCGCGAGCTTCCTGTTCATCATCGAGATCAACTCTCAAAAGTAATGGGGCTATTGGGTCACTTCAAGCATCTGTCACGGGACCCCGAAGCAACCGTGTCAGTTTGAGACACGGCTCAACCGTCTACGCTGATGCCCACAGCGAAGATAAAGACCCCACTGGCAGCCACCAGGAAAGCAGCAGCTCCCAAGGGAACAGCGTGGACGCCACGGAAGCTGGACGTCACCCAGGGTTCGCGGGACGGTCCGGCTAAATGCGCGCCTGCCAAACGCAACCCCGCCGCCACCAGAATGAGGAAAATGCCGAGATACGCCATCTAGTCCTCCGTCCATCGGGCACTCAAGGGATCCAAGGCAATCGCCAGATGCTTGCTGGAGCGTTCCGGATCAATTTGCGAGACCTGCATGGCACAACTGAAACCGTCGGTGAGGACAAGCCCGTCACTGCTCTCCAGCGCCGGCGCAATGGAGTGATCGGCCACCTTCATGGACATGTCGAAGTGCTCGGCCTCAAAGCCAAAGTTCCCGGCCACTCCACAGCACGAGGACGACTCCACGACGTTGGGTACGCCCCACGCCTCCAGGACCCGTCTCTGGGCGCCCGAGCCGAATACCGCATGCTCGTGACAATGGGTTTGCAGGACAGCCGTTTTTGGGGGAACGGCGGACGGCTTCCACCCACGTTTGATAGCCTCATCGACAGCCACGGAGAACGAGCGGACCCGGGCAGCCACGCGCGCGGCCGCCGCACCGCCCACCATCTTGGGACCCTCGTCCCGGATCGTCGCCGCGCAGCTAGGTTCCAGCACCACGATGGCACGGTCCGTGCCGTCGTCGAGCCTGCTGATCAACCGGGCCAGCCGGCGTCGTGCTCCCCCGCGTTGACCGGTGGAGATCCACGTCAGTCCGCAGCAGGCGTCGGGTGCGCAGCCCACAGAACTGCCCGATGCGCGCAACACCCTTGCAGCGGCCGGGACCACTTCGGGCCGGAAGGCGCGGGTGAAGCTGTCGATGAAGAGCAGTACGTCTGCGTTGTCCGTAAATCCGGCCTCGCCCACCCGCCGCCGGATACGGCCCGACACCGCGAAGGCCGGGAGCCGCCGTCGTGCGCTAATGCCCAACTTTTCACCCAACCACCGGAACGGCCGGAAGCCGGTCCCCGCGTTGGCAATAGGCGCAATGCGCGTCAAAAGTGGTAGCCACTGCGGCAGCCAACCGATGGAATAGTGTGTAAAGGGTCGGATTTTCCCGCGATAGTGCTCATCCACCAGCTCCGACTTGGCCTCTGCGATATCCACCCCAGTGGGGCAGTCAGACGAGCAGGCCTTACAGGACAGACATAAATCCAGAGCTTCCCGGACCTCCGGGTTTGACCACCCGTCGTGGCTGGTGCCTTTGGTGCGGGTAAGTTCCTGGAGGACCCTGGCCCGGCCTCGCGTGGAGTCCTTCTCGTCCTTGGTGGCACGGTAGCTGGGACACATGAAGCCGCCGGTGGTTGCACGGCAGCGCCCAACCCCGATGCACGCGTGGGTATTGCCGACGAAGGGGCTCACCACCGGCAGCAGGCTGCGGCCAGCTGAAGCAGGTACGACGTCGGCACCCGGCACCGCTGCGGGCTCACCGTCCGCCGCACCCGGCTCGGGCGCGCCGTCAAGAGCCAGCGAAACAGCGAAGGGCTCGGGGTTCACGATGATTCCAGGGTTGAGGACTCCGGCAGGATCCCAGAGGTGTTTGAACGCCTTGAAGATGGCCAGCATCGTGGGCGAGTACATCACGTCCAGCAGTTCGCTGCGTGCCCGGCCGTCACCATGCTCGCCGGACAG
Organism: Paenarthrobacter sp. UW852; assembly: GCF_024608385.1. Lineage (NCBI taxonomy): Bacteria > Bacillati > Actinomycetota > Actinomycetes > Micrococcales > Micrococcaceae > Paenarthrobacter > Paenarthrobacter sp. UW852. The sequence continues at coordinate 542,513 of NZ_JAMSGY010000001.1, forward strand.
GGAGCCGCCGTGGGCCACCACCAGTGCCGCTGCTTCGCGGGTGAAGTTCTCGAAGGCCTCCCGGCCGGTGTCGCTGCGGAGGTCATAGTCCAGGCGCATGTGCACGCAGCCGGCCCCGAAGTGTCCATACATGAAGGCGGTGTAGCCGTATTTCTCCACGAGCGGCAGCAACTCCGCGAGATAGTCGGCTAGGCGGTCCGGCGCGACCGCCGAGTCTTCCCAGCCGGGCCAGGTCTGGATTCCATCGATCCGCCGGGATGAGAGTCCCGCACCGTCTTCGCGCACCCGCCAGAGTTTGGCGCGCTCCAGGGGCTCCGTGACAAGGGCATGGTCCAGGACCCGACCGTCGGCTTTGAGTTTCTCCAGCAGCTGTTCGCAATCCGAGGCGGCTTGGTCGATGCTGTCCGCCGGGAACTCGACCATCAGGAACGCCTTGCCCTGCGGGAGGGAGTCCACGCTGGCGGCACCCCGGCGGTGGCGCATGATGTCCACAATCGAGGCGTCCAGGCCTTCGATGGCGCTTGGCTTGGCCGCAAGGATGGTCATCACATCACGGGCCGAATCGATGGTGGTCGCGTAGCCAAGGCACAAGAGTGCCGTGGTCCGGGGCTTTGGCACCAATCCCACTTTGGCCCGGACCACCAGGGCACACGTTCCTTCGCTGCCTGCCAAGGCGGCCGCCACATCCAGGCCGTTCTCAGGTAGGAGGTGTCCCAGGTGGTAGCCGGAGACCTGCCGGGGGATGTTCCCCAGCTCAACCCGCAGCGGGGCCAGGTTGGCTTGGGCCAACTCCTTCAGGCCCGTAAGAAGGTCCGCGGCCCGGGCAACGGAGTGCTGGTCACCTGCGTCCACGGCCCGCAGGAAGTCCCTGCCCGCATGCAGGTGTGCTCCGTCCGCCGTCACGAGTTCCACTTCCTGCACATGCTGTGTCATGCGTCCGTAGGCCACCGAGTGGTTTCCGCAGGCATCGTTGCCGATGGAGCCGCCAATGGTGGCCCGGGTCACGGACGAAGGGTCCGGCGCGAAGGTCAACTCCCCGCCGCTCGCGTTCTCGACGTAGGAGCGCAGCTCACCAAGGACCACGCCGGCGTCCGCCCAGACCGCCGCCGCACCGCCGTCGAGCTCTCCCACGGAGGTCAGACGACGCGAAAGGTCGATCACCAAGGAGTGGCCGATTGCGTTGCCTGCCATGGACGTTCCGCCGCCACGCGCGGTGACCGGGACGCCAAGTGTGGAACAGGCGCGCAACACTTTCCTGACATCGCCGACACTCAGCGGAAAGACGACGGCGGCAGGCCGGACACGGTAGTTGGACGCATCGTAGGAGTACTCGGAGAGCCGACGCGGAGAGTCATCCACCTCGATGCCCTGCCCGCGCAACGCGGTCAGCAACTGCTCAACTTTCGTGTCTTCCTGGTCACCGTGGGGCATGTTCGCCTTCTCCAATTCGTTATGGTCCGCTGGAAGTTTAGGCAGGTGCTCGTCCTGCCGGAGTGTGCCAAAACAGAACGGGCACAGCGGAGAGATCCACTGTGCCCGTTACTGCGTCCGTGTCCGAAAGGGAGTTACTTCAGGAACTCCGACAGGTTGTCCTTAGTGATGAGCGTGAACGGCAGAGTGTAGCGGTTGTCCACGTTGGCACCGTTGAGGAAGTCCGTCACTACCTCAACGGCTTTTACGCCCTGACCCGCGGAGTCCTGGCGCACCGTTGCAGACATTGTGCCCGCCTTGATGTCCTGCAACGCGGGATCGGTACCGTCGACTCCAACCACGGCCTTGAACTCCGCAGTGCGTCCCGCATCGGCAATGGCGGAAGCCGCACCGATAGCCATTTCGTCGTTGTTGGCCACAACCGCGTCAATCTGGCCGGACGGGAAGCGCTGTAGTGTGTCCTCCATGTTGCGCTTGGCGTCATCCCGGCTGCCCTTGGCCTGGAATTCGGCCACGATCTTGAAGTTCTTGTTGATGGTCTTGTCGAAGCCGGACTTGCGTCGGTCGGTCCACGATGCGCCGTAGATGCCCGCGGCGAACACGAGGTTGCCACCGTTGGGCATCAGCTTGTTGAGGTATTCGGCCTGCATCTGGCCGGCCACGGTGTCATCCACGCCAATGTAGCTCTTGTAGCCGACGTCCGAGCCGTCGGCGAACTCGGTGGACAGGATGAACAGAGGAATGTTGGCCTCAATGACCCGCTTGGCCGCGTTCTGGCTGGCATCGCCGTCCAGCGGCTGCATGATGACGGCGTCCACCTGACGGGTAAGGAGGTCCTCAACCTGGTTCAGTTCGCTGCCAACATCCTTCTTGGAGTCGGTGATGTTGAGCTTAACGCCCTTTTCCTCCGCCGTCTTCTTCATGGCGTCGGTCATGTGTGCCAGGTCCGGGTCTTGCAGATCGAGGACCACAACGCCGATGTTGTAGCTCTTGGCCGCCTCTCCGGTGCTGGTTGCGTTGCTGCTGCCGGCACAGCCGGTGAGGGTGAGTGCCCCTGCAGCCATCATTGCGACCGCCGCGGTGATCTTACGTCGCATGCCCATGGTTGTTCCTTTCAGTGGTTTGTGTCTGTGCGTCGGGAGATTGTTGTGATGCGTTGTTTGTTGCCGGGTCAGTCGGACTTCCAGCGGTTCAGCAGGACGGCGAGGACCAGGATCACGCCCTGAACGCCTTGTTGGAAGTAGGAGGAAACACCCATCAGGTTCATGCCGTTCATCACCACGCCCAGCAGGAGCACGCCAATGACGGTTCCGCGGATGGTGCCAACGCCACCAAAGAGGCTTGTTCCGCCAATGACGACGGCGGCAATAACCTGGAGTTCGTAACCGGTACCGGCCACCGGCGCGGCGCCGTCCAGACGCGCGGTGAGGACGAGGCCACCCAGTGCCGCAGTGACGCCGCCAATGAGATAGACGGTGAACAGTACACGGCTGGTGGAGATGCCTACCTTCTTGGCCGATTCCTCATTGCCGCCCACAGCGTAGACATGTGAGCCGAATTTGGTTCGGCTCAGCACGAACTCGCAAATGATGGCGGCCACCAGGAAGATGAGCACGGGTACCGGGACGGGCCCAATGAAACCGGATCCCAGCCACTCGGCCGGTCCGCTCAGGCCGGAGACAACCTGCCCGTCCGTCATCACCAATGCTGCTGTGCGGGCTATGGCCATGGTGGCCAGCGTGGCCAGGAAGGGAAGAATTGCTCCCCAGACAACCATTGCAGCGCTCAGGAAACCGACCAACAGCCCGACGCCAAGCCCGGCGATCAGAGGGAGCCAAAAGGCGCCGCCGCTGGCAGGAGCCAGCAGGGCGAAGGTCATGCCGGCCAGACCGACTACGGAGCCCACGGACAGGTCGATGCCTGCCGTGATCATGATGAAGGTCATTCCCAGTGCGATCAGTCCGATAATGGAGGACTGCCTGACGACATTCACGATGTTGTTCAGGGTGAGAAAGTTCGGCGCCGCGGCTGCGAGGAAGACCAGGATCACCACGAACAGGATGATGATTCCGTAATCGCCAATGAACCGCTTGACCTTCGTTGCTGTCAGGCCTTCCTTAAGCTCGGCGGGGCCCAGCTTGGTCTTTAAATTGTCCATGGTGACGCTCATGAGTCGCTCCCGTTCGTAGTACCGCGCGCGGCCAGGGCATCAACGGTTTCCATCGATGAAGTGCTTCCGATCTTGCGACGTTCCTCAGGGATGCCGCTGCCGGTGTCCACATAGTCGTCCAGAGTCCCGTGGGAAATCAGGTGGGCAACTTGGGCTTCGGAAACCTCACCCACCCGGAACCGCCCAACCACTTGCCCTTGGCGCATGACGGCGAAGCGGTCTGCCACTGCGAAGGCTTCGTCGAGGCGATGGGTAATGATGATCACCGCGATGCCCAGGTCCTTGAGGCGCTGGGTTACTTCGATGAGCTTGTCCACCTTGGCCACCGACAGGTTCGCGGTGGGCTCGTCCATGATGATCAGGCGTGCATCGAACGCGAGGGCGCGTCCGATCGCGACGGCCTGCCTCTGGCCACCTGAGAGTCGCTTGACCTTCAGGCGCGGGTTGATGGGAATGTCCAGGCGTTCCAGTACCCGCTTGGTCTCGGATTCCATCTTCTTCCTGTCGATGATCCTCAACAGCGGACCAAGGATGTTCTTTTGAGGCTCCCGCCCCAGGAAGATGTTGGTCCGGACGTCGAGGTTGTCTGCCAAGGCAAAGTCTTGGTAGACCATCTCGACGCCTTGGTCGCGCGAAGCGGAAGGGGTTGGGAACTCGGTCCGCTTCCCGTCCAACTCAATCGAGCCGCGGTCAGGTTGGTAAACGCCTGTCAGCACTTTCATAAGCGTTGACTTGCCGGCGGCGTTGTCTCCCAGAAGTGCGAAGGTTTCGCCGGGCATGACATCGATACTGACTCCGCGCAAGGCGGACACCGCCCCGAATGTCTTGTGTATGTCCTTGAGGGCGACAAGTGGAGCTGTCGCCGGTGGTGCGTCGGTCATCTCATCCTCGCTTGATAGGGCCATGCAAATGAACCGGTGAAACACCTCTGACAGTCGGCCCATCAAACTACGTTGTTTGACTTTGCAGAGTTGGGGTATTTCCAAGGGAGCCCCTCACCTGCGTGACCTTTGCCACACTGTTTCACTTACTTGAACTTTGACGGATCGGAGAATGCCGCAGATGTGCCAGTTTGAAACACCGCATTGACTTGAACTGTTGCCGCGGGAAACAATTCACTTCCCTTAAAGGGCAAAGCCCGGTCTGGGCACGGATTGTTGCGAAAGAATCCGTGCCCAAACCGGGCAGTTCAGGGTCAGGCGGAGAGGTGTACGGCTATCGCGGCGCCGGTCCGGGCGGACTTCTCCGCAGCATTAGCGAGGATCAAAGCCGCACGGCCGTCCTCGAAGCCAGGACTCCGCGAGGGAAGCCCGCGGACAGCGCGCAGGAACTCTGCTACTTCAAGCCGGTACGCCTCCGCGTAGCGCTCCAGGAAGAAGCTCTGGTACGGCCCCATCCCCTCCACCGTCCTGGCTCCCCAGTGCCGGACCAGGCTGTCGTTCTTGTTGGACACCTGAAGCAAGCCCGCGGATCCGAAGGCCTCCATGCGCTGATCATAGCCATAGGCGGAATGCCGGGCGTTGAGGATGGTCACGAGTTCATCCTTGGACCCCCGCAGGGTGACCACGGTCGAGTCGAAATCATCCGCTTTGCGGATGTCATCGCTAAATACATTGGCACCCTGGGCTGACACCTCGACAATGTCCGGGATGAAGTAGCGGGCCATGTCCAAGTCGTGGATGGTCATGTCCCGGAAAATACCTCCGGATTGGGGCAGGTAGGCCGCGGGTGGTTCACCCGGGTCCCGGCTGGTGATGATCAGCTGCTCCAAGGTTCCAATCTCGTTGGCAGCCACACGACGTTTCAGCTCCACGAAATGCCTGTCGAAGCGCTTGTTAAATCCCAAGGCTATGGGAACGTCGGTTGCCGCTGCCTTCGCCCGGAGTGCATCTACGCGGGAGATCTCCAAGTCGATGGGTTTCTCGCACAGCACCGGGATGCCTGCGTCGATCGCCTGCTCCATCAGTTCCACATGGGTGGTCGTTGGAGACGCCACAATGACTGCATCGACTTCTCCAGAGGCAAACACTTCCCCGGGATCGTCGCTCACGCGGCCTCCGAACTCGGCGGCTGTTCGCTTGGCACCCTCAATGAAGGGATCGCACACCCAGGCCAACGTTGCTTCTTCCAGTGTCGCCAAGCTCATGGCATGTACTTGGCCGATCCTGCCGGTCCCGAACAGGCCAACCCTTATCTGTTGCGTCACTGCAGGTCTCCAATGTTGAAGTGTCTATTAGTCAACTTTTTGCCGGCCCAAGCGTGCATAAACATCCGGCTTTTTTTGGCGCAGGACGTATGCGTAGAGAATTCCGCCAATGAACAAGGCGAAAGTGAAGGTCATGAAAATAGCTGTCATAAGGGCGGAACCGCCGATCAGTTCCGGGTAATTGGCAATAGCCAGGTAGGTGATCAAGCCGAGAAAGATCACGCTGACTATTGGCGCCACAATGGTCTTCCATACGGAATCCGGAGCGAAACTGCGGCGGCGTACAAAGTAGACCAATACAGCAAAGCTAGTGATGAACATCAGCAGCAGGACCGCGAAAGTGCCGCTCCCGCTGGCGATCGGGTAGAGAGCTTCAGGAGCAACTCCCACCACAGTGAAAACCACGGTAGCCACGGCCCAGAGAAGGCCCACACCCACTGCTGAAACGTAGGGAGACTTGTGGCGGGGGTGCACCCTGCCCAGCACCTTTGGAAGCGCCCCATCAGAGGCAAGCGAGAAGCTGTATCGCGCAGCGATGTTCTGTATGGAAAGCATGGAAGCAAGGATGGACGTAATGAGCAGGACAATCCCGACGTCCGCGAAGATCTTGCCAACCAACACAGTTGCGCCGTCGTTGAACAGGTTTACCGTGTTGGCCTTGGCTTCTTCCTGGACGTTGTCAGCTCCCAGGAATGCCGTATAGGCCCAGGCGGCCACTGCGTAGAACAAGCCGATGCCAACGACTGCCAGGTAAGTTGCCCGGGGAATCGTCCGGTCCGGATTCTTAACCTCGTCGCGGTAGATGACCGTTGCTTCGAAACCAAAGAAGTTGCCAACTGCAAACAGCAGCGCAAGGCCCAATCCGGCGTCGGTTATCCAAGGCATGGAGAATCCGACGCCTTGGGATACATCTCCTGAGGCAAACGCCGCAACATCGAAAATGATGACGACGGTGGACTCGAGCAGCATTACAACCGTTAGCACTTTCGCGGAAAGGTCGATCCGGTTGTAGGCCAGGAGTGTTGTGATGGCAATGATGCCCAGTCCGTACCAGTACCAAGGAATATCAGGGCCACCGAGGGTATTGACCACGAAGCTCTGCAGCGTCAGGGCGAACAGTGACGGCGCAAAGAAACCGATGAAGATATATCCCACGAGCGCCAGTAGGGCGCCCCCCAAGCCCGCAGGCTTGCCGAGACCGGCCGTGACAAAGGAGTAAAAGCCGCCAGGAGCTTCGACACTCCTGCTCATCTTGACGAATCCCACAGAGAAGATCAGGAGCATCAGCGTCACTAGGAGGTAGATTCCCGGAGCTGTGTGGCCGCTGAAGAGGAGCATCACAGGCAGGGTGCCGGCGACTGTAGTCAACGGGGAGGAAAAGGCGAGCACGTTCATCACGAGTTCGCCCACCCCCATATTTCCGCTGAGCTTGTTTTCCTGGGTCTGGGTGGGCGTTATCGGCTTGCCTTTTGTTGAGCTAGACATGTAATCCTCGTCACGAAATTTAGAGTGCTGAATCACACTACCGACGCGGATTGTGGCAGTACTGTACCAGCTTGAGACAGCGTTTTTGGAGCATTTCCGCCGAGCTTTTTGAGGTCCACAACGTCGCTCAGCGGCTGCCCTGTCTTCCACTGCTGCAGGTTCTTTGCAAAGCAGTCCACCACACGTCCGCGCCACCCGATCAGGTCCCCGGAGGCATGAGGGGAAACCAGGATATTCTTGCGGCTCCACAGGGGATTTTCGGCCGCCAAGGGCTCGTTCTCAAAGACATCCAAAGCCGCAGCACCCAAGTGCCCGGAATCAATGGCATCAAGGAGGTCCTGCTCCACCACCACGGCCCCGCGTCCTACGTTGACCAAGCGGGCACCGGCACGCATCTTGTCGAACCGGGTAGCGTTGAACAGCCCGCGTGTCTCCTCCGTCAGGGGAACAGTCAGCACCACGTCCTGGGCCTCTCCAAGGAGCGCATCCAGCTCGTCAAAGGATGCAATGGCGCCCAACTGCTTGTCCTCCCGAGCCGTTCGGCCCACCACTGAGACGTCCATGCCCGCCGCCCGCAGCAGCAGCACAGTTTCGCGCCCCACCGGTCCCGGGCCGACCACCAGGACCTTGCGGCCCAGCAACGGCTCGGTCTCACGGTGCTGCCATGTCCGCGCCTGCTGCAGCTCGATTGTGCGGCGGAGGTCCTTGGTGAACATCAGCAGCACGCCAAGGACCCACTCAGCGATGGGACGCTCGCATACCCCACGGGAGTTGCTGACCACGATGTCGCTGTTGATGATCTCCCCGGTCATGAGGCTGTCGACGCCGATGCTGGAAGTGTGGATCCAGCGCAAGTCCCCGGGGCCCACTTCACGCAGGAGCTTCGTCCGGAAATCGTTGAGGAACAGGATCTCCGTCCCCGGCAGGGCAACCCGGAATTCCTCCGCCGTCCGGACCACCACCACCTCCGCTTCGTCCTTCAGACGTTCCACTGGGGGCACCGGGCGGCCCTCCTGGACGATGACAATCACTTTAGGTCGTGACACATTTTCTCCTTCCACGGGGCGCTTCCGCAGAAGCGCACCTAAACTCGTGCCTAGTATCGGCGGCGGCCTACCAGCCGCCCTGCCAACCGCTCATCAGTCCATATGGCAGCCGTTGCGGCTCTTCATCAGGCAAACCCTTGAGGAAGTCGAAGTCGCAGCCCTCATGTGCCTGGTTGACGTGGTCAATGAACAAGCGTCCGTAGCCGCGTCGGTATTTCGGGGCGGGTAGCTTGAGGTCGGCCAGGCGGTTTTCGATTTCTTCAGCCGGGATGTCCAAATCGAGTCGCTGATTCTCGACGTCCAGCACGATCGGATCGCCGTCGCGGACAATGGCCAGCGGGCCGCCCACCGCAGCCTCCGGCGAAACATGCAAGACTGTGGTGCCGAAGGCCGTACCACTCATCCGCGCATCGGAGATCCGGACAATGTCTCGTATACCACGGCGCAGCAGCCTCTCCGGAATGGGAAGCATGCCCCACTCGGGCATACCGGGAGCTCCTACGGGCCCGCTGTTGCGCAAGACCAGTACGGAGTCTTCCGTGATATCCAGATCCGGATCATCAATTCTGCGGCCGAGGTCGTAAATATCCTCGAACACCACCGCCGACCCCTTGTGCTGCAGCAGGTCCTTGGAGGCTGCGCTCCTTTTGATCACGGCACCATTGGGTGCCAAGGAGCCACGGACGACGGCGATGCCACCTGAAGCGTCGAAGGGTGTTTCGAGCGTGCTGACTACGACCCCGTCCGGCTCTGGTGCCATCTTGTAGCCATCTTCAAGGGACTCACCCGTGACGGTAATGGCATCCTTGTTCAGCAGTGGCGTCAGCTCCTTGAGTACCGTGGAGATGCCACCTACCTGGAACAGCTGCTGCACCAAGTACTCACCCGATGGGCGGACATTGACGATGCGAGGCGTGCGCTGCGAGATTTCGTGGAAGCGATCCAACGGCAGCTCGTAACCAACGCGCCTCGCCAGCGCCAGGAGATGCACGACGGCATTGGTGGAACCACCTACCGCCATCAAGAGCGTGATGGCGTTATCAAAGGCTTCTTTGGTCAAGATTTCGCTGGGCTTTGGCCCCTGCGTCAGGGCCATTTCCACTGCCCTGCGTCCTGTGGCTTCCGCTGCTTGGGCGCGGCGCGCGTCCACTGCAGGGATTGAGGCAGTGCCCGGCAAGCACATGCCCAGGGCTTCGACGAGGGATGTCATAGTGGAGGCAGTGCCCATCTCACTGCAGTGTCCTGCGGAAGGTTTCGCTGCGGATTCAAGCTCGTCGAAGTCCGCCTCGGTGATCTTGCCGGCACGCAACTCATCTGCGTACTTCCACGTGTCAGTGCCAACCCCGAGCTGTTTCCCCCGGAAGTGGGCGGGCTCTTGGGGGCCACCCGTCAGCATGATGGTGGGAACATCCGCACTGGCAGCACCCATGAGCTGCGCCGGGACGGTTTTGTCACAACCGCCCAGAAGCACGATGGCATCCAGCGGGTAGGCGCGGATGGACTCTTCAACGTCCATGGCCATCAGGTTCCGGAACTGCATGGCAGAGGGCTTCATCAAGCTCTCACCCAAGGAGATCGTCGGGAACTCCAGCGGCAGCCCGCCGGCTATGAGGACCCCGCGCTTCACGGCGTCGGCCAGCAGTTTGAAGTGGATATTGCAGTTAACCAGTTCCGACCAGGAGTTTGCTATGCCAATGACTGGTTTGTCTTTGAGGGCGAAGCGTGAGAAGCCTTCAGCCTGGATGGCGGTGCGGTGTACGAATCCCGTGAGGTCGTGTGGCGCGAACCATCGTGCGCTGCGGAGGTCGTTGTAATTCGACTCGGACATATCTTTCAAGGCTCCTTGGCTTGTTTTCTATATGAGGTCGTGGGTCTTACAGCTACGCGGCGGACGTGCCGCCGTCGAATGCCATGCTGGTGCCGGTGGCAAAGGTGCCGTCAACGGCCAGGAAATAGATGGCTGCTGCCACCTCTTCCGGATCAGCGAGTCGGCTCAGCGGCACAGTGCTTTGCTTCTGCTGAAGGGCCAGGACAGGATCCGGCTCGGCGTCCAGGCCCGAGCGCAGCATAGGTGTATCAATCGGGCCGGGGCAGACGGCATTGACGCGGACATGGGGCGCCAGCTCCACTGCAAGCGCCTTTGTGAGCCCCACGACACCGGCTTTGGCTGCGCAGTAATGGGCCAGCCCGGCGACTCCCATGGTTGCGAGGTCCGAGGCAACATTGACGATCGATCCTCCCCCGGCTCTGCGCAGGTGGAGTCCCGCTTCCCGGGCGACGTAGAACGTACCGGAGAGGTTGGTGTCCAGCACTTCGCGCCAGCGGTGCTCGTCCAGGTCCTGGAGGGCCGCATAGCCGGCAACGCCCGCGGCGTTAACGGCCACGTCCAGCCCACCGAGGGAGTGGATCGCGCCCCGGACGCCATTCCTGACTGATTCGGCGTCGGCAACGTTGGTGACTACCTGGTACCCACCGCCGTCGATGTCGTCCGCAACGCGCTGCAGTTCCACCGCACGGCGTCCGAGCAGGGCTACGCGCGCCCCCCTCGATGCGAAGAGTTTTGCAGTAGCTTCACCGACACCGGACGTCGCGCCTGTGACGAGCACCCGCAGCGGTTCGGTGCGAACTGGTTGACTGCGGTCCATCATATTGACGGGCTCCTCTTTGTTGGTGTTGCTGGACTAGTACGTCCTACTCAAACAGCCGGAGGCCTTCGGGGGATGTCTCAGATTGAGACACAGCGCACACACCCTGCGTTCATAAGCTGATCCGCAGATGCCGCCTCGCTGAGCGGCACAGCACCGCCGGAGAGCGGCAAAAACTAAGGAGTCCACGTTGGAAGACCAGAACCGTATTGGAGTTGGCCTCATCTCGGTGGGGTGGATGGGGCGCTTGCATTCCCGCGCCTACCTCGCCACCAAACAGTTCTTCCCTGAACTGCCGCGCCACCCCGAGCTGGTGATCGCGGCAGACCCAGACGACGCCGGCCGCCAACACGCCGAGGACGCGCTCGGCTACAAGGAAACGGCTACCGACTACCGCAAAGTGCTCGAGAACCCGGACGTCGACGTCGTTTCGATCTGCTCCCCGAACTTCCTGCACCACGAAATCGCCCTGGCAACCATCGAAGCCGGCAAGCACTTCTGGATCGAGAAGCCCATGGGCCGCAGCGCCCAGGAATCCCGCGAGATTGCCCAAGGCGCCGAGGCTGCGGGACTCATCACATCCGTGGGGTTCAACTACCGGCACGCACCAGCCGTAGCTGAAGCCAGGCGGCTCATCCGCTCCGGCGCGCTGGGCAAGGTGACCAACGTGCAGATCCGCCTGCTCACCGGCTACGCCTCCGACCCGACGCAGGTCTTCACGTGGCGCTACGAGCAGGCACGAGCGGGCTCAGGCGTCCTGGGCGATGTGCTGAGTCACGGTTTTGACCTTGCACAGTTCCTCGTTGGGCGCATCACTTCGCTCAATGCCGTCACGGAAACCTTCATTAAGGACCGCCCGCTGCCGGCCGGTACTTCCTCCAACTCCTTCGACATGGGCCAGGCCTCGGACGTCACCCGTGAGGTAGAAAACGAGGACTACACCGCAATGCTGGCCCGCTTCGAAGGCGGCGCGATCGGCATGTTTGAATCCACGCGCGTAGCCATTGGACCGCACGCCGAATACATCATAGAGGTGTACGGCACGGAAGGCTCGCTGCGCTGGAACTTCGAACGCATGAACCAGCTTGAGCTCGCCACCGACCGCAGCGGTTATCGAACCATCATGACACCGCCGTCCTACGGCGAATTCGGCCGCTTCCAGCCGGGTCCCGGTCCGGGCATCGGCTTCAATGACCTCAAGACCATCGAGGCCGCGCTGTTCCTGCGTTCGGTGGCCGAAGGCAAGCAGCTCGGTCCCTCGGTGGCTGACGGGTGGTCGGCATCCGAACTGGTGGATGCCTCGCTGAAGAGCGCCGGTTCCGGTGACTGGGTGGAAATTCCGGAAGTCTCCGGAAACACGACCTACGGAGCCTAAGCCCCTAGGGCACGGAAGGAGGCCGGATCGCGATGATCCGGCCTCCTTTGTGCTGCGCTGAAACTTGTGCGCTGAAAACTACTTCGCGAAGCGGAACAGCTTCTTGTTGGCGAACTCCAGCATGCCCACCTTGCCCAGTTCCCGTCCGTAACCGGACTTCTTGACGCCGCCGAATGGCACGTCTGCACCGCTGAGGTCGTAGGCACCGACGAAGACCATGCCGACGTCGAGCTGGTTGCCGACGCGCTCGGCGCGCTCAACGTCGTCGCAAATCACCACGGAACCCAGGCCGTACGGCGAAGAGTTGGCCAGCTTGATCGCCTCAGCGTCACTGCTGACCTTGTAGAGCTGGGCAACAGGGCCAAAAAGCTCCTCACTGTAAACGTCCATGGACGGGGTGATGTTGGTGATCACCGTCGGCGTGAAGACGTTGCCCTCGGGCTCATTGTTGCCTACTAGGATTTCGGCGCCCTGGTCCAAGGCGCCCTGCACCTGCGAGGCCAGGAATTTGGTGGCCGAAGCCGAAGACATCGGCCCGAAATCGCCGTTCTCGTAGGACTGTCCGGCGATGGCGGCTTTGAACTTCTCCGAGAACTCATCGAAGTACTTGTCCATCACGACGATCCTCTTCGAACCGTTGCACGACTGGCCTGTGTTGCCCATGCGGCCCATGACGGCCTTCTTCACTGCAAGGTCCACGTCATCCGTATCGAGCACCAGGAACACGTCGGCGCCCCCGAGCTCCAGTACGCACTTCTTCAGCGCGCGCCCCGCCTGCTCAGCCACGATCGCTCCCACCTGCTCGGAACCGGTCAGTGAGACACCCTGTACGCGGTCGTCGGCAATAATGTCCGAGATCTGCTGGTGGGTGGCGAACAGGTTGACGTAGGCGCCCTCCGGGAAGCCTGCGTCGCGGAAAAGTTCCTCCAGCGCCAACGCCGATTCCGGGCACTGGCTGGCGTGGCGGACGATCACTGTGTTGCCCAAAATGATATTCGGAATGGCAAACCGTGCCACCTGGTAGTAGGGGTAGTTCCACGGCATGATGCCCAGAATCACGCCGAGGCCCTGGTACCGGAAGAAGCTCCGGAGCCCGTCTGCTACTTCGAGTTGCTCATCAGCCAGCCATTCCTCGGCGTGCTCCGCGAAAGCGGCCGCAATGGAACCGGAGAACTCAGCTTCGCCCACTGCCTGCTGCAGCGGCTTGCCCATTTCCCGGTTGATGATGGCGGCCAGCTTGTCCTTACGCTCGACAAACAGGTCCGCAAGACGCTTGGCCAAGGCCGCCCGTTCGGCCACCGTGGTGGTGCGGGACCACTCCTGGTAGGTCTTCTGTGCTGCGCTGAGCCCGGCTTCCACCTCGGCATCAGTGGCTGCGGGGTATTCGGCGTGGATGGTTCCGGTAGCCGGATCAGTAACGGCAAATGCGCTCATGATGAATGCTCCTTAGTTGCGAAAATCAGAAAGAACGGGCAAGCCCGTAAGACGACGGGCGGGACCGCTGCGTAGCGGTCCCGCCCGGTGCGCTTAGCGCGTTTCAGGTGCGGTGGTGGCAGCGTAGAAGCGCTGGCGCTCACGGCCCTTGAGGTGCCTGGCAGCACCCTCCAGGGTGGCGGGCCGCTCCGAAGTCATCGGAGCTCCAACGTCCCAGAAGGCGCCATTGCCGGAAAGGTAGCGCCACGGCTCAACACGGGCCACGATCACGGCGGGACCTTCGGTTTCCTTCGCTTCGGTGAGGGCAGCCGAGAACTCTTCGACGGTCGTCGTGGACCAGGCAGCACAGCCCATGCTGGCCGCGTTGGCGGCGATGTCGAAGTCGAGGATCGCCCCGTCCAGTCGACCAGACTCTTTGCTGCGTTCCCGGTATTGAGTGCCGAATTCGCGGCCCGGACCACCCTTGGCAACCTGGAGGGGCCAGATGCACTGGTGTCCGCGGTTGTCGATAACGATAGTGATGATCTTCTTGCGTTCCTGGACAGCCGTGACCAGTTCGGTGGGCTGCATGAAGTAGGTACCGTCACCGATCAGGACATATACCTCGCCCGGCGCATCGGGACGGGCCAAACGGTAGCCGAGGCCGGCCGGGATCTCATGGCCCATGCAGGAGTTGGCGTATTCAAAGTGAATTTCGGTGCCGTTGGAGGGATCCCACGCCTTGTGGATGCCCTCAACCACGCCGCCGGAGCCCAAGATGAGTGCGTCATCACTGGTGGTGCGCTTGTTGAGTACATCGATCACCTGGGCCTGGCTCATCAGTTCGCCGGCGAAATCCTGGAGGTCGTGCTTGCGCACCTCCTGAGTGGCCTTGCGGGCATCTGCGATGTCGCTGCGGAACTCGTCCGACGTCGAGTATCCGACGGCGGCGAGGCGCGCCCGCAGGGCGGCCAGGTTCAGCTTGGCATCCCCGATCACAGGGAATGAGCCCATCTTGTGGGCATCGAAGGAGCCCACATTGAGGTTGACGAACTTAACGTCCGGGTTCTGGAACAGCGAATGCGAGGCCGTGATGAAGTCTTGGAGTCGCGAGCCGACAGTGATGACCACATCTGCACCGTCCGCGATCTCGTTGGCTCCCACCGTGCCGGTCACACCCAGAGCACCGAGGTTGAGGTCGGTGATGGGTCCGCTGCCCTTGCCCGCGTAGGTCTCTGACACCGGGATGCCGAACTCCGCGCTGAAACGTGCCAGTTCCTCCTGTGCCTTGGAGTAGCGGACACCGCCACCGGAGATCAGCAGCGGACGCTTGGCGTTGCGGATGATTTCGGCGGCGTCGCGCAGCTCGTCCTCAACTGCCGGGCGACGGCGGATGTGCCAGACACGCGGGGTGAAGAAGGACTCCGGGAAGTCGAACTCGGCACCTTGGATGTCCTGCGGAAGGCAAACCACCACGGCACCGGTTTCCACAGGGTCGGTAAGGACGCGCATGGCCTCCGGGAGCGTGGACAGCAACTGTGCGGGGTGGGTGATCCGGTCGAAGTATCGGCTGACAGGACGGAAGCAGTCGTTGGCGGAAACATCTCGCTCAACGGGGTGCTCGATCTGCTGCAGCACGGGGTCGCCGAACCGGTTGTTGATGATGTCCGCGGGGAACAGCAACACAGGGAGTCGGTTGGTGGTGGCCGTGGCGGCACCGGAGACCATATTGGTGGATCCTGGGCCCGCTGAAGCGGTGCAGGCCAGAGTGGCGGCACGGTTGGAAGCCTTCGCGAAACCGATGGCCGCGTGGACCATGGATTGCTCGTTCTTGCCCTGGTAATGCGGGAAGTCCACACCGTATTCATCGATGCCTTGAGCCAGGCCAACGGAGTTGCCGTGCCCGAAGATGCCGTACATGCCGGCGATCAGACGCCGTTTTTCACCATCGAGTTCGCTGTACTGGACCTGCAAATACTCAACGATCGCTTGTGCGACAGTGCGGCGGCGGACGGCCTTTTTATCGGCTGCAATATTGACCTCGGTGCCGATATCAGCAGCGGCTGTGCTAGTCATGGGTTCTCCTAAATTCGTAGGTGCGTCGGCATTTGCAAACCGATTCGCCCGAACATCAGGTTTTCACCATGGGGAAGCAAAGTTGTGTCCCAGTTTGGGACGCAGCAACCCATGTGCCCGGACACCAAACAAACAGCAGCCGACGGCGGCACTTACGTACCGCCGTCGGCTGCTGTTTCGTATTTGTCTTAGTCGAAGCGGTACGGTTCCTGCGGCCCTACCGAAGGCAACGGCCGGGGCCGCTCGCACGTGCTTTCGATTTCGATGTGCTTGCCCTGCTCAGAGGACGCCTCGAAGGCGAGGAGGACTTCCAGGACGTGGTAGGCGAAGTCGCCGCCGGTCCGGGGTTCCACGCCGTTGCGGATGGCGTAACCGAATTCGGCCAGGCCGATGCCGCGGTAGGCGTCGTCCCGGTGGGTGATGGGCGTTTCGCGCCAATCTCCGCCACCGGGAGGTGTCATGTCCAGCGCAAGGTCGCCAGGCTCGCCGCGGCGCAGCACGGGAGCGCCGGAGAAGTGGTCCGGGTTCGGAGCGGCCAGCGAACCGCCCGTGCCGTAGATTTCCAGGTGCGGCAGGTTGTGGTTCCAGATGTCCCAGCTGACGATCACCGTAGCTGTAGCGCCAGACTCGAAGTCGAGGGTGCCCGTGACGTGCGTGGGGGTCTGGATCTGGATGACTTCGCCCTCTTTGCCCGGGCGGGGACGGGTCTCGGAGGAACGCGGCGTGGTCGCGGATACCCGCTTCACCGGGCCGAAGAAGTTCACCAGATTGGTGATCAGGTACGGGCCGATGTCCAGCATCGGGCCAGCCCCGGGGCTGTAGAAGGGGTCCACGTTCGGGTGCCAGTGCTCATAGCCCCGGCACGCGAACGATGCGAAGGCCGCCACCGGCTCGCCGATCCAGCCGTCGTCGATGAGCTTGCGGCTGGTCTGCATGCCGGAACCCAGGAACGTGGTGGGCGCGGAGCCGACTCTGACGCCGGCTGCCCTTGCTGCGTCCAGGATCTGCTTGGCTTCCTCAAGAGAGGTCGCGAAGGGCTTCTCCGAAAGGACATGTTTGCCGGCCGCGATCGCCTGTAGGGTGACCGGTGCATGGAGCTTGGGCGGCGTGAGGTTGAGGACCAACTCCACGTCTTCATCTGCGAGCAACTCGTCCGGAGTGAGGGCCTTGGGAACGTCGTACTCGGCAGCACGCTTCCGCACTGCCTCGGGGTTCACGTCCGCGAGCGCAACGATGTTGACGTCGGGGTGGACGCCGATCTTGTCCAGGTATTGGTTAAGGACATTTCCGACGCCGATGATGCCGACTCGAATGGGTTCCATGTGAATCTCCGTAAATGTTTGTTGGAACATCCCGAGGCGAGGAATATACCTCGCCTCGGGATGGGTTGCGATAGCAGTCGGCTAGCCGGCCAGGCGTTCCTGGCGGGCCTTCGCCGTGGCTGCCTCGTCAACTGCGCCGTCGGTGATAAAGACGCCGTAATCGGCAGCTGCGGCCTCGGCAGTGACGCGGGATTCCCGGTAGTCGTCGAGGACTGCCAGGACGTCACGCTCCAGCGGATCGCCGTAGCCGCCACCACCGGGGGTGATGGATACGACCTTCTCGCCCGACTGCAGGTCGTAGCGGCCTACTACCGGGATCTCGCGCCGTTCGCCGGTCTTGAGGTCCTCTACCCAGGCGGACGGTTCTGCCCCGTCGTGGCCGCCACGGACACCCTTGGGCGGGTTGATCTTGCCTTCGATGCCGTAGGTGAGGGTGACGCTCTCCCCACGGGGTTCCATGGTGACCCTGGTTGCGAGTCCGCCGCGCTGGCGGCCGGCTCCGCCGGTGTCGGCTACCAGGGTGCGTTCGTGGACCAGGATCGGGTAACGCTGCTCGTCCACTTCCACGCTGTCGTGGTAAAGCAGGGCGCCGCACACTGGACGCTGGTAGGTGGGCCATCCGTCGACGAACGGGGTAGCCGGCCCGCCGACACCACCTACCAGGATCTGGTTTACATAGGCGTTGCCGTTGCGTTCGTCCGTGCCGGAGATGACCGACTTGGCGGGTGCCTGGCCGGCGGCACCCTCGGCGGTGCCGTATCCGTCGTCGATCTGGGAGAACGCGGCCTGGACGATGTTCACTACGCGGTCGGCGAGGTTGGTAGTTCCCGAGGAGCAGGAGTACGGGTGCTTCGGAACACCGACGGCGCAGCCGTCACGCAGCAGCACTTCCACCCGGCGGAAGGTTCCGGCGTTGCTCGGCAGGTTCTCCGGGATGCCGGAAAGGATGCCGGCCAATGCGGCGCCGGTGGCGGTTGCCTTGGTGAGGTTCAAGCCATTGGGAAGGTTATCCGGGTTGTCTCGCAGGTCGATCACAATCTTGCCCTGCTTGGGCTTCACCTCGAGGGTCGCCTGGAGCTGCACGCCGTCCGGTCCGGTGCCGGGGAAGGGATCGTGAGCAGAGGTGCCATGGAGGACGTATTCGGGCAGCTTTTCGATTGCGCCGGCGGTCAGTCGCTCGGAGTAGTCGAACCAGGCGTCCACAAAGTCCACCAGGTCATCGACTCCAAACTTTTCTGCCAGCTCGTGGATGCGGCGCTCGGCGATACGGGAAGCACCCACGGATGCGAGGTAGTCGCCGTACCACTGGTCGGGAACACGTATGCGGGACCTGCACATGCGGATGATGTCGTCGATGTCTGTGTAGTCGCGCTGGATCCGGACGCAGGGGAAGATCAGCGCGCCTTCCTCATACACGTCCCGCGCTGTGGCGAAGAACGTGGTGGGAAGCGAGTTGCCGCAGTCGGCTTGGTGGGCCTTGGTCACGGCAGTGAAGAGGTGGCGTCCCTGGATGAAAATGGGCACCAGGATCACGTGGTCTGCAGCGTGCGAGTTACCCATGTAGGGATCGTTGTGCAGGAACGCGTCGCCTTCCCGGATGTCCTTGTGCAGTTCCACCATGTCCTCGCCCAGCGGGCCGGCGCCGAAGACGTGTACTGGCACACCTTCGGCCGCGGCGAGCAACTGGTTGTCCGCGGTCAGCACGGCACAGGAGAAGTCGCGGGCCGTGTTGATGACGGACGAGCGGGCGGAGCGGAGCAGGCCGCTGGTCATCTCGCGGACAATGCCGTCGAATGCGTTGGCAAGGACCGAGAGCTTTACGGGATCGAATTCGCGGGTCACGGTTACGCCTCCTTACGGGTGAGGTAGATGTTGGATCGTTCATCGAGCGTCGCGTCCCATTCCGGCGGTACGACGATTGTGGTGGTGGGCTGGTCGATGACGGCCGGTCCCACGATCTTGTCGCGGGGCGCGAGCGTCACGCCCCGGTAGCGCTGGGTGCTGTAAGGTTCGCCGCCAAACACGATGTCGTCAGTGCGGTGGATTTCCGCCGTGCGGCTGAGTTCGCTTTCTGACTTGGCGTGCTCCGGACGCGGTATCTCCACGCGGACGCCCCAGGTGATAATCTCCACGCGACTGTCGGGGTCGTGGGTGCCGTTGCGGCGGTCGTGCTCTTCGTGGAAGGCGCGCTCAATGATGCCTGCCGCATCGCCGGAGGTGTCTGGGGCGGCGTCGAGGTAGACGCGGAGGTCCCAGGCCTGGCCGGGGTACCGGGCATCCACGAAGTAGGTGACCTTGGGTGCCTCGCCCACGCCATCGAAGCGCTTCACGAAGATCTCAGCCTTGGCTGTCAGGTCCGCCACCGCACGGGAGGCCGAACTGGCGTCGAAACTGCGGGTGTCGTTGTGCAGCGGAGAGAGGAACTCTGTGGCGATCGGGGCGCGGTGGGCGCCGTAGGCGGCCAGGACGCCGGCGGTCGCCGGGACAAGGACGGTGTCGGCTTCCAGGAGCCTGCCGATGATCGCTGCGACCATGGCACCGGCGCCACCGCCGGCAACAATGAGCGCGCCCCGGGGATCAACGCCCTGTTCGAGGGCAGACTGTCGGATGGCGGTGGCCATGTGGTTGGCGGAGACATCCAGGATGGCCTGGGCGGCCTGCAGGGTGTCCATCTTCAGCGGCCCCGCGATGCGGGTGTCAATGGCCTTAATGGCAGCCTCGCGGTTCAGGGTGAAGCCACCTTCGAAGCCCTCTGTGTCGAGGTAGCCGAGCGCCACGCAAGCGTCCGTGACGGTTGGTTCTTCGCCGCCGCGGCCGTAGGCTGCCGGACCGGGGGTGCTGCGTGCACTCTGCGGGCCCACGCGAAGCAGGCCGCCGCCGTCGATCCAGGCGATGCTGCCGCCGCCGGCGCCAATGCTGGACACCGCGACGGAGGACAAACCGGTGAGGTGACCCACGAACGGCTCCCCCAGCCACGCCTCACGGGTGTGACGGACCACGCCGTTCTCCACCAAGGACACATCGAAGGTGGTGCCGCCCATGTCGCAGACCACCACGGTGTCGTGGTCTGGAGCAGCAGCCGCGCCCACCAACGGTGCCATGGACGGGCCGGAGTTCAGAAGCAGGACGGGACGGTCAAGGACATCGGCGACGTCGAGGACGGCACCTTCGGAGGTGACCACCAAGAGATCCCCGGCGAAACCGTATTCCTGGAGGTCCGAGCGGAGCTTGCCCAAGTGGTCGGCCATCAACGGCTTCAGGGAAGCGTCGATCGAGGCTGCCGAGGAGCGTCGATATTCGCGGATGGTGGGGTTTGCCGCGTTGGAGAGCGTGTACGGAACTCCGGGGAGGATTTCCTGGATCAGCTCGGCAACCCGCTTCTCGTGGGCATCGTTGATGATGGACCACAGGAAGGAGACTGCTACGGCCTCGATGCCCTGTTCCTTGAAGGATCCGAGGACTTCGCGGACCTGCTCTTCGTCCAGTGACACCAGGACGTCGCCCTCGGCAGAGATGCGCTCGGTGATTTCGAAGGTCAGCTGGCGGGGAATGTACGGCGGCGGGTAGGCAGCCTTGGAATCGAAGGCGTCACGGCGACCACCTTCGCGCAGCAGCAGGGTATCGGCGAAACCGTCCGTGGTCAGCAGTGCCGTTTTTGCCACTTTACCGGTGAGAACAGCGTTGGTGGCGTGGGTGGTGCCGTAGACAATAACGTCTGCGTTACGCAGAACATCGTCACCGCTCCAGCCAACGGACTCGGCTGCGCGGCGGACGGACGCTTCGAAGCCGGTGAACACGCGGTCGTAGGTGGTCAACGCCTTGCCGACCGCCATGTCACCGCTGTTGGAACCAACCACGACGTCGGTAAACGTACCGCCGGTGTCGACGGCGATGCGGTACCTGGCCTCACTTGCTTGTGTTTGTACATCACTCATGGTCTTCATTACTTTCGTAGAGCTTGCAGGGGGTTAGAGTTGGGGCTTGCCCACGGTGTTGCGGAGCAGCCCCACCTTGTCGATCTCGATTTCCACCGTGTCTCCCGGTTCCAGCCAGACAGGCGGATTCCGCTTGGCACCAATGCCCTGCGGGGTCCCCGTGGCAATGACATCGCCAGGTTCCAGGGTGAGGAAGCTTGAGAGATAGGAGACGATCCGGGCGATCGGGAAGATCTGGTGGCTCGTGTTCGAGCGCTGCACTTCGATGCCGTTCACGCGGGTTGCCAGGTCCAGGTTTTGGGGATCGCCCACTTCGTCCAAGGTGACCAGGGCAGGGCCCCACGGGGTTGACCCGTCCACAGCCTTGCCTGCCAGCCACTGGGTCCCGCGGTACTGCAGGTCACGGGCGGTGACATCGTTCAGCGGGGCAAGCGCTGCAACATAGTTCAGCGCTTCTTCTTCGGTGACCCGGCTGGCCTTGCGCCCGATTATTACTGCCAGCTCGCCCTCGAAGTCGAGGTTTTGGCTGACCGTCGCACCGCCGATCTCGTCCTCGGGTCCAACCATGGTGGAGGCGAACTTGGCGAAAACGTCCGGGTACTCCGGAAACGCGCGCCCGGTCTCGGCAACGTGGTCCTTGTAGTTCAGTCCGATGCACAGCACCTTGGAGGGATTGGGCACGGGTGTGGTCAAACGGATAGCGGCCCGCGTACCCACATGGGCTTCGGGGTCCCGACCAGCCAATGCGCTGACCTCGGCCGAAATGGCCTCAAGCCTGTCACCGTAGTATTCCAGGAATTCCCGGACGGACGTCGTGGCTCCGTGCACCGCCTGGCGGGAACCTTGAAGCAGCAGCTCCAGGTCATAGACGGTGTCATCGATCAGGACGCCACTGCGGACCCCGGACTCGTGTTCGTAGGAAACAATCTTCATGGCTACTTTGTGCCTTCCGTGGTGGGAGCCCCTGAGGCGACTGCCAGGACGGCGTCGGCCAGGCGGTCCGTAATGTCAGCGACCACCTTTTCGTCCATGGGCGTGGACAGCGACAACAGGTTGGCCGGGGAGCCGAGCAGGCCGCGCTCGTAGGAGGCCCACCACAGCTTGTGCTGGGTGTGCTCGTCCACCTTCTCTGCACCGGCCGGAACGGCGCGGAGGAGTGAGCCGCGGCCGCGGATCTCCCAACCGGCTTCGGAAACCCTGGCGTTGACCGTGTCGCGAGCGGTGTCGCCCAACTCGTTCAGGCGCTTGACCTCATCTTCGGTGTAGAGGCGCAGGGCGACGGAACCGGCCGCCATGCTGACGGGGTTGCCGGAGAAGGTGCCACCGTGCGGCAGGCTGCCAGGACGCGTCGGGTCCACCTCGGCCATCAGTTCGGCCTTGCCGCAGACTGCTCCGACGGGGAATCCGCCGCCGATGAGCTTGCCAGTGGTCAGCAGATCCGGGGTAACCCCGTATTCGCCGCTGAAGCCGCTGTAGCCAAGGCGGAGGCTGATGACCTCATCGATGATCAGCACAATGCCGTAACGGGTGGCCAGTTCCCGGGCAGTCCGGACGAACTCCTCGTTGATGGTGAGGAGGCCGGCCCGGTTGGGCAGCAGGTCCAGGATGATAGCGGCGTAGGCGTCCGGAGCGGCCTCGACCGCTTGGCGAAGGAATTCGACGTCGTTCAACGGAACCGCTGTGACGTCGTCGATCACGCCGCGGGTGACGCCGCGCTGGTAGGACGGTCCACCGGGAACCAGGGCAACCTCGGACGTTCCGTGGTATCCGCCCTTGGTGACGATAACGCGCTCACGGCCGGTGCTGGCACGGGCGATGCGGATCGCCGACATGACAGCTTCGGTGCCGGAGTTCGCGAAACGGACCTGGTCCAGTTCGGGAAGGCGGCCGAGCAGGAGTTCGGCGAGTTCCCATTCGTAAAGGTTCGGGATGCCCCAGCTTGCACCCGTGGTGAGTGCCTTGGTTGCAGCTTCGGTGATTTCCGGGTGGGCGTTGCCGTGGATCAGGGAGGTGAAGTTGTTGTTCGCGTCGATCAGTTCACGGCCGCGGTCATCCCACACCCGGTAGCCCTCGCCCTTGATGGCGTAAGGGCTTGGTGCGCCGGTGTAGTAGGTTGACCGGCCGTAGCCGCCAGGCAGCAGCGGGAAGCCGCGCGGCCCACGGCGGAGGTGCGGATCCTCTGCAGGGTTCTGCAATGCGGCGAGGTCTTCCAAATGATTGGTGGTAGCCAAGTCGGGTTTCTCCAGTCTTTTCACTTCAGAAGTCGTTTCAGTTCACGAGGTCGATGAGCGGCTGGCCGGTCAGCGCGAGGCGTACGCGCTCCACGGCACCGTCCTGCAGGGCACCTGTCGACCGGTTGGAACGCCACGCGATGTGCGGCGTGAGGATGGCGTTTGGCGCCGTCCGCAGCGGGTGTTCCGCACCGAGCGGCTCCTGGGCGAAGGTGTCGATGCCGGCGCCTGCGATGTGTCCGGAGGCCAATGCTTCGGCGAGCGCGGATTCATCGATGAGGCCGCCGCGGGACACGTTGACGATCACTGTGCCTCTGCGCATTTTGGCGAGGACGTCGGTGGAGATGAGGTTCGTCGTCTCGTCGTTCAGCGGCAGGTGGAGGGAGACGACGTCGGAATTTTCCAGGATGTCTTGCATCCCGGTCATCTCCACGAAACTCTCCGTGACAAAGGGATCGTAGGCACGGACGCGGGCTCCTACAGCCGAGTACATGCGGGCCACGTGCTGCCCGATGCGGCCCATGCCCAGGACGCCGACCTCAAGCTCGGAGAGGACAGGGGTGTCGTAGCCGATGGTTCCGGCCCAGCCAAGGTTGTCGATAGCGGCGTTTCCGGCAGGTAGGCGGCGGGCCAACGCCAGGCCCATGGCGAAGGCGTGGGAGGCGACTTCCTCCGAGGCTGTGCCCGGAACGATCGAGACCGGGATGCCCGCTTCGGTAGCCGCAGCGACGTCGATGTTGTCGTAGCCGATTCCGTACCGGATCACTGCACGGCACTTGGTCATCAACGGGAAGTCGGCGGCAGTGAGCTTGGCATAGGGCGTGATCATCACAATGTCGGCTTCGGGAAGCCCTTCGCGGAAGGCATCGGTGTCTGCCGC
This sequence comes from Paenarthrobacter sp. UW852, assembly GCF_024608385.1. NCBI lineage: Bacteria > Bacillati > Actinomycetota > Actinomycetes > Micrococcales > Micrococcaceae > Paenarthrobacter > Paenarthrobacter sp. UW852. The sequence goes on from NZ_JAMSGY010000001.1 coordinate 566,728, forward strand.
TGGGTTGAGTGTGTAACCGAACTCCTCCGCAAGCGCGTGCTCACGGTCCAGGTCCGGGAAATGGTGAGGGGCCACAAGAATGGTTCCCTGGGCATCGCGGGTCATAGTCAGTCGTCCTGTTCGTGTTCGTACCCTCGGTCGCTGCCGGACACTCCTTGGGACGGGTGCCGGTGTCGGGTGATTTCCAGTACAACGCGATATCGGGGCGGTCATCCGTGCCATATCGAGACACCGCAGTGGGACACCGTGTCCCACAGACTGGGAGAGCCGGGCAGCACAGGCGGCCACTCGTCGTCGGGCCTTTCGGCGCCTGTGAGCAGAGAGCAGCAGCCGGCCCCGTTAGGGGGTCGGCCGCTGCTCCCTGCGTGCAATCAGAGATCGAAGCCGCGGCTGCGGAAGTAGTCCATGCGCCGGTACAGGGTGGAGCGTCCGATCTGCAAGGTTTCGGCCGCGAGGCTGCGGTTACCCTTTGCTTCCTGGAGCGCCGTGCGCAGTTCACTGAGTTCTGCATCTTCCAGGCGGGAAAGCCGCCCCTTCGTCAGGACGCGGTGGAATCCCTGCGGAAGGTCATCCACTGTGACTTCTGTGCCGTCTGCGCGTTCTACGGCGTTGGATACGACGGCCCGCAGCTGGTCGATGTTACGCGGCCAGTCGGCCTGGGTGAGCGTCGTTAGCAGGCGGCGCGAAAGCCGCCGCTCCCCCAGCTCCTCAGCAATCGCGTTGGCAAGCTGCGGGATGTCTTCCCTCCTGTTGCGAAGCGGTGCCACCGAGATTTCAAGGACGTCGAACGCCTCGGAAAGCAGCAGGGTTGCGTCCGTGGGGCGTGTAATGGTGAAGATCAGCTTGGTGGTGGAATTGCCGCGAAGGTTGCGGGCTATCTCGCCTGCTTCGTTCTGCGACAGCTCATCTGCGTGTTCCACGATCAACGTGGCTGGGAGCTCGGTGGAAACCCGGTGCAGGACGTCCCTGAAGTTGTGGTTCCTGAGGTCTCCGTTACGTGCGTCCACAACCATCCGGCCACCTCGCAGTGACGCGATGGCATCGGCCAGCCGCAATTTCCCGCTGCCCAGTTCACCGATCAGTACCGCGGACCGGTCCTGGTCCACAGCCTTCCGCACCAGGTTGAGGGTCCGCTTGAGCTCCGTACTGGTGCCATCCACATGCTTCAACAACCGCTCGGCGGTCCCTTGAGGTGCCGATTCCAGGGTTATTGCCGCACTTGCGGAAGCATTCGCCCGTTCCTTGGCAGGCGCATGCGGCCGGACCACCACAATTGCTCCGATATTGGCCGCAGAAAGCGTTACCGGTGATATTTCCAGCGTGGAACGCCCCGGCCCCTGCAGCATGACTTCGCAGTTCATGTTGCGGCTGGAAGCCATGACTGCTTTGGCATAGCCGGAAACGATCGAAAAGTCGCTGTCCACCAGCGTCGCCGTCGCCGTCGCGTTCTGGAGCGAGTTCTTGCCATCGACGGCAATGACGGCCCGGTTGCCCCTTCGGCGTGAGATCCTGAGGTACTCACTGAGCAGCGCCCGCTCCTTCGAGGAAGTCCGGACTTCGATGTCCCGTTCAATCCGGGAGGCGACGCCCTCGAGCATGAGCAGGGTCGATGATGGCTCCAGCGTGCTGACCCGGTTTGCCGGGAGGGTTAGCCCAATCACGGCCCGCACACGGTTATGAAACGGGTCGCGTACCAGGGAAGCAAAGCACCAGTTCCCCCTCATGTCCTCCCGGAAGTGTTCTTCCGGAGCCAGCCAGACACCACGCCCCTCTTCGAGTGCCAGGCCCTCGCCGTTGCTGCCACAGCTCTCCTCCAGCAGGGAGTACCCGGCGGGGAACCCGTCGTCCCGCAAAAAGTCGGCCTTGACCAGGACACCGTTGGGGGCGGTGATGTTTACGTAGCCGCCCAGGTCGGCGGCCACCTCGTCCAGTTTCTGAAGGTGCGGGCCGGCCGCTGCGATCGTGAACTCGTCTACTCGCCCCTCGTCGTAGAACCCGCGGTCGGAGAAGGCATCAACGCCCGCAGCCCGACTCCGGTACCACGAGCGGGCAACCATGGGACGGATACCGCTGAGGTCGGCATGCGGTTGCATTAGGAAGAGCTCACGGACCCGGTTGGTTTCTCGTGGTGTCTCATGGGACAACGGTGACAGGATTTCTGCAGACATGTGGAGGTTCTCTCTCGGTATGCGGTTCAGGACGCCAACGCCGGGCCAGGTCCGCTGGGCCCGTTCTTTCGCGGCCGCCACCTCGGCAACTTGGGACGGAAGACCCGCTCGGCGCTCCAGTTCTCATCTTGTGATGCGTTCTCCTCCAGGGCACGTGCGCTGATGTACGCAGCAACCATGCCCGAAAGACCGCTTCCGAGGATGACGTTGTTGTTCCGAGGGGCCCCCAGGCTCGTGTTTTCGGTGACCATTGTTTGCTCTTCCGCTCAAACCACTCAGGTTGGTGGGTGCATGTGCTCCACGCCACTTCCAGACTACCTAACTAACAGACGTTAGGGAAGCGCCTATCCCGATTTACCTAACGACTGTTAGGATGGCGGATTATGAGCGTGACGTCCTACGAAGCAGCGAAGGCAGGCTTCCAGACAAAGCTTGAGGATTGGAACTGGGCCGGCCAGAAAACCGCCCGCCAAAACATCCTTGAGGCTTTCCTGGAACTCGCCATCGCCAATGGATTTAACTCCGTTTCCATGCGGACCATCGCGAATGCCGTCAACATCAAGCCACCCAGCCTCTACTCCCACTTCCCGGAGGGCAGAGATGAAATCGTTGCCGAATCGCTCCGCTGGCATTTCCACCGCTTTGGCGTAGCCTTGCTCGAAGCTGTCGCGCCGGCCGCTAACGCTGAAGAGTTCTGGGACGCCATGGTCAGGCTTCATTTCACGCGGCAGGTGCGGCTCCCGGAAAGCAACCTCTGGGACTTGCTTGTAGCCACAGACAGGATGGCGGGAGTCCTGCCCAAGGACCTCCGCGCGCAAGTGGACGATTGGGTGACACTCCATGAACAAATGTACGTGGCGGCGGCACGCGATATGGGATGCTCAGATCCCACGGAGCATGTGAGGGTTGTGGTGACCCTCCTGGAAGGGGCCACGCGCTGGGCCTCCCGCGACTGCACCGACGCCGAGCTTGAAGAACTGGCGAACCGTGCCGTCACCCTGTCCCGGGCGATTTTGGCCGTCGACTTCGGCTCAGGAACACAATAGGAGTCGGCGGCCAGTCACGCTCCCCCGGGCGCAGGCCCGCGCCTCGTCGAGCCCCGGCTTGCCCCTCATCCAACGTGGCCCAGAGTGGCACAGTGCGGCAAGATTCCCTCCGCATACTCTTCCTATTACAAAGCACCAAAAGTAGACCAGATCCGCCCGGCCAGTCAGCAGCGCCGACTGGCCGCCTTGGAGAACCGCTTGGGAGAACTGATGAACAGCTACTATCCGCTTGCCCTCTTGCTGGCGCGGCAGGAAGAAGCCACCTTGAGCCAGCACCTTGCACACAGCGCCCTCCCCATGGCACCCACCCTTCCGGACGGCGAGCAGCAATTACGACGGCGATGGCTCGCATGGCGGGGACGGGCCGCTACCGGCCTTCATCTCATCGCATGGGCCATTGAGCCCTTGGGCGACTAGCCCCAGGCAAATGGGGCTGCCAAACTTGTGCTGACACTTTTGCCCTCAAGATTCTTTCGCGTCAACCCTTTCAGGACGTGACGTTCGCGGGCTGTTCCAAGAGGCTCGTTCCCGGGTTTTATTCCGCCAGATAATGAGTATCACGGCCGCAGCAACGACCGCAGTGCCGAGCATTGCCAGGGCCACATTGTCGCTTCCGGTAGCATCCCGAAGAATGCCGTAACTGTAGGGGCTTACAAAACCGGCAATGTTACCTACGGAGTTAATCAATGCGATTCCACTCGCGGCTGCAGCACCGGTCAGATAGTGAGTGGGCAGAGACCAAAACATTGCTGTGGCCGGGAGGACGCACATCGTAGCCACGGTGATTGCCATAAGAGCAATAATCGGCTGCCCCAGGAACGCCGTGATTACGGCGAATGCACCCGAAGCAACAATCAGCGGAATGCTGATATGAGCCACTTCGGCGTCCCGCCGTGCGAAGCGCATTGCCATCAGAAACAGGACTATTGCAGCGCATGCATAGGGAATGGCTGTTACCAGGCTGACTTGAACTGCCGATAAATCCGGTCCGATTCTCTTGACCAGTTGCGGCAGCCAAAATGCCAAGGGGTAGTTTCCGAACTGGATCAAAAAGAAGATCACCGCCAGAAGGATGACCCTTCTATCACGCAGACCCGCCCAAATGCCGTGGTCTGATCGGCCCGCCGCACGCTCTTCACCTTCCCGCGCCAGGGTCTCGATCAGCCACTGGCGTTCAGGTTCGTCGAGCCAACGCGCCTTCTGTGGAGAATCGGTCAACAGAAAGAAGCTGAGCACGCCGAGGATGACCGCCAGGAGTCCGCCGACGAAGAAGATCCATCGCCAGCCCGAAAAGCCAAGCAGTCCGTCGAAATGCTGAAGGATCTGACCGTTCAAGAGACTTCCGGTCGCCAGGGCGATGGAAACAGAGAGCATAAAGATTGACAGCATGCGGGCCCGAACGGCATTGGGAAACCAGTAGGTGAGGTAGAGGATGATGCCGGGGAAGAATCCGGCTTCAGCGACGCCGAGGAAAAACCTCAGGACATAGACGCCGGCTGCGCCCGTCGTGAACCCGATGAGCACGGTGATGATCCCCCAACTGATCATGATCCGCGTGATCCAGATCCGGGCTCCCACTCGATGCAGCAAGACATTACTGGGAATTTCAAACAGCACGTAGCCCAAAAAGAAAATACCGACGGCAAAACCGAATGCGGTGGCGTTCATGCCGAATTCCTGACTAAGCCCTTGACTGGCGAACGAAATGCTGGTGCGGTCGAGGTATCCAACAATGTACCCCAACATCAGTATCGGCATCAGTCGCCGGAATACTTTGCGCTTTGTTCGGATGGCAACATCGGACAGAGCGTTATCTATTTTAGTGACCAAGAATTCCTCCTATGGCGCCTCGCTGCTTGGCCTTATCGATGTGGAGCGTGACCCGCTGCACCCAAAATGCGCAAAACATGAAGGTCGCCTGCGTTCGCAATATGCGAATATCTGACTGGTTGATCAGGAGCAGATTGAATCTTGTACCCACGTTCGGCGAACGTCAAGGGGATGGGCCCATTTGTCTCAGATTGGCACAGACGGTGGATCTTGCGGAACTTACCGCAATTCAGACAGATCAAAAATCGACCCTTGACGCGTGAGCCTAATCACTGCATCATTTATCCGCATTCGCAATTTACGAAGGATGTTCGCATATGTCAAACAGTTCATCAAGGACTTCCAGCACGGTTGCCACCGCACTCCGTGCGCTCCGAATCCTCAGCGAACACCCCAAAGGGATTGGCGTCAGCGAGATGTCGCGCCAGCTCGGCGTGGGACGAAGTACTGCACACATGCTTCTATCCACGCTCTTGCAACAGGACTTCGCTTTTCAGGACGAGGACAGCATGTACTTCCTTGGCCTGCGTGCCTTCGAAGTGGGCGCGGCCGTTCCGGATGTTGCCCGGTTCGGAGGCGCCCTGCTTGGACCTATGAGGTCGCTGGCAGACATGAGCGGTGAGGCAGTCTCACTGGCGATACCACGGAACCGGGACGCCATCATTGTTCAACGATTCGAGACGAAGCACGTCTTGAGGATGGACATACGGGTGGGGACCAGGATGCCCTTGGTCAGCTGCGCATCCGGAAAGGTCTTGCTGGCGTCGATGTCTGAAGCAGAGATCGACAACCTCTACCCGGACGAGGAGCTGCCGGAGGTGACCAGCCATAGTGTCCGCTCGAAGACCGTACTCAAGTCCAGAATCCTCCCGGAGGTCCGGCGGCAGGGTTATGCCATCACTGAGGGCGAATATGCCGAGGGCATCGACGGGGTTGCAGCCGGTATCGCCGACTCAAATGGGGTTCTTATCGGCGCACTCAGTGTTGCCGGTCCCAGCAGCCGCTTCGTCATCGACCAGTGGGTGGAACCCGTTCTCACGGCCGCGACTGCCATGGCGCAATTGCTGTCCAAAAACAGCGGATAGCAGCACGAACACAAAACACAGTTAGGTAAAGAAAACATGGAAGTCATCGCAGGAATCGATGTCGGCGGCACATTCACAGACGTGGTGCTGCACGACACCAAAGAAAACCGTCTCCGCATAGCCAAGGTCTTCTCGACCACGGGGCAGCAGGCAGAAGGGCTCGTGGCGGGTCTGGAGCAACTTCCGGTACCCGTCGCCGGGATGGACGCAGTCGTCCACGGCACGACCGTGGCTACCAACGCCGTTCTCGAACGAAAGGGAGACCGCTGTGCGCTGGTGACCACAAAAGGATTCCGGGACGTCCTCGAGCTGCGCCGAAGGGACCGGCCCGCCACCTACGGGCTGACAACTGGCTACACACCGATAATTCCCCGGAGCCGATCCATCGAAGTCGATGAGCGCATTGACTCTCAGGGACGTATCCTGACGGTGTTGTCCGATGATGCCATTATTCGCGTGGCGGACAAACTCCGGAACCTGGACATCGAGAGCGTCGCTGTCTGTCTGATCAACAGCTACGCGAATCCGGCCCATGAACAGCTCCTCATTGAGAGGCTCACCGCCCTGCTCCCCGGTGTCAGTTTCAGCGCTTCACATGAACTGTGCCCCGAGTCAGGGGAGTTCGAGCGAGCAAACACAACCGCAGTCAATGCCTTCGTCAGCGCCACAATGGGCCGCTACCTGCACAGCGTCCAAGACCGGCTTGAAGCAAAAGGTTTCCAGCATGAGGTCCAGGTGATGCAGTCCAACGGCGGGCTCATCCCCGCCCGGCGCGCAGGACGGCTGGGAGCACGAACCCTGCTGTCCGGGCCCGCTGCCGGAACGGTAGCGGCAGCCGACTTCGGTGCGGCAGCCGGCCTCGCCGACGTCATCTCCTGCGACATGGGCGGTACCAGCTTCGACGTCGCACTGATACCCTCCGGCGCCCCCTCCATCACTTCCGAAAAGAACATCGACTACGGCATGCCCATCAAACTGCCAATGATCGATATCACCACCATCGCTGCCGGCGGCGGCTCGCTGGCCTCCCTCGACCGGGCAGGAATCCTCCAGGTAGGACCCGAGAGTGCCGGCTCAACACCGGGACCCGCCTGCTACGCCCGAGGTGGCACCAAACCCACAGTCACCGACGCCAATGCTGTCCTGGGCCGCATAGCCCCAGACCAGCAACTAGGAACCGAAGCCGGATTCACCATCGACGTCGACGCCGCCAGGAACGCCATCCAAACGGAAATCGCCGATCCCCTGGGCCTCAGCATCGAGGCCGCAGCCTTGGCCATCATCCGCATAGCCAACGAAAAGATGGCCGGCGCCATCCGCAGCGTCAGCGTGGACAAAGGCCACGACCCCAGAAGATTTGCCCTGGTTGGCTACGGTGGTGCCGGACCAATGCACATCGCCGAACTGGCAAGGACGGTCGGAGCGACCACCGTCCTCATTCCACCGTACCCAGGGGCCCTTAGCGCCTACGGATGCCTCATCGCCGATGCCAAGTACGACTACGTAAGCGCCCTCAACATCAACGTTGAAGGCCCGGAGCTAAGCCACAAGGTCCAGGACATCCTGAGCCAGCACACCTCCGAGGGCACAGGCCTGCTCACCTCAGACGGTTTCACGTCCGAAACCATCGTTGTGGAACACTTCGCCGACATGAGTTTCAGCAAACAACGCTACACGCTGCGCATCCCGCTCGGGGACCGGCAGCAGGGATGGACCTCCGACGAGCTCGCCGATGCCTTCCTGCGCGAACACGCCAAAACTTACGGCGGCCGGCACCCGGCACGAAACATCAAGCTGATCAACCTGCGGACCGTCACTACCGGACGACGATCCCTTTCGCCGCTGGCACCAACCCAGGCCAAAAAGACGCAGCAGCAAAGCAAACGGAGCATCAACTTCACCGGCGAACCACAAATGGTCGATGTCCTGTCTCGGGACTCCCTGATAGCCGGTCAATCACTGGAAGGACCCCTCGTGATCGAACAAATCGATACCACCATCATCCTGCCCCCGGGAACCCGGTCCACCGTCCATGACACCGGCTCGATCATCGTGGAGGTGGCACGATGAGCCGGGTTGAGGTTGATCCGCTGTCCTTGGCCGTGATCCGCGGACGTCTCGAACAGATCGCCGACGAGATGGACACAGTATTCGAACGGATGGCCTTCTCCCCCGTCATTTCGGACGCTTGGGATCGCGCTGACGGAATCTACTCGGCTACGGACGGATCCATGATCGTCCAAGGCGTCAGGGGTCTGCCCATATTCGTGGGCACCATGCAGTACACGGTCGCCAGCGTCCTGAACATCGTGAAGGAACCACGACCCGGAGATACCTACCTCGTCAACGACCCCTTTGCCGGCGGTACCCACATCATGGACACCAAGCTCGTCAGGCCCTACTTCTACAAGGGAAAACTGTTCGCCATGCTGGCCAACACCGGACATTGGACCGACCTTGGCGGCCGCGTCCCCGGTGGCTTCGCTGCCCAGGCAAGCGATTGCTACCAGGAGGGCCTGCGGATCCCGCCCGTTCGCCTCTTCACCCAAGACACCCTGAACACCGACATCCTGGCGATACTGCAAACCAATTCCCGGCTCCCCGACGACATCATGGGCGACGTCGAAGCCCAGTCCACTGCACTGCGCGTCGGCGATGAACGCCTTACGGAGCTGCTCGACGAATACGGACCAGAACTCGTCTCCAGTGTCATTGACCTCCTCCGGGAACGCTCCGCTCTCCAAATGCGCAGCTATATCGGTGACATACCGGATGGCTCGTACAGCTTCACCGAGCGCATGGACAACGACGGTATCAACGACGCCCTCCTGGACGTAGCGGTCCGCCTCACCATCAGCGGCGACGAAATGACCATCGATTTCAGCGAGTCCTCCCCACCGTGCGAAGGGCCAATGAACTCCGTCTACGCGGCTACTGTCTCGAGTGCCATCGTGGCCATAAAGCACGTCTTCCCGGACATCCCCATCAACTCGGGGATTTTCGAGCCCCTGTCCTTCATCATCCCAGAGTCCGTCTTCCTCAATGCCAAGCCACCACGTCCGGTCGCAGGCTGCGCAGCAGAAACCAGCCAACGCATCATCACTGCCGTCATGGGTGCCCTCGCTGGTGCATTGCCGGACCGCGTCCCGGCCGGGTCCTCCGCCACTTCCAACAATCTGTCCATCGGCGGCGTCGACGAGGACGGCGAGCAGTTCGTCATGTACACCTTCCTCGGTGGAGGATACGGCGGACACCAATCCGGCGATGGTTTGTCCAACGGCTGTTCCCTGATGAGTATCGGTCTGATCCAGTCGGTTGAAACGCTGGAGCAGCGCTACCCCATCCTCGTACGCCAATACTCCCTCAGGGACGGATCTGCGGGCACCGGCACTTTCCGAGGCGGGCTTGGCGTCCACTTCGAATTTGAGTACCTCGGCAAGCACGGCCGGGCCAGCCTTCTCGGCGACCAGTCCAAGACAGCACCTGTGGGCCGCATGGGCGGCCAACCCGGCGCGGCATCTGCCCCCTGGTTCCGGCTGCAGGGAGAAAAGATCACCCTGCCCATGGTCAGCAAGGGCGAAAACGTCCGGATCACACAGGGTGACCTCATCTGCATGCTCACCCCGGGTGGGGGTGGCTACGGGGACCCGGCGCAACGATCCAAACAGGCCATCGCCGAAGACATCGAAGCCGGTTACGCCACCTCCGACTGAACAAGTCCACCCGACAACACCAAACAACTCATGCACTTCGGATCCACTATGGAGGCACCATGCCTAGCACCGAGCAACACAACCTGGGGGAAACAAAAGCACTTCGACGGGCCATCACGGGAAGTCTCGTGGGGACGTCACTGGAATGGTATGACTTCTTTCTGTACGGCACGGCCGCGGCACTGGTATTCGGAGAGGTCTTTTTTCCGTCCTATGAGCGGCTGACCGGAACGCTGCTGTCCTTTATCACCTTTGCCGTGGGCTTCGCAGCACGGCCTGTCGGCGCCGCCATCGCGGGACACTTCGGGGACAGAATCGGACGCAAGAAGGTCCTCCTTGCAACGATTATGCTGATGGGAACCTCCACAATTGCCATCGGGCTATTGCCCAGCTATGCCACAGCAGGCATCCTCGCCCCGATCTTGCTGGTCATTATCCGGCTTATCCAAGGGCTCGCCCTGGGCGGAGAATGGGCCGGCGGCGCGCTGATGATCGCCGAGCGAGCACCTGCGACCCGTCGCGGCTTCCTGACAAGCTTTGTCCAGGTCGGAGCCTCCATTGGAAACCTTCTCAGCACAGGCATCCTGCTCCTCATGTCCGCGCAGCTCAGCCGTGAAGAGTTCGTGGCCTGGGGCTGGCGGGTGCCGTTCCTGCTCTCTGCGATCGTCGTAATAGTCGGCATCTACATCCGCCTGAAAGTCACCGAAACCCCGACCTTCAACGCCCTTCAGCAAGAGGGGAAAGTCAGCCGCTCCCCTGTCCTGGAACTGTTCCGGCGTCAACCGCTCGACATCCTGCGCGTCATTGGGATCCGGGCCGGCGCCGACATCATGTTCTACCTCCTGATTACATTCCTGCTCACATATCTGTCGCAGACCCTGAGCCTGCCAAGCAGCATCGGTCTCACCGCAGCAATGCTCGGCGCCGGCATGCAGCTGATCACCTACCCCCTCTCAGCAGCGCTGAGCGACAAATTTGGCCGCAGGCCAATCACCATCATCGGCGCCATTGGGGCGACCATCTGGATGCTGTTCTTCTTCTTCCCGCTGGTTGACACCAAATCAGTGGCGCTCATCATCGCAGCGGTCCTCGTCGGCCTCGTGTTCCACTCAGCGATGTATGGAGTCCAGGCCGTCTGGATCTGCGAACTCTTCGACGCCAAACACCGTTACAGCGGCGCATCCCTTGGCTACCAGCTCGCCGGCATCGTCGGAGGCAGCCTCGCACCAACCATCGCCATCGCACTGCTTCAAATCTTCGGAACAACCAGCTCCATCACCGTCTATGCGGCCGCTGCCCTGGCGATCGTCGCAATCACCGCGGCCCTAACCCGTGAAACACGCGGAATCAAGATGAACGAAGCCGACGCCGACCACGAAACGGCATCCGTACACACCTAACGACGTTGGGGGCTCCCAAACGAGCCCCCAACCAACAAAGGAAACTACATGAGCACCAGCTACCTCGACGCGCTCGAAGTCCAATGGCTTGAAACCTACAACCAACGCAACGTACGTTCCCTCGTCGCCAACCAAACCGCCCAACAGCTCATCGCCAAGGGCCAGCGCACCCGCTTCAACTCAGGCATGCCCTACCCCATCTACGTCGCCTCCGGAAGCGGATCCCGCTTCACGGACCTGGACGGAAACTCCGTCCTGGACTGCAATGCGGGATGGAACGCAAGCTTCGTTGGCAGGGCCCACCCCGCCGTAACTGCAGCCGTCCACACGGCGATGAGCACCATCGGGGCGCCCGGCGGCGCCATGCACCCATCCCCTATCCGCGACGAATTCGCCCAGCTGCTGTGCGCACGGATCCCCGGAGCTGAAAGGATCGTGTTCGCCCCCTCAGGTTCCGAAGCCAACACTTATGCACTGCGATTGGCGCGGGCTTTCACCGGGAATCAGATAATCATCCGGGTGGCAGGAGGATTCCACGGCCAGCACGACGCTTTGCTTGGCGAGCAATCCTCGAAAATCGGGCTCTCCCCAACAGCCCACGACAACGTCATCACGGTGCCTTACAACGACTTGTCCGCAGTCCGGGATGTTCTGCAGAGTCGCCATGATTCAGTCGCGGCCGTCATAGCTGAGCCTATGATGACCATCCCCGGAGCCATCCATCAACGCGACGGCTATATCCAGGGCCTACGGGACGAAACCCACAAACATGGGGTCCTGCTGATTCTGGATGAAGTCATCACAGGCTGCCGCTTCGCGGTCGGCGGAGCAACCGAGTACTACGGGTTATCTGCTGCCCCGGACCTCATCGTCATGGGCAAGATGCTTGGCGGCGGCCTTCCAGTAGCCGTCGTCACCGGTCGGGCCGACATCGTAGAACAGCAGATCAGCGCCTCCAATACGCACGCGCAAAACCCCGTAGCCCTGGCAGCAGCCGTCGCAACCATGAAGGCCACCACCCCCGCCGACTTCGCCGGTGCTGCTGCCATGGGCGAAAAGCTACGCCAAAGACTCCGGGAAATCGCCGAACGGCTCGAGTTCTCCCTTGCAGTGACCGGGGACGGCCCCTGCGCCGGGGTCCACTTCTCCAGTGAGGAAATCGTGGACTACGCGAGTGCAGAACGCGCCGATCACAGGCTCTGGCGCCTCATGTGCCTCGGGTTGACAAACCAAGGGCTGGGCTTGACCAGCCGGACTTTCGGCCCGACCGCTGCCTGGACCGACGATGATCTCAACACCGCCATCGGCGGCTTTGAGGCGACCCTGTCAGCCATGGCCAAAGCGCACCAACTCGACCATGAGAGGGCAACGGCATGACAATCACGGACGCCATCAGAACGGAGATAACCAGCGCATCCGTCCCAGCCCCCCGCGGGCACTTCTCCCATGCCGTCACGGCAGGACAGTTCGTCTACGTCTCCGGCCTCCTCGCCTTGGATGGCAGCGGAGCAGTCCAGCACCCAGGCGACATCGAAGCACAGACAACCACCATCCTTGAAGCGTTGGAATCAATCCTCAACGCCGCCGGGTCATCGCCGGCGGACCTCATCAAGCTGACCGTCTTCGTCACCGACATCAAACAACGCGCAGCAGTCAGCACGCTGAGGGCCCGACGATGGCCCGACATCAGGCCAGCAAGCACGCTTGTCGAAGTGAGCGCTCTGGCTGCCGACGGAGCAGTCATCGAAATCGACGCAGTAGCCCTCCGCTAAAGCCGATGATGCTGGCGCCGCATGCAGGGGCCAGCACATCCGCCGACCTACAAAGAAATGAAACAAAAATGCCAACCACCTCTGCCGAAAAAACACCACTAGCGCTGAGAGCCTCAAAAGTCATGCCCGGCGGCAACACCAGATCAACGGTCCATGTCCCTCCCCATCCCCCATACGCCGCCTTAGGGCACGGCGCTGTGGTGGTCGATGCAAACGGGCATTCCGTTATCGACTGCAACAACAACTACACTTCACTGATCCACGGGCACGCCAACGCAGAGATACTCGACGCAGCTTTTGGCGCAGCCCGCCAAGGAACGGCCTTTGGCTTGCCCACCCGGTACGAAGTGGACATGGCCGAATGTCTGGCAGAACGGACCGGGATCCAGCAATGGCGCTTCTGCAATTCCGGAACAGAAGCCGTACTCATGATGCTGCGCGCAGCCAGAGCCCATACAGGCCGGGACCTCATCATCCGGTTCGAAGGCAGTTACCACGGCACCGGCGACGAAGTCTCCGATCAACATTCCCTCGGACTGGCCGTCTCAACCCGGCAGTCCGTCATCGTGCTACCCCAAGGAGACATTGAGGCACTAACTGACACCATGCGCCGCGTGGGAGATAAGACGGCCGCCATCCTGATCGACCTGATGCCCAACAGGGCAGGACTGCGGCCGGCCGAGCCTGAATTTGTCAACGAACTCCGCAAGCTTGCTGATCAGCACGGCGCCCTCCTGGCCGTTGACGAGGTCATCAGCCTCCGGCTCCACTGGGGAGGTTTCCACAAACACTATGACGTGGAACCGGACTTGATATCAGCCGGCAAGATTATCGGCGGAGGCTTCCCCGCAGGAGCCATCGGCGGCAGCTCCGCGATCCTGAAAAGCTTCCGACCAGGCGACGACCGAAGTGTCATGTGGGGCGGCACCTTCACGGCAAACCCCGTCACCATGGCAGCTGGCCTCACTGCGATGCGACTCTATGACAAGGCCTCAGTGGCGGCCCTGAACGCCGCCGGCGATCGTCTCCGAGGAGAGCTCCAGTCCGCTGGGGTAGCTGTCAACGGTTTCGGCTCCCTCCTGCGGATATCAACCACAGGCATGCCGTCACTGTGGTGGAAGCTCTACAACCAAGGTGTACTCGCAGGAACCAACGGCCTGCTGGCACTTTCAACCGCAATGTCCGAGGAACACCTTTCAAGGATCCAGGACACCGTCGTCAAAAGTATGACGCAGATACATGACGAATAGCGTTGCGAGAGCTTTCGGGGCCGCCGTCGCGGCACTTTACCGCGACGGCGACCCCCCGTGTAAGGGCTAGGCCGCTGTGTAGGCTCCGTCTACGACGACTTCGCTGCCACTCATGTACGAGGACTCATCCGAGGCGAGGAATAGCACGGCTGAGGCGATCTCCTCCGGTTTGGCCCACCTCCCTAAGGGGAAGCTTTCGGGAGGGAGGGCTGTGCCGGGTTCACTGCTATTTAGAAGCATGGGTGTTTCGGTCTCACCGGGGCAAACAGCGTTGACCCGGATGCCATCGGCAGCCAGTTCCAGGGCTGCAGCCTTGGTCATCCCCCGCACTGCCCATTTGGAGGCGACGTAGGCGAAGTTGTCTTCGAAAGCCACCAGCCCGGAGGTGGAGCAAATGTTGATGATCGAACCTCCGCCGGCGTAGCGCATCGCTGCGATGAACGACCTTGGTTCCCTCGCACTGTTCCTTATAGCTGCGGCGAAGAGGTCCGCGAGTGATTCTGCAGTCGCCTCTAGCTCGTCACTGAAGCTCGTACGGGCCAAGACGCGACGGACTAGACCCGCCGGAAGGTTCGGGAAAAGAACGCCTACGTAGTCCAAAGGAACGGCGAGTTCGTCGTGTCGCAGGACCATGTGGCCGAGCTCGTGAAGCACGAATTGCTGCCGGTGCAAGCCGGACGGGCTCACTGCGTGCAGGATCACTTCGACTTCATCTGTGGCAAGCCACAGACCGCACACAGACCCGCCACTCAGGAACCCGGCGGCTTCGATCGCAATGGGACGTCGCCGCAGACCTTCGATCACACTGACCAAGCGTTCCAGGCTCAGGTGAGTTGGCAGCGTCAAGGAATTGAAGGCAACCGCGGCGCGCTCCCCCGGCGTTGGCCCTTTTAAATATAGGCCTGTGTCCATGGGGTATCCCTAGTAGTACGTACCCTCAGGTTGGCACTCCGGTCGCGGCCCAACCCCAAAACTATTGAACCCCTGCACTCTGGACATGTCCAGAGTGCAGGGGTTCAATAACCTGCTTGGCACCAAAAACTTCAAGTCAAAGCAGATAAATCCAAGGGCGGCAACGAGAGAGGAGGGCGCTGTGCTATGCCTCGATTCTGTGCCGTCAACCATCATCGACGGCGTCTTCAAACAAACCAACAGCCCAGCGACGCTCCGCGACCCAGATCACGTGCGCTAACCTGGCAGCTCGAAAGGGATTCAGAGGAGTGAGGCGAGACAGTCAAATCGCCTCACCGAAACCGCCAGGTGAGCGTACTCCAACGCGTGGCAGAATCCTTTACACCCTAGGCTGTCGTGCTGCCCAGACGAACCTGGTGGCAGCACAGGCGAAAATCCTAAACTAATCCGGGAAGCCCACCAGGAAAGTTGACGAGGCATCAACCTTCAGGTATGCATAAGGCCAAACCCGCTAATACGAGGTTCTAATTATCTTCTTGATCCCTGCGTTGCGTAATCGTCAATGGCCTTTTTCCGGACTTTCGATTTCGGGCCTCAGCGCGATGAATACTAGCAAGCGCGACCTTCCGATCCGGCAGGGGCTCATTGATCTCCGGAACCGTTGATGGTCGCTTCTTCTTGAGAATACCCGGGTAGTACCATCCAGCATCAAGTACGACAGGACGCAAGTTATCGTCAAGCGACTCGTACTTTTCTACTCTAGCCATGAGCAACTCTCCGTTTAGATTACTGAATAAATATTGTACCAGATGAATCTTTGGCAATCAATCATAATTGCTAAAGCCCATCGACAAACTTTCGCTGCAGATAGGATCTATACATCCAAGAGAGGCTAATACCCACCGCATTGAGTGAGGCAATGGAAGCTAGAAATATCCAGATATCCAAGTTAGATAGGCGAAAGAACCATACATCGACTAATTCAATATGAGAGATATTATGCCAAGCCGCAAAAGTTGAGATAACAATGGTGAAAAGGATAGTTACTCTCGATATGAGGACCCCTTCGGAGAGGGTTTTACTCTGCTCCATGCCGGTCCACAATGCAATTGCAGAAGGGAAAGCAAGCACTAAAGCCGCAAACTCCCAGCTTGGAATCAACGCCGAATTCGCATCATCGACGGAAGCCAGGCTGGCGAAAAACCCGAGCCAGATTAGGGTAGCAGCCGAAAGTGCGGACATGCTTGCTCTTCCGATCGACCCAGGCATGCGCTCATAGAATCGAGCCCTGAAAAACGAGCCGTCCGGAACGTCGCCCCCGCGAACATAGATGTGGGCATGGCGTTGACCAAGCCTTGATTGCGCGATTGCGCTCGTTTTGCGAAGCTGCGCGTACTCGCCGGACGTCGTTGTCGTGAGGAGTTCTTGGCGAGCCAAGTACGTGTATTCGGGGCCAACGACCTGCATATGATAACTGGATGTCATCTGCGTGGACTCGAGCGGGATCATAAAGCTCAGGGGTCGGATCCCGAACGAATGCCTCACAACGCTCTCGACTTTTTTCCAGAAGGTCAGCTTCACGGTCTGATCGTTGTAGTCAAAAATGACACGCTCCCTGAGGCTGAGACGCGCTGAAATCTCTTCTCGCTCGTCTTCTTCCTTCCTCCGACGAATGCCCCTTGATTGCTCTTTCACCGAGCCCTTCAGCTCAACACAAACTGGGTACTTTTCAGCGCATAGGGACACAAGCCTCCCAACGTAACTCCGAACCCAGCGATCATCTTGATTTGATAAGGGCAGAGACAGGATCTCTGCTTGCACCTGAGTCACTTCATTTTCGTCATTGGAACCGCTGCGGAGGAGTATGTTCGCAACACGGGACTCTATATTATCAACGTAATATTGGATTGCTGAATAGCCACACAGTTCGACACCAACCCGTATAACGGCCATAAGCTCAGCGATAGTTCTTCGTCGAGAAACAGACGAAATTCTTCGCCCCTCTGAGTCAGTCAGACGAAGTCCGTTCATTATTTCTTGTCCCGACTGCAGCTTGAGTGGAAGAATTATGGAGTTATTCGTCCGCACCGAAACAGAAACCGTGTAAGTCCTGGTAATAGAAACCGATCGCGTTAGCGGCTCAACAGTCTCACTGATCCTTTCGAAGAAAACTTTGGGCTCAAAGAAGAAGCGCATATACTGGTCAAAGTCATCGCCATTTAGTTGTGACCACCGCGCTTCGGCCATAGAAGTCAGTTGACGTGGATTAATATCGGTGCCGTCAATTCCGAATGTCGTTGGAGTACTGGTGTGCTCCTTATATGACAGTCGAAAATACACACACAGCCCGACGGCTAGGAAACCCACGAACGCAGCCCATCCAGGTATCGACGGAAGTTCGGCGCCCTTCAAAGACACCGAAATGGCGAACACGATACTGAGTGTGGCTAGGATCAGGAGCGTCACCCTGCGTAGTGATCTCACGTCGCGCTTGCCTCTTGTTGGATAGATCCGCTCATAGGCAAATAATAAAAGGGAAGCTATCAAGGCTGCTGAAATTATGAAGAGTTACGCTAAGCGTGTCGGACTGTGGCGCCTTTCCGGCTGCTTCGGACCCCAACTCGGACCGGATTCTGGCTGCCCAGGTGATTGGCCAATCCTTGCGGCCGCGCTGTATTGAGCCGCTAACTCATCGGCGGCCCTCCAGACGCTACATCGTCAGAACCGCCCTCAAAGCCGTGGAGCGACTTGGATCATGTTCTACTTGGTGACGCCATGCATGAAGAACCAAGGCATAAACGACACTGAGCAGACGGACATGGATTTGGAATTCTTTGAACCCGCAGAGGCTGCAGCCCTAATGCGCTGCAGCGAAGGGTGGCTGCGTGACGGCGCAGCGGCCGGCCGGTTCCCACACGCGTGCTGGGGAAAGGGCAAGATCGTCTTTACGTCTGAGCACATCGCAGAAATAGCGAGGCTCAGCGAAATCCTGCCAACGTCGCATAAGTCACCCGCGGTACCTGGCGCGAGCCCAGCCAGCACCCGCCTCATCGGCACACGTGCACGCAGCCGCCTGGTCTCCTGATAGACCGAGATCTCTCGTCACCGCATGAACGCGGCGACCTGACGCTCGGTCGCATCGGCACCGACCTGAAGAGCCTCGGGCATGAGGTGGCCGTAGACCTGCTCAGTCGTCTTTATGGAAGCGTGCCCCAAACGCCGTGAGATCGTGAAGATCGGCACGCCATCCTGAATCAGCCAGGAGGCATGCGTATGCCGCAGGTCGTGGATACGGGGATCTTTGCGCAGCCCACGGAGCTGAGCAGCCTTCACGGCAGGCACCCAATAGTGATGCCAGTACAGTTTGTGCACGATCCTCTCGCCCTTGGGCGTCGCAAACAGAAGATCGCCGCTCGGCCGCCCAGCCACCAGTGGGACCAACAGATCAACCAACGCCGGATTCAACCCGATGGTCCGCTTCCCCGCACCCGTCTTCGTCGGCCCAATGTAGAACTGATTCTGCCCATCCCGCTTCCATGCCTTGTTGATTCGGGCAGTGGCCGGCCTACCCAACAAATCAATGTCCGCCACCGTCAGCGCCGTGGCTTCCCCAAAGCGCGTCCCTGTCATCACCAGGAAGTTCGTGAAATCGCGATACCGCTCCCCCATGCCCTCCATGATCAGCCCGAACTCAGCATGCGTGAGGAACATCATCTCGTCCTCGGCCTTTTCAACGCTCGGCAGCTGCACCCCGCGGCAAGGATTGCGTGTGATGTACCCCAGCATCTCCGCGGTATTCATCGACGCCGAGATCAAGCCGTGCACATTCTTGATCGTCTTGGGCGCCGGTCCCTTGGCCATCATCGATTTCACCCAGTACGCGATCATCCGGTAGTCCAGCTTGTCTACAGGCACGTGGCCGATGACCTTCTGCACATGGAGATCGAGCATGGTTTGGTACGTCTTCACGGTCCCGCTCGACGGCCGGACCAGCAGGTCGATGTGTTCCTGAATCACTTCGCCAACAGTCGGAATTTTCGCCCTGTTGTCCAGCAGAGCTTGCTGCGCGATTTCGAAAGATTGGCCATTCGCATCGAGCAACCGTTTCAGAGTTTCGGCCTCGTGCTCGGAGTCGACAGTGATGCCCTGCTGCTTCCGGATCTTGGGGTCGCGCCAGACCACCATGAAGGACGAAGAGCCGTCCTTTTTGACGCGTTTCCGGATACTAGCCACATAAAGATGCTAGATCCGTGTCAACAGATTTGGGGGTTTTGTCAACAGTCAGGGGCCATATAGGCCCCTGACCTGCGACAATACAGTGCCCGAGGTGGGACTCGAACCCACACACCTTTCGATACTGCATTTTGAGTGCAGCGCGTCTGCCAATTCCGCCACTCGGGCGCGGATTACCGGGAAGTTAAATCTCGCTGACCGCTCCCATCTCTGTGAGCAACGCGATCCTTTCCCAGCACGCGAAATTACTATACATGCAGATAGGCTGATTCAAAGAACCGGGCGCGCTGATGCAACAAAAACCAGCCATCAAAGAGTCCACACTAAGATGGACATGAACCCGCCGAACCTTTTCAAGGAGATCCCGTGACCGAACAGACGGAGTCCACGTCCACAAGCCAGCCGGCCCGCCGCGTTGTCGTAGCCGAGGATGAGACCCTCATCCGCTTGGACATTATCGAGATCCTGAAGGGCGAAGGGTACGACGTCGTCGGCGAGGCAGACAACGGCGAAAAGGCCGTGCAGTTGGCTGAGGAGCTCAAGCCTGACTTGGTCCTCATGGACGTCAAGATGCCCGTGATGGACGGCATCTCGGCTGCCGAGAAGATCGTCAAGGCACGCATCGCCCCTGTGGTGTTGCTGACGGCTTTCAGCCAGAAGGAACTGGTGGAGCGTGCACGCGACGCCGGTGCCATGGCGTACGTCGTGAAGCCGTTCTCCCCCGCGGACCTCATCCCCGCCATCGAGATTGCCTTGAGCCGCCATGAGGAGATCAAGGCGCTTGAGAACGAGGTATCCGACCTCCAGGAGCAGTTCGCGACGCGCAAGCTTGTAGAGCGCGCCAAGAGCCTCTTGACCACCAAGATGGGCCTGACGGAGCCGGAAGCTTTCCGTTGGATCCAGAAGACCTCCATGGACCGTCGCCTCAGCATGCGTGAGGTTGCCGAGACCATCATCAACCAGGTCAACTAGCGCCACACCAGCAGCAAAACAACGACGTCGGCCGCGCACCCCACAAAGGTGCGCGGCCGCTGTCGTACCCGCCAAAAAGCAAAACAAAAGCGGGCCCCGCCAAACGGCGGGGCCCACTTTCACAACCGAGGAACTATGCCTTGGCTTTGGACTTCTTTTCGGGCCACGGGCCAACGGGTTCCTTGCGTGAACCTTCGTCGGTCTTGGACGTGTCAGCGAGGTCGCCTACCTTGTGGACCTTCAGCGAGTTGGTGGAACCGGCCTGTCCTGGAGGGGAACCTGCTGCGATGACAACCAGGTCGCCTTCGTCAACGAGCTCCATTTCCAGCAGGCTCTTGTCCACCTGTGCGGTCATCTCGTCGGTGTGACCCACGGACGGGACCAACACCGGCTGGATGCCCCACGTGAGGGCGAGCTGGTTCCAGACGTGCTCAACGGGTGTGAACGCGAAGACCGGCTTGACGGGCCGCAGGCGCGAGAGGCGTCGTGCCGAGTCGCCAGACTGGGTGAACGTACAGATGTACTTTGCGTCCAGCTGGTCGGCGATTTCGACGGCGGCACGGGTGATGGCGCCACCGCGGGTCTTGGGCTTGGTGCCCAGCGGGGGGACGCGCTCGAGGCCGTGAACTTCGGTGGACTCGATGATCCGTGCCATGACCTTGACGGTTTCGATGGGGTACTGGCCCACGGAAGTTTCACCGGAGAGCATCACTGCGTCGGCGCCGTCGAGAACTGCGTTGGCGCAGTCGGAAGCCTCGGCGCGCGTCGGGCGCGGGTTGTCGATCATGGATTCGAGGACCTGGGTGGCCACGATGACCGGCTTGGCCCAACGGCGTGCCAGTTCGATGGCGCGCTTCTGGACAATCGGCACCTCTTCGAGCGGCAGCTCGACGCCGAGGTCTCCGCGGGCAACCATGATGGCATCGAAGGCGTCGATGATTTCGTGGAGCTGGTCCACGGCCTGCGGCTTTTCGATCTTGGCGATCACCGGCACGCGGCGGCCTTCTTCGTCCATGATCTCGTGGACGCGGGTGATGTCCGAAGCATCACGCACGAACGAGAGTGCGATCAGGTCCGCGCCGCGCTTGAGTGCCCAACGGAGGTCGTCCTCGTCCTTTTCGCTCAGCGCGGGAACGTTGACCGCAACACCGGGAAGGTTGATGCCCTTGTTGTTGGAGACCTTGCCGCCAACGGTAACGGTGGTGACGACCTTGACGTCGTCAACCTCGATGGCGCGCAGCGCCACCTTGCCGTCGTCGATGAGGAGGGAGTCGCCTACGTTGACGTCCTCGGTGAGGCTCTTGAGCGTGGTGGAGCAGATGTCCTTGGTGCCGGGAACATCTTCGGTGGTGATGGTGAAGGTGTCACCGACGGCCAGCTCGTGGGGGCCATCAACAAAGCGACCCAGACGGATCTTGGGTCCCTGGAGGTCGGCCATGATGGCCACGGGCTTGTGCAGCTGCGCCGCAGCCTTGCGGACGTTTTCGTAGGTGTTGTCGTGAACGGAGTAGTCGCCGTGGCTCATGTTCATGCGGGCAACGTCAACGCCGGCTTCCAGCACCGCGAGGGTGTTGTCGAAGCTGGAGATAGCCGGGCCGAAAGTTGCCACAATTTTCGCGCGTCTCATATACCTACCCTAAGTAGTTCATGCTGATTGAGTAAAAGAAACGTTCCTGCCGGCGCTATAAGACCGCTATCGCCCGGTCGGTGGGGGCGACCGGTGCCGGGAGAATGGTGCTTCCCATCAGGAACTTGTCCACTGCGGCCGCGCATGCACGGCCTTCCGCAATGGCCCACACAATCAGTGACTGGCCACGTCCGGCATCGCCGGCGACGAACACACCTTCGGTGTTCGTCATGTAGTAGCCGTCGCGGGCAACGTTGCCCCGACCGTCGAACTCTGCGCTGACCTGTTCTGTGATCCCTGCCGGCTCAGCACCGGTAAAGCCAAGGCTCAAGAACACAAGATCAGCAGGAATAACCCGCTCAGTACCGGCCTTGGGCAGGCGTTTGCCGTCCACGAACTCGGTTTCAGCAACCTTGACGCCGGTGAGTTTGCCGTTTTCTCCGACAAATTCAACGGTGGATGCAAGGTAAGTACGTTCGCCGCCCTCTTCGTGGGCGCTGGCGACCTCGAACAGGGTGGGGAATGTTGGCCAAGGCTGGTGGCTGGCACGTTCCGACGGCGGCTGCTTGCCGATCGCGAGCGTGGTCACCGATGCCGCCTGGTGGCGGTGGGCGGTACCGATGCAGTCAGCACCAGTGTCGCCACCACCGAGGATCACCACGTGCTTGCCGCGTGCGTCAATGTGGTTCTCGGGGGTCTCCCCCGCAACCGCACGGTTCGACGGGACAAGGTAATCCATGGCGAAGTGCACGCCGTCAAGGTCACGGCCGGGGATGGGAAGATCCCGCGGAACGGTCGCGCCGGTTGCAACAACCACCGCGTCGTAACGGCGGCGCAGCTGCTCCCAGGTGACATCGGTGCCAACTGCGACTCCGGTACGGAAACGGGTTCCCTCTGCCTTCATCTGCTCCAGGCGGCGGTCAACCTGTTCCTTCTCCATCTTGAAGTCGGGAATGCCGTAGCGAAGCAGGCCACCGATTTTGTCATCGCGCTCATAAACGGCAACCGTGTGGCCCACGCGGGTCAGCTGCTGTGCAACTGCCAGGCCGGCAGGACCCGAGCCAACCACGGCCACCGTCTTACCGGTGAGGCGCGTCGGCGGAAGGGGCTGGACCCAGTCGTTCTCGAAGGCCTGGTCGATGATCGAAACCTCAACCTGCTTGATGGTGACGGCGGGCTGGTTGATCCCCAGCACGCACGAGGCCTCGCAGGGTGCCGGACACAGGCGGCCAGTGAACTCCGGGAAGTTGTTCGTGGCGTGGAGGCGCTCAATCGCTTCTTCACCCTTGTCACGCCACACGAGGTCGTTCCACTCGGGAATGAGGTTACCCAAGGGACAGCCCTGGTGGCAGAACGGAACGCCGCAATCCATGCAACGGCCGGCCTGGCTCTTCAGGACACCCTTTTCCTGGGCCTCGTACACTTCTTTCCAGTCCATGATGCGGACGGGAACGGGACGGCGTGGCTGCGTTTCGCGCTGCCGGACTTTCAGAAATCCGCGTGGATCAGCCACCGGTTACCTCCAGGATTCGGGACCATACTTCTTCGCCATCGGGGTCAAGGCCCTCTTCAATGGCGTCGAGACGGGTCTGCAGGACTGCGGCGTAGTCGCGCGGCAGTACTTTGGTGATGCGGGCGGCGGTGTCGTCGAAGTTCTCGAGCAGACGGCCGGCCAGGACGGATTCGGTTTCCTCGACGTGCTTGGTGAGCAGGCCGTGGACAATGTCGCGGTCCTCGGCGTCGAGCTCCAGGAGTTGGAGTTCGCCGGTGTCGAGGGCCAGCTTGTTGACGCGCTCAGGCTGGAGGTCCAGGACATAAGCGGTACCACCGGACATGCCGGCACCGAAGTTACGGCCGGTGCGGCCGATGATCAGCGTCTGGCCACCGGTCATGTACTCGCAACCGTGGTCGCCAATACCCTCGACGACGGCGGTCGCGCCGGAGTTGCGGACCAGGAAGCGTTCGCCCACCTGGCCACGCAGGAACATTTCGCCGCTGGTGGCACCGTAGCCGATGACGTTGCCGGCAATGACGTTGCGCTCAGCCTGGAACACGTTGGTGCGGTCCGGACGGACGATGATGCGTCCACCCGAAAGGCCCTTGCCAACGTAGTCATTGGAATCGCCGAACATGCGCAGCGTGATTCCGGCAGGCAGGAATGCGCCGAGGGACTGGCCCGCGGTGCCGTTGAGCGTGATGTCGATCGTGTCCGTTGCCAGCACATCGACGCCGAAGGTCTTGGTCACTACGTGGCCCAGCATCGTGCCCACGGAACGGTCCGTGTTGATGACGTCCAAGGTGATCTTGACGGGCATGCGGTCGCTGAGCGCTTCCTGGGCCATGGTGATCAGGCGCTGGTCAAAGTGCTTGTCCAGCTCATGGTTCTGGCCGGTCATGTTGCGCAGCGGCACGTCGTCGTCGAACTCGAGGCCGTGCAGGATCGGTTCCAGGTCCAGTCCTTCGGCCTTCCAGTGGTTGATCGCTTCCCGGGTATCCAGGACCTCGGCGTGGCCGATTGCCTCTTCAAGGCTGCGGAAACCAAGCTCGGCGAGGATTTCGCGGACTTCTTCTGCGAGGAACTCGAAGAAGTTGACCACGAACTCGGGCTTGCCGTTGAACCTGGAGCGAAGCTCGGGGTTCTGCGTGGCAACGCCCACCGGGCAGGTATCGAGGTGGCAGACGCGCATCATGATGCAGCCCGAAACCACCAGCGGAGCGGTTGCGAAGCCGTACTCCTCGCCACCGAGAAGGGCGGCAATGACGACGTCGCGCCCTGTCTTGAGCTGGCCATCGACCTGGACCACTACGCGATCACGGAGACCGTTGAGCATGAGGGTCTGCTGGGTCTCGGCCAGGCCGAGTTCCCACGGCACACCCGCGTGCTTGAGCGAGTTCAGCGGTGAGGCGCCCGTACCGCCGTCGTGACCTGAAACAAGCACGACGTCGGCCTTCGCCTTGGTGACGCCGGACGCCACCGTGCCGATCCCGACTTCCGAGACAAGCTTCACGTGTACACGGGCCGAAGGATTCGCGCGCTTGGCATCGTAGATGAGCTGCGCGAGGTCTTCGATCGAGTAGATGTCGTGGTGCGGGGGCGGGGAAATGAGCCCCACGCCGGGAGTGGAGTGACGGGTCCGGGCTACCCAGGGGTAGACCTTCTGTGCCATCAGCTGGCCACCTTCGCCGGGCTTGGCGCCTTGGGCCATCTTGATCTGGATGTCCTCGGCGTTGGTCAGGTAGAGGCTGGTCACGCCGAAGCGGCCTGATGCGATCTGCTTGATCGCCGAACGACGTTCCGGATCGAGCAGGCGGTCAACGTCCTCGCCGCCTTCACCCGTGTTGGACTTACCGCCCAGACGGTTCATGGCGATGGCCAGGGTCTCGTGCGCTTCCTTGGAGATGGAGCCGTAGCTCATGGCCCCGGTGGAGAAACGCTTGACGATGCTGGAGACCGGCTCGACTTCTTCGAGCGGGACCGCCGGACGGACGCCGTCCTTGAACTTGAGGAGCCCGCGAAGGGTCATCAGGTTTTCGGACTGGTCATCGATGCCCTTGGTGTAGGACTTGAAGATGTCGTAGCGGCGTTCGCGGGTTGCGTGCTGCAGGCGGAACACCGTCTCGGGGTTGAACAGGTGCGGTTCGCCGTCGCGGCGCCACTGGTATTCGCCGCCGCCAAGCAGCGGCTGGTGCGGGTGTTCGATGCCGCCCTCCGGGTACGCCATCTGGTGGCGTGCCGAAACTTCGGCGGCGATAACGTCCAGGCCAACACCACCGAGCTGGGAGTGCGTGCCGGAGAAGAACTCATCCACCAGTTCCTGGGACAGGCCCAGGGCCTCAAAGGTTTGTGCGCCCGTGTAGGAAGCCACCGTGGAGATGCCCATCTTGGACATGATCTTCAGGACACCCTTGCCGAGGCCCTTGATGAGGTTGTAGACGCCGTCTTCAGGCGTGACGCCAACGACGTCGCCGTTGGAGATCAGCTGTTCCACCGATTCCATGGCCAGGTACGGGTTCACGGCCGACGCGCCGTAGCCGATCAGCACAGCCACGTGGTGCGTCTCGCGGACGTCGCCGGCCTCGACCACCAGGGCGGTCTTGGTGCGGTTGGCGCTGCGAAGCAGGTGGTGGTGGACAGCGCTGACAAGGAGCAGCGACGGAATCGGCGCCCACTGGGCGTTCGAGTCACGGTCGGACAGCACGACGTACTGCACGCCGCGGTTGATCGCACCGGAAACCTGCTCGCAGATTTCGGTCAGGCGGGCACGCAGGGCCGCTTCCCCGCCCTCGGGGCGGTACAGGCCGCGGACCTTCATGGCGATGCGGTCGCCGTCGGGCGTTTCAATGTTGGCGATCTTGGCGAGCTGATCGTTATTGATCACCGGGAACGGCAGCGAAATCTGCGGCTGGCGGACCTGCTTGCCATCCAACAGGTTGCCGTTCGGGCCGATGGCACACTTCAGTGAGGTGACCAGTTCCTCGCGGATGGCGTCCAGCGGCGGGTTGGTGACCTGGGCGAACGACTGCACAAAGTAGTCGAACAACAGCCGCGGTCGCTTGGAGAGCACGGCGACGGGCGTGTCCGAACCCATGGCACCAAGCGGCTCGGCACCAGTGCGGGCCATCGGACCAAGCAGAATCTTCAGCTCTTCGGTGGTGTAGCCAAAGGTGCGCTGGCGGATGTTCACCGATGCCGCGGTGTGGAGCACATGCTCGCGCTCGGGGAGCTCGTTGATGTCGATCAAGTTGTCCTTGAGCCACTCGGCCCACGGATTGGCTGCGGCAACCTCGGCCTTGACCTCGGCGTCGTCGATGATGCGGCCGGCTTCGGTGTCCACCAGGAACATCTTGCCGGGAGCAACACGGCCCTTCTTGACCACGTTGGAAGGCTCAACCTCGATCACGCCAACCTCGGAAGCGAAGATGACCAAGCCATCTTCGGTGATCCAGTAACGTCCCGGGCGCAGCCCGTTGCGGTCAAGGGTGGCCCCGACCAGGCTACCGTCGGTGAACGACACGGCTGCCGGACCGTCCCACGGCTCCATGAGCAGGGAGTGGTACTCGTAGAAAGCACGGCGGGCCGGATCCATGGTGGCGTGGTTCTCCCAGGCCTCCGGGATCATCATCATGATCGAGTGCGTGATGGGGCGGCCGGAAAGCCAAAGGAGCTCAGCCACTTCATCGAAGGAGGCCGAGTCCGAGGCGCCCGGGGTACAGATCGGGTACAGCTCTTCAGGCACGGAGCCCAACAGGGGGCTGGCCAGCTGTGACTGGCGGGCACGCATCCAGTTGCGGTTGCCCTTGACCGTGTTGATTTCGCCATTGTGGGCGATGGTGCGGAAGGGCTGCGCCAAAGGCCACGAAGGGAACGTGTTGGTGGAGAAGCGCGAGTGCACGATCGCAAGCTTGGTCTTGAAGCGCTTGTCCGAAAGGTCCGGGTAGAACGGCTCAAGTTGCGCGGTGGTGAGCATGCCCTTGTAAACGATGGTGCGCGAGGACAGCGAGGGGAAGTAGACGCCGAACTTGTTCTGCGCCCGCTTACGGATACGCCAGGCACGGGAATCCAGCTCATTGTGATCGAGCTGTTCACCGTTGGCAGAGGCGAAGAACGGTTGTGAGAAGTACGGCATGCACGCACGAGCCATGGCACCGACGAGGTCGGCGACAACGGGAACCTCGCGCCAGCCGAGAACCGTCAGGCCCTCGTCAGCGGCAAGTGCTTCGATTCCGGCCTTCGCGTTGTCGGCTTCGCGTGATTCAGCGGG
Organism: Paenarthrobacter sp. UW852; assembly: GCF_024608385.1. Lineage (NCBI taxonomy): Bacteria > Bacillati > Actinomycetota > Actinomycetes > Micrococcales > Micrococcaceae > Paenarthrobacter > Paenarthrobacter sp. UW852. The sequence goes on from NZ_JAMSGY010000001.1 coordinate 594,498, forward strand.
GAGGAAAGCGGTGCCCACCACGTATTGGCCGGGGGCGGGCAGCTCGAATTCTGCAACTGCCCGGAAGAACTCGTCCGGGACCTGCATGAGCAGTCCGGCGCCGTCTCCGGTGCCTTCATCGGCGCCAACAGCGCCGCGGTGTTCGAGATTGCGGAGGGCGGTCAGTGCCGCTTCCACGATGTCGTATCCCGGTTCCCCGCGGAGCGTGGCAATAATTGCCAGGCCGCAGGCGTCCTTCTCCTTGTCAGGGTTGTAAAGACCCTGGGCCTCCGGGAGCGCAGCAAAGCGCTTGAACGGAGACATGGCACCCTGAGGTTCGATATTTTCGGACCAACCGGGGTTATGAAGATGGGTCATGGGAGACGTCCTTCCTCGAGATCGTGCGTATGGAAGGGACAACGTTGGCCCCACCTTGCCTACCCTGTGACGGGCATAACAAAGCGCTAGTACTTGGAATTGTAGGCCAGCCGATCCAGCGCAACGAACAGTTACGCAGACCACTGGCCCCGGCTTGACCAGCGAACATCGGTATGCTGCGGTCCGGTTTCCGGGGTGCCACGACGCTGTGGACTGGGCCCTACGAGCGGTGACTCTGTTGCCCCTGTACCGACGGCGACTACTTGGTGTCGTCTGCCTTCGGCGAGGATCCGGGGGCCTTCCTTACGGCAGTTGCGGCAGGTGTCGCATCCGCGGCGGACATGGTGTCCTTGGCGGCGTGCCCTGCAGCATCCTGCGGCTCGTCAACGTGGCCCGGATCGCTTTGGTTATCACGGAGATTATCACGCGAACCAGTATCTGAGACAGATGCGTCCACATCATGACTGGTGACGCTCGTCACCGCGGCCGGTTCCTTTTCGACGCTTTTTTCCGGCTCCCGGCCCTTCAAATACGGCGAGTCCGGCACCGGACGAGCCCGTCGTCCGAGGGCGACGAAGATCAGCAGCGCCGCGATGAAGACAAAAATACTGGTCCAGACATTGAGCCTGGTGGTAATGCCAAAGAGGGTGATCTGTTCGGCATCGTCAATCCGGAGGGCTTCGATCCACACCCGGCCGAGGGTGTAGTAGACGGCGTAAAGCCAGAACAGGCGGCCCCAGCGGAATTGGAACTTCTTGTCGAGGAGCAGCAGGATGCCGACGCCGGCGAGGTTCCACAGCAGTTCGTAGAGGAATGTTGGGTGGAACAGGGTGTCCGCAGGCATGCCAGCCGGGAAGTTGGCGTTTGCGGGATCAATCTGGAGACCCCACGGGAGCGTGGTCGGGGCCCCGAAGAGCTCCTGGTTGAACCAGTTGCCCAGGCGGCCGATGGCCTGGGCCAGGAGGAGACCGGGAGCTGCAGCGTCCAGGAAGGCCGTGAGTTTCACCCCGGCGCGACGGCAGCCGATCCAAGCACCCACAACACCGAGAATCACGGCACCCCAGATCCCCAAACCGCCCCGTTGGATCTGCGGAATCAAGGAAAGGTCGCCAGTGCCGTCAAAACCAGGGCCGAAGTATGCATCCGGCGACGAGAACACATGGTAGAGGCGGCCACCGATGATACCGAAGGGGATCGCCCAGATGGCAATATCCCACAGGCTTCCCTCCGGAGCACCCCGCCGCTTCCAGCGCACCGACGTCAGCCAGAGGCCAACGATGATGCCCGCAAGGATGCACAGGGCGTACGCGTGGATACGCAGCGTCCCCCACGGCAGCGGAATGTCGAATCCGGACCACGAAGGGCTCGGGATACTCAGGGGGACTATTGCCGCTGCGTGGAGGACGGTCTGCATTCGGTTCGCTGTTTCCTTTTCCTAGGCTTCTGCAGCCGCGCGGCCCAGGCCGGCGCTGAGGTTCTTGGTAAGTTGGCCGACGGCGTCAACTCCGCCGTCGCGCAGTGCCGCCACCAACGCGGTACCGACGATCACACCGTCCGCGTAGGCGGCGATCTCGCGTACGTGATCCGGATTGGAGACTCCGAGACCAACGCAGACCCGCTCGGCTCCGGCGGCGTGGGCCCGGGCCACCACGTCCTCGGCACTGCTGCTGACCGAGGTGCGCGTTCCAGTGACACCCATGATCGAGACAGCGTAGACAAAGCCCCGGCTTGCCTTGACAGTCATGTCCAGGCGTTCCGGCGTGGATGAAGGTGCCACAAGGAACACCCGGTCGAGGCCGTACTTGTCGGAGGCTTCGAACCACTCATGAGCCTCGTCCGGGACGAGGTCCGGCGTGATAAGCCCCGCTCCCCCGGCTTCCGCCAGGCGACGCGAGAATTCATCTACGCCCATGCGCATGACGGGGTTCCAGTACGTCATCACCAGGACGGCCGCATCGGTGGCAGCGGTAATGCCGGCCACGACGTCGAAGACGTTGGCTACACGGAATCCGTTGGAAATCGCCTCGGTGGTGGCGGCCTGGATGACCGGGCCGTCCATCACGGGATCAGAGTAAGGGATGCCGATTTCGATCAGGTCGGCGCCGTTGCGGGCCAGGGCGATGCCGGCCTCAATGCTCTCCTGCACGGTCGGGTAGCCCGCCGGAAGGTAGCCTACCAAGGCCGCACGGCCCTCAGCTTTGGCGCGGTCAATGGCTTCAGCCGATTTGCTGGCGAATTGTTCAGTCATTACTTCTGGTCCTCGTTTCCGTCCGCATCAGCTTCGGCGGCCCGTTCGCTGGGCCCCTTCGGCTTACGTGTGGACAGGGTGGTGCCCTTGACATGCCCTTCCTCGTCCAACATGTTGAACCAGGCAGCGGCGGTCTCCACGTCCTTGTCACCACGGCCGGAAAGGTTGACGATCACGGTCACCTCGGACGGGTTGTCCTTGCCCTCGGTGAGCCGGTGGCCAATCTTGATGGCGCCAGCCAAGGCATGCGAGGACTCAATGGCAGGGATGATGCCTTCGGTCCGGCACAGAAGGCTGAACGCGTCCATGGCTTCGGTGTCGGTGATGGCTTCGTAGGTAACGCGCCCGATGTCAGCAAGGTAAGAGTGCTCCGGACCCACGCTGGGGTAATCCAGGCCCGCCGAGATGGAGTGGGACTCGATGGTCTGGCCGTCCTCGTCCTGCATGAGGTAGGACCGGGCACCGTGCAGCACGCCGGGACGTCCCAGGGAGATGGCAGCCGCGTGACGGCCGGTTTCGACACCTTCTCCGCCTGCTTCAAAGCCATAGATCTTCACGGATGAATCATCCAGGAAAGCGTGGAACAAACCGATCGCGTTGGAGCCGCCGCCGATACAGGCAGCAATGGCATCCGGCAGCTTGCCGGTCTGCTCAAGGATCTGGCTGCGGGCCTCTTCACCGATGACTTCATGGAAGTAGCGGACCATGGCAGGGAACGGGTGCGCACCGGCAGCGGTACCCAGCAAGTAGTGGGTGTGTTCCACGTTCGAAACCCAGTCACGGAGGGCGTCGTTAATGGCGTCCTTCAGCGTCTGGGATCCGTTGGTCACGGGCACCACAGTGGCACCGAGCAACTGCATGCGGGCCACATTGAGCGCCTGGCGGCGGCAGTCCTCAGCCCCCATGTACACAACGCATTCAAGTCCCAGCAGGGCCGCGGCTGTAGCGCTGGCTACGCCGTGCTGTCCGGCACCCGTCTCTGCGATGACACGGGTCTTGCCCATGCGCTTGGCAAGCAGGGCCTGGCCCAGGACGTTGTTGATCTTGTGGGAGCCCGTGTGGTTGAGGTCCTCGCGCTTCAGGAAAATCCGCGCGCCGCCTGCATGCTCGGAGAAGCGCTTGGCCTCGGTCAGCAGCGACGGGCGGCCGGAGTAGTTCTTGTTGAGGTCCTTCAGCTCCGCGATGAAGTCGGGATCAGCCTTGGCCTTCTCAAAGGTGTCCTGGACTTCATCGAGGGCGGCGATGAGAGACTCGGGCATCCAGCGTCCGCCGTAGCTGCCAAAGTAGGGCCCCGATGCGTTGCGCAGCGAAGGGCCACCTTGCAGGAATGCGTCAGCCACATTCTCTTCTGAGCCGGCTGTTGGCGCGTCGACCATCAGTCTCACCGTCCTGTTCCAGTTAGTTCATTGGGTAGTTCTACTTGCCACAAGGCAGCCGCAGGCACATGCCCGGGCTGCCCTATGACTGTTCGCCGTGATTCAGTGACTGCCTCAGTTCCTGACGGCGATGGCGGCAGCTCCCGCTGCCTTGAATTCAGTAATGCGTTCGCGCGGCGTGGAGTCGCTGACCAGCGCCTCCCCCACCAGGATGGCGTTGGCTCCACCCGCTGCGTAGTGCGATACGTCATCGGCGCCTCTGACACCTGACTCGGCGACAATGACGGACTCAGCCGGAATCAGACCGGCCAGCGATCCGAAAACCGAGCGGTCGACGTCGAGCGTCTTAAGGTTGCGGACGTTGATGCCAATAATCCTGGCCTGTGCCGCAACAGCACGCTCAATTTCTTCCTCGGTGTGCGTTTCCACCAGCACGTTCATGCCAAGCTCGTGGCTCAACGCACTGAACTCTGCGAGTTCGGAGTCGGACAGGGCTGCAACGATGAGCAGGATGAGGTCGGCGCCATGGGCACGGGCTTCCCAAATCTGGTACTCGTCAACGGTAAAGTCCTTGCGCAGCAAGGGTGTCCCGACGGCCGCACGCACGGAATCGAGGTCGGCCAGCGAACCGCCGAAGCGGCGCTGTTCGGTCAGGACGCTGATAACGGAAGCTCCGCCGTCGGCATACTGGACCGCGAGGGACGCCGGGTCCGCAATGGGCGCAAGATCGCCTTTTGAAGGGCTGCGGCGCTTGATTTCAGCGATGACTTTGAGGTCGTTGCGAACAGATGAGGTACCGCCGAGGGCAGCCCACGCGTCACGTGCCGGAGCTGCGTCGGCAGCACGTTCCTTCAGCTCCACAAGGGATACGTGACGGCGACGGCCGTCCATGTCCTCCTTGACGCCAACAATGATGTCATCAAGAACGGTCACGGTTAGTGGCCGTTGTTCTGCAGCTTGCTGCCACCAACTCCATAGCCCGCGCGGCGCATTACCAGGCCCACGATGAGGCCAATGACCATGACGACCAGGCCGCCGACGAAGATCGGGGTGCTGGCAATCACGAAAGCGATGGAGGAAACCAGGGCACCAACCAGCATCACAATCACGCAGGTCCAGGCAGCCGGGCTATTACCGTGGCCGATGGCGTCAGCGTGGCTCGCCATCTTGGATTCAGCTTGGTGTGCGGACACTGTGGTTTTGCTCATGTGAAATCTCCTCAGGATGAATACTGCTTACATTCTGCCATTTATTGACGGCGGCCGGGACATCGTCCGACGCCATGACGCGCTACGTGGGATCTTCACCCCGCGAGAGGCTGTCCCAGCTGTCGATCTCGTCCACCGGTCCGCTACCGCCTTGCTGACCGCCAGTACGGGTGTCGTACTTGGTCCGCGACTTCCAATGGCGCCCGGCAACGGGCAGCACTACAGCGCAGACCGCCAGGAGCGCCCCCGCCACGACAGCCAGGATGGGGAATGCCGTGGTGGTGACACTGGCCTGCCCGCCGGAGATGCCTGTTGCTGCAGCGATCGAACCCTGCGCCGCACCGAGCGGATCCACCGCCACCGTAATAGCGGCCAGGATGATGCCCACTGCGGACAGCCCGATGATTGCGGCAATCACCAGTCGCGCGATCTTCCCGGCGATGGAAGCAGCCAAGCCGCCCGCCAAGGCCACCAGGGCCAATGCCGTCACGGCAGTAGCCGCTTTGTTTCCTTGGACGTGGAGGTTGCTGTTGGATGCTCCGTTAGGGTCCAGCCGGACCTCAACCCAGGTCTGGGTGGTGGCCCCAAAGACCAGGAGGGCGAGCACCGTCATGGCCAGGACCAAGGTTGCCTTTCGCGCCCAACGGGGTGTCGTCGCCGTGCTCATGGTGCGGTTGTCCCGCCGTCGACCTTGTCAGTGTCGAGCACCGAGTCACCGGAGATATTGTGCAGCGAGCCGGCTGTGTGGACGGCCCGCAGGGGTGCTGCTGCCTTGTTCACTGTTTCCAGCGCTTCTGAGGGTTTGTGCGAATCCGCCACGATCCCGCCGCCGGCCTGCACGTAGGCGCGTCCTTCGCGCAGCAGGGCGGAACGGATAGCGATGGCCATATCCATGTCACCGGCAAAGTCCAGGTAGCCTACGACGCCACCGTAGATGCCGCGCCGGTGTGGTTCAAGCTCGTCCAGGAGGCGCAATGCACGCGGCTTGGGGGCGCCGGAGAGCGTACCCGCCGGGAACGTGGCCTTGAGGACGTCGTATGCCTTGGCGTGCGGAGCAAGCTCACCCACCACCGTGGACACCAGGTGCATGATGTGGCTGAACCGCTCCACTTCCATGAACTGCGTGACGTCCACTGTGCCTGCGACGCACACCTTTGAGAGGTCGTTCCGCGAAAGGTCAACCAGCATCAGGTGCTCGGAGCGTTCCTTCTCGTCGGCCAACAGTTCAGCAGCCAGGGCCTTGTCGGCCTCAACCGTCTTGCCACGGGGGCGTGAGCCGGCGATCGGGTGGGTGATGACTTCCTCAACGGTTACCGTCACCAGGGCCTCGGGCGAAGAACCCACAATCGAGTACTCACGGCCGTCGGCATCCTCAAGGCTGAAGAGGTACATGTACGGGCTGGGGTTGGTATTGCGCAGGACCCGGTAGACGTCCAGGGGGTCGGCCGCGCAGTCCATTTCGAAGCGCCGCGAGATCACCACCTGGAAAACTTCACCGTCGACGATCGCTTCCTTGCCGCGATCAATCGCTTCAAGGTACCGGGCTTCGTCCCACCGTTCCTGCACGCTCGAGCCGAAGTCCAGGGCTGCTTTTTCCAGCACGGAGACGGGCTGGGCCACCGGAGTGCTGATCTGGTCAAGCAGCCCCTTCACCCGCGCTACGGCGTCGTGCCAGGCGTCGTCCACGCGCTCGGAGCTGTCGTCAAAGTTGATGGCGTTGGCGATCAGGAGGACTGTCCCATCCACGTTGTCGTGGACTGCCATGTCGGTAACGAGGTTCAGGGCCATCTCGGGCAGCTGCAGGTCGTCCTCCGGCGGGGAGGTCAGCCGCTCCCAGTGGCGCACTGCCTCCCAGCCCAGGAAACCAACCAGGCCGGACGTGAACGGAGGCAAGCCATCAAAACGGTCCGTCTGGAGCGCAGCGATGGTGTCCCGGACGGCTTCAACCGGGTTACCGGTGACCGGCACGCCGACGGGTGGTTCGCCGATCCAGTGGGCCTGGCCGTCCTTGGTGGTCAGCGTGGCCCGGGATTTGGACCCAATAAAGGAGTAACGGGACCATGCCCCGCCTACTGCTGCCGATTCCAAAAGGAATGTTCCGGGCTGCCCCTTGGCAAGCTTTCGGTACAAACCAATAGGGGTCTCGGCGTCGGCCAGGACTTTGAGTCGGACGGGTATGACACGGCTGTGGACGGCGAGTTCGCGGAACTCTTCCAGGCCCGGGCTGATGATTCCAAGGTCCTGCATGGCTATTTTCTCCGCCTTTTGGTCTGAGATAGTGCGTCAGTGGAAAGTGGTGGGTGCCTTAGTCGCGGTGGCCCGTAACGACGCTGAAGTCGCGGCCGTCGAAGCACGTCCGGGTACCGGTGTGGCAGGCTGCGCCGATCTGGTCCACGCGGATCAGGAGGGCATCGCCGTCGCAGTCAAGGGCGACTGACTTCACGAACTGAACGTGTCCGGAAGTGTCGCCCTTGCGCCAGTACTCCTGCCGGGAACGGGAGTAGAAGGTGACGCGTCCGGAGGTCATGGTGCGGTGCAGCGCTTCGTCATCCATCCAACCGAGCATGAGGACCTCGTGGGTGTCGTGCTGCTGGATGATGGCGGCTACCAGGCCAGCGGGATCGCGCTTGAGGGCGCGTGCTATCTCCTGGGGCAAGGGGCCCGTGGGGTCGCTGGAAAGCTCCGCGGCGGGAGAGGGGCTGGGGGCGGACTGCTCTGACATCAGATCAAGTCTAGTGCCTTTGGCGGGACCCGGATTCTACGGCGGTTCCACTGCGCAAGAGCGCCCTGATCGTGCTAGTTTCACAAGTGATGCATTTCGTCGATCCTTCCCGAGAAGTACTGGCCGAGACCCTGCTTGCGGCCGGCCCTGACTCCCCCACGCTCTGCGAAGGGTGGCAGACACGGGATCTTGCTGCGCATTTGTATCTGCGCGAGCGGAAGATCGCCGTAGGACTGGGGCTGTTGATCCCCAGCCTTGGCAAGGCCTCCGAGAAGGCAACATCCACTTTGGCCGCCAAGCTGAAGGACTCCGACGCGTATGCGGAACTTGTGAAGACGTTTCGGGCGGGTCCGCCGGCCCTCTCCCCTTTGAGGATCAAGGCGCTGGATGAGACGTCAAACCTCATCGAATACTTCGTCCACACCGAGGACATCCGCCGCGCCAGTGACCGCTGGGCTCCCCGCGCACTCGACGAAGCCTACTCTGACGCACTTTGGGACGAGCTGATCAAACGCGCCGCCTTCCTTTATCGCGGCGTGGACCTTGGAATCGTCCTGGTCCGGCCCACCGGACCCCGACACGTGGCCAAGCGCGCGCCTGTTTCCGTTGCCATTGTTGGCGACCCCGGCGAACTCCTGATGCACGCCCACGGACGCACCAGCCAGGCCCTGGTCACCTACGAGGGCCAGCCGGACGCCGTCGCGCTTTTGCAGTCAGCGGACATCGGCCTTTAAGCAACAACGCGGGGTCACTTCCGGCCCATCCTCAAGGGGATCATGGGCCGGAAGTGACCCCGCGTTCGTGTCTGGAGAAGCTAGCGGACCTCGAAACCGGCCTCGCGGATGGCGGCTTTCACCTGGGCAATCATGTCGTCCGGGCCAAAGTGGAACACCGAAGCCGCCAGGACAGCGTCCGCGCCTGCTTCCACCGCAGGCGGGAAGTGTGCGGGTTTTCCCGCGCCGCCGGAAGCGATGATCGGAATGTTCACCGCTGAGCGGACCAAGCGGATCAGTTCGAGATCGAATCCGTCCTTGGTGCCGTCAGCATCGATGGAGTTGAGCAGGATCTCCCCGACGCCCCGGTCGGCCGCTTCCTTTGCCCAGGCAATCGCGTCGATGCCGGTCCCCGTGCGGCCACCGTGGGTGGTGACTTCAAAACCGGACGACGTCGGGACGTCGCCTTCCCGGGTCCGGCGGGCGTCCACGGAGAGCACCAGGACCTGCGAACCGAAGTGCCGGGTGATCTCATCGATGACGTCGGGCCGCGCAACGGCAGCGGTGTTGATGGAGGCTTTATCCGCACCAAAGCGCAGGAGCTTGTCCACCTCCGCAACGCCACGGACCCCGCCGCCCACGGTGAGGGGAATGAAGACTTCCTCGGCGGTCCGGCGGACCACGTCAAAGGTGGTCTCGCGGTTGCCCGATGAGGCCGTGACGTCGAGGAACGTGAGTTCGTCTGCTCCGCCATTGTCATAGCGGTGTGCCAGTTCCACGGGATCACCGGCATCCCGGAGGCCTTCGAAGTTGACGCCCTTCACGACGCGACCGGCGTCGACGTCCAGGCAGGGAATGACGCGTACGGCTACAGCCATGTGCTGCTCCTCAATTCTGCTGGGTCTGCTCGATGAATGCGGTGATCAGATCCGGCAGGCGTGGATGCTGCTGACCAGGATGGCGCGGGCCCCGAGGTCGTAGAGCTCGTCCATGATGCGGTTGGTTTCCTTCTTGGGAACCATGGACCGCACCGCAACCCACTCGGAGTCACGCAACGGCGATACCGTGGGCGATTCAAGCCCCGGGGTCAGCGCGGCAGCGTCTTCCACCAGATCCTTGCGGATGTCGTAGTCCATCAGCACGTACTGGCGTGCCACGAGGACACCCTGCAGGCGGCGGATGAGGATGTCGATTTCCTTGGCGGTCCCGTTGGCGGCACCACCCGAACCGGAGCGGCGGATCAGGACGGCTTCGGACTTCAGGATAGGGTCCCCGAAGATCTCCATGCCGGCAGCTTTGAGGGTGTTGCCCGTTTCAACGACGTCGGCAATGGCGTCGGCGACGCCGAGGCGCACCGACGATTCCACAGCACCATCGAGGCGGACAACCGTGGCGTTTACGCCGCGCTCGGCGAGGTAGTCGCGCAAGAGGCCGTCGTAGCTGGTGGCCAGGCGTTTGCCTTCAAGCTGTTCGACGCCGGTGAAGTCACCGACAGGGCCGGCGAACCGGAAAGTGGACGGCGCAAAGCCCAAAGGAAGCAATTCTTCGGCTTCGACCTTGGCGTCGAGCAGGAGGTCCCTGCCGGTGATGCCAACGTCCAAGGTTCCCTGGCCGACGTAAACAGCAATGTCGCGGGGACGGAGGAAGAAGAACTCGATGTCATTGTCGGGGTCCACCATGACCAGTTCGCGGGAATCGCGGCGCTGGCGGTAACCGGCCTCGGACAGCATTGCCGAGGCGGCTTCGGACAGGGATCCCTTGTTGGGGACTGCTACACGGAGCATTGGGGAGACTTTCTTTTGGAATGGAGGTTTCAGGCACATCGGCCACGCAGCTGACTCCGCGACTGGGTCGCGGAGTGGCGTGGCTAGAGATGCTTGTAAACGTCTTCCAGGCTGAGGCCCTTGGCGAGCATGAGGACCTGCAGGTGGTACAGCAACTGGGAGATTTCCTCAGCGGCGGCTTCGTCCGATTCGTACTCCGCGGCCATCCACACTTCGGCGGCCTCTTCGACCACTTTCTTGCCGATTCCGTGGATTCCGGAGTCCAGTTCGGCAACCGTGCGCGAACCTGCCGGGCGGGTCGCTGCTTTCTCACTCAGTTCTGCGAACAGCGTCTCGAAATTCTTCACGCCCTCCAGACTACTTGCTCTGAGGCGGCCACCGCTTGTTGGGGCGTTGCATGACGAAGGGGATGTGAGTGAAGACACACCCACATCCCCTCCAGTCCGCGGTTCTAGCTGAACTGCTTCAGCGTCACTGCCGTTGCGAGGGCAGCAGTTACTGCTTCGTGCCCCTTGTCCTCCTGCGAACCCGGCAGGCCGGCCCGGTCCAGGCCCTGCTGCTCGGTGTCACAGGTGAGGACGCCGAAGCCCACAGGCACTCCGGTGCGGACACTGACGTCGGTAAGTCCCGACGTCGCTGCCTGGCAGACGTAGTCGAAGTGCGGGGTTCCGCCGCGGATGACCACGCCCAGCGCCACTACAGCGTCAAAGTGCGGAGCGAGCCTGGCCGCTGCGACGGGAAGCTCGAAACTGCCCGGAACGCGCACCAGGGTGGGCTCTGCGATGCCGGCTTCCTTGGCGGCGCGGAGGGCACCGTCCACCAGGCCGTCCATGATCTGGGTGTGCCAGCTGGCCGCGACAATGGCGAGCCTGAGCTGCGAGGTTTCCTCGGGGTTGAGGGTGGTGAGGTCGATAGTGGGCGCGCCGTGTCCGCTCATGGTGTTCCGTGGATCCGTTCAGTCGTGGTTCTTGTCAATGGGGCGTGCTGCCGGGGTTTTACCGTTGCTGACGGGCTCTACATCAAGGGCCAGCAGGTGGTCCATCCGGTCTTTCTTGGTCTGCAGGTACCGCAGGTTCTGTTCGCGGGATGGAACCTCGGTGGGAACCATCTCCACAACTGACACTCCGGCCTGGGCAAGGCGGTTTTGCTTGTCGGGGTTGTTGCTCAGCAAGCGGACCTCGTGCAGGCCCATCTCGGCCAGGATCTGGCCTGCCGCACTGTAGGAGCGTGCATCCACCGGGAGGCCGAGCTGCTCGTTGGCCTCGACGGTATCGAAACCGGCTTCCTGAAGGGCATAGGCCTTGATCTTGTTGGCCAGCCCAATCCCGCGGCCTTCCTGCCCGCGCAGGTACAGCAGGGTTCCACCCTCGGCGTGGATGAGCTCCAAAGCGAAGGCGAGTTGCTCACCGCAGTCGCAACGGTAGGATCCGAACACGTCTCCGGTGAGGCACTCGGAATGAAGGCGCACCAGGGGCGCCTTGCCGCCCTTGGGCGGGTTCGGTGAGCTCACGGCCAGGTGTTCATGACCCGTCTCATGATCGGTCCAGGCCTGGGCGATGAACTCGCCGAAAGCCGTAGGCAGCTGCACGATTGGCCCGCCGCTTACAGAAGGCGGAACGGGGTCCGTGTGGTCGCTGCTGCGTGTTGTCGATGCGGTCATCGCTTCTCCTCGTCTGCCTGTGAATGATGTGCCGTGCCGGACTCCGCCTTCCCAACATATGACACCAGGTCCTCAATGGAGATGAGGGGGCATCCATGTTCGGAGGCGAAGTCGCGCAAGCTGTCCAAGCGCATCATTTCACCGTCGTCATGTACCAACTCTGCGATCACACCCACCGGGGCAAGCCCGGCGAGACGACATAAGTCCACGGCAGCTTCCGTATGTCCCGGACGTTCACGCACTCCTCCCTTAACGGCCCGCAGCGGGAAAATATGCCCGGGCCGGGTGATGGAGGCCGGGGAACTGCCCGGGTCAGCCAGGATCCTGGCGGTAAGGGCGCGGTCGGTCGCCGAAATGCCCGTGCTGACACCGATGGCGGCGTCACACGAAACGGTGTAGGCGGTGCCTTTGGCGTCTTCGTTGATTTCCACCATGGGCGGCAGGATCAAGGCATCAGCCCGTTCGCCTTCCAAGGGGACGCAAATGACGCCCGACGAATACCTGATGGTCCAGCCCATCAGCGCTGGCGTGGCGTGTTGGGCAGCGAAGATGATGTCGCCCTCGTTCTCGCGGTCTTCGTTGTCCACCACAATGACCGCCTTGCCTGCGGCCATGGCAGCGACAGCGGCCTCCACCGGATCGAGGCCGGTACGACGGTTCGCCGGGGTTTCGGAGTGCGTGGGGACGCTCATCGCGCACTCCCCTGCTGGGGCGCGAAAGACAACAGGCGTTCGGTGTACTTGGCGAGCACGTCCACTTCCAGGTTGACGCGGCCACCCACGGGCTTGGCCCCCAGTCCGGTCTCCTCCAACGTGGTGGGGATGAGTCCCACCTCGAACCATGGCGCGGTCTCTGCCGCCGCGCTGACGGCGGTCACCGTCAGTGAAACACCGTCGACGGCGATCGACCCCTTCTCCGCGATGTACCGTGCCAGCGGGGCAGGTACGCCGAAGCGGAGGCGGTCCCAGTTGCCCAATGCTTCACGTTCGACGAGCTCGCCCACCCCATCCACATGGCCTTGCACCACATGGCCGTCGAGGCGGCCGCCGGCGGGAACGCAGCGTTCCAGGTTGACCGTGTCTCCCGGTGCCAGCTCACCAATGGTGGTGCGGACGAGGGTCTCGCCCATGACGTCGACGCTGAAATCCTGGCCGTCGATCCGGGTGGCGGTCAGGCACACCCCGTTGACGGCAATGGAACCGCCCAAGGCGAGGCCGTCGGTGGTGGTGGGTGCCTTCAAGCGAAGGGTCGCGCTGGCATCGCCTTCATGCTCAATGCCCAGCACAGTGCCTTGTTCGGCAACGATTCCGGTAAACATCAGTGTCCTCCTGTGACATATTCCGCAGCTTCCCTGCGCGGAACTGAATTCTTGGTGGTGACGGCCCGGGTGGGCCGCAGGTGAAGGCGAAGATCATTGCCCAGGGTTCGGACGGCTCCGCCGCCGGCGTCGTCCCACGACCACTGCTGGGCGTCGGCCAAGGTGGTGATCCCCAGGTCATTCAGCGCGGCCGTTCCGGAACCCAGCAGTGTCGGCGCAAGGTAGATGATCAATTCATCCACCAGGCCGGCAGCCAGGAAGGTGCTGAGGATGCTCGAGCCACCCTCCACCATCACGTGCCGGGCGCCGTCAGCGAAGAGCCGGTCAAGGGCCTCGGCTGGATCCCTGGTGGGCAGGTGCACGAATCGTCCGTCGCTTCCCCGTACTGCGGCGTCCTCGGGAACATCCCTCAGTCCCATGACTGCCCGCAAAGGCTGGTGCTGCGACAACTCCCCGTCCGGTGCGCGCGCCGTGAGCCGCGGGTTATCAATCAGCACCGTTCCGGTGCCCACCAGGATCGCGTCAATCAACTCCCGGAGGCCGTGGTTGTCCGCCAGTGATTCGGGGCTGGAGATCCATTGGCTGGTGCCGTCCACGGCGGCGATCCGGCTGTCCAGGGTCTGCGCAATATGCAAGGTGACGAAGGGACGCTTGGCGGCAACGGCGTCGAACCATTCGCGGTTCAGGTCCCGCGCCCGCTCGGCCGCCAGACCTGAGTGGACCTCAACGCCGGCGGCGCGCAACGTCCGGGCGCCGCCCGCGGCGGGGTCGTGGGGATCGTCGACGGCGTAAATCACCTTGGCGATTCCGGCGGCGATGATGGCCTGCGCGCAGGGGCCGGTGCGGCCTTCGTGGTTGCACGGCTCGAGGGTCACCACCATGGTGGTCCCGGCCGTGTCGATGCCCTGCCGGCGGGCTTCGGAGATGGCGTCGGCTTCGGCATGCGCCGTCCCGGCGCCACGATGGTAGCCGGTAGCCAGGTGCTCGCCTTCCGGGCTGAGGATCACTGCACCCACCAGCGGGTTCGCTCCCCTTGGGCCGCGAAGCGCGGCGGCCAGTGCGGCCTCCATGGCCTCCTGCCCGGCGGCGTTTTTGAGCATGTCCGCGTGGTTCATCGGGCCGCTCCCACCGGGGCAGCCCCGGGTTGAAGGAGTGTACGTTCGCGCTTCTCGGCACGCCACCACACGAAGAATCCGGTAAGGGTGAAGAATCCGTAAAAGAGGTACATGACCGCGCTGGCGTAGTAACCGGCACTAAACAGAAGCGGTACGCCCACGATGTCCACGGCCACCCAGATAAGCCAGAATTCGGTCCACCCCTTGGCCATGCCGTAGGTAGCCAGCAGCGAGCCCATGAAGGTCCACGCGTCGGCCCACACCGGCGGGTAGGAACCCAGGGAATCGAACAGCGGTGTCAGGGCCGCGGTTCCGGCGATCATCGCGGCCACCAGAGAGAGGCGGACCTTGTTGCTGGCCCACCCGGGAACTACGGCACGCCCCATGCTGCTGGACTGCCGACCCTGCCTCCACCGCTGCCAGCCGTAGATGGCCACGGCAATGAACATGATTTGACGCCCCGCCTGTCCCCACAAGGTCGCGGGCGCAGCGGCACCAAAGACATTGCCCAGGAAGACCGTCAGCAAAAGAAGGTTGCCGATAATGCCGATCGGCCAGGCCCAGACTTTCCGGCGCATTCCGCCGAGGGCGCTGAGCAGCCCAAAGATGTTTCCAAGCACTTCGCGTAAGACAAGAGCAGATCCTCCAACGGGGATCTGAGCTTCGAAGAGCCATCGCAGTAAGTCCATGCCGTTCCTTCCCAGTAGGCCGCGATGACTCCGGGGGTGTACGACAGCGCAATGCCGGGCGTTCACGGATGGAACGCCCAAGGCATGACTGTACGTGCTTCTCCCATCCAGACTTTAACTGTCGGTACCGGAATTTCACCGATTCAACCGTTCGCCTCCAAGGCCCAACAATCTGGGCCGTGACGGCTTGCGGGTCGCGGACTATAACCGCCGGTTCGGACTTACACCGACCCCGGAGCACGTATGTGTGTTGTTATTCTGCCACAACTACGAAGAAGCCCAGGCTATTCCCAGCCATCTTCGTAACATCCGTGACAGGTGTCAGATGCTCACTGCAGCGGCCTGGCCGGCAGCCCGGAGACGGTCAATGGCTTCCGCCGGATCCTGGTGTCCGTAGACGGCGGATCCCGCTACGAAGACGTTCGCGCCGGCCTCAGCCGCGCGGACGATGGTCTCTTCGGTGATTCCGCCATCCACCTGGATGGCCACGCCAATGCCCGATCCCTCAATCGCCGCCCGGGCGCGCCGGATCTTGGGCAACGTGATGTCGAGGAACGACTGACCCCCAAATCCCGGCTCCACCGTCATGATCAACAGCATGTCCAGCTCACTGAGCATGTCCAGATAAGGCTCCACCGGGGTGGCCGGGCGCAACGCCATCCCCGCCTTCGCCCCACGGGCGCGCAGCTCGCGCGCCAGCTTGACCGGCGCCATCGCCGCTTCTGCGTGGAAAGTCACTGAGGCGACGCCTGCATCAGCGTAGGCAGGGGCCCAGCGGTCGGCGTCGGAGATCATGAGGTGGGCATCCAGCGGAACCGGGCTGACTGCCTGGATCCTCTCAACCACGGGCAAACCCAGAGTCAGGTTGGGCACGAAATGGTTGTCCATGACGTCGACGTGAACGGCGTCGGCGTTGCTGATGCGCTTCAGCTCCGACTCAAGGTTGACGAAGTCCGCGGACAGGATGCTCGGGTTGATACAGCACTGGGACAAGGCAGGCCCTTCGGGTAGATGGTGAACGGGCTGCCGCAACGGAGACATCGTCCGTCGCGGCTGCATGTATGCGACTAGGCTTTCTTGCGGATAACCGCCATGAACATCGCATCCGTCTGGTGGATATGCGGCCACAGTTGGGCCGTCTGTTCGTGGCCGGCCCCGAGGCTGCCGGTGAGGCTGACATGGTCGAGGGCCAGTCCGGCGTCGAGCAGTTCAAGATCCTCCCGCTTGCCCAGCACATCGCCCACAACAGCGGTTGTTTCCGCCGGGTGCGGCGAGCATGTCACATAAGCCACCACACCGCCGGGCCTGACCGCGTCAATTGCCGACTTTAAGAGGTCGCGCTGCAGCGGGCCGAGGTCGCCGATGTCCTTCGGTGAACGGCGCCAGCGCGATTCCGGCCGCCGTCGCAATGCTCCCAATCCACTGCAGGGAACGTCCACCAGGACACGGTCGAAGGCCTCGGGCTGCTCCGTACCGACCTCCCGCCCATCGCCGGTCCGCACAGTCCAGCTCTCACCGGGGACGGCTGAGAGCGCTTGTTGGACAAGCTTCGCGCGGTGCGGTGCGGGTTCATTAGCCAGAAGGGTGGCGCCGTCACGGTGGGCCAAGGCGGCAAGCAGCGCAGCCTTGCCTCCGGGGCCGGCACACAAGTCCAGCCACCGTTCCCCGCCCTGCGGAGCACCGTCGAGGTCTACGCCGGCCAAGGCGCGGGCAACCAACTGCGAGCCGACGTCCTGGACACGGGTGGTGCCGCGGCGGACAGACTCGAAGCGGCCCAGGTCGCCACCGGCCGAGAGGGCAGAACCTTCCACCAGCTCGCCTGCAGTGGCACCGTTTTCAAATGCTTCGTCCAGGTCTCCCAGTCCGGGCAGCGCCACCAAATTGACCACGGGCGCCGCATTGTCGGCCTCAAGGAGTGCGTCAATCTCGGACTTTGGACGTCCATGGTTCACCAAGGACTGGCGCAGCGCACGCACAATCCACTCCGGGTGTGCATGGCGCAGGGCGGCGATCCGCGTCTCATCCGTTTCCTGGTCGAGGAGCGTATCCAGCCATTCATCCCAAGTGTGTGCCGTGACCTTGCGGAGCACGGCATTGATAAGCGCCGACGGACCGGCACCGATGACCGCACGGGCCAAACCAACTGTCTGGTCCAGAGCTGCGTGGGCAGGCACCCGCATGGACAACAGTTGGTGCGCGCCAATTCGCAACGCGTCCAGGATGGCCGGATCAAGCTGTTCTAGTGGCCGGTCCACGCAGCGGGCCAGGATGGCGTCATACGTACCCTGGCCTCGTAGCGCCCCGTAGCTTAGCTCGGTAGCGAAACCGGCATCACGCCGATCCAGGCGGTGCTCGCGGATACGGGCAGGGAGGACAAGATTCGCATAGGCGTCCTCGGAAGCAACAGCTCGAAGGACTTCGAATGCCACCAGGCGGGCGGGATCAGCGCGGCGCGTGCGCTGCGCAGGAGCACTGGTGGAGAACCCGCGCTGCGGGCCCCTGTTCCGCTCCCTGCCCTGGGCATTGCGCTTACTCCCCTGCCCACCCCGGTTGCCTTGCCCTCCACGGTCGCTTTGTCCGCCACCGTCCCGGCTCCCGCTGTTGTTGGGGCCTCGCCGGCCGGACTCGCTCATTCGAATACCACTCTCTCAGGTGCTGCCAAGCCGCGGGCCCAATCGGCCGGCGACATCATTTTCTTACCGGCCGGCTGAATGCGGCCAAGCTGGACGGCGTGGGATCCGGTTCCCACCAGTACGGATTGGGCTTCCACGCGGATGGTTCCCGGCGCAAGGTCCTTCACGTCGGGCCTTGGCAGCACGGGTTCAAGTTTGACCCGCTGGCCGTCCAAGATGGTCCAGGCCCCCGGTTCCGGTGTGACACCCCTGGCCCTTCGATTGAGGGCAAGGGCGGGCTGGCTCCAGTCCAGACGCCCATCATCCAATGTCAGTTTGGGAGCCAACGACACTTCACCGGTCTGCGGTTGAGCCACGGCCTGCCCGGCTTCAATCGCGGAAAGCGTCTGGCTGAGCAATACGGCACCGCTCACGGAGAGCCGGTCCAAAAGGTCGCCGGCGGTGTCTTCCGGGCGGACGGTTTCAGTGAGCGTCCCGAAGACGGGGCCGGTATCCAGCCCTTCCTCGAGTTGGAATGTCGCCGCCCCGGTGATGTCGTCGCCGGCAATGATGGAACGCTGTACAGGTGCGGCACCGCGCCACGCAGGCAGCAAGGAGAAGTGCAGGTTTATCCAACCGTGGGTGGGTACGCCCAACGCTGCGCGGGGGACGATTCCACCGTAGGCCACAATGGCGGCCACATCGGGAGAAAATTCCGCGATGCGGGCCGTTGTATCTGCGTCTACCTTCGCCGCCTTGATGACGTCCAGTCCCAGTTCCGCGGCACGGGCCGCCACCGGTGATGGAGTCAGGATGCGTTTGCGGCCCACCGGCGCGTCGGGTCGCGTCAGGACTGCCACGACATCGAACCCGGCTTTGATAAGTGAATCCAATGACGGGACGGCTACAGCGGGCGTGCCCGCGAAAAGAACCCTCACTCGGAGACCCCGAAGCTGCCGCCACCAAAACTGGAACCAACCGAGTTGGCACGCTTGGACGTGGTTTGCTCCGTGATGGCGTGGTAGTTGGCGTTACGGATGGCCCTGAGGGCCGCTTTCCGGTCTTCGCCCTCCAGCCGGTCGGTGTACAAGATACCGTCCAGGTGATCGGTTTCATGCTGGAAGCACCGGGCCAACATACCTTCGGCTTCCACCGAAACGGGGTTGCCATTCAGGTCCACGCCGGTTGCCCGGGTGGTCCGGTACCGACGCACCGGGAAGCCCAAACCGGGGATGGAGAGGCACCCTTCAACTTCGTCGGGCTGGAAATCCTCGCTGTTTTCCAGGACGGGGTTGATGATGTGGCCCTCCACGCCACCGATGCGGTACGTGAAAACGCGCTGACTAACGCCAACCTGGGGTGCGGCCAGGCCTGCGCCCTCAACATCCTCCATGGTTTCGGTCATGTCTGCTACCAGCTTGGCGAGCTCCGGACCGAATTCAGTAACGGGATCAGCTACGGTGCGCAACACCGGATCCCCAATGATTCGGATACTCATAATTGCCATGTGCTGTCAGTCCTCACGTTTGTCAAACCCGGCTCCGGGTGATGCGGAGCCTAAGCCAGTTTAGTTGAGGTCACCGTGCCGCTGCTGTTTCCTGCCCTGCTCCGGCCGTCGCGAACACAGGCGGGGCGACGGGCAGCAACGCCTGTCCGGCGTCAGCAACTTCCGCCGACATCTCCCACACCCGGCGCAAAGCGCAGAACTTCCACCAGTGGTGCTTGAGAATCTCAGGGTTGGCCCGTTGCGGCCGCACTTCAGTTTCGCCCACTGCGACAGCGAGCAACATGGGATTGTCACCATACTTCCAGGGCTCCCATTGTCCGGTCACGGGGTCCACCAGGCTTTCTTCGGCCTTCATTCCGGCCGTGAGCTGCATGACCACCTTGTCGTCAAGGGCTTTGACAGTTCCATCACGGGTTGTCCCCTTGGTCTTGTAGTCGATGAGGCAAATGCGCCCATTGATCCGGGCAACAAGGTCCAAAGTCCCCGCGTAGCCCACGGTCGAGTTCCATACCGTAATCTCGGGAGCCAGCGGCTCAACCTGGTAGAGATCCCACCACTCGTCGAACCGGGCCGCGAAGGCCTGTTCGCCGTGTGCTGCCAGGTCTTCCCGGCATTCCTCCATGCGATGCGGCCGCCCCATCGCCCTCAACGCCACCTGCTCGCAGTATGTATGCACCCTGTCACCGCGGGCAGCGGCCTGGTCGCGGTAAAGCTCTGCAGACTTCGATGCCTTGTTGATCGCTTGCCGGATTTTGGCCGGACTTCCGAGTATGGCGGGAAGCTCAGGGTCGGCAGCCAGGCTGCTTGCGCCCATGTAACTGAACCATCCGTCCAAGGTGTGGGCCTGTTGGCCGATCACTGTGGTGATGGATGGCACGGAGAATTGCCCGGTGGTTGAGCGGGCGTACATCCGGCCGTAGTCAGTAGCGTGGGCAAGCAGTGGAGCAGTCATATAAAGACTGTGTCATAAAGGACCGACATTCTCCGAGGGGAAGAGAATGGCGAGCTGCTCCGGCGGCAGTCGCCGCAGCTTTGCGGCAAGGATCGGGGCAGTCAGGGCCAGGTCGCCCAGGCATAGGGAAGACTCTGGATCTGGGTGGGACTCATCGGGTACTTCTTGTATGCGCACGTTGGGGAAGTGCTTCCGGCGCGTATTTCGTGACGCAGCTGTCCGGACTACAAAGAGACCCAAGACAGAAAGAAACCCCCCGGACAAAAGTCCAGGGGGTTTCTCTTGGTGGGCGATACTGGGTTCGAACCAGTGACCTCTTCGGTGTGAACGAAGCGCGCTACCACTGCGCCAATCGCCCGGGTGCATAGAAAACACTAACGGACCAGCGCCGGAATGCAAAACGGGTCCGGCATTCGCCGCCCCACCCTAACTACAGCCGTGGAATTACAGCGGTGAAACTTGTCAGTATCCGCGTAGTTGCAGGGATCCGGCCACCTCCGAACCCGAAAGCGAGCAATCGATTTGGAGTTTGCAGGAACCTCCTATAGAGTTTTTACTCGTCGGAAAGCGACGGAATGCCTGAAGGGCTGCCCGCCGAAACGACACTGCGGACGTAGCTCAGCTGGTAGAGCACCACCTTGCCAAGGTGGATGTCGCGAGTTCGAATCTCGTCGTCCGCTCGCAAGGCACTGTCAAGGCAAGAATTCCCCGGAATCCTGCTTACACGGTGGGTTGGCCGAGAGGCGAGGCAGCGGCCTGCAAAGCCGTATACACGGGTTCGAATCCCGTACCCACCTCGGTGAAAACCATGTCTTCCGGCTTTTGTCGGATGCATGGGCGATTGGCGCAGCGGTAGCGCGCTTCCCTGACACGGAAGAGGTCACTGGTTCGATCCCAGTATCGCCCACCAGAACAAGGCAACTTGTTTGTTGTTGAAAGCCACGCATCAGCATGGCAGGCAACATGTGCGGACGTAGCTCAGCTGGTAGAGCACCACCTTGCCAAGGTGGATGTCGCGAGTTCGAATCTCGTCGTCCGCTCTCCTTCAATGAAGGACCCGGTAACGGGCGATTGGCGCAGCGGTAGCGCGCTTCCCTGACACGGAAGAGGTCACTGGTTCGATCCCAGTATCGCCCACCAGAACAAGGCAACTTGTTTGTTGTTGAAAGCCACGCATCAGCATGGCAGGCAACATGTGCGGACGTAGCTCAGCTGGTAGAGCACCACCTTGCCAAGGTGGATGTCGCGAGTTCGAATCTCGTCGTCCGCTCCACATAAAGAAGCAGCTCTTCGGAGCTGCTTTTTTTGTGCCAATTTTTCGTTGAATTCCCATTCATCATTTGAAGTAACCGATACACCTCAGAAGAAGTCGCTTTATCTAATGTGATTGGGCTCGCATAATGTACTGCGAGCTCATCACCGTTCCACGCCAACCGGCAGGAGTACCCCCATGAACCAACTGACGGCATCCAAGTCCGTCCTGAGGCGCAAGCCCATTGACGATATCGAAGAAGAAAGCAAGCACAGCGGACTCTTTAAAAGTCTCGGCCTCTGGCAACTGACTGCCATCGGCGTCGGCGGAATTATCGGCGTCGGGATTTTCTCCCTGGCGGGCCTGGTGGCCCACGGCAGCGAGGGAAACCCGGGTGTCGGTCCTGCCGTCCTCTTTTCCTTCCTGATCGCCGGGCTGGCCTCGGGAGCGGCAGCGCTCTCCTACGCCGAATTCGCCGGCATGATTCCCCGCGCAGGCTCGGCCTACACGTACGGGTATGTAGCCCTCGGGGAGATCATCGGCTGGTTCATTGGCTGGGATCTTTTGCTTGAATACATTGCCATTGTGGCCGTTGTGGCCATCGGCATTTCCGGCTACTTCGACGCCTTCCTTTCGGGCATCGGAATCCACATGCCCACGTGGATGACCTCCACCGCAGACGAAGGCAAGGGCGGAATCATCAACCTGCCGGCCATCCTCGTCTGCCTCCTCGTCACCTGGATCCTGAGCCGGGGAACCAAGGCGTTCGGCAGGTTCGAGCTCGTGGCGGTCGCCATCAAGGTGATCCTGATCCTGTTCATCATCGGCCTGGGCATCTTCTACGTGAACACCGAGAACTACAACCCGTTCATGCCCAGTGGCTTCGGACCTGTCGTTGCGGGCGCCGCGACCGTCTTCTTCGCGGTGTTCGGCTACGACGCCATGAGTACCGCCGCTGAGGAGGCCAAGGACGGCAAGAAGCACATGCCCAAGGCCATCATCCTGTCCCTGATCATCGCCATGCTGCTGTACGTGGCCGCAACCCTGGTCCTCACGGGCATGCAGAACTACAAGGACATCAACCCCACGGCCGGCTTTGCCTCCGCCTTCACCGGCGTGGGACTTCCGGTCATCGCAACCATCATCTCGGTGTTCGCTGTCCTGTCAATCCTGACCGTGATGCTGACCTTCCTCCTTGGCGTCACCCGCGTGTGGTTCTCCATGAGCCGCGACGGACTGCTGCCCGGATGGTTCGCCAAGACCGACCGGAACGGCACTCCCCAGCGTGTTACCTGGATTGCCGGCATCGCCTCGGCATTCCTGGCTGGCGTCTTCCCCATCAAGGAAGTCGCCGACCTCACCAACATCGGCATCCTGGCCGCCTTCGTGGTGGTCTGCGTTTCGGTGATCGTGTTCCGCTACACCAAGCCGAATGCACCCCGTACGTTCCGTCTGCCGCTGATGCCCCTCGTCCCGGCATTCGGCGTCCTGGCTTCGGCCTTCCTGATGTTCCAGCTCCACTGGGAAACCTGGGTTCGGTTTGGGGTGTGGCTGGTCATCGGCTTGGTGATCTACTTCTCCTACGGCCGTAAGCACTCACTCATGAACCCGGACAGCCCCCGCCACAAGACGGTAACTACGCCCTCGGCGTAGTTTGTCCACAGGCCTGCGTTGAAGCCTTGGCACCTCTGTCAACTGGTGTTAGGGTCGGACGCGGAGGAGCGAACTGGCTCCGCGAAGGAAGGGAGGTGCCCGTGGGTTTAATTGACGACCTGAAGGGCAAGGCTCAGGGTCTCATTCAAGGCAACGAGGAAGCCATCAAGAATGGCATCGAGAAAGCCGGGGACTTCATCGACGAGAAGACAGGCGGCAAGTTCGCCGGTCAGGTCGATTCGGTCCAGAATGCCGCTTCCGACTTCGTGGCTAAAAATGACGGCGAGCCACAGGCTCCCGTCGCGGATGAGCCGAAGCAGCCGTAGCTGCCTGAGCCGCCGTACCAGATACGTCAAGGGGGCACCGGTCCCGCCGAGAGGCGCCACCGGTGCCCTTGGCGTTTAACAACTCCGATGGTCGGGTATTTTTGTGCCTATGCCTTCCCCTTCCCCGTCGACCACCGAACGCCTCGTCCGCAAGGAGGCCCTCGGTCCGCCCGTGACCGCAGGAATCGTGACGGCACTGGTTGGTTTCACCTCATCATTTGCCGTCGTCCTGGCAGGGTTGAAAGCCGTCGGCGCCAACCAGGGGCAAGCGTCCAGTGGCCTGCTGGCGCTGACACTGACTTTCGGACTCGGTATCCTGTGGCTCTCCTGGCGGTCCAAAATGCCGGTCACCCTGGCCTGGTCCACGCCCGGAGCAGCGCTTCTCGCCTCCGCTGGGATGGTCGACGGCGGCTGGCCGGCAGCCGTGGGAGCGTTCCTGCTGGTGGGGGTGCTGATCCTCCTGACCGGACTGCTCCCAGTCCTTGGCAGGACCATGGCAAAGATCCCCACGGCTCTGGCACAGGCCATGCTGGCCGGCGTTCTACTTCCCCTCTGCGTGGCCCCTTTCAAGTCCTTGGGCTCGGCGCCGCTGCTGGTCGCCCCGGTGCTCCTGTGCTGGATCGTCCTGATGAAGTTTGCACCCCGCTGGTCTGTTCCAGGGTCGCTGCTGGTGGCCTTGGCCGTCATCGGCATCCACATCGCCTCCAGCGGTGCCAACATCCCCGCTGAGGGCCTCCTCCCCCGGCTTCAGTGGACAACGCCCGCGTTTACCGTGGAAGCTGCCGTGGGGCTGGCCCTGCCACTCTTCATCGTGACCATGGCCTCACAGAACATCCCGGGGGTGGCCGTCCTGAAATCGTTCGGCTACACCACGCCGTGGCGGCCGTCCATGCTGGTGACGG
The DNA here is from genome assembly GCF_024608385.1 of Paenarthrobacter sp. UW852. Classification (NCBI taxonomy): domain Bacteria; kingdom Bacillati; phylum Actinomycetota; class Actinomycetes; order Micrococcales; family Micrococcaceae; genus Paenarthrobacter; species Paenarthrobacter sp. UW852. The sequence goes on from NZ_JAMSGY010000001.1 coordinate 618,892, forward strand.
GGGCCGGAACCGTTATTGGAGCCCCTTTCGGTGGCCATGCCATCAACCTGGCAGCCCTCAGCGCAGCACTGGCAGCCGGCGAGGAAGCCGGAAAGGACCACGATCGGCGCTGGATCGCGGCCTTTGTCTCGGGACTGGCCTACCTGGCCCTGGCAGCTGGTTCCGCGGCACTCGTCACGATCGTCGCGGCGGCCCCGCCTGGATTGCTTGAAGCGGTGGCAGGGCTTGCGCTCCTGGGCACGCTTGCCTCCTCGATTTCTTCGGCACTGGCCGCAGCCGAGGAACGCATACCGGCGTGCATCACGTTCCTGCTCGCAGCGTCAGGCTTGAGTTTCGCGGGTGTGGGCGCCGCGTTCTGGGCACTGGCCGGTGGCATCCTGGTGCGGTGGATGCTGAAGAGCCGGACACGGCTTCCGAAGGACTGACTCAGGCAGGTTCGTGGTTTTGTGCCTCACGGGCCAGCGCCGTGAGCCTGGAGACCGCCCGGAAGTACTTCTTCATGTAACCGCCGGTCATCATCTCTTCGGTAAAGAGCTGATCGAACGGGACTCCGCTGGCGAGAATCGGAACATCCTTATCGTAGAGACGGTCCGCGAGCACCACGAACCGCAGTGCAACGGCCTGCTCCGTGATGGTTTCGACATCGCTCCACACCACTGCCTCCACCCCGGAAAGCAACTGGCGGTACCGGCTCGGGTGGACCGCGGCCAGGTGGTTGACCAGGGTGCGGAAATCGTCGACAGCCACTGTCTTGCCGTCGAATTCGGCACGCATGCGGTGCTTGAGCTCTTCGGTCTTCAGAGGAGCAGGTGCCGCAGGGAGGCCGCGGTGGCGGAAGTCCTCGCCGTCGATCCTGACGACGTCGAACTGGTCGGCGAGCACCTGGATTTCGCGCTGGAAGTCGACGGCGGCAAAACGGCCTTCACCCAGGGAACCGGGCAAGGTGTTCGACGTCGCGGCGAGCTTGACCCCGGCGTCCGCCAGTTCACGCATAAGGCGCGACATCAAGACAGTGTCGCCCGGATCGTCGAGTTCGAATTCGTCAATGCAGACAAGTTTGTAGCTGCTCAGCGCTTCCACGGTCTTGCGGAACGAAAGAGCGCCAACAAGGTTGGTGTACTCCACAAAGGTTCCGAAAGCCTTCGGCCCCGGTGAGCGGTGCCACAGCGACGCCAAGAGGTGTGTCTTGCCAACACCGAACCCGCCATCAAGGTAGATGCCCGCCCTGGTGGCAGGGGCCTTTTTGGCGAACAACTTCTTGAAAAGCCCGCCACTATCGTCCGAGCCCACGCCATCGGCGAAGGCGGACAGAAGTTTCACGGCGTTGGCTTGGCTCGGCTGCGAAGGGTCCGGCCGGTAGCTGTCGAACGATACCTCTCCGAATCGCGGAGAGGGGTAGAAACCCTTGAGGAGTTCCTCCACGGAGACTGCCGGTGTGCGGACAGCCAATTGTTCGATCTGTACCACTGTGATCCGTTCCTTCGGTTGTGGGTCCCCAGCAAGAATACCGGCATAAGGAACGGCAGAACGGCCACGTGACCAAAGCCATGTTTCACCATGTGACCGCTGGGGAAGCAATCGCACCGGGCCGTGGTTAGTGTTGGAAAGGCCGGGCGGCCACCTGATGAACCAAGGCCCGGCTCCGTCCGTTGTCAGTGAAAGGCCATCAAATGTCCTACCCCGTTGAACAGAATGAAAAGTTCGCCGCCTACGCGAACCCTGAACGCCTCGTCTCCACTGAATGGCTTGCGGCAGCACTTGCCGATGGCGCCGTCGCCGACGGCAAACTGGTAGTCGTGGAGTCTGATGAAGACGTCCTGCTGTACGAAACCGGACACATCCCGGGCGCAGTGAAGATCGACTGGCACACAGACCTGAATGATGAAGTCACCCGCGACTACGTCGACGGTGCCGCTTTCGCCGCCCTCGCCGCGTCCAAGGGCATCTCCCGCGACAGCACCGTTGTCATTTACGGTGACAAGTCCAACTGGTGGGCCGCCTACGCGCTGTGGGTCTTCACCCTTTTCGGCCACAGCGACGTCCGCCTCCTCGACGGCGGCCGTGACAAGTGGATCGCCGAGGGCCGCGAGCTGACCACCGATGCATCGCAGCCGGCCCCAGGCGAGTACCCCGAAGTCGAACGCAACGATGCTCCCATCCGCGCCTTCAAGGAAGACGTCCTGGCGCACCTGGGCAACCCGCTGATCGATGTCCGCTCCCCCGAGGAATACACCGGCCAGCGCACCCACATGCCCGCCTACCCGGAAGAGGGAGCCCTGCGCGGCGGCCACATTCCTACTGCTGCTTCGATTCCCTGGGCACGTGCCGCAGCCGAAGACGGCACCTACCGCAGCCGCGAAGAGCTCGAAGCACTTTACCTTGGCGAGGCCGGCCTTGAACCCGGTGACGACGTCGTGGCCTACTGCCGCATCGGCGAGCGGTCCAGCCACACCTGGTTCGCCCTGAAATACCTCCTGGGCTTCGACACCGTACGCAACTATGACGGCTCCTGGACTGAGTGGGGCAACGCCGTCCGCGTCCCCATCGCCAAAGGCTCCGAACGCGGTTCGGTTCCAGCGGCACTGGCCCGCAACTAGCGGCATCCCATGGCCCCCCGTAGTGTTCCGGCCGGCACGATGCATTTGCCGTTGTTGTGCGTAAGCTGGAAGGGATGAGTACCCATACCTTGCCCGCCGCGCTGGCGGAAATCGTCGATGACTTCCAGGCCCTGACGGAGCCTGACCGCCTGCAACTGCTCCTTGAGTTCTCCAGGGGTTTGCCGGAGCTTCCTGAGCGCCTGAAAGACCACCCGGAGCTGCTGGAGCAGGTAGTCGAGTGCCAGTCCCCCTTGTTCCTGACCATTGAGTCGGAGAAGAACGGGGAAAACCCTGGCGGCCCCCGCGCCTACCGGTTGTTCTTCAAGGCTCCCCAGGAAGCACCCACAACGCGCGGCTTCGCTGGCGTGCTCCATGAAGGCCTGGACGGACTGACGGCCGAGGAGATCCTTGCGGTTCCGGATGACATGCCGGAGCTTCTCGGGTTGACGCGGGCCATCACGCCCCTGCGCATGCGCGGAATGACTGCCATGCTCGGCCGGATCAAGCGGAAGGTCTCGGCGGCGCACCGCCTGGAACACTGAAAGGCACCCTCACACGGTATGGCCAAGAAAATGGCTTCACAGGGGACGCCGGCCACTGCAGCGCTTGCTGCGGCCGGCGTTCCTTTTGTCCTGCACCCGTACGCGCATGATCCGTCCGCCTCCAGTTATGGACTGGAAGCGGCCGAAGTCCTGGGGATCGATCCCGCACGTGTCTTCAAAACACTCATGGTGGAGGTCGAGGGGCGTTTGGCGGTCGCCATTGTCCCGGTGTCCGGAAACCTTGACCTGAAGTCCGTAGCCGCCTCCCTGGGCTCCAAGAAGGCAGCAATGGCGGACCCCAAAGCGGCCGAACGCCGCACAGGCTACGTTCTCGGCGGCATTTCGCCGTTGGGTCAGCGCCAGCCCTCCCCCACTGTCCTTGACGACTCAGCCTTGGCTTTCGAGACCATCCTGGTTTCAGGGGGCCGAAGGGGTTTGGACATCGAGCTTTCACCCGCTGACCTGGTCAGCCTGACCCAGGCCATTACCGCATCGATCGGCACGGGCAAGTAGCCGGGTTCAGTCGACCGGCCCTGGAACGGAGCCGTGCCCTGTTGAACCGCTCCGGCCGGGGTTGTTCCGGGGTGCCAGTTGCCGTCGCAGCCAGGACCGGACCAGGCGCTCCCAGCGTTCGGGATCAACGTTCCACTCCTTGGTGTGCCTGGCACCGTCAAAAGGCTCGAAGGTGACCATTTCCGGGTTCTTCTCGGCAAGGCTGGCTGATGGTCCGAAGGGAACGTAGTCGTCGTCGACGCTGTGGATGAGCAGGGTGGGCGTGCGCAGCTCAACGGCGCGTGCCTCCCAGTCCATCGCTTTCAGGTCCACCGGGGCCGCCAGTCCGGTGAGCCGGCGGCCGAGGGGGTGGGTCAACATCATCTGGCCGTAACGTCCCACGCTGTAGGGGATCCTGTTCATCTCGGCGTGGTGGGCCATCACATTAACCCAATTGATGACCGGTGCATCCAGCACCATCGCCCGGATAGCCAGGCGATGCTTGGACAGATCCGCGGTTTGCAGGCTGATGGCACCGCCCATGGACCAGCCGAACAAAACAATTTCACGTGCGCCGTTCTCCAGGGCATAGTCGATGGCGGCCTCCACATCGCGCCATTCCGTGGATCCCAGGCCATACCGTCCGTCCAGCGCCGAGGGAGCAAGCCCGTCGTTTCGATAGGAAATCACCAGGCTGTCCATTCCAAGTTCCCGTGCAACGGGCACCGCACGAAGTCCTTCAATGCGGGTGGCACCCCTGCCGTGGACCATGATGGCCCAGACCGGTGCCGGCGCCGAGGCTTCGGCGCGGATCAACCACGCAGGCGCCTTGCCGCCGTCGATCCCTATGTCCACATTTTCGGCCTCCAGGCCCATGGCAGCCGGGTCCGGATAGGTAGCACCGCTCCACCAGGCCCGGCGGGCTTCGGAAAGCTCGCCGCTGTAGACTTCCTCGACTTCTCGCAGCACGGTTTGTTCGGCGGGCGAATACGAGACGATCCGCCCAATCCTCGCGTGCCCTGCACCCCCTGAAAAGAAGAGGCTGTAGGTGCCGTCGATGATGCTGTCCGGGGTGGCCGCAAGGATGACTTGGGGCCCGTCGTCACCGCGGATGACGGCCAGGACTTCCTGGTCTTCGTGACGGGCTGCGGGGGTAATGACTCGACGGGCAAAGTAGACGGCGAGCGCCGAGGAGCCTGCCCCCAGCAAGCCAGCAACGGTCCCGCCTGCCAGGAAGCCGCCAATGGCCCATTTGGTGCGGGGGGACAGTTTCTTCTCTGCAGCGTCGCTCGCTGACCGGGATGTCGATGCCATGGTTCCATTGTTGCCTTTTCAGGGCACCGTCCAGTGCAGGCAAGGACCGCGCGGCGTCCTGTTCGGGATGTTGGGCGCCGAAAGCCTGCGGGTCAGGTTGCCCGGGACTACGCTGTAGCCATGAGCGATCCCATAGTCATCCTGACGGAAGAGCCCCTTGGCCTCGAAGACCGTGTAAATATTTCCAAACTGCTCGACGGCGGTGACTCGCCATTGGTTGTCTTGGTCCCTTCCAATACCGAACGGCATCTCCTGGTGGACTTCCTGGAGAACCTCTCGTTGCTTGATATCGCCAAGGCGTTCCGCGACCTCACTGCGCAGTCGCCTGACCCCGAGGTGGAGCGGGCGGAGGCTTCGGAGACATTAGCGGCCTCTCTGGCGGCCTTGGCCGGCTTGGGCGGTGGCGTGACCGGGGAGGTAGTCGACGGCGATGCCGTGGCCGGCTTGGTGTCGAAGGTGCGTTCGGTGAACGCTGCCCAGGCCGTTGTCGTGACGCGTCCGCATGCCATTGCGGACACCTTCCACACGGACTGGGCCAACAAAGCACAGGATCAGCTGGGCCTCCCCGTATTGCACCTGTACGCAGGTTCGGGATTTATCGGCGACTCGTGAGCGTTGGAGAAGACATGAACACTCCTGAGAACACCAGCAAGACATCATCTGCGGCCGTGGAGAAGACCGACGCCCAGTGGCGTGAGGAGTTGACGCCGGAGGAATTCCGGGTCCTGCGGCAGGCAGGTACCGAACGCCCCTACACCGGCGAGTACTGGGATACGCATACCGAAGGCGTCTATCAGTGCCGGGCGTGTGGCAGCCAGTTGTTTACCAGCAAGGAAAAGTTCGATTCCCACTGTGGCTGGCCGTCCTTCTGGGCCCCGTTGGCTGAGGGCACTGTCCGGTATCTCCATGATCGGACCATGGGGATGGACCGGGTGGAAGTACGCTGCGCCACGTGCGATTCCCATTTGGGGCACGTTTTCGATGGCGAGGGTTACGACACCCCTACGGACCAGCGCTTCTGCATCAACTCCATCTCGCTCCGCCTGGTAAATCCGGAAGAGAGCTGACCGGGCTCCGGACGGATCGCCGCGGCGGTCCGTCCGGAACTTCACTGGCCGGTTTCAACTGTTGTGTCCTTGATCTCAAATGCCTTTCACTGATGCCATGACCAAGAGTTTCTTACGCTCAGCCCATTTTTGAATTAGCAATACTTTTCGCTTGCTACGCTCGGCCTAGAAGCAATTACTACTTCGAAAGGGCCGAGTTCCATGACGATTACCGCCACCCCCACCCTCCCGCGTGTCACCGCCGACAACGCCGAGTGGACTTCACTCAAGGCTGCGGCCACCGCCCTGCAGGCGCACCAGGAACAGGACGGCTCCATTGCCGATCCTGCAGCCCACGGCGAAGCCGGCCGCCTCGTAGCCACGATCTCGGAGGCCATCACCGCACTGGCCCCACACTTTCCCCATGACGCCCGATACCTCCAACTGCTGGTCGAAGACTTCGGCCGGTGGGCAGCCGAAGGTTTCGGCGTACCGGACTTCCTGGACTCACTCCAGGCCTTCCAGCCGCAGGAGCAGCGCGTTGACGGCCTGCAGCACCTGGTGGTCTTCCCCATGTACACGCAGAACGGCAGCACCAACCGGCTGGTCGAAGCAGTCCTGATCGAGGTCATTTGGCCGGAGTTCATTGGTGGCCTGGAAGCAGGCGACTACTCGAACAAGCTCTTCGTCCCCATCCGCTTCGTGGACTTCACCCCGGGCTACGACACCAACTCGGCGGTCCTCTTCCCCGAGACCGTCGCCGTCCGCGAGACGCCCACCTTCACATGGGGGGCCATTTTCGCCGACCGCGAGGCCGCCCGCTTCCGCCGCGTGCTCAAAGCCGCTGCCGAGACCACGTCCCTGGAATTGCCGGCTGACGCAGCCCAGCTGATCTCCGACCAGGAGCTCACCCAGCGGACGTTCGTGATGTGGGACCTGATCCACGACCGCACGCACATGCGCGGCGACCTGCCCTTCGACCCGTTCATGATCAAGCAGCGGATGCCTTTCTTCCTCTACTCGCTCGAGGAACTGCGCTGCGACCTCACCGCGTTCCGGGAATCCGTCCGCATCGAAAAGGACGAGACCGCCGATCCCGATGCCCGCAAGCACGCAAAGCTGGTCCAGTACGCCGTGATTTTCGACCGGATCTTCCGCTTCGCCATCACCGGCAGCCGTGTACGCAATTACGACGGACTCGGCGGCCAGCTCCTGTTTGCCTGGATGCACCAGCACCGGGTCCTGCACTGGACGGACAGCAAGCTCAGCATTGACTGGGACGAAGCAGCCGCCGTCGTAGTGGAGCTTGGCGCACAGATCGAGGAACTATACTGGCGTTCCATTGACCGTCCCAAGGCAGCGCACTGGCTGGCCGCTTACGAGCTCATTTCGAGCACCGTGACCCCGCACCCGGCGTCCGTTTGGGCGAAGGGCCCGGACGCCCTTCCCCTTGATGGACCGCCGCGTGGCCTCACGGACCAGGTCCTGGACGATGAATTCCCGCTGTCCATGTTCTACGAAGCACTGGAGAAGAAAATGCGCCCCGTGATCGAATCCACCACCGGCATCACCGGTTCGACGGCGGCCTGATGACCGCATTGACCATTTTGGTGACGGGCGGCAGCAGCGCTTCGGGCGTTGCCGCCGCCCGTGCGCTGGCTGCAGCAGGGCACCGTGTCATCACGGTGGGATCGGATGAAGCCCGCATCAAGGCCGCCGCGGCTGAAACCGGCCAGGACGTCACCCCCTTGGTGTGCGACCTCGCCAGCCTTGAGGCGGTTCGCGAACTGAACTCCGATATCGAAAAGCTGCACATTGGGGGCGTCGACGGAGTGATCCACCTCGTCGGCGGTTGGCGCGGCGCAAAGGGTATCGAGGATCAAAGCGACGACGACTGGGACACGATGGAACGCAATGCCGTCACGACCCTGCGCAACGTCTCCAGGGTCTTCTACGGCCAACTCGAAGCATCTGCGCACGGACGGCTTGCAATGGTGTCATCCACAAGCGCCTCGGCCCCAACCGCTTCAGCCGCCAGCTACGCTGCCGCGAAAGCTGCAGCGGAAGCCTGGACCCTGGCGGTAGCCGATGGTTTCCGCCGCGAACAGTCGGGCAACAAGGACGCTCCCACCGAGCAACACAGCGCCGCGGTGGTCTTCGTGGTGAAGGCCCTCGTCGACGCCGGCATGCGGGAGGCGCATCCCGAACGGCGATTCCCCGGTTACACGGACGTCGAAGACCTGGCTGCTGCCGCCGTCGGCCTTTTTGAACAAGCTGCCAGCGAACTGAACGGCCAGCGCATCCTGCTGGCCAAATAGACTTGAAAGCGTGAACGAACCAGTGACAAGCACAACAGAGGCAATCCTCAGCGCGCCCGGCACGGCCGGGCCGGTACAACTGCACGATCCGGCGGTCCGTGGATTTGCATCGGATAACTATTCCGGCGTGCACCCCGAAATTCTTGCTGCCTTGGCCGCCGCCAATGGCGGACACCAGGTTTCCTACGGCGAGGACGTGTACACGGCCAGGCTCCAGGAGGTCCTGGAGCAGCAGTTCGGGCCTGGTATCGAGAGCTTCCCCGTCTTCAACGGCACGGGCGCCAACGTCCTGTCCCTGCAGTCCCTGCTCCCACGGTGGGGCGCTGTTATCTGTGCATCCACCGCGCACATCAACATGGATGAGAATGGGGCGCCGGAGCGCATCGGTGGAATCAAGCTCCTTCAGGTGCCTACGGACGACGGCAAGCTCACTCCTGAGCTGATTGACCGCGAAGCATGGGGCTGGGGCGATGAGCACCGCGCCCAGCCCCTGGTCGTCTCCATCACCCAAACCACTGAGCTGGGTACCTGCTATACGCCCGAGGAAGTACGCGCCATTGCCGACCACGCCCACTCCAAGGGCATGAAATTGCATATGGATGGAGCCCGGCTGGCCAACGCAGCGGCTCACCTTGGGGTGCCCCTGCGCGCATTCACCCGCGACGCCGGCGTGGACATCCTCTCCTTTGGTGGCACCAAGAACGGGCTGCTCTTCGGTGAGGTCGTGGTGGCATTGAACCCCGAGGCAGCGGACGGCCTGAAGTTCCTGCGCAAGATGAACATGCAACTCGCATCCAAGATGCGGTTCATCTCCGCCCAGTTCATCGCCTTGCTCGAAGATGGACTCTGGCTGCGCTCCGCTGAACACGCCAATGCCATGGCGGCCCGCCTCCGCGCCGCCGTGGAAGAGATCGACGGCGTTGAACCCACCCAGGCGACGCAGTCCAACGGGGTCTTCGCCATCCTCCCCGAGGGCGTAGCCGACCGGCTTCGGAAGTCATTCGCGTTTTATGACTGGGACGCCGCCCGGCGCGAAGTCCGGTGGATGTGCTCCTTCGACACCACGCCAGAGGACATCGATGCCTTCGTTGAAGGGATCCGGCGCGAGCTTGGGTCCAAGTAACCCTTGCGCTTCGGGGCGGCGAGCCTGCACAGAATCGCCGCCCCGGACGCATAATCTGCGAGGGTGAACGCCCTCGCACAGGTTCCCGCGGATTTTCTCTTCGCCCTGGGAACGCTACGCAAAGCACAATGCCGCAGCGAATTGCGGCTTGAGGAGATCCCTGCCCCGGCCCGGCTGGCGCCCTATGCCGTGGCCTTGGGCGCGGAAGTGTTCAGTCCCACCGCGGCCACCCGGCAGGTTCCAGTCCACGGGCCAGCCGCCAAAGCTTTCGCCCAAAGCCACGCCAACAGTCCGTCCACGGACGACGACGACGAGCTCGCCACCGGCCGCTTCATCCTCCTGCACGACCCCGACGGGTCCGCAGTCTGGGAGGGCGAGTTCCGCATTGTCACGTACATCCGGGCCCAAATGGACGCCGAAATGGGCAATGATGCCATGCTGGGCTCCGTAGCGTGGACGTGGCTGGTGGATGCGCTCGAGAACCATGCGGCTCCCCATCGTGCGGCCGGAGGCACGGCCACCAGGATTCTTTCCGAGAGCTTTGGCACCTTGGCAGAACGACCGGACACCATCGATATCGAACTCCGCGCCTCCTGGACGCCGGCCAGCGCCGACGTCCAGGCCCATCTGGAAGCCTGGTCCGACATGGTCTGCACCTTCGCGGGACTGCCGCCCCTGCCCCCAGGGGTTACCGGACTACCCAACAGGAGGCTCAATTGACCCCGGAACATTCCACTGGCCACCTCACCGGCGCCCGCGAAGCATACCGTTGTGACGGGAATCGGTAAGCTTAAGCCACCATGACCCCTGAAAATCCGGAAAACACCACAGCCGGCGATCCGGCTGCTGAAACCACCACCCACATCAAGGTCGACGGCTTCGACAGCCACGTCCCCGAAATCATTGATCTTGACACCCCGCGCGAAGGCGTGCCCCTGGTCATCGACACCCCGGCGGGATTGGAGCGGTGCGCCGCTGCAATCGCCGCGGGCACTGGACCGGCAGGAGTGGACGCGGAGCGCGCCTCAGGCTTCCGCTACGGCCAGCGCGCCTTCCTGGTCCAGATCCGGCGTGAAGGCGCCGGTACCTGGCTGATCGACCCCGAGCCCTTTGACGACCTGGCGATCATCAACGACGCCCTCCGGGGCGTCGAATGGATCCTGCACGCTGCCACCCAGGACCTGCCCTGCCTGTCTGAGCTGGGCATGTGGCCTGACAAACTTTTTGACACAGAACTGGCTGCCCGCCTGGCAGGCCTCCCCCGCGTCGGGCTCGCCGCAGTGATCGAGCAACTCCTCGGGTTCGGCCTCGCCAAGGAGCACTCCGCTGCTGACTGGTCCACCCGCCCCTTGCCCGAACCGTGGCTGCGATACGCCGCCCTGGACGTCGAGGTCCTCGCCGAACTCCGCGAAGAACTGATCGAACTCCTCGAAGCGGACGGCAAGCTCGAGTACGCCGAACAGGAATTCGCCGGGATCCTCGCTGCCGGTATTTCCCCGCCGCGGGTCGACCCATGGCGCAAGACCTCCGGCCTCCACCAGATCCGGGACCGCCGCCAACTGGCCGCAGTCCGTGAACTCTGGCTGGAACGCGACCAGCTGGCCCGCAAGCGCGACGTCGCACCCGGCAGGCTGATCCCGGACTCCGCCCTCGTGGCCGCCGCCAAGGCCATGCCCACCACCGTCCCCCAACTGCTTGCCACCAAGGGATTCCATGGCCGCTCCGCCCAACGCGAGGCACCCCGCTGGCTGCGGTGCATCACCACCGCCAGGACCCTCACGGACCTCCCTCCCCTGCACCTGCCCACCAACGCACCCCCGCCCCCCAGGGTGTGGGTGGACCGGGATCCCGAGGCGGCCGCACGCTTGGCTACCGCGCGGCCCGCACTGCAGGCCCTGGCAGAGGAACTCAATCTTCCTGTCGAGAACCTCCTGACCCCCGACTACCTGCGCCGGATCACCTGGCGTCCACCGGCGGACGTTTCGCTCGAATCGGTCTCCTCTGAGTTGCGGACCCTTGGCGCACGGGAGTGGCAAATCTCCTTGACTGCCCCGATCCTTACCGCCGCGTGCTTGAATCCGGATCCGCTTCCAGCCAAGGAATCAAAACCCAAGGACGCCAGCTGATCGTGCCGCTGAAAGGCCCGCCACCCGAACCACCGTTCGGGTGGCGGGCCTTTCGTTTTCCGACCTATCTTCGAGCAGCCTTGCAAGCTAAGTTACCCACGAGTAACATTGCCATCAATGCCAACCGGATGTCCGCAGCGCGGGCTCCGGCGCCATGTCTCAACGAGGAGTTAATACATGAGTCCAGCACGCAGCGCCCAGAGGAACATCCGCGACGTCGTTTTCGTCGACGGAGTCCGCACCCCCTTCGGCAAGGCCGGGGACAAGGGCATCTATGCAGGAACCCGCGCCGATGACCTCGTGGTGAAATGCATCCGTGAACTGATGCGGCGCAATCCGTCGTTGCCCGCCGACCGTGTGGACGAGGTCGCCATAGCGGCAACCACCCAGACCGGGGACCAGGGACTTACCATCGGCCGCACTGCCGCCCTGCTGGCCGGACTCCCCCGCACAGTTCCCGGTTTTGCGATCGACCGCATGTGCGCGGGAGCCATGACAGCAGTCACGACGACGGCGAGTGGCATCGGCTTCGGTGCCTACGACGTCGTCATCGCAGGCGGCGTAGAACACATGGGAAACCACCCCATGGGGGCTGGGGCAGACCCCAATCCGCGGTTCATGTCCGAACGCCTCGTGGACCCGGCGGCCCTGAACATGGGAAACACTGCCGAGAACCTGCACGACCGCTTCCCCGCCATTACCAAGGAGCGGACCGACGCCTACGCCGCCGGATCCCAGGCGAAGCTCGCAGCCGCCTACTCCAACGGCCAAATCCAGCACGACCTGGTACCCGTCGCAACCATGAAACCCGGACAGGGCTGGGCCCTCCACACCACCGACGAGCCCCCGCGCCCCGGGACCACGGTTGAGGACCTTGCAGGGCTCCGCACACCATTCCGCGCGCATGGGCGGGTCACCGCAGGCAACGCCGCAGGGCTCAACGACGGCGCCACGGCCGCGGTGCTCGCCTCGGCCGATGCGGCCGAAGAACTGGGGCTCCCGGTCAAGATGCGCCTCGTCTCCTACGCCTTTGCCGGCGTCGAGCCTGAAGTCATGGGCATCGGCCCGGTTCCCGCAACGGAGAAAGCACTCCGGAACGCCGGCCTCGGCATCGAAGACATCGGATTGTTCGAAATCAACGAAGCGTTCGCCGTCCAGGTCCTGAGTTTCCTTGACCACTTCGGCATTGCCGACGACGATCCCCGGGTCAACCGCTACGGTGGCGCGATCGCCGTCGGCCATCCGCTGGCTTCCTCGGGCGTTCGGTTAATGAACCAGCTCGCACGCCAGTTCGAGGAAGACCCGTCGGTCCGCTACGGCATCACCACCATGTGCATCGGACTGGGCATGGGTGCCACCGTGATTTGGGAAAACCCGCACCACGCCGAGTACGAATCTTTTGCCACCGACCAGGCCACCACTGCCACCACCGAAGGAGCCGCAGCATGAGCGCCGCCGAATTCCAGAAGCTCGCCGCCCTCTTCCCCGACGAAGTCGTCACACATTCCTACGTCCAGGACATCGACCTCCCGGGCGGCGTGGGAACGTTCGCCCTGATCACCTTGGACAACGGGTTGGACCACTCCAAGCCCACCACTTTGGGCCCCAACACACTGGTTGAGCTCGGCGGCGTCCTGGACGGCCTCAAGGATCGGGCATCCAAGGGCGAAATCGTGGGCGTGGGCGTAACCGGCAAGCCATACTTCCTGGTGGCAGGTGCGGACCTTTCAGCTGTGAAGACGCTTAAGGAGCGCGAGCATGGACTATGGATGGCCCAGCTCGGCCACGCCGTCTACTCCACCCTCGCCGACCTCGGCGTTCCAAGCTTCGCCTTCATCAACGGCCTCGCCTTGGGCGGCGGGCTCGAGATCGCACTGCAGTCCACCTACCGCACAGTCTCCACCGGCGCTGGCGCCCTTGCCCTTCCTGAGGCCTTCATCGGACTGGTCCCCGGCTGGGGCGGCGTGTACATCCTCCCGCGCCTCATCGGTCCGGAGAACGCCGTCAAGGTGATGATCGAGAACCCCCTGAGCAACAACAAGACGCTCACCGGACCTCAGGCCTTCGAGCTCGGAGTTGCCGACGCTATCTTCGAACCTGCCGACTTCGTTGAACAGTCGCTGGCATGGGCGGCGCGCGTTATCTCCGGCGAGGTCACGCCTGAGCGGAAAAACTCGGTGGACGCCACCGAAGAAAGCGTTGCCACCCGGTGGGCGGCGTCGGTCGCAGCAGGACGTGCCTTCGTCGAGGCGAAGACCTCCAATGCCTCCCCCGCGCCGGCCAAGGTCCTGGACGTCATGGAAGCCAACCGCACCATGACGCAGGCCGAGTCCGCCGCACTCGAATGTGAGACACTCGCCGGACTCATGCAGACCGACGAGTTCCGTTCCACGGTGTACGCGTTCCTGGATCTGGTGCAGAAGCGCTCCAAGCGTCCTGCCGGTGCCCCGGACCGTAAGCTGGCCCGTCCTGTGACCAAGATCGGCGTGGTCGGTGCCGGACTGATGGCCAGCCAACTCGCATTGCTCTTCGCCCGGCAGCTCAAGGTGCCCGTGGTGATGACCGACATCGACCAGACCCGCGTGGACAAGGGCGTGGCGTACGTCCACGCCGAGGTCGACAAGATGCTGGCCAAGAAGCGCATCAAGCCCGACGCCGCCAACAGGACCAAGGCACTGGTGACCGGCTCCGTTTCCAAGGAAGCCTTCACCGACGCCGACTTCGTCATTGAAGCCGTTTTCGAAGAACTCCACATCAAGAAGCAGGTCTTCGCCGAGGTGGAGGAGATCGTCTCCCCCGAGTGCATCCTCGCCACGAACACGTCTTCTCTGTCCGTGACCGCCATGGCCGAAGACCTGAAGCACCCTGAGCGCCTGGTGGGCTTCCACTTCTTCAACCCCGTAGCCGTGATGCCGCTCCTGGAGATCGTGCGGGCACCCAAGACCGACGACGCCGTCCTGGCCACTGCTTTCGAACTCGCCAAGGGGCTGAAGAAGACCGCTGTCCTGGTCAAGGATGCTGCCGCTTTCGTGGTGAACCGGATCCTCCTGCGCCTCATGGGCGAGGTCATCGCGGCGTTCGACGAAGGAACCCCGGCAGAGGTGGCCGACACGGCGCTGCGGCCGATGGGCCTGCCCATGTCACCGTTCACCCTGAGCGCCATGGTGGGCCTGCCAGTGGCCCAGCACGTCCAGGAGTCCCTGCATGCCGCCTTCGGCGACCGTTTCCCCGTATCGCAGAACCTGCAGAAGCTCATCGACAACGGCGTGAAGTCCCTGTGGGTCACTGGCCCCGATGGAACCCCCTCCATCCCAGCCGAGACCCTCGCAATCATGTCCTTTGGAAACACCCCGTCCACGGGTGAAGAAGTCCTGCGACGTACCCAGGACGCCTTGGCCGAAGAGATCGGGCTCATGCTGGCAGAAGGTGTCGTCGCTGGCCCCGAGGACATTGACCTCTGCGTGATCATGGGCGCAGGTTGGCCGATGTTCCTGGGCGGGATCACCCCGTACCTGGACCGCGTTGGCGCCTCGGAGCGAGTCAACGGCAAGCGCTTCCTTGCTCCGGGAGTTGCTTCAGCCCCCGCCTAACCCCCGGCCCGGCTCTCTTCCCTCCCGCGGCTTGGACCAGAACGCTCTCTCAGATCCCGCCGCTTAAAACAGAACGCTCTCTCACTAAGGTGAGGGAGCGTTCTGCTTTTAGGGCTGTTTTGTGAGCGAGGGATGCAATATAGCGGGCAGGACGTGAGCGAGGGCTAGAAGAGGGCGACCTTCGGGGCCTTCGGGAAGATGTCGTCCAGTTCGGTCCGGTCTTCCTGAGTGGGGACCCAGCGTACGGCTTCGGCGTTCTGGCGGATCTGCTCGGGACGCGTGGCCCCGGCGATGACGCTGCTGACACCAGGCTGGGCGGCCAGCCAGGAGAATGCGAGCTGAAGTTCGGTGATGTCCCGCTCCTTGGCGAACTGGCCGAAGCGACCCAGCTGCTCCCAGTCCGCGTCGTGGACCAGATTGGTGCGGGTATGGCTCAGCCGCGAGCCTTCGGGTGCCTTCCCCGCCGAGTACTTTCCGGTGAGCAGCCCGTTGGCCAACGGGAAGTACGGCAGGACACCCAGGGAGAAAGCTCCGGCCGCGGGGAGGACTTCGAGCTCGGCACGCCGGTCCAGCAGGTTGTAGTGGTTCTGCGTGGAAATGAAGCGGGTTCCGCCGGCTTGGCGGGCAACATACTCTGCCTGGGCGATCTGCCAGCCGGCAAAGTTGGAATGGCCGATGTAACGGACCTTGCCGCTGGAAACCAGGTCATCCAAAGCAGCCAAGGTTTCGTCGATGGGGGTCCGGGGGTCCGGGGTGTGGAACTGGTAGAGGTCGATCCAATCCGTGCCCAGCCGGCGAAGCGATGCCTCGGCGGCCTTCACGATGTACCGGCGCGAACCGCGGGCGCCAAAATCGTTGCCGTTGGCTCCGCCCATGTCCATGCCGAACTTGGTGCCGATTACGACGTCGTCGCGGCGGCCCTTCAAAGCCCTGCCCAGCATGGCCTCGCTCAGTCCGGGCTCACGGCCGTACACGTCGGCAACATCGAAGAACGTCACCCCGGCGTCCAGGGCAGCATGGACGACCGTGTCCGTGCCTTCCTGCGTTTCCGTAGGTGTGTTGGCACGGCCCAGGTTGTTACACCCCAGCCCAACTACTGACACGGTCAATCCGGAATGGCCAAGGCGTCGGTATTCAGTCATGGGTTCAGCCTATATCGGTGATCCAAGCAGCTAGTAACCCCAGGCAACAAACACCCTGCCCCTTAGCTCCGGCCGTACGTGATTCCCGATTCCTCCATGGCGTCCTCGAGCTGGGCAATGGCCACGGGTCCCATTCCATGGAGTTTGGTGGCTTTCAACTCGCCGAATTCGGCCAGCTGCTCCAGTGTCTCGATCCCCTCGTGAGCCAGCGCACGTTTGGCCGGCGCCGCAAGGCCTTTGGGCAAGGGGGTATGGCCGGGCCAATTGCTTTTGGACGACATGGAGTGATCCCTTCTGGGCGCAATGGTGCTTACTTAGAGAGTAAAGCCCACACCTTGCTTCGGCGAGTGCTTAATCTTGAAAGCGCTCGGGTCACTGTGCGGGGCAGCAGCGATGGTGAGCTTGGTGAAGTCCAGGTCTTCACCGCGGACACAGATCTTGATGGCGTTCACGGCTTTGTTGACGTCCGGGCAGAGGCAGAAGATGTTCAGCCGGGAGTTGCCGATTTCCGAACGGTCCACCACACCAAGGCCCCGCCACGCCAGTTCGGCCGTCAGCGCAGTCTTGGCCTTGCGTTCGAGGTGGCGGTCCCGCTCGGTACCCTCCTTGGTCTTGAGGGCCAGCTGTGCCACCACCCAGAACTGTTCGGATTCGGGAATTTCCGCATAGCCGTCTTCTTCGCATTGCGCGGCAAAGGCCGCCATGAGACCTTCCACGGAGGAATCGTCGTCGACGGCGGTTTCATCGGTGCTGCTCTGGTGGCCGACCACTCCGTGATTGATGACGAATTGCTGGTCCTCGTCGTCGTACCAGGCTTCCCGGAAGTGAAGAACCCCGTCGTCGTCGCGCTTGTACGCGCGGATAATGCCGCTCATGCTCGTCCTTTCCTGAACCACTCTGCGCTGGTGCTGCCGGCACCGGCCATGTCGAAGGGGGCTTCCATTTGTTGTACTGCCTGGAAAAGGGCAGCGCACTCCGCCCGCATAGCCGCAACCGTGGTTTCCGGGTACGCCATGTCGGTCCGATGCTGTTCGAATTCGTCTTCGTCATCCACGAAAACGCCGTGCTTTGTGGAGCGGATGACGTCCAGGTCCATGTCGATCATATGAAACTCGGTCACGCCCGGTTTCAGTTGATTCCAGCCATGGGCAGTGGCGAGGTCCACGTAGATCCGGAAATCGCCAGGGTAGCTGTCGTCATAGAAGGTCGCCACGTACTCCCCCGTGCGGGGGATGAGCAGGACAGCGTCCGACGCCGTATAGAAGGCCGCGCCCGGACGGGAACAGAATTCCCCAGCCCCTTGGAAGACCCACCAGCCGTGGATGTCCTCGCCCAGGTAGGTTCCCGGGACCACCCAGTGGGCCTTGCCGTTCCATTTCCGGTTCCTCGACACCACGAGGTCGCCGGGCTGCAGTGAGCCCGGCCCGCGGTCCCCACTCACAGGGTGGGCATACTTCCGGTGGTGGGGTGCTCCTGGCCCGGCAACGGCCTGGCAAACGGGACCTTTGTCCCCAAAACCTGGGCTACGACGTCGTGGGTTATCTTCTGCGCAGTGAGTCCCACCCGCTCCAGGACCTGGCTCCGCGATCCATGCACCAGGAACTCGACAGGAAGCCCAACCTCGTTGAGGGCGGTATCCACGCCCGCGGCGCGCATTTCCTGGCGGATCCGGGAACCAACACCCCCGGCCCGTACGCCGTCTTCGATGCAGATGACCAGTCGGTGGCGGGCGGCCAAGGCAATGATGGACTTACGGACGGGCAGGACCCACCGGGGGTCGACCACCGTGGAACTGATACCTTGGGCTCCCAGGCGATCGGCGACGTCGAGAGCGATTTCCGACATGGCGCCAACGCTGACGATCAGGACGTCGTTCTCGGTTGAACCCTCGGGTCGTCGGGCCAGGACGTCCACGCCGTCATGCAGGCGCTCAATGGCCTCGACTTCAGAACCGACGCTGCCCTTGGAGAAACGGACCACGGTGGGCGCGTCGTTTATGGCCACGGCTTCGCGGAGTTCCTCACGGAGCCGGGAAGCGTCGCGCGGAGCAGCCAAGTGAAGTCCGGGCACTATCTGGACCATTGCCATATCCCACATGCCGTGATGGCTGGGGCCGTCCGGACCGGTGACCCCGGCCCGGTCCAGGACGATGGTGACGCCGGCTTTGTGCAGCGCCACGTCCATGAGGAGCTGGTCGAAGGCCCGGTTGAGGAAGGTGGCGTACACCGCCACGACGGGGTGGAGACCGCCAAAGGCCATGCCGGCGGCGGAAGTCAGTGCGTGCTGCTCCGCGATGCCGACGTCGATGACGCGTTCAGGGTGGCGCTCAGCGAACTTGTGCAGCCCCACCGGAATGAGCATGGCACCGGTGATTCCCACGATGTCGGGGCGTTCGTCGGCAATGTCCGCGATCTCCTCAGCGAACACCGACGTCCAGGACCTGGCACCGGGCATCTCAGTGGATTCGCCCGTTTCGGGGTCGATGATGCCCACCGCGTGGAATTGGTCAGCCTCGTTGGCGAGGGCCGGCGCGTAGCCGTGGCCCTTCTCCGTCATGGCGTGCACGATCACAGGACCACCGTAAGCCTTCGCCGTGCTGAGCGCGTGTTCCATGGCCTGGAGGTTGTGCCCGTCGACAGGACCGATGTATTTCATGCCCAGGTCTTCGAACATGCCTTGGGGGGCCCACCAGTCCTTGATGCCCTTTTTCATTGCATGCAGGCTCTTGTAGGTGAACTGGCCGGCTGGGCCGCCGTTCTGCAGCCTCTTCTTCCACCAATCGAGCATGCCCTCATAAGCCGGGGCTGTCCGCAGCGAATCGATGGTGGGGCGCAGGGACGCCAGGTAATCGGCAAAGCCACCGACAGTGGGGGCGTAGGAACGTCCGTTGTCGTTGACAACGATGACGACCCGACGCCGCTTGTCCGCGGCGATGTTGTTGATGGCTTCCCACGTCATGCCGCCGGTCAACGCGCCGTCACCGACCACCGCGACGACGAACCGGTCACCTTCGCCGGTCAGTTGGCGGGCGCGCGAAATACCATCAGCCCACGACAGAGACGAGGAAGCGTGCGAGCTCTCCACGATGTCGTGTTCGGATTCGGCGCGTTCCGGATAGCCCGAGAGTCCGCCTTGCTGGCGGAGCGTGCTGAAGTCCTGCCGGCCGGTGAGGAGCTTGTGCACATAGGACTGGTGACCGGTGTCAAAAACAATGCTGTCCCGCGGGGACTCAAAGATCCTGTGGATAGCGAGCGTCAGTTCCACAACGCCCAGGTTGGGTCCCAGGTGTCCACCTGTGGCGGCTACGTTGGTGATCAGGAATGCCCTGATTTCTCCGGCCAGTTGTTCCAGCTCGGTGCCGGACAGTTTGGCCAGGTCCTGTGGATCCTTGACGGCTTCCAAAAGTCCCAACGGCCCTCCTTAGGGTGTATGACGTGCTTGTTAACTTTAGCGCGTGCCCGGCTTCCGCGCGTTTCACGCGCAGGCGGCTCGCGGACAGGTGTGTTCCGGACGCCAACAGCCCCGGCTGGTCAGGCGACCGGCCGGGGCTGTCTGGCACTCGGAATCAGCTGGAAACCAGCGTGTTCCTTATGCGGAGATCTGGCGGAGGACGTACTGCAGGATGCCTCCGTTGCGGTAGTAGTCCGCTTCGCCCGGGGTATCGATACGCAGTACGGCATCGAAGGACTTGGCGGAACCATCTTCAGCCGTGGCCGTCACCTTGAGCGTCTTCGGCGTGGTGCCGTTGTTCAGCTCGGTGACGCCCTCGACGGAGAACCTTTCCGTACCGGTCAGGCCCAGCGTTGCTGCCGACTCGCCAGCGGGGAACTGGAGCGGGAGGACACCCATGCCGATCAGGTTGGAACGGTGGATGCGCTCGTAGCTTTCGGCGATGACAGCCTTGACACCCAGGAGCGCGGTACCCTTGGCTGCCCAGTCGCGGGACGAACCGGAGCCATATTCCTTACCTGCCAGCACTACCAGCGGAATGCCGGCTGCCTGGTAGTTCTGGGCTGCGTCGTAGACGTAGGCCTGCGGTGCGCCTTCCTGGCTGAAGTCGCGGGTGAAGCCACCCTCAACACCGTCCAGGAGCTGGTTCTTGATGCGGATGTTGGCGAACGTACCGCGGATCATGACCTCGTGGTTGCCACGGCGTGAGCCGTAGGAATTGAAGTCCTTGCGCTCCACGCCGTTGGCGAGCAGGTACTGACCAGCCGGGGTGTCCGACTTGAAGGAACCTGCCGGGGAGATGTGGTCCGTGGTGACGGAGTCGCCAAGCTTCAGGAGCACGCGGGCGCCCGAGATGTCCTGGACGGGATCCGGCTGAGCCTTCATGCCCTCGAAGTATGGGGGCTTCCGAACGTACGTGGAATCCTCGGCCCAGGCGAAGGTGTCACCGGCAGGGGTGTCCAGTGCCTTCCAACGGTCGTCGCCGTCGAAGACGCCTTCGTAACCCTTGGCGAACATGGCCTCGTCGATGGAGGAGTCGATGACTTCCTGCACCTCGGTGGGGTTCGGCCAGATGTCCTTGAGGAAGACCTCGTTGCCCTCGGAGTCGGTACCCAGGGAATCGGTGTCGAAGTCGAAGTCCATGGAACCGGCCAGGGCGTAGGCGATGACCAGCGGCGGCGAAGCCAGGTAGTTCATCTTTACGTCCGGGTTGATACGGCCTTCGAAGTTGCGGTTGCCCGAGAGCACTGCCGTAACGGAGAGGTCGTTGGCCTGGATGGCTTCGGAGATTTCCGGCTCCAACGGCCCGGAGTTACCGATGCAGGTGGCGCAGCCATAACCAACGATGTAGAAGCCGAGCTTCTCCAGGTACGGCGTGAGGCCGGACTTCTCGTAGTAGTCCGTGACGACCTTCGAGCCCGGGGCAACGGAGGTCTTTACCCACGGCTTGGACGTCAGGCCCTTGTCCACGGCGTTGCGGGCCAGGAGGGCAGCCGCAAGCATGACGGAAGGGTTGGACGTGTTGGTGCAGGATGTGATCGAAGCGATCGACACCGCACCGTGGTCCAGTTCGAACTCGCGGCCGTCTGCGGTGGTGACCTTGACGGGTGAGGACGGACGGCCATGCGCACCATTGGCTGCCGACGCTACGCGCGCCGTCTCCGTGGTGTGCGAATCGGCGTGCGTAAACGACGGTGCGTCCGATGCCGGGAAGGACTCGTCCAAGGACTCGTCAACACTGCCGTCCTCGATGGCGACGTAGTTGTGGATGTCCTTGCGGAACTGTTCCTTGGCATCCGTAAGCTCGATGCGGTCCTGGGGACGCTTGGGGCCCGAGATGGACGGAACCACGGTGGACAGGTCCAGTTCCAGGAACTCGGAGAAACGGAGTTCGCGGGAAGGATCGTGCCAGAGGCCCTGTTCCTTGGCGTATGCCTCCACGAGGGCGACGTTCTCTTCTGAGCGGCCGGTCAGGCGCAGGTAGTCCAGAGTGACGTCGTCGATCGGGAACATGGCAGCCGTGGAACCGAATTCCGGGCTCATGTTGCCAATGGTGGCGCGGTTGGCCAGCGGCACAGCTGCGACGCCTTCGCCGTAGAACTCGACGAACTTGCCCACGACGCCGTGCTTGCGCAGCATTTCGGTGATGGTCAGGACGACGTCAGTAGCCGTGGCGCCTGCGGGGATGCTGCCGTTGAGCTTGAAGCCTACAACGCGGGGAATCAGCATGGAGACGGGCTGGCCGAGCATCGCTGCCTCGGCTTCGATGCCGCCAACGCCCCAGCCCAGGATGCCCAGGCCGTTGACCATGGTGGTGTGCGAGTCCGTACCGACGCAGGTGTCGGGGTAGGCGCGGAGGACTCCGTCGACCTCACGGGTCATGACGGTGCGTGCCAAGTACTCGATGTTGACCTGGTGGACGATGCCGGTTCCAGGGGGAACGACCTTGAAGTCGTTGAACGCGGTCTGGCCCCAGCGAAGGAACTGGTAGCGCTCACCATTGCGCTGGTATTCGATCTCCATGTTGCGCTCCAGTGCGCCGGAGTTACCGAAGGCGTCGATCTGGACGGAGTGGTCGATGACCATTTCTGCGGGCGCCAGCGGGTTGACGCGCTTCGGATCCCCACCGAGCTCCTTGACGGCTTCGCGCATGGTGGCGAGGTCGACGATGCAGGGAACACCGGTGAAGTCCTGCATGATGACTCGTGCCGGGGTGAACTGGATTTCCGTGTCGGGCTCCGCATTGGGATCCCAACCGGCCAGGGCGCGGACATGGTCGGCCGTAATGTTGGCCCCATCCTCAGTCCGCAGGAGGTTTTCAAGCAATACCTTAAGGCTGAACGGAAGGCTGTCAGCGCCCTCTACGGAGTTCAACCGGAAAATTTCATAATCGGTGCCGGCTACATTCAGTACGCCTTTGGAACCGAAGCTGTCCACAGTGCTCATGGCAGGACTCCTCTCGCAACAGTTTCATCTTTGTCGCGTGGTTGGCCGCTAGCCAGTTAGGCGGACCTTACTTAGCCGGGCGGCATCATTGTTGGTCATCCCGGTCCGCCGCCGTGTTTCCAGCGGAGCGGGACTACTATGCCCATCGTAGTGGCATAAATCCCGGGAGGAGCAGGTGCCCGGACAAAGCCGGTTCCGCCCGCGCTGATCCAGCAGGCGGGCGGCATCCGGGCTTACTGTGCAGGAACGATAAGTCCCACGGTCTCCAGGTGGTGGGTGTTGGGATAGAGGTCAAAGGCCCGCAACGACTCGAGCCGCCACCCACCTTGCTGGAAGTAACCCAGATCACGCGCAAAGGAGGCTGGATCGCAGGACACATAGGCGATCGCACGGGGTCCGGAGGCCATGAGTTGCTTGACCACGGCTTTGCCGGCTCCGGCGCGGGGCGGATCCAGCACCAGGGAATCGAAACTGCGTGGACGCTGGTGCAGCACCCGCTCTACCCGCCCCTGGACGATCTCCACCTGCGGTTGGCCATGCAGGTTCTTTCGGGCGTCGCGGCTTGTTCCGGGCGATCCTTCCACCGAGAGTACCGATCCGGTGACCCCGACGGCGTCGGCCAGCGGGGCGGTAAACAGCCCTGCACCGGCATAGAGGTCTGCAACGGTGGAGCCAGGTTGCAGGTATCCTCCGCCGGAGAGGAAGTCCGTCACAGCACCTACCAGGGTCTCCGGAGCGTCCTTGTGGATCTGCCAGAAACCCTCGCCGGATACCCGGTACTCGTGACCTGCCGCGCTTTCCTGCACCCACGTCCGCCCCCGCAACTGCAGGACATCGCCCTTGCCGGGATCGAAACTGGCGACCGAGACGTCGTGGGGCAACTGCGAAATGATGCTGTGCAGCCGCTTGGGACCAGTTCCCTCCTCCGGGGCAAGGAGGATCAGGGGCCGCGACCCGTTGGCAGGCACCGCGACTTCGACGCGGGCGATGCCTGACAAGTCCACATCCCACAGCCGGAGTTCGTTGATTCCGTGAAGAGCCAGCGGCATCTCCTTGACGGGGACCACCACATCGGAGCGGTGCGCATGCATGCCCAACCGTCCTTTGGAGGTCACCGCAAAGCCGGCGCGCGTACGCCAGCCGAGTCCGCCGTCGTCGTTCCGGCCGACCGCCTCCACCTCGGTGGTGATGTCCATACCGGCCAGCCGCTTGAGCTGTTCGGCCAGCACCTCCGATTTAAGTGCGCGCTGCCGCGGAAGCGAGATATGGCCCAGTTCGGCGCCACCCACGGGAGGACCGCCCCGCCGCCAGGAACCCAGGGAATCGGCCGGCTTCCAGAAGTGCGGAACGCGGTCCGGCGAAGCCTCCAGGACCTCGACGACGTCGGCGCGCCAGAAGCGCGACGAGTCGCCGGAGTCGGTCAGCCGGATCCGGACTTTCTCGCCGGGGATCCCGTGGCGGACAAAGATGACACGACCTTCGTGGCGCGCAATGAAGTGGCCGCCGTGGGCGATGGGGCCCACGTCCACCACGAGTTCAGGTCCGGGCCCTGCCTGTTCCTTGCTGTCCTGGTCATGGGGGGAATTGCTGTGGGACGTCATTTAGGTATCCTGCAGTGCCTTTGCTTCTTCGGACGACTTCAGCTGCCACGGAACGCTGGCAACCATGACTCCAGGTTCAAAGTGGAGCCGCGTCTTGATTCTGAGTGCTGTCTGGTTATGGACCAGTTGTTCCCACCATTTACCCACGACGTACTCCGGGATGTAGACCACGATCAGGTCCCGGGGCGAATCGCGGCGCATGTTCTTGATGTAGTCCATGATGGGGGTCACGGTTTCACGGTAGGGGCTCGCGAGAACGGTCAGTGGAACCGGAATTTCAAGCTTCTCCCAGTCCCGGACCGTGTGTTCCGTCTCCTCGGAGTTGATGTCAACGGTGATGGCGTCCAGGCGCGATGGCCGTGACGCGCGGGCGTACGCCAATGCACGCAGCACCGGCTTGCGCACATGCGAGACGAGGAGGACAGCGTGCACCCTGGTGGGAAGCGCCCGTGGTGAGGAGTCTTCGTCCACCGCGAGTTCCTTGGCCACATTGTCGTAGTGGGCCCTGATGCTCCACATGATCAGGAACAGGATGAACATGGCGAGCAGCGCGATCCAGGCGCCCTGTTCGAATTTGGTGATCAGGACGATCACCAGCACCAAACCCGTCATGCCGAAGCCCACCATGTTAATGGTGCGGGACTTGATGATGCGGCGGCGGATGGCCTTGTCGCGGGCAAGTTTGAGCTCGCGCCCCCAGTGCCGGATCATGCCAAGCTGGCTGGCAGTGAAGGAGATGAAGACCCCGACGATATACAGCTGGATCAGCTTGGTGACATCTGCGTTGAAGGAAAGAATCAGCACCAGCGCTCCGGCAGCCAGGGCCAGGACACCGTTGCTGAACGCGAGCCTGTCGCCGCGGGTCCGGAGTTGGCGGGGAAGATAGCCATCCTGCGCCAGGATGGAGCCAAGTACAGGAAAGCCGTTGAACGCCGTGTTGGAGGCGAAAACCAGGATCACGCCGGTGGCAGCAACCACGATGTAGAACGGAATGGAGCCGGCACCAAAAATGGTGTCCGCGATCTGGCTGATGGCAGGATTCTGGATGTATCCCTCCGGCAGCGGCTTGCCATCAAACAGGAACTCGGTGGCGGGGTCCAACACAATGTGGACCTTGGTGGCGTTGGCCAGGAAAAGGATGCCGGCAAGCATCGCCGCCGCGATGGCACCGAGCAGCAGCAAGGTAGTGGCTGCGTTCTTGCTCTTGGGCTTCTGGAAGTTGGGCACGCCGTTGCTGATGGCCTCGACGCCGGTCAAGGCTGCGGCGCCCGAGGAAAACGCCCTCAGCAGGAGGAAGGCTCCGGCCAGGCCCACCAGGCCTTCGTCAAAGCCGGATTGCGGGACGATGGTGAAGTTCGCTGACTGCGCTTCTCCCAACTGCCCTGTAGCAAACTGGAAAATGCCCACGGCTGTCATGCCCAGGATTGAGGCCATGAAGATATAGGTGGGGACGGCGAAAACCGAGCCGGCTTCCTTGATTCCCCGCAGGTTGACCAACGCCAGGATGACCACGCCCACGGTCGCGATGAGGGCTTGCTGGCCGTGCAACGAGGGGATGGCGGTGGTGACATAGGCGGCGGCGGATGACATGGACACCGCCACAGTCAGGACATAGTCCACCAGCAGCGCCGAAGCCACCGTCAGTCCCGCATACTTGCCAAGGTTGACGTTGGCGATTTCGTAGTCGCCGCCACCTGAAGGGTAGGCGTGGACATTTTGGCGGTAGGACGCCACCACTGTGAGCAAAACCACCATGACGGCGAGGCCCACCAGCGGGGAAAACGCTACTGCGCTGACCCCGGCAAGGGCCAGCGTCAGCAGGATTTCATCCGGGGCGTAAGCCACCGAGGACAAGGCGTCCGAGGCGAAGATCGGCAAAGCAATGCGTTTGGGCAACAAGGTGTGGGACAGTCGATCGTTCCGGACCGGCCTGCCCACCAACACCCGCTTCGCGGCATTCAAAATTGTCAGCACTCCGCAAAGCTACTCTGAATCCCCAGGGATGTCATGACGGTCGTAGCGGGCTTAGCCCCGTCTCGGCGGTAAAGTCATACCGAGCGGCACGGACAAAACACATAAGGAGACATGGTGGCTCACTTCGTGATCATGGGTTGCGGGCGTGTTGGCGCAACCCTGGCACATACTTTGGAGGATGCCGGCCACTCAGTGGCCATCATCGATCAGGATGAGCGGGCCTTCCGCCGGTTGCGCCACACTTTCGGCGGCCGGAAGGTCACCGGCGTTGGCTTCGACCGGGACACACTCAAGCAGGCGGGCGTGGAAGACGCGTACGCTTTCGCAGCGGTTTCCAGCGGCGACAACTCGAACATCCTGGCTACCCGGGTGGCCAGGGAGACGTTCCATGTGGCCCACGTCGTGGCACGTATCTACGATCCCGGCCGCGCCGAAATCTACCAGCGGCTGGGCATCCCCACGGTTGCTGCCGTGCGCTGGAGCGCGGACCAGGTGTTGCGCCGGATACTTCCCGAGCAGCACTTGGCCGGCGACTACCGCGAACCGTCCGGCCGGCTCATCCTGGCCGAAGTGGACCTGCACGAGGCCTGGATCGGACACAGCCTGTCCTCCATCGAGGCCGCTTCGGGAATCCGCATCGCCTTCCTGACGCGCTTTGGCGAAGGCCTCCTCCCCCACCCAGGTACGGCTTACCAGGAAGGCGACACCGTCCACGCCATGGTGAGCCTGGACCGAACATCCGAGATCACCCGGATCCTCGCCAAAGCACCCGCCAAGGAGTCTTAGTGAAAGTTGTCATTGTTGGCGCAGGCAGCGTCGGCTCATCCATTGCCCGTGAGCTCCTGTCCCACAAGCACCAGATCCTGCTCATTGACCTCAAGCCCGAGGTTATCGGCCGCAGCGGGCTCCGGGGTGCGCGTTGGCTGGTGGGTGATGCTTGCGAACTCAGCACGTTGCAGGACGCCAAACTGGAGGATGCCGACGTCGTGGTTTCCGCCACGGGTGACGACAAAGTGAACCTGGTGGTCTCCTTGCTCGCCAAGACCGAATTCGGCGTCGGGCGGACAGTGGGACGGGTTAACAACCCGAAGAACGACTGGATGTTCAACGATTCCTGGGGCGTCGACGTCGCAGTGAACACCCCGCAACTGATGACCGCACTGGTGGAAGAAGCGGTGGAGATCGGCGACATCGTGCGCCTGCTGACCCTCCAGACCGGCGTTGCGTCGATCGTCGAGTTCACCGTTCCGCATGACTCCCACGTCATTGGAAGCACCGTGGGCGACATCGACTGGCCGGATGACTCCACTTTGGTGGCCATCCTGCGCGACCAGGCCCCCATCACACCCACCCGCGACGACGTCCTTGACGGCGGCGACGAACTGTTCTTCGTCACCACCATCGCTGCGGAGGATGGCCTGCGCGCCCTCCTGTCACCGGGCTCGGAGCTCGGCGGCCAGGACGGCAACGGCGTGCTGGATCAGTCCGCCGACGACGACGGCTTCGACGGCTGAGTTGCCGGCTTGGTGACCAGCCAGGCTACCCAAAGGCCGAGGATATACAGCGGCGCACCCATCAGGAGCCTCGTGGTGGCCAATGCCGTCAAGCCTGCTTCGCCCATGAAGTAGAGGGGCACCTGGACCACGAGGCGCAGTGCGAGCACTGCTGCCACGATCCAGGTTCCCAGTTTGTAGGCGCGAAGCCGTTCCGGGTCCTTGCGCCAGTCCAGGCCCTCGTTGCGCACGAAGCCGAAGAGCAGGCCAGCCACGGGCCACTTGATGGCGATCGACACCACCATGGCCGCAATGTAGGCGATGTTGGTGAAGAAACCAAGAACGTAGAAGTCTTCAGCTTTGCCGGTGGTGTTGGCCAGCCAGGCCGAAATACCGACGCCGACGATGCCGGCAACGGCCTGCGTCAGGGGGCGCCGTTGAACCAGCCGAACCACGGTGAAAATCGCTGCCGACGCCAGGGCGGCCATGAGGGAAGGACCCAGGTCCCGCGTGATGGTGAACACCACCAGGAAGACCAGTCCGGGCAGAATGCTCTCGGCGATCCCTTGGATTCCTCCGGCGGACTTGAGCATGTCCACGTGGCCCGCACTGTTTCGCTGGAGGCCCGCTTTTCCCGCGTAGCCTGCAGCGAGGTCGGCCATGCTGGGCCGGTTGTCGGGGGTCACGGCCGGCGTTTCATCGCCGCGCGGCGTCGCCCCTGCGTTGTCCTTCGGCTCTGAACCATTGGCCACGGTCATAGGTGCTCCTGACGGGAGAGAATTTCGTAGCGTGGATTGAACATTGCCGGCAGGCCGTCGAGCTGGGTCACCATGCCGTTCAGGCGAAGCCGTACACCGGCCTCGATCCCGGGAACACGCGTCCTGCCCAACCAGATGACCCGGAGCCGGTCAAACGGCCTCCGGGCGCCCTTGGACAGGAGCAGGGACTCGCTTCCATGCTCCAGTGCGTCCACGACCACTGCGGAGAAGAAGGGCTGTTCGCTGGGTGGCTGGTGCGTAACCGACTCGATGTAACCCGTACAGGTTGCCCTGCCGCGGGTGGGCAGGTCCCGCACGCCCTCCCCCAGCGGCGATCGATCTGCAAACCCGTTTCGGGCGGGCTTGTCAGCCAATCTGGGTAATCTCCGGACCACGTTCGGGTTGCTGCAGGCCGGGTGCGCCCTGCGGAGCCCCGGGCTGCCCGGCAGCGGTTGCGTCCTTGGGCAGGCGAAGCTGCAGCAACTCACGTGGGGGCATCGGGTTGTCGCCCCGGACTACCACAACACGCCGGAAAAGCTCTTCAAGGCCAGCCGCTGCGTCGCGGTCCAGGGCCGCTTCTCCCCCGAGCACTCCCCGGAGGAACCAGCGGGGTCCGTCGACTCCCATGAAACGGGCCGCCCGGAACCCGTGGCTGCCGTCAGTGGCTTGCGCCGGAAGCTTCGCGACCAGTTCCGTGCCGAACGCACCGGAGATCTCCTCGGTTTCGCCGCCCTGGCTGACGACGGATTGGGTGATCTGCTCACGGATTTCATCCCACAGGCCCTCTGACCGCGGGGCGGCAAAAGCCTGGAGCTGCAGGCTGGACCCGGCAAGGTCCATGGTGACGGCGACGACGCGCTGGGTGGCTTCTTCCACCTCGAGCCGCAGCTGCAGCCCTTCGGCAGGGGCGATCAGCAACGCGCCCAGGTCCACATAACCGTCACGGTCCTCGATTTCATCGATATCCAATGGACCCTTGCTGAGCCGGAAGTCGCCGGGGGTGCCAGGCTCCGCGCTTTCTTCTGCCGTACCGGATTCATCGACGGCGGCAGCGGATTCCGCTTGCTCGTCCTTGGACTTCTTGCCGCGCCCAAAAAGCATGGGGTTTTCTCCTTAGTAGTGGTCTATCCCCAAGTAAACCGCAACCACGTAAAACAACTGCAATGCGGCGGGATTCAGATGCCAGCGCTTGCCAGGGTCAGTGGTTTGCAGGGGTGGTCGGTGCGTTGAAGCCGCCGGTGGATCCGAAACCGCCGGTACCCCGAACGGAATCAGAGAGCTGGTCGACAGCCACGAACCGCGCATATTCGACGCGTTGAATCACCATTTGTGCAATTCTATCGCCGCGTTTGAGGTCGATGGCGTGGTTCTGGTCGGTATTGAGCAGGGTCACGGCGATTTCGCCGCGGTAGCCCGCGTCCACCGTTCCAGGAGCGTTAACGACTGTCAGTCCGTGCTTGGTGGCGAGGCCCGAGCGCGGGTGGATAAGGGCCACGAATCCGTCCGGCAGCGCAATGGACACGCCCGTCGGCACAAGCTTCCGCTCACCGGGGGCCAAGTGCACGTCCTCGCGGGACCGCAGGTCGGCTCCCGCGTCTCCGGGGTGGGCGTACGAGGGTGCTTCCAACCCGGCGTCGAGCATTTTAAGCTGCACCTCCAAAGTGGGGGCGCCGTAGGACGGGGCGGTGTTGCCGCTGTCCGCGTTGACGGAGGCGGCGTCTGAACTGAATACTGCGGTCTCGTTGCTCACAGTCGTCCATTCTACGGGGACCGGGCCCGGCGGGAAGGTCCCCGTCCATGGCCACCGTTGCCTGTGAACCCGCTGGGAGTCGATCGCCCGATAAGCTGATCCCATGCCTACACCTGACCAGTCTTCACCCGTGCCTGCCCGGAACACCCCCTCATCTTCCGGGGTCCTGTACAGCGAAAAGCTGTGGCCGTCACCGTGGATCTGGATTGTCGTTGTTGGCCTTTCCAGCGCAGGCCTTCTCATGTTCGGCCCCATCAGCGTGGCGACCGGAATCATCGCAGCGATCGCACTCCTGGCCATCATGACCGTGATGCTGGTGCTCTCGACCCCCACCATCACCGTTACCGCGGACACCGTGCGCGTAGGCCGGGCAAGCATCGACCGCAGGTTCGTCGGCACCGTGGAGGCCTTCAGGAAGGGCGAAGCGACGGCGGAACGCGGCCCGCGCCTCAACGGCCTGGCGTACATGTGCTTCCGCGGCTGGATCGACCCCGTGGTCAAGATCGAGATCACGGATCCCGCAGACCGCACCCCCTACTGGCTCGCATCGTCCCGCAGGCCGGAGGAACTGGTTTCTGCCCTCACGGCGCGCCAGTCCTGAGAAACGGGAGGCCGGTCCCTCAGCTTTCGCACTCCGTGCAGTAAAGGTGGCCGCCCCGTTCTGCGGCGATTTGCGACCTGTGCTTGACCAGGAAGCAGTTGAAGCACGTAAATTCGTCAGCCTGGGGAGGCATGACCTGAATCAGGAGCTCCTCCCCCGACAGATCGGCTCCCGGGAGCTCGAAGCCATCGGCGAGCTCGGCCTCGTCGACGTCGACCGCTGAGGATTGCTTCCCTGACTGGCGCGTCTTGAGCTCCTCAAGGGAGTCCTCGCTGGCGTCTTCCTCGGTCTTGCGAGGGGCATCATAATCCGTTGCCATGGTCCTGCTTCATCCTCCGTACCTGCTCCGGTTGGGTTCCCGGTCGGGCGGATCAGTCCCCGCCGCCGGTAACGATGCAACGCCGGACGCCTGGGTTTTGTGCCCGATATCGGGCAGATTTTCCTCCCCCCACCACTGAATGTCCAGAGGTCCGGCCTTGGGCCAACCTCATCGCCGGGGCTGATTCAAGGGAATATCACGGCACGCCCTTTGTCCTAGTAGGAAAAGAGCGTGACGGGTGGCAGAGTTTCGAATGTCAGTTATGCCATGTGGTGGAGGGTGTTATGCAGGATCTACGACTGGTAGGAGTCCACGACGACGGCGGGCATCTCCTGCTCAGCGGCCCCGGTGGGGCGATGTTCCAGCTTCCGATCGACGAGGCCCTCCGGGCCGCGGCGAGCCGGACCCCTGCCCAGGTGGCGGCGCGGGCCTCGAATACTCCCATTGCCATGTCCCCCCGGGATATCCAGGCCAGGATCCGGAGCGGGGCCACGGCAGCGGAGGTCGCCGAACTCTCCGGGCTCCCCCTGGCGAACGTACAGCGTTACGAAGGCCCCGTCCTTGCAGAGCGTGAGTACGTGGTCCGCCAGGCACGCGGAATCGAAGTCGCTTCGCCCGCCCCCGGTCACGACATGTACCGTTCGGTCTTTGGCGACCAACCGGCCACCCTTGGCGACATGGTGGATCACCGGCTGTCCGCCCACGGCATTGACTCGGCCACGGTCGAATGGGACTCCTGGCGCCGTCCGGATGGTTCCTGGACCGTCGTCGCGCGTTTCGAAACGGTCCCTGGAACCCACGGAAACATCGGCGAAGAGCCGCCCGCCATGTGGACCTTCAGCCCCCAACGCAAGTCACTCCAGAACGCCAACCGTTGGGCCCAGCAGCTCAGCGAGCTTGAGCCCCTGGACGGACCGGTTCCTGCCCGGCGCCTGGCCGCGGTTTCGGACCGGCCCTTCGATTTTGAGAACGACGCCGATTCGGCAGCGCGTGCCTCCGCCAAGGAATCAGACAGCCTGCTGGAGATGCTCCGCTCACGCCGTGGGCAGCGATTGGGCGTGGACGAAGACGGCGATGACGCCCTCGCAGTCCTCCTGAGCAATGTTCCGGCGGCCCACCCGCGGCCAGGCGAAGAAGTTGAGGAAGTCCTCGCAGAAGCCGCCGAAGATGCCCCTGAACCGGTCCCTGCAACCCCGGAAGAACCTGCCCGCAAGGACGGCCGCCCTTCCATGCTTTCCCGTCTGAGCCTGGCGCCACGGCATGCTGGTTCCGAGGATGACGACGATGTCTTGAAGCTCCACCAGGGCGTCAGCACTGATACCCGTGAGATCACGGTTGTGGCCAGTCCCCTGCGCCCTGTCACGTCCTTGACGGCACGCAAGCCCGCTGGGCTGGATGAACTGTTGGGCGGCAGCACCCAGGCCCCTTCAAGGAGCGATGAGGGGTCCACCGGCGATGAGGCGGAAGGCAGCCTTGTGCAGCCGGCACCGGCTGACGACGCCAAGGACCGTGAGGGCGGCAAGGACGTTGAGGCTCCTGCTGAACGCCAGCCGTCACGACCCAAGAGGTCCAGCATCCCGAGTTGGGACGAGATCGTCTTTGGAGCCCGGGGAGACTGACTGCTCACGCGTCTACGGCCGCGGAAGCTCCCCGGCCCCGGGCCACAGGCAGGCGTCGACGTCGAACGGAAGCGGCTGGTCCCCTCCCGCCATCAGGTTGGCACCGTGCGCTGTGACGCGCCTCATGTAGTGGCGGCGGCACAAGGTTTCATAGCCCACGACGCCCGCGAAAGGTGCATCGTCAGCGGCAGCAACGTCACCCACCATCACCTGCTCACCTTCGACCACCATGATGCCGTTCACGGTGCGTGCGTTTTGGGTTGCCCGGCGGCCGCACCAGCACAACGCTTCGACCTGCAGGACCTGCACTTTGTCGGCAAGCTCTATGAGCCGCTGTGAACCGGGAAACAAGCGCGTGCGGAAGTCGGATGTGATTCCGAAAGCGAAAACGTCCACATCCATCTCGTCAACAACGCGCGCCAGTTGCTCAACCTGGGAGGGTGAGTAGAACTGCGCCTCGTCACAGATGAGGTAGTCGACGCGGAGTCCGCTGGTACGCCGGACCACCACTTCGTCCCAAAAATCCGTAGCGCTTTCCACCTCCACGGCATCGGTACGCAGTCCCAGGCGGCTGGAAATCGTGGAGTCCCCGGCACGGTCATTGCAGCTGAAGCGAATGCCGCCCCGGCCGCGTGCGCGGTGGTTGTGATCCATTTGCAGTGCGAGCGTTGACTTTCCACAGTCCATGGTTCCCGAGAAGAAGACCAGCTCAGCCACGCTTGCCCTTCCTGCCGGCGGCGGTAAAGCACAGCAGTGGCACTTCCCGCTCCGTTTTGGTCAGCGATCCATGCTGGCCTACGACTTCGAGGGACGCGGGGCGGACTCTGCGGGTGTCGTACAGGGCCAGGGTGTCGCGGGCCGCGATCATCACATCACCGATGCGGGGAGCGACGTCCGGACGCACTGCACCGAACAAACCGGCATCCACTGCCTGTTCCCTGGTGAAAGCCCAGATACGCTCGCCAAACCGCTTCCGCCAGGCGGCAAGGAGCGCGTCCCGGTGGGCTTCGGTGGCGTCGGGTTCGAGGTAGAGATGCACCATGCGGGGTTCACCGGCTGTGTGCCGGACACCAGCCACCAGCGACTCGTCGGCAGAGTAGTCGATCCGTTGGGATTCGGGAACGTCCAGCATGCCGTGGTCACCGGTGAGCAGGATGGTGGTACCTGCAGGAAGAGTTGCGGAGAGCCTTTTCACGGTGGAGTCGAGTTCTTCGAGCTGATGCTCCCAGCGGTCCGACTGGCAACCATAGCGGTGTCCGGCCTTGTCGAGCTCGTTGAGGTAGAAGTACATCAACGACTTTCCACCTCCGGCCATGGCTTCCGCCGCGGCGGCAGTCCGGGCATGCAGGGTGGTGCCGCCCACGAAGCGGCTGCCACGGAGTGCCGCCTGGGTCATGGGAGAATTGCCGAACTGTGGCAGGCTGACGGTCACGACGTCCAGCTCGGACGCCACGCGCTCAAAAACGGTGGGGTTGGGCTGCCACTGCCCCGGATCCACCTGGGCATCCCAATTGCCCAGGAGATTGACCACTTTGTCCTGTGCGGGGTCAAGGACGTCGTAGCCCACCATCCCGTGCTGACCCGCGGGCAACCCTGTACCAAGGCTCGCCAGGGAGGCCGCCGTGGTACTGGGGAACGCGGAGTCGATCCATTGCGGGACATTGCGCTGGCCCCCGGCAATGACGGACCGGAGAAAGGGAGTGTGGGAGGCCTTCTGCTTCAACAGGCTCCGGCCCAATCCGTCGGCGAGGACGACGCAGACCCGCTGTGAGGCCGGCAATTGAAGCTGGTTGGTGAAGCCCGACAAGCCAAGCGCAGCGGCGGAACTGGTGAGAACCTCGGCTATCGACTTGGTCCCGAACAAGGGGGGTGCGGGAATGTCGATGGATCGGCCTGTCTGTGCCCTTTCGCTCAACGCTGGTGTCCGCGGCTCAAGCGGTTGCTGAAGACCCCTGAACGGGGCCTCGGAGCGGGGATGGTGGCGTGCTGGACGGGAGCAGGGTTGCCGGTGTTCACTGCGCGCAGGGCACGGGCAAAGAGCTTGGCGTCCTGGACTGCCTGCAGGCCATCGGCTTCGGCGCTGATGCGCAGGACGATGTCCTCCTGGGCGATGGTTCCGCTGTAGCCGTGATCAGCCTCGCACTGTGGATCCCCGCAGCTGGCGGGTCCCATGTCGAGCCTTTGTCCGCCTGACCAGGCAATGGAGACGGTCAGTTCACGGACGGGGTCCGAGGACTTGTAGTTCTGCGGCTGGGAGTACATGTAACTGAGGACCACAGAGCGGATCTGGGCTACGGGCACGGACTCGGTGGAGATCTGGGCTACGATCTGCTCCCCCGCTTCGTCCAGTTGCTGATCGTCAACATGTGTGATGACCAGCATGTCCTCGGTCAGCACCAGGACGGTGATGTGGCGGCGGACCTCGGCCCGGTCGAAGTGAGTTTCCAGGTGAACCAGATGGGACAGGCACTCACGGCCGTCCAGGGCGTCATCAACGACGTCGGCCACCAACCGCGGATAGAACCCCGCCTGCTGCAACGCCTGGTCCAGGCTTTGTCCCTGCGTGGCGTGGTTGTGCGCGGCAGGGTTCCCGGTGGTGGACGGGCGGGATTGAGGCGTCGGAGACTGGGTGCTCATACCCCCATTTTCACAGATCGCCGGGTGACTTCCTAACCGCGATGGCCGTCCCTGTGGCTAACCCCGCATGGCCCGCCGGGCACTGTCCGTGCGCTGGGCCGCGTTGCCTATCCACACATCGGCAGCCAGGATCGTGGCCCCTGACGGCCCGGCCAGCACCGGATTGAACTCAACCAGCGCAATGCCCGGGTGGTCGTCCTTGAGCTTGGCCAGGCGGGCGGCAACGTCCTCCAACGCTTCAACGTCCACTGCCGGCAGCCCCTGGTAACCGAAGAGTTTCCGGGACGCGCGTGGTGAACGGATCACGTCATGCAGGTCCGCCGCGGAAAGAGGTGGGACCCTGTGTGCCCAATCGTCAAGCAGGTTCACGGCATCACCGGCCAGCCCAAAGGAGAGCACCGGGCCAAGCAGGGGGTCTTCCATGGCACGGAAAGTGCACGCCTGCCCCACCGGTGCCATGGCCTGCACTTCCAGCGCCGGTGAGCCGTAGGGTTCGAGCGCGCGACGCATCTGGGCAATGTTTTGCCGCAGCGATTCAGGGTCCTGGATGTCAAGCCGGACGCCGCCCAGGTCCAGCCGATGCCGCAGGGCTGGATCCGTGGTCTTCAGGACCACAGGCCATCCGGCCTTGTCCGCTGCGGCCACGGCCTCGTCCGGCGTACCGAAACCGAAGGTGGGGACCACCTTGATGCCGTAGCCGCCCAGCAGCGCCGCGGCAGCACCGGCGTCGAGCTTCCGCAGTTTCTCGCCGGTCACTCCGGCGAGCATCGATGCGAGGGTCTCGCGCGTGCCATCCACGTCGCAGCCAACAGGTTCGACGAAAAGCCCCTGGTCACGGTCACGCCATTGCGCATACCGGACGATAGCGGCCAAGGCAGCGACGGCGGCGCCGGCATTGGAGAAGCACGGCAGCGCCGGTTTCCCCGACAAGCCCACCATGCCCTCCACATGGACCGAAAAATCCAGGATCCCCGTGAAGGCCGCTACCACGGGCTTGCCCGCCTCGGCGCTGCATTCGGCCAGCACCCCCGCCAAGGCCTCCACTGTGAGGCCACGGGCCGGGAGGAGGGCTGCAACCACTGCGTGGACGGACTCGTCAGCCAAGCTCTCCTGGAGGCTGGCCCGCAGGGCCGGCAACGCCAGCGACATGCCGGCGTCAAGATCGACGTCGGTCACCAGGCGGTTGACGTCCAGTCCGAGCGGAACCGCGGTGTCGGCCACCACTTTGCCGAGCGCCACGGAATTCGAATACACAGCAAGTCCCGGCCCTTTGGGCAGCGCCTGCGTGGACACGATCTGGGCGATGTCCATGAGCTGCTCGATGGTCTCGACGCGTATGACGCCCGCCTGCCGCATCATGGCGTCCACCGCCGCTCCCGGGGCCTGCGTGGTCCGGACCTCGTGGCCCGGCGGCAAGCTGAGCCCGGTGACGTCGGACTTGGCCACGATGACCGGTTTGCTGCGGGACAGGCGCCGTGCCAGGCGGGAGAACTTGCGGGGGTTGCCGATCGATTCAAGGTAGAGGCCCACAGCGGAGGTATCGGCGTCGTCTTCCCAATATTGCATGGCGTCGTTGCCCGAAACGTCCGCGCGGTTGCCGGCGGAGAGGAAGGAGGACAACCCGAGCCGACGGCGGCTGGCGGCAGCGTAGACCGCCACTCCGACCGCTGCCGATTGGCTGAACAAGCCCAGGCTGCCCCGGGGCGGCATGGTTGGGGCCATGGAAGCGTTCAGCGACACGGACGGGTGGGTGTTCAGGATCCCCAGGGACTCCGGACCGATGACGCGCATGCCATTGGCCCGGGCGCGCCGGACCAACTCGTGCTGGCGGAGGAGCCCGCGCTCACCGTCATCGGCATAGCCGGCCGTTGCCACCACAATGCCCTTCACGCCCGCTGCGGCGCAGTCGTCCACCACCTTGGGTACCTCGTCATAGGGAACGGCGATGATGGCCAGCTGCACCGGGTCGGGGATCTCGGACAACTTGGCATAGGACATCATGCCGGCCAGTTCCAGCGCTTCCGGGTTAACGGCGTACACCGGCCCCGTGAAGCCCCCTTCGATGATGTGTTCAAGCAGCTGGTAGCCCACCGTCCCCCACTTGCGGCTGGCACCAATAACTGCAACCGACGACGGCGACAAAAGGTCGCGCACGCTGCGCGCCTCGGCGCGGTGCTCACGGGCCTCCATGACGGCGCGGGATTTCTCCGTGGGGTCGATGTTGAATTCAACGCTGACCACGCCGTCGTCGAATTGCCTCTTGAGGTCGTAGCCGGCGTCCGCGAACACCATGAGCATCTTCCGGTTGTCCGGGAGGACCTCGGCGGTGAAGCGGCGGATGCCGTTTTCGCGGGCGGCTACGGCCAGGTGTTCCAGGAGGATCGAGCCAATGCCCCGGCCCTGGTGTGCGTCGGAAATGTTGAAGGCGACTTCGGCTTCCAGCGGATCGTCCAGCCGGTCGTACCGGCCAATGCCCATGATTTCGCCACCGATGGTGATCACGAATGCCACCCGGTTGATGTGGTCCACTTCGGTGAACCGCCGCACTTCCTTGCCGGAGAGCCTGGGCTTGAAGGAAAAGAACCGCATGTAGATGGACGCCTGGGACTGGCCGGCGTGAAAGGCCTGCAGGGCATCGGCGTCCTCGGGGCGTATCGGCCGCAGATGCGCCGTACCGCCGTCGCGCAGGACGACATCGGCCTCCCAATATTCCGGATAAATGCCGACGCCGGGCTGATCCACCATAGGCTTAGCCTAGCTAAAACATCCGCAGTACGACTTTCAAGGATCCACCAACCACATGGCCCGCAGCCAAACTCCCGCACGCAAAGGCGAGCCCCTCGGCGATTTCACCGAGAACATCGTCGATATCGACGTCACTTCCGAGATGGAAGGCTCCTTCCTGGAGTATGCCTACTCGGTGATTTATTCGCGCGCCCTCCCTGACGCACGCGACGGATTGAAGCCTGTTCAACGGCGCATCCTGTACATGATGGCGGACATGGGTTTGCGCCCTGACCGCGGGCACGTCAAGAGCGCACGCGTGGTGGGCGAAGTCATGGGTAAGCTCCACCCGCACGGCGACGCAGCGATCTACGACGCCATGGTGCGCATGGCACAGGACTTTTCCCTGCGCCTGCCGCTGATCGATGGTCACGGCAACTTCGGCTCGCTCGACGACGGTCCAGCCGCCCCGCGTTACACGGAGGCCCGGCTCGCGGCCGCTGCGCTGACCATGACCGACCACCTCGACGAAGACGTGGTGGACTTCGTCCCCAACTACGACAACCAGTTGACGCAGCCGGACGTCCTCCCGGCAGCGTTCCCCAACCTGCTGGTCAACGGCACCACCGGTATCGCTGTAGGCATGGCCACCAACATGGCTCCCCACAACCTGGTGGAGGTCATCGCCGCTGCGCGTCACCTGATTGCCAATCCCGATGCCACGCTCGAGGACATCATGCGTTTCGTCCCCGGACCTGACCTCCCCACGGGCGGCCGGATCGTGGGCCTGGACGGAATCCGTGACGCCTACGCAACGGGGCGGGGTTCCTTCAAGACCCGCGCCAAGGTGGAAGTGGAACAGCTCTCCGCCCGCCGCACCGGGCTTGTGGTCACCGAGCTCCCGTACATGGTGGGCCCGGAAAAGGTCATCGAGAAGATCAAGGACGCCGTCAACGCCAAGAAGTTGACTGGTATCAGCGATGTGGTGGACCTGACGGACCGGAACCATGGGCTCCGCCTGGTCATCGAGTTGAAGAACGGCTTCAACCCCAACGCCGTCCTCCAGCAGCTGTACCGCTATTCGCCCATGGAAGATTCCTTCGGCATCAACAATGTGACCCTGGTGGACGGCCAGCCGCAGACGCTTGGCCTGCTGCAGTTGCTCCAGGTGTACGTTGAGCACCGCCTGAATGTGGTGCGCCGCCGGACCTCGTTCCGCCTGGGCAAGAAGAAGGACCGCCTCCACCTGGTGGAGGGCCTGTTGATCGCGATCGTGGACATCGACGAGGTCATCCAGATCATCCGTTCCTCCGACGAGGCCTCGGCTGCGCGCGAGCGGCTGATGTCCATCTACGACCTCACCGAAATCCAGGCGAACTACATCCTGGAACTTCGCCTGCGTCAGCTGACCAAGTACTCACGGCTGGAACTGGAGAAGGAACAGGACGAACTGCGCCGCGAAATCGAAGCACTCGAGGCCATCCTCGCCTCCGACGAGCTGCTCAGGGACCTTGTGTCCGGCGAGCTCGGAGTGATCGCCGAGAAGTACGGCACTCCCCGGCGCACCGTACTCCTTGAATCCGAAGCTGTCTCGCCCACAGTGGCCGCCGCACTCGCGGCCACGGCACCGGGACCCAAGGGCAAGGGCGCGGCACTTCCACTGGAGATCCCGGATGACCCCTGCTGGGCTTTGCTCAGTGTCTCCGGCCAGATCGCCAGGACTTCCAACCAGGAACCGTTGGCGGAGGCCGGACCACGGGCGAAGCACGATGTGTTCCGTTCGGTCGTGAAGACCACCGCCCGCGGTGAAATAGGTGCCGTCACTTCCCAGGGCCGGATGCTCCGGCTGCAGGTGATGGACATGCCTGCCCTGCCGCCGGTCTCCGGCCTGCCCAACCTGGCGGGGGGCGTACCGGCAAAGGACTTCATCACCTTGACCAAGGGCGAGACCTTGGTTGCGTTTGTGCCCTTGGACTCCGTCCTTGCGATCGGAACGGTCCAGGGCGTCGTCAAGCGCGTACAGCCCGATTACCCGCTTAACCGCGAGGATTGGGAAATCATCGCGCTGAAGGAAAAAGACTCGGTACTTGCCGTGGAGCCTGCGCAGGAGGACGACGTCGATCTCGTCTTCGTGACCAGGCAAGCCCAATTGCTGCGGTTCAGTGCCTCCAACGTCCGCCCGCAGGGAAGGACGGCAGGGGGCATGGCAGGTATCAAGCTCGCACCGGGCGACCAGGTCATCCACTTCGGTACTGTGCGCGCCAACGATCCTGCCGCCGTCGTGGTGACCATTGCCGGCACTACTGGCGCCCTTCCCGGAACGGCACCGGGAACTGCCAAGGTGACGGCGTTCGAAGAGTATCCCGCGAAGGGCCGCGCCACCGGCGGCGTCCGTGTCCACCGCTTCCTCAAGGGGGAAGACACACTGCTGCTGGCCTGGGCTGGCCATGGCCCGGCCAAGGCGTCCTCCGCTGCCGGTGTAGCCAGGGCACTGCCCCACGAACATGGGCGCAGGGACGGTTCGGGAGTTCCTTTGTCACAGCCTGTGGAAGCAATCGGGCCGAGCATGGCTTGGCCGGAAGAAGGCAGCACAGAGGCATAAACAAGGGCCGGCGGTGACTAACCGCCGGCCCTCATTTATCTGCCAAGCTAACCGTTTCCACCCATTTGGTTCAGGCTCAGTATGTTCCCCTCGGTGTCCAGGAACCACGCGGCGGCGCTTCCGTCGGGCATGGTGGCGATGCCGTTTTCCGTCTTGAGGCCAGGGAAGTCGTAGTCTTCGAAGGCCACTCCCTTCCCGCGCAGCTCCTCGACGGTGGCTGCGACGTCATCGACCATCCAACCCATTTGGGTATTCCGTGCGGTCCCCGCGTTCGGGGTCTCGTACAGAAGGAACCCGGTGCCATCACCGCACCTGTACTGGAGGTTGTCATCCGCGTCCGGATTCTCTGGCTCGAGTCCGAGTTTCTCACTGTAGAACCCGCGGGCCCGCTTCAGATCCTGCGCCGGTAAAACGGCAGCCACTTGCTGATCTTTGAGCATGATTCTCTCTTTCCGGCTCTCCTCCCGGAACGAACTTTACTCCTGGCCGTGACGGGAAGTAATTGGAAACCGACCCCGTTTTTTGCTTTTGGCCGGGACGTCCGCGCGGTTCAGCTTAGACTGGCGACATGCCGATCATCCCTGATGAAAAAGACTGGACCTGGGTGCTCTCAGAGCCCTGCAATGAGTGCGGTTTCGATCCCGCTACGGTGACCCCGTCGACAGTGCCGGGCACCGTCCTGAACATGCTGCCGAGGTGGAGGGCTGTGCTGCGCCGCGAGGACGTTGCGGTACGTCCCAACGACCACACGTGGTCCACCTTGGAATATGCGTGCCATGTGCGCGATGTTTTTAGCCTGTTTGACCAGCGGTTGAACCTGATGCTGAGCGAGGACGACGCACAGTTCGCCAATTGGAACCAGGACCAGGCAGCCATCGACGGCGAGTACGGCTCCGCGGACCCCCGGACGGTGGCCGACGAACTGGAAGCCGAGGGCGCCACCATCGCCGAGTCCTTTGCCCGGGTCCGGGAGGAAGACTGGGAGCGGACAGGGACGCGCAGCAACGGCTCGGCCTTCACCGTGCTGACGTTCTCGCAGTACTTCCTGCATGACGTCGTCCACCACCTGCACGACGTGGACGGCTAGAGCATTTTCTCCCACGTCATGCTGCGGTTGACCGGCTCGTAGCCCATGCCAAGATAGAGCTCCAAGGCGCCGGTCGGGTTGGCCGAGTCAACGTCAAGGGAGGCGACATCCATACCGGCCAGCGAGTATCGCCGCATGGCGTCTGCCAGCAGGGCCTGGGCGATTCCCCTGCCCCGGTAGGCTCGTCGAACCCCCAGGAGTTCGGTGTAGCCCTCCTTGAAACCGCGGTCACGTGCCGCGTCCGGGTCGTGGCTGGCCAGTTGGTAACCCACAACGTCACCCGTGGCCTGGTCGAGCACCACGGTGCTCAGATCATGCCTGGCGGTGGGTTCTTCGATAGTGAACCTCCATGCTTCCTTGTCCCTGGGTTCGCTCCCCCAATGGTCACGGAAAGCATCGTTGTGGGCCTGCCGCACCGATTCGAACAGGGGTGGTTCGAGCGTCCGCAGTTCGAGCCCGCTTCCCAGGGGAGCATGTGGCAGTTCAGTTGCCAACGTCCGGTGCATCTCATTGAACCAGCGCACCGCTCCATAGCCGTGCCCCATCAGCAGAGCGGCTTGGTGTTCGTGTTGCTCTTCAGTGCGGATGCGAAGCCTTGGCGGCGCCGTCGTGTGCCCCGCCTCCTGGTCCTCGTGGAAGCGCTGGCGTACTTGCGCTTCCTGCCACAGCAGGATGGTGGAGCCTATGCCGCGCTGCTGCCAGCCCGGGTCAACGCACGCCATTCCCGTGGCTTTGTCGCCCTCCGGGTTCTTGGTGATGCGCCCGTAAGCCCGCGCCACGCCGCCGGCGTCGAAGCCCAGCAGCGTGCTGGCTTGCGGAGGATTCTTGCTGGACTCGAGGACATGGACCAGGTCGCCGCGCTTTTCATACCAGGCGGGACGTTCGACGGCGGCCGTCCTGGCGATCAGTCCGGCCCAATTGTCCAGGTTCCCCATGGACGCCGGCCGCCACTGGAGGCCCGTCACGACGGCGTCGGGCATGGCTTGGCGTGCTGCTTCGAAAGGCATGCCAACAGGCTACTGAGGGGTAGTCCTTCCCACCAGCTCCGCCGCGCCCGCGCCGGGGCCCACAGCAGGACCCACGGCAACTACCGACGAGCCCAGCTCCAGGCGTGCGTCCGTGGGATCGATATCGTCGGGATTGTGGGTAACAAGGACTACCGTGACGTCCTTGAGTCCTGCCCGGAGGATCGCCATCATTTCGCGGGCTGCGCCGGCATCCAGGTGCGCCGTTGGCTCGTCCAGAAGCAAAATGGAGGCCCCGGTCAGCAAAGTCCTTGCCATCGCGAGCCGCTGCCGTTCGCCGCCGCTGAGGAAGGACCCTTCGGGTCCTATCCGTGCGTCGAGCCCGCCGGGCATGGTCTCCACCAAAACGTCCAGCCCAACATCGGCCAGCGCCTTGTGCATGTCCGCCTCCGTCGGTTTCGCCGCCGCGGGCCGGCTCAGCAGGAGGTTCCCACGGATGGTGGAATCGAAAAGGTGCGCCTCCTGCGGGCACCAGGCCGCCGTCCCCGTCATTTTGGCCGTTCCCTGCGTGAGTGGCAGGAAGCCCAGCAGCACCGACAGGAGGGTGGATTTTCCTGCCCCGGAAGGCCCTGTCACGGAGAGCCAGCGGCCGGGTCCGGCTTCCACCGTGAGGCCAGCGAACACGTTCGGACCCCCGGGCCATGCTGCGGCCGCGTCCCTCAATTCCAGTCCCGCTTGGCCGTCGCGTTCAGTCAGCGGCCGCGGGCCGCCGTCGGGGTCTTCCGAAGCGGTCCCGGATGCGGCGTCCAGGGCCCCGGACGCGGCAACGCGGCCCAGGACGGCTGCGAGCGCCGGGGCTTGGCGCACCGAGGAGACGATGCCCCCGAAGGGTTCAACCAGCGCCAGCAACATCAGGACGATCACGGCTACGAGTTCGGGTGCTGCGGAGCCGTCGGCGACAGAGGGAGCGCCGAGGACACCCGCCCACAGGGCTGCCAGCGAGCAGGCCAGGACGATCACAGCTTGCCCGAGCCCCTCGGCCCACGCCGAACGCTGGGCGGAGACGGTGGCTGCGCGGTCCTTGTTGCGGAGCTCCCGAAGGACGGGCCCACCCACTCCGTTGGCAGCGAGGTCTGCCCGTGCGTCCAATGCCGCAGCGACTCCCTTCAGTACCACGGAGCGCATCTGCTGTTCTGATGTTGCGGCGTTCCTGTCGGCCAGGACGGCGAGGAACGGAGCAATTGCCAGGCCGATGACAGACGCCAGCACCACGGCGGGAACTGCTG
Source organism: Paenarthrobacter sp. UW852 (assembly GCF_024608385.1). Classification (NCBI taxonomy): domain Bacteria; kingdom Bacillati; phylum Actinomycetota; class Actinomycetes; order Micrococcales; family Micrococcaceae; genus Paenarthrobacter; species Paenarthrobacter sp. UW852. Next base: position 662,994 of record NZ_JAMSGY010000001.1, read on the forward strand.
CGGGCATGACCAGCGCAGTGGCGATGATGGCTGCTCCGCTTACGCCCACTGCGGTGACCGGAGGCAGTGCAACGCGGGGCAGGAGGTCGCGGAGGGTGTCGACGTCGTCCACCACCGACCCCAGGACGTTCCCGCCTTGAAGGAGTCGGCGAAGGGACAGCGCCCTCCGGCTCAGTGTTGCCCACAGTGCGCCCCGGAGGCGGGTCATGGCAGCGAAAACGGCGTCGTGGGTCAGCAGGCGCTCGCAGTACCGCAGGACTGCCCTGCCAATACCGAAGAACCGGACACCCACTATTGCGCCGAGCAGGTAGAGGATGGGCGGCTGTTCGCTGGCCCTGATGATCAACCATCCTGACAACCCGGAAAGGGCTACGGCGAATAAAGCGGCAAGGACTGCTACGGCACCCGCGGCGGCGAACTTCCAGCGGACGGGCTTCAGGACCCCCAGCAGGCGTCGCAGGCTTCCGGTCCGGTGCATGGCCGGAACGATGCCGTCCGGGCGTGCGGAAGTATCCGCGACGGTTGCAAGCATGGATTCCGCGTGGCTGCCAACGGCGGCGGGGCGCACGGGGCCATCCCCCGCCCGTGGCGCTGGCAAGGGGTGCTTGCGCCCAACGGACACCACGTGGTCGGCGAGCGCCCGGGTGGCGGCGTCGTGGGCCACCAGGATCACCGTGACCGAGCCGCGGAGTGATTCCATGGCGTTTCGCACCACGCTGGCAGAGTAGTGGTCCAGGTGTGCGGTGGGTTCGTCGAGCAGCAGCACGGTGGCTCCGGCTTCCACGCGCGCGAGTCCGCGGGCGAGTGCCACACGGCGCAGTTCGCCGGGGCTCAGCTCACCGGGGTGCTTGGCTGCCAGGTGGTCTGCTGAGGTCTTTTCCAGGACACGTGCGGCAGCTTCGGCAGTGTTGCCGTCGTATCCGTCCAGGTAGAGCTCAATTTCCTGCTGGACCGTTTCAGCTGCCATGACAGGATGCTGTGGCACCCATGCCACAGTCCCTTGTCCTGCTCCCCTGATGTGCCCAGTGACTGCGGTACCCGCCCCCGGACCGACCAGCCCGGCCAGGACAGCCAGGACTGTGCTCTTCCCGGTCCCGCTGTCCCCGTCCAGCGCGGTGATCCTGCCTTGGGTTGCAATGAAGCTGAGGGGTCCGACGGCGGCCGCTGACCTGCCGCTGTACGTCACCGAAAGATCGGTCACCACGGTGTCTTCCGGCCCGGGAAGGGCGGGAGTTTCCTGCAGTCGCTGGTGCGCGGGTGCTTCCAGCACGGCCTGGGTGGTTTCGAGAGCGGCACGGCCGTCGTCGCTGGCGTGGTGGGCCGTACCCAGTTCCCGGAGCGGCAGGTAGCAGTCGGGGGCAAGGATCAATGCCAACAAGCCTGCTTCCAATGCCATGTCCCCGGCCACAAGCCTGACACCGATGAACACGGCCACAACGGCTACGGAGATCGTGGCTATAAGTTCCAGGGCAAGTGCCGAAAGGAAGGCTGTGCGGAGGGTTCCCATGGTGCGGCTGCGGTATTGCTCGGAGATATCCTCCAAGGCTGCGCGTTGCTCACTGGCGCGGCCCAGGCCCACCAGGACCGGCAGGCCTTTGGCGAGTTCAAGAATGTGCCCGGACAGTTTCCGCAGGGTGGTCTGCGCGTCGCGGACACTGTCCTCGGTGTGCCGGCCAATCAGCACCATGAACAGTGGAACCAGGGGCACGGTCAGGACGATCACCAGTGCGCTGACCCAGTCGGCGAACAGGATACGGGCGCCGATCAACAAAGGCACCGTTGCGCAGTTCACCAACGCCGGCAGGTATTGCGTGTAGTAATCGTCCAGGGCGTCCAGTCCCCGCGTCGTGAGGATCGCCAGGCCGCCGTCGTTCATTCCCTCCACCGGCGAGGCGGCGCCGTCTCCCAGTGATCGCCGCAGCAGGCTGGCGCGCAGCTCCTCTTTGACGCCCAAGGCGGCCCGGCGGGAGGCAATGCCCTGCCCCCACACCGTCAGCGAGCGAAGGACAGCTCCCACGGCGCCCCAGATGACTCCGCTGTTCCAATCCCCGGACCCGGAAGCCAGGCCTGCCAGCATCACCGCCACGGCCTGCGCCATCAGCACCAAGGACAGGGCCTTGAGGGCGGACAGCAGCCCGATCGCGTAGAGGGCGGATCGGGTAACCGGGCCGGAAGGGAACACGGGCTTCATCGGCGTTCAGACTCCCGGGTGGGTTGGCTTGCCGGACGGGGTACCGTCCGAACCCGGTTCCTTGGAAACCAGGACTTTTGCGGCGATCGCAGGCAAGAACCCGTGCGCCTCGGGGATGTGCGCTGCACTGACGCGACGCCGGAATACCCAGTACGTCCAGGATTGGTAGGCAATGACCAGCGGCAGCCCTACGGCGGCAACAATACTCATCAGGCCCAACGTGTAGTCCGAAGACGAGGCGTTGGAAATGGTCAGGTTGAAGGCGGGATCGATCGTGGAAGGAATGACCACCGGGAACGCCGCACCGAAGATCGAGGCCGTGGCGCAGACAATGAAAGCGCCGAGGGCACCGAATGCCCGCCCCTCGGATCCTGCCCGGGCCAACTGCCAGGCCAGGACTACGGCCACCACCGCGGCTGCCACCAAGGCCCAGGTCCACGGCTTCCCGCTCAGGAACTGCACCGCCAGCATCCAGCCGAACATCGGCAGCACGGCAACCGGGACCAGCCGCACAAACCAGCGGCGCGCACGGTGCCGCACATCGCCGTCGGTCTTCAGCGCCAGGAAGGCCAGGGCGTGAACCAGGGCGAACGCCACAACACCGAACCCGCCGAGGAGCGCATACCCGCTGAACCAGGACATGGGGCCACCCACGCGGTCCCCGTTGGCGTTCAACGGCAGGCCCGTTGTTGTCAGCGCCAAGGCGGCGCCGATCCCAAAGGCGGCAACGAAGGAGCCGACGGCGATGGCCCAGTCCCAGCGGTTGCGCCAACGGACGGAGTCAACCTTGCCCCGGTACTCGAAGGCGACCGCACGGAAGATCAGAGCCGCGAGGACGCACAGCAACGGCAGGTACAACGCCGAGAACAAGGATGCGTACCAGAGGGGGAATGCAGCGAAGGTTGCACCTGCCGCAGTGAGCAGCCACACCTCATTGCCGTCCCACACCGGACCAATCGTGTTCAACAGAACGCGGCGGTCGGTGTTGTTGCGTGCGAACAGCTTCATGAGCATGCCGACGCCGAGGTCAAAGCCCTCCAGGAAGAGGTAGCTGGTCCACAGAACGGCGATGGCCACGAACCAGATAGTTGGCAACAGTTCCATTGTCAGTTTCCCTTGGCTTCTAGTAGGCGAATGCCAGGACGTCGTCGCCGGACTTGTCCGGGCCGTCGTCGCTCTTGTCGTGCTTGTCTGTCTCCTTGGCATGGGCAAGTTCAGGCATCGCCGACGCCACTCCGCCGCGGATGTACTTGACCAGCAGCTTCACTTCAACCACCAGAAGCACGGCGTAGATGGCGGTGAGGACCACCAGCGAGGTCATGAGCTCACCCGCACTGACCCCCGGAGAGACAGCTGCCGCTGTAAACATGAAGACCTGGTCGATCCCGTTCATGTCAGGATTCGGGGCCACCACGAACGGCTGGCGTCCCATCTCCGTGAAGATCCACCCGGCCGCATTGGCACCGAAGGGAGCAAGAATCCCGAAGACCGCCAGGCGCATGAGCCACCTGGACTGGGGCACCACACCCTTGCGGGTGACCCACAGGGCCAGCAGGGCCGCGAGGGCTGCGATGCCACCAAAGCCGATCATCATGCGGAAGCCCCAGTACGTCACTTCCATCACGGGAACATAGTGGATCTCCTGGCCGGCGCGCTCGCCGTACAGCGGGTTGTCGGGCAGGTGGGTGCCGTACTTTTCCTTGTATTCACCGAGCAGGCTGTTGACGCCCTTGACCTCGGTGGTGAAATCGCCCTTGGCCAGGAAGGACAGGATCCCCGGGACTTCGATGACCGCCACAATGTCATCGCAGTTCGAAGCACCGAGGTTGCCCACGCTGAGCACCGAGAAGCCAGTGCCATCGTGGCAGGCGGCTTCCGCAGCGGCCATCTTCATGGGCTGCTGTTCAAACATCAGCTTGCCTTGGAGGTCGCCAGTAATGGCGGTCCCCGCGAAGGAAATCATGGCCACTACGGCACCGATCCTCAGTGATCTCATCCATACCGTGTAATCAGCCTTGTCGCGGCCTGGAATTGCAGCCTCACCCGGAATCAGCTTGCCATCGGCACCCACCACGTCTATCCCGTCGTGGCGCCTGCGCCACAGGTGGTACCAGGCGATTCCCAGCAGGAAGGCACCCGCAACGGCCAGTGCGCCGAACAGGGTGTGCGGCACTGCGACCAATGCTGTGTTGTTGGTAAAGACTGCCCACGCATCTGTCATAACGGGACGGCCATCCACCATCTCCACACCAACAGGGTGCTGCATCCAGGAGTTCGCCACGATGATGAAGTAGGCGGAAAAGACCGATCCGATCACTGCGATCCATAGGCAGGCCAGGTGCACGCCACGCTTGAGCTGCTTCCAGCCGAAGATCCACAGTCCCAGGAACGTGGACTCCACGAAGAAGGCAAGCAGCGCCTCAAGGGCCAGCGGAGCGCCGAAGACGTCGCCCACGAACCGGCTGTACTCACTCCAGGCCATCCCGAACTGGAATTCCTGCACGATTCCGGTTGCCACGCCCATGATGAAGTTGATGAGGAACAGCTTTCCCCAGAACTTGGTCATGCGCAGGTACTCGGCCTTACCCGTGCGGTACCAAAGGGTCTGGATGATGGCTACCACCAGGCCAAGGCCAATAGTGAGCGGCACCATCATGAAGTGGTAGACGGTAGTGATGCCGAATTGCCAGCGTGCGATTTCCAAAGCGTCCATGGCTGTCCTTTGTGCGGTGGACCGAAGTGCAATGACGGTACTTCTACGTTCTGTAGAAAACGTGTCTTCTACACAGTGTAGAACAAATGGCGGCAGACCAAACCCATTCTTCAAGTGGCGTTACGCACGCGCAAGGCCCTCCTCCGGCCCGCGGCGCGCCGATAGTTCTACCTGACGTAGAATGGAGAGTTGAAAAGCGGTAAATTAGTGAATGAATGTTGGATCGTCGCACCGGGCGGCAGAAGTGCTGTTGTTGGGATGCGGAAGGTAGGGACGTATTGATGGCAAGTCTTGGGGAACTGGAACGGGCAGTCATGGATCTGCTCTGGGCAGGCCAGGAGGCTGCAACTGCCAACACCCTGCGCGATCTCCTCGCGCAGGATTCCGAAGCCGGCGATGGCTCGGCAGGGCACCAGGGCAAGGACCTGGCCGTGACCACGGTTCTTACTGTCCTCTCCCGGTTGGAAAAGAAGGGCCTTGTGGAGCGTGAGCGCGGAACCCGCCCGCACCGCTACCAGGCCGTTTCCAGCCGCGCAGACCACACCGCCGAGCTCATGCACGAAGTCCTTGGCTCCGCTCCGGACCGGGAAGCCGTCCTCGCCCGATTCATTGGCTCCGTCACTGAAAGCGAAGCCGCAACACTGCGCAAACTGCTCGGCTACAATTAGCCACTATGTTCTGGACCTCATACCTGCTTGCGGTCCTGGCATTGATCCTGGCATGGCCCGTGCCCGTTCTGCTGTCGCGAGCACAGTGGCCTGCACGCTCCCCCTTCACAGCCATGGTGCTGTGGCAGGCGATCGCCCTGGCCGGTGGGCTTTCCATGATTGGCGCCATGCTTGTGTATGGCCTGGAACCCGTGGGCGACAACCTCCTCGCCGGCCTCCGGAGCCTGGCAGGAATGGTCTTCTACAACGAACCCACCACAGCGCTGGGATTCTGGCATCTCTTCGCCCTGTCGGCAGCTGCCCTGCTGACAGCCCACTTGGTCTTCACTCTCCTGCTGACCTACTACAAGATTGAACGCCAGCGGCGCCGGCACCGCGAACTACTGGCCCTGCTGGCATCACCCTCCGACGACGGACCGGGAACCGTGGTAATCAACCATGACTCGCCAGTGGCGTACTGCCTGCCCGGCGGCGCCCGCTCAGTGACCGTGCTCTCCGATGGCCTCATGGCAGCCCTTGAACCCGCCGAACTCAGGGCCGTCCTCATTCACGAGAATGCACACCTTTCCCAACGCCACGACCTTCTGCTGTGGGCCTTCGCCGCCTGGCGGCAGGCCTTACCGTGGTTTCCCACCACCCGGCTCGCCCAGACCGCCGTGAACTCCCTGATCGAGATGCTGGCCGACGACGTCGCCCTCCGAACGGAAAGCAAAGGGACACTCATCAAGGCAATCGCCATTGTCGCCAGCGGTTCGTCCCAGCCGACCATTGGAACCCACGCCTTCACCACAGGAGGCGCGGTGGTGGAGGGCAATTCAGTCAGCGCTACCGGCGGCGCCGATTCTCCACGTACGACGGCGTCCCGCGTCAGCCGCCTCCTCTCGCCGCTGCCTCCGCTCACCAGAGGCCTGCGGATCCTGGTCCTCGCGGCCTCAATCCTCCTGCTGGCCGTACCGACAGCCCTGCTGATCGTTCCCGGACTCCTGGGCTAGTGTCGGGACCGGCACGTGGCTACTGCTGCAGTGTGACTTCATAGACCCTTGAGGCATAGCGCTCAAGGGCGGTCCCGCACCGCGCAAGATGGTCGGCTGCTTCTCCCGCCTGTGGAAGATGCAGGACATCGCGGGACTTCAATTCGCGGAACCAGCGCCTCAGGCGTTCCAGGCTCTGTTCCTCCTCCTCCAGCTCGGCGAACGTAAACTTTTCGTGGGCAACTTCCTTCACGATTTCCTGTTCGAACTTGCCACAGTCCGCCATGAACTCGGACCACTCCTCCAGTCGGGCAGCTTCATACGCACTCCGGAAGGTGTCCACGCCCTGGTTACGGGGAGAGGCGTCCACCAACGTCCAGGAGCCACCGCCGTTGGCAACCAGTTCTTCGGCCCGGGCCAATCCGGCGTCGAAGGACGGATGGACGGGAAGCAACCAGGTCCCCGGCGACAGCGGTACCGCGCCAATCCGGCGAAGTTCACGCCAGACCGCCACCCTGTGCCTGGACGGCTGCGAAGGTACCTGGACGAGGATCAGTAGCCAACGTTGATCAATCACAATTCTGAATGTAGCAGCTGTTACATTTGTTCCGTGAATGCCTCAGAACCCTCCGACTCAGCGCGCCTGGTCGCGGCCCAACGATGGCCCCTCTATGCAGCAGGATTTACCACCGCGTTCGGAGCCCACGCCGTCGCCGCAGGGCTGGGGGCCGAAAGCGCGGACATCGGGCTCAGCCTCCTGGGGCTGGGCATCCTGCTGGCCCTTTACGACATCGCAGAGGTGTTCCTCAAACCGGTTTTTGGCGCCCTCAGCGACCGCATCGGCCCCAAGCCGGTGATCGTGGGCGGTCTGGTTGCTTTCTCCGCCGCTTCCCTTATTGGCCTCTGGGCAGATCAACCGGCAATGCTTGCCGCAGCCCGCCTGGGACAGGGAATGGCAGCGTCGGCGTTCTCCCCCGCATCATCCGCTGGCGTTGCCCGGCTGGCCGGGGGAAAGACCGGTCGCTACTTTGGCCGCTACGGCTCGTGGAAAGGACTGGGCTATGCCATAGGGCCACTCCTGGGGGCCCTGGCCATCGTGGCCGGCGGCTTCGCCTTGCTGTTCCTTGTCCTGTCGGCCCTTGGCCTGGTGGTGGCAGCGTGGGCTGCATTCTCCGTTCCACCGCTGGCACCGCTTCCCCGGCCCAGGTACACCATCGTCGATGTGTGGCGCCAAAGCACGGAGCGCTCGTTCCTGGGACCAACGCTGGTCCTTGCCGCCGCGACGGGAGCCCTGGGTGCCGCCGTCGGATTCCTCCCGGCTCTTGCTGCCCGCGAAGGCCTAGGCACAACCGGCAGTGTTGCCGTGGTGACGGTGCTCGCCGTTGCTTCATCCCTGGTGCAGCCACGCATCGGCAGCCTGCGGGACCGGGGCCGGCTTGCCGATAGGCCCGGCATGATGGCCGGACTGGCTGCCACTGCCGTCGGCACGCTCGTAGCCGCGCTCCTTCCCGGCGCCGGCTGGACTTACGGCGCCGCTGTCCTGATCGGGCTCGGAATAGGCGTCGCGACGCCGCTGGCTTTTGCCCATCTCGCCGACTCGACCCCTCCGGAGCGCCTGGGCCGGACCATGGGGTCGGCGGAGCTCGGACGCGAGCTTGGCGACGCAGGCGGCCCGTTGCTGGTGGGCGGAGTTGCCGTCGCCGCCGGGCTGCCATGGGGACTGTGTGCGTTGGCCCTGGCCGTGGGAGCAACAGCACTGTCGGCCCCCGCGGGCCGCACCGCAAAGGACAACACCGCGCCGACTACGCCCAGCGCCTAAGCGTCGATACGTTCCCTGTCGAGTGTCGCTGCTCCGGCAATAATGAACTCCTTGCGCGGCGCAACGTCCGAACCCATCAAGAGGTCGAACACTTCTTCTGCCCGCTGCGCGCTGTCGATGCCTACCTTCCGGAGGGTCCTGTGCCGCGGATCCATGGTGGTCTCGGCCAGTTGTTGAGCATCCATTTCACCAAGGCCCTTGTACCGCTGGATGGGCTCTTTGTAGCGCTTGCCCTCCTTGGCGAGGTTGTTGAGGAGCACGTGAAGCTCGGCCTCGGAGTAGGTGTAGATCATCTCGTTGGCCTTCTGGCCCGGGTTGATAACCTCAACCCGGTGCAATGGCGGGACGGCGGCAAATACCCGGCCGGCTTCAACCATGGGACGCATGTAGCGGAAAAACAGCGTCAGCAGGAGGGTGCGGATGTGCGCGCCATCGACGTCGGCGTCGGTCATGAGTATGACCTTGCCATACCTGGCAGCGTCAATATCGAAACTGCGGCCCGAGCCTGCCCCCACCACCTGGATCAGTGCCGCGCACTCGGCATTGGAGAGCATGTCCCCCACCGAGGCCTTTTGCACGTTGAGGATTTTGCCTCGAATCGGAAGCAGCGCCTGGAAGTCGGATGAGCGCGCAAGCTTAGCTGTACCCAGCGCGGAGTCGCCCTCAACGATGAACAGTTCCGAGCGGGCAACGTCGTCGGTGCGGCAATCAGCGAGCTTCGTGGGCATTGACGACGTTTCCAGGGCGTTCTTGCGACGCTGGGTTTCCTTATGGACACGGGCCGAGATGCGTGACTTCATCTCGCTGACCATCTTCTCCAGAAGGAGCGCCGACTGGGCCTTGTCGTTGCGGTTGGCCGAATTCAGCCGGGAAGTGATTTCCTTTTCAACGACCTTCGCCACAATCGCCCTGACCGCGGAGGTGCCGAGAATTTCCTTGGTCTGCCCCTCGAACTGGGGCTCCGCCAGGCGTACCGTCAACACGGCGGTCAGCCCGGCGAGGATGTCATCTTTCTCGATCTTGTCGTTGCCGGCTTTGAGCTTGCGGGCATTCGTCTCCACAGCCTTGCGGAAGGTCTTCAGCAGGGCAGCCTCAAACCCCGACTGGTGGGTTCCGCCTTTGGGGGTGGCGATGATGTTAACGAAGCTGCGCATGGTGGTCTCGTACCCGATACCCCAGCGCAGGGCAATATCCACCTCGCAGTCGCGCTCGACTTCCGCGATCTTGCTGTGGCCGTTTTCGTCCAGGACGGGCACGGTTTCCTTGAACTTTCCTGAACCATGAAGGCGCCAGACGTCAGTCACACCGGAATCGGCTGCAAGGAATTCGACAAACTCGGAGATCCCACCGTCGTGGTGGAATACCTCTTCGTGGGCACCGTTCTCGCCCGGCGTCCCGGCCAGCTTTCGTTCATCACGGACCGTAATTTTCAGGCCCGGAACCAGGAAAGACGTCTGGCGGGCACGCGCCGCCAGGTCGTCATAGGAGAACTTTGCGTCAGGAGTAAAAATCTGGCGGTCTGCCCAATACCGGATGCGGGTACCGGTCACGCCACGCTTGGCCTTGCCCACGACGTCCAGCACGGACTTCTCCACAAAGGGCTCAAACGGGGCGTCGGGCCCGGGCTTGGAACCTGGGTCCACGAACCGGCCGGGCTCGCCGCGGCGGAACGACATCTGGTAGGTCTTGCTCCCCCGGTCCACCTGGACGTCCAGCCGGCTCGACAAGGCGTTGACCACTGACGCACCCACGCCATGCAGGCCACCGGAAGCAGTGTACGAACCGCCGCCGAACTTGCCACCTGCGTGCAGTTTGGTAAAGACAACCTCGACGCCGGAGAGTCCGGTTTTTGGCTCGACGTCCACGGGGATGCCACGGCCGTCGTCGTGAATTTCGACAGAATTGTCGGCATGCAGGATCACCTTGATGTCGTGTCCGAAACCTGCCAACGCCTCGTCCACCGAGTTGTCAATGATCTCCCACAAACAGTGCATGAGGCCGCGGGAGTCGGTGGACCCGATGTACATGCCCGGACGCTTTCGAACGGCTTCCAGGCCTTCAAGGACAGACAGGTGCCGGGCGTTGTATTCAGAACTCGGTGCCACTCGCGGTGTGCTCCTTCAGAGGTATATCTCAGGGTGTTTCCCAGCCGTGATATCGCTGGTAATTCAAGGCAAACACTGCCAATACTAGGCTAGCTGCGGCCACCGACAGGTACGGGTTGCCACTCCCGGGCCAGGGCAACCCGGAAGGTTACGTTACGCACATGTGATACGCGGACAGCGAAAGTGACCCATCCTTGCCATGGATCTGCGTCGAATGCTGGTTATATGGATGTACAGAACTACTAAGGAGGCCGACATGACAACAGCAGTTGCAGACCGCACGCTGAACGCAGCTGACCGGTGCGATCGTTGCGGAGCCCAGGCGTATGTCCGCGTTGTACTCGAGTCCTCCGGTGGTGAGCTTCTTTTCTGCGGCCACCACGCACGTGCAGTTGAAGCTACGCTTCGGCCCATGACTTCGGACTGGCACGATGAGACCGAGCGCCTCAATGAGAAGGCTCCCGTCCCCGTCGACTAAGGCAGGGCACACCGGCAAAGTCCGGAAAACCGTTTGAGCGCACAGGGCTCCTCCCGATCGGGAGGAGCCCTTTTGCGTTGTCCCCGCCATGTTCAGACGCCAGGTGTGTTGCGGACAAGAAAGCGGCCCAGCCGGAGATCCGACTGGGCCGCCCACTGGGTGCCTCGAACTGTTTAGTCCAGGTAGTCCCGGAGGACCTGTGAACGGGAGGGGTGCCGCAACTTGGACATGGTCTTCGATTCGATCTGACGGATACGCTCGCGCGTCACTCCATAGACCTTGCCGATTTCGTCTAAAGTCTTCGGCTGGCCGTCGGTCAGGCCGAAGCGCATAGCCACGACGCCGGCTTCACGCTCGGACAGGGTGTCCAGGACGGAATGCAGCTGCTCCTGGAGGAGGGTAAAGCTGACCGCGTCCGCGGGAACAACAGCTTCCGAGTCCTCGATCAGGTCACCGAACTCCGAGTCGCCGTCCTCACCCAACGGGGTGTGCAGGGAAATAGGCTCACGGCCGTACTTCTGGACTTCGACGACCTTCTCGGGCGTCATGTCCAGCTCCAACGCCAATTCTTCCGGCGTAGGTTCGCGGCCGAGGTCCTGGAGCATCTGCCGCTGGACACGGGCCAGCTTGTTGATGACTTCCACCATGTGCACCGGGATACGGATGGTGCGGGCCTGGTCAGCCATCGCGCGGGTGATGGCCTGGCGGATCCACCAGGTGGCGTAGGTGGAGAACTTGAAGCCCTTGGTGTAGTCGAACTTCTCCACGGCGCGGATGAGGCCCAGGTTGCCTTCCTGGATCAGGTCGAGGAAGAGCATGCCACGCCCGGTGTAGCGCTTGGCCAGCGAAACAACGAGCCGCAGGTTGGCCTCAAGGAGGTGGTTCTTGGCGCGCTTGCCGTCGTGGATCACGAATTCCAGTTCGCGCTTGAGCTTCGGGTCCATGGATCCGTCGTCAGCGTTGATCTTTTCTTCGGCGAAGAGTCCGGCTTCAATGCGGAGGGCGAGGTCGACTTCCTGCTCGGCATTCAGCAGGGCGACCTTACCGATCTGCTTCAGGTAGTCCTTGACGGGGTCGGCCGTAGCGCCGGCCGACATGACCTGCTGCACGGGAGCATCGTCATCATCGGCATCAGAGTAAACGAACCCGGAACCGGACGGAGCTGCCTTTTCCTTGGGGGCAGCGGCATCCTCTGCGTCGTCATCTCCGACTTCAACCTCTTCCGCTGCAGCGGGATCGAAGTCTTCGTCTTCGGCGTTGGCGTCCTCGGCGTCTGAGGACTGGTTCGCGGCTTCAGCGGCGGCCTTCGCGCCGGGCTTGGGTCCGCGCTTCTTGGGTGCAGGCTTGTCAGAGCCAACCTCTGAGGCTTTGTTGGCAGCACGCGTAGCGGCGCGCTTTGCCGATGTGGCCGCCTTCTTTTCCTCAGCGGACAGTTCGGCCAGGTCGGCGGGTTCCTTCTCGACGGAAGACGGGGTCACAGAAAACCTTTCTAGCGGCGGTCTGTGGAATCACCATACGGGCAACACCACTATGACCCTGTCAAGTCCGCGATCAATTTCAAATGTGATCGCCGCCTGCAGAGTCCTTATGTAGAACTCCCGACGACGCTGTTATGTTCCCGATCTCCGGGACACTTCAGGCATTCGAACGCGGACCCAACCGGGTCTCGGCATCCATTGTCTCACGATTTTGGAAAACCCACGCCTGATAAATGGTCAAGCACTACACAGAAAGGTCACGCCGCCCCCGCCAGGCCGATTCAGGGCGTCGCGCCCACTCGCAAATGGCACCCTGCGCCAGAACGTCACTGAGCAGTTCTGCCAACCGGTAGCCGGGACACGCTGACTCTGCGAGCTCCAGGCTGGCATGGGCTATTGAGCCCCTGCCTTTGCACCAGGAAATCCAGCCTTGGATGGTCAAGGCTGCCGCAGCCACGGCACCGTTTTCCTCTTCGACGCACAGAGTCGACATAACCTGTTGCAGGGCGTGGAGCTGAGGCCAAAGGGGCACCTCTGGCCGCATTCCCAGAAGCACGTCGCCGTAGGTGTACACGTCCACCGCGCTCCACGACCCGGCCGACGACGCTTCGGACGCAACGGCTGGCACCCCCACCTCGCACGGATCGAAGACGGGGTCTTCCCCGCCTTCATCATCAAAGAACCCGTATGCCGCGGCTCCGGACTTTGCCGACTCGATTCCGGCGGCTGCCATGACGATGACAGCGTCCCGCCATGCCGGGACCTTCAGTGTCATCCGCAGGAATCCTACGAGCGCGGCATCCTGTCCCGGGTGTAACGGAGCGCGTTCCCCCCTGGTCGTGATGACGTGCTGCCAAACGGCCAGGACCGCGTCCAAGCACCGCTCGCTGCGCCACAGGCTGAGCATCCGCTCACCGTAGTGCGTTTCCGCCTCGAGAACTCCCGCATCAAGGCTCCCGGGCCGGGCGAGGGACGACGTGCCTGGGCCCGCTCCCGGTGGTGGACCGACCATACTCCCCTGGTACACCAACTCTGCGCTCAGCCTGCTGTCCCTAATGCTGTCGACGGAGCGGCCGGGCACCGGGCAACAACCTATATCAGTGCAGTAAGCACTGCGCCAATAGTCCTTTCCCACCAACCACGCGTCCCGAACAGATAAATCCACCTCGTCCAGGCATTGACGCAGCTCCTCGAGTAGCGGAACCATGGTGCGGACCACGGCACCGTCTGCCCAACCGGAATCGGAGTAGAGGGCCAGGAGAACGCCATCCGCTTCTTCGTCAGCGATCAGGTAGCTGCGGACCCGGTCGGCGAAACCGGCAAGCACCTGCGGCGCATGTCGGGCGGGAAGATCGACGCGCAGTGTCGCGCCGAGAACCTTCCCCTGCATGGTGATCGCTACGAGGCTGTCTTCAGGCCAGTAGCCCAACATATGCGGAATGTAGCCGAGGACGTCTTCGGGTTGGCGGATGCTCAGGATCTTGTTTGTTGTCATGGCTCCAGCCTGCGCAGGCCGCGTCGGCACCACCAGAAACCATTCGCCGTATGTGGAAAAGCTGCGGTCGTTCTTCCCCTAGGCGCCGTTCGGCCCGTTGCCCACGGCCCGCTGGTTGCGACGACGCTCTATCCGTTCCCGGCGCTGCTTGGCGAGCGTAGCCACCAAGGGAGGCACGTGGATTCCCTGGGCAGCCATCTGCCGGCGGACCTTGCGCCGTGTCATCAGGATCAGGACCGTTCCAAGCCCAAGGAGCACGAACTGAACGCTGAGGGCAATGCGGAAGGACGCCAGGCCGTACAACTCACCACCGGAGAAGCCACTTGCATTGAGCAGGTCCAGGACAAGGCCAATGAGGTAGATCGCGACAAGCGCCGCGATGAAGCCCCCGACGTTGACGATCCCTGTTGCCGTGCCGATCCGATGGGAAGGGTTGAAGGTGCGGGCGAAGTCGAATCCAATCATGGATCCAGGGCCACCAATGGCCAGCACAACCACGAGGATCACCAGGAGCCATAGGGGGGCACGTTCAGGCAAGGCCAGGACCGCAGCCCAGGCCAGGGCCGTGGCGAGCGTGATCAGCAGGACCAGCGCAGATCGTCGCATGGGATGCTTGGCGACGAAGCGTCCGAAGCCTGGACCTGCCACGATGGCCGTACCCACAAAGAGCGCCATCAACGCCGAAACCGTGCCAGCGTCCAGGCCTTGGGCGGAGAGCAGGAATGGGTAGCCCCAGGTCATCGCAAAGAGGTTTCCACTGAATTGCACGGTGAAGTGGCTCCAGAGCCCGAGCCGGGTGCCGGGCTGCTTCCAGGCACGCGACAGCGAGACGCCGGTAGCCCGGAGCCCTTGACCCTCAGCCCGCGGCGGGTGCCCTGGAGGCGCGTCCCGCAGTAGTGCAAGCACCAGGACGACGGCGAGCACCGACATTGCGGCCAGCGTCAGGAACGCCGGCGTCCAACCGGCGGAATGCAGGAGCAGCGCGAAGGGAACGACGCTGAAGAGTTGTCCCAGTTGGCCGCACATCCCCGTGAGCTGGGTAACCAGCGGCACCTTGGCCGGGGCAAACCATAAGGGGACCAGGCGGATCACGGAGATGAAGGTCATGGCATCGCCTGCCCCTACCAGGACCCGACCCAGGACCCCGCCGGGAACACTCTCAGCGAAAGCCAACTGCAACTGTCCCAAGCCCATGAGGACGGCACCACCGGCCACCATGGCACGGGAACCGAAGCGGTCCACCAGGACACCCACCGGGATCTGCAGGCCAGCGTAAACCAGCAACTGCAGCACGGTGAAGAAAGAGATCGCAGCAGCACTGGCGTCAAAACGTTCGGTGGCTTCCAGGCCTGCGACACCAAAGGATGTACGCTGCGCGACTGCCACCAGGTAGGCGAACACGCCGATTGTCCAGATGAGCCAGGCGCGGGGAGCATTCACCCCCCAATTATGCCTCCCGGGACTTCAAAGCTGATTTATTGCGGCGAGTCTTTACGGGCCAGGTATGCCTCAACTGCTGCGCCGATGTCCTCGGCGTTGGGCAGCTCGTCATTCTCGTCGGCCAGCAACGAACGGCGCACAATGCCTTCGGATTTCTCGTCGTACCGGGTCTCCAGGTTGGAAACCACGGCTTGAACCTCTTCGGAGGCCTGGATCTGCTCGGCGATCTGGCGGCCCACTTCGCGTCCCGCTTCACGAAGCCGGTCGGTGGGCAGCATCAAGGATGTTGCGGCCCCCAGGTACTCCAACCCTGCCACGGCGGCTGGCGGGTACTCGGCTTCGGCAAGGTAGTGCGGGACGTGGATGACGTAGCCTGCCACGTTTCGCTCCGCTTCAGTGAGCCGAAGCTCAAGGATGTGGCCAATGGCGGCGGGCACCTCGACGGTGGGCTTCCAGCTGGAGATGCCATCGATCAGTTCGGGCCGGTTTCCGTGCACCGTGACGCCAACCGGCCGCGTGTGCGGTACCGGCATGGGGATGGAATGAATCCACGTCACCAGGTTCACGTCCAGCTTCTCGACGATTCCGACGACGGCCCGGGAGAATCGCTCCCACTGGAGGTCCGGTTCAAAACCGGCCAGCAGGAGGAAGGGCTGGCCGAGGCCGTCGTTCAGCTTGTACAAGCCGAGCTTCGGGGCCTGGTAGTCCTCGAGGTGGTCTTCGACGAAGCTGATGTGCGGCCGCCGCGAACGGTAGTCGATGAGCTGGTCGGCGTCGAACATGGCAACGACCTGGACGTCGTCTCCGTCCAATAGCTCTGCGTTGATCTGCCGGACCACGTGACCGGCGTCGGCGAAGCCCGTGAAGCCCATGACCATGTCCAGGCCCCGCAGTTCAGGACTGTGGAACGTCTCGATGTTGCTCGCATAGAGCGACTCGGGGTCCAGGAGGGAGCCGGATATCCGTTCAAACACGGCATGTTCCTTTCACGAAGACAATCTTCAGGACGAAGACAAATTTCAGGGTGGCCAGCTGTTGCCGGAGGTTGGAACCAGGGACTCCCCCCGCCCGGCAGCGGCACTCTTCTCTAGTTGTACAACGCACCGCTTCGACCGGGCATTCCTGCCCCCGTTGTGCTGCAGCTCTCATTTAATTGCTGTCCAAAGCACCCGAGAGACTACGATCGAAACGGACCGGCGCCTGTGCGGCGCCGGTCCTGAACTCCAAGGCCGCCGTCGCAAGATGACGTGGGGCGACAACCGGGGCAGGCCGCCAAACATGCGGCCCCGCCATGCAATGCAGAGAGAAGTGAGGACAGATCCTCGTGGTCAAGACTACTGACATCATCCTGGGCATCATCGCCAAAGACCTGAAAAAGTCCCCCAGCGACGCCCTTGTGCTTGGCGTTGCGCAGGGAACGGACGGGCCCGTCCTGCTGTCGAACCCGTTGAGCGCAAAGGCGGCCGAATCGGTAGCCGGCTCCCTTAAGCTGCTGGGGATCACGGGCGCGGCGGATCAGGTTCACCGGCTCCCGGGGCTGCCGGAAACGGGTTCGGAGATCCTGGTCCTGGCGGGCGTGGGCAAACTGCCCGACGGCGGCAGCCTCACCGAAGAGGCTCTGCGCCGCGCAGCAGGATCTGCCGTCCGACAGCTCGCAGGCGTCTCATCGGTCACCCTCGCATTCCCAACGACGAGCGTCGACGACGTCGCAGCAGTCGCCGAAGGTGCGGCCCTGGGTGCCTACTCCTACACGGAGCACCGCTCCAGCAAGGACGGCCTGAAGGCTCCGGTCGCCAAGGCCCTGATTTTCTCGGATGTAAACGCCAAGGACGCACAGCCCGCATTGGACCGGGCAATCGTTCTCGCACGCGCAGTCAATGCCACCCGGACGCTGGTCAACCAGCCGCCCAGTCACTTGTACCCCGAGTCGTTTGCCGAGTCCGCCAAGGAACTCGCCAAGGGCCTCCCTGTGAAGGTAACGGTCTGGGACGAGAAGCGACTCGAAAAGGAAGGTTTCGGGGGCATCATGGGCGTCGGCAAGGGTTCAACCCGCCAGCCCCGCCTGGTCAAGGTCGAATACGCCCCTGCCAAGGCCACCAAGAAAATCGCCCTCGTCGGCAAGGGCATCACGTTCGACACCGGCGGCATCTCGATCAAACCGGCGCTGGGGATGGGCGACATGAAGAGCGACATGGCCGGTGCCGCCGTCGTACTTAACGCGGTCCTGGCCATCGCCTCCCTTGGCCTTCCCATTAAGGCGACCGCGTGGCTGTGCATTGCCGAGAACATGCCGTCCGGTGCCGCGCAGCGGCCCGCCGACGTGCTGACGGTCTACGGCGGCAAGACGGTCGAAGTCCTAAACACTGACGCCGAGGGCCGCCTCGTTATGGCAGACGGCATCGTCGCGGCCAGCTTGGAGAAGCCGGACGCCATCATTGACGTTGCCACCCTCACGGGCGCCCAACTGATTGCTTTGGGCCTGCGTACAGCCGGGGTCATGGGCTCCGACTCCGTCACTGCTGCCCTGAAGTCAGCCGCGGACAGGGCCGGCGAGCTGGTGTGGCCCATGCCCCTGCCCGAAGAACTGCGGCCGAGCCTCGACTCGCAGGTTGCGGACCTGGCCAACATCGGTGAGCGCAACGGTGGCATGATGACCGCTGCGGTCTTCCTGCGCGAGTTCGTGGGCAAGAACGGCGACGGCCAGCAGATCCCGTGGGCCCACGTGGACATTGCCGGGCCGTCGTTCAACAACGGCAGCCCGTACGGCTACACCCCCAAGCAGGGCACCGGCTGCACCGTGCGGACCTTGGTTGCCTACGCCGAGGACCTCCTGGCGGTATCCGCCTAGCATCATTCCCTGCCCTCCAAGGGCGTGCGGGCCCCTGCGCATCCATGCAACGGGGCCCGCACAACCCCGGAATTATGCGGCGTGTAGGGCTGTGTCACAAGTGAACGTGAGTCTCGACACAAGCGCACCACAAACGCCCGCGGAGGGTGGAGCATGGGTAGGTGGTTCGCTAAGGTGAACTCGGTAGTCACAAATGCAAGAGAACTTAGGTGCTGGCATAATCACGGCAGAACAAGTTCCAAAGACCAGATGGCACGCAGTCCCGTGTCATCACTCACGCGAGGGAGCGTTTTAGTGGCCGATCAGGCAACTGCGCAAGAATTCGACATCCTGGTACTCGGTGGCGGCAGCGGCGGCTACGCCACCGCCCTGCGGGCCGTGCAGCTTGGGTTCACCGTTGGCCTTGTGGAAAAGGCAAAGCTCGGCGGGACCTGCCTGCACAACGGCTGTATTCCCACCAAGGCCCTCCTGCACTCGGCCGAACTGGCCGACCATGCACGCGATTCCGCCAAGTACGGCGTTAACGTCACGCTGGACAGCATCGACATGCCGGCCGTAAACGCCTACAAGGACGGCATCATTGCCGGAAAGTACAAGGGCCTCCAAGGACTCATCAAGTCCAAGGGCATCACCGTCATCGAAGGTGAAGGCAAGCTCCAAGGCAACAACACCGTCGTCGTGAACGGCACGTCCTACACGGGCAAGAACATCGTCCTTGCCACGGGTTCCTACTCCCGTTCGCTGCCTGGCCTCGAAATCGGCGGCAAGGTCATCACCTCGGACCAAGCCCTCACCATGGATTACATCCCCAAGAGCGCCATCGTCCTGGGCGGCGGTGTTATCGGCGTCGAGTTCGCTTCCGTATGGAAGTCCTTCGGCGTTGACGTCACCATCATCGAAGGCCTTCCCTCCTTGGTTCCCAACGAGGACGCCTCGATCGTCAAGAACCTCGAGCGCGCCTTCAAGAAGCGTGGCATCAAGTTCACCACCGGGATCTTCTTCCAGGGCGTCGAGCAGAACGACGACGGCGTCAAGGTCACCTTGGTCGACGGCCAGACGTTCGAAGCCGATCTCCTGCTCGTAGCAGTCGGCCGCGGTCCTGTGACCGCAAATCTGGGCTACGAAGAAGCCGGCATCACGATCGACCGTGGTTTCGTCATCACCAACGAGCGTCTCCACACCGGCGTTGGCAACATCTACGCCGTGGGCGACATCGTCCCGGGCGTCCAGCTTGCACACCGCGGCTACCAGCAGGGCATCTTTGTCGCCGAGGAAATCGCCGGCCTCAACCCGGCCATCGTCGAGGACATCAACATCCCCAAGGTCACCTACTGCGAGCCTGAAATCGCCACCGTCGGTTACACCGAAAAGGCCGCCAAGGCCAAGTTCGGCGACGACCAGGTGCAGACCCAGGAATACAACCTTGCAGGCAACGGCAAGAGCTCCATCCTTGGTACCGGTGGCATCGTCAAGCTCGTCCGCCAGAAGGACGGCCCCGTAGTTGGCATCCACATGATCGGTTCGCGCATCGGTGAGCAGATCGGTGAGGCCCAGCTGATCGTGAACTGGGAAGCCTACCCGGAGGATGTGGCCCAGTTGGTCCATGCCCACCCCACCCAGAACGAAGCACTGGGCGAAGCCCACCTCGCCCTCGCGGGCAAGCCGCTCCACGGCTAAGTCTTTACCCAAGACAAACGGGTCGGGTGCATGCGGCGGAATCAGCCGGATGCACCCGACCCGGACCAGCAGAATTCATCCGCACAAAGATCAATAAGGAGAACGGGGACGACATGTCTGAATCCGTTAACTTGCCCGCCCTCGGTGAGAGTGTCACCGAAGGAACCGTCACCCGCTGGCTCAAGCAGGTTGGTGACCGGGTGGAGATCGACGAGCCGTTGCTCGAGGTTTCAACCGACAAAGTAGACACCGAAATCCCTTCTCCGATCTCAGGCGTCATCGAAGAAATCCTCGTCGCTGAAGACGAGACGGCCGAAGTTGGCGCCCCCTTGGTCCGCATCGGCGACGGCTCAGGCTCTGCTGCCGACGCCGCGCCGGCCCAGGAGGCTCCGGCTGCGCCCGCAGAGGAAGCACCCGCTGCACCTGCACCCGCGGAAGAGGCTCCCGCAGCACCTGCTGCCGACGCTCCCGCAGCCTCCGGCGGCGAAGGCCACGAAGTAACCCTCCCAGCACTCGGCGAGAGTGTCACCGAAGGAACTGTGACGCGCTGGCTCAAGGCCGTGGGCGACACCGTTGAAGTTGACGAACCGCTCCTCGAGGTTTCCACCGACAAGGTCGACACCGAGATCCCCTCCCCCGTTGCCGGTACCCTTCAGGAGATCCGCGTCAACGAAGACGAGACTGCTGAAGTTGGCTCTGTCCTGGCCGTCATCGGCTCGGGCGCGGCACCTGCGGCGGCTCCGGCCGCGGCACCTGCGCCTGCTGCCGAGAAGCCCGCTGAGGCACCGGCTGCGCCTGCCGCTGCGCCTGCACCTGCTGCCCCCGCGGCTGCACCGGCTCCCGCGGCCCCCGCCGCTGCGCCTGCACCTGCTGCCCCGGCTCCCGCTGCCCCGGCCGCCGCACCCGCCAGTGACGCGTCTGCCTCGGAGTCCGGCTACGTCACTCCCCTGGTCCGCAAGCTTGCCAACCAGCACGGCGTAGACATCACCTCCGTTGCCGGCACCGGCGTCGGTGGCCGCATCCGCAAGCAGGACGTCCTTGCTGCCGCTGAAGCCAAGCAGGCTGCAGCTGCACCGGCAGCCCCGGCCCCCGCTGCAGCGCCCGCTTCCAAGTCGGCTGCGCCGGTCGTGGCTTCGTCCCTGCGTGGCACCACGGAGAAGGCCCCGCGTATCCGCCAGGTCATCGCCCGCCGCATGCGCGAGTCCCTTGAGGTCTCCACCCAGCTGACCCAGGTGCACGAGGTCGACATGACCAAGATCGCCAAGCTCCGCCTCAAGGCCAAGAACTCGTTCCAGGCCCAGAACGGTGTCAAGCTGACCTTCCTGCCGTTCATCGCCAAGGCAGTTGCCGAGGCCCTGAAGCAGCACCCCAAGCTGAACGCTGCGTACGATGAGTCCAAGCAGGAAATCACGTACCACAACGCCGAGCACCTGGCGATCGCCGTCGACACTGACAAGGGCCTCCTGGTCCCCGTCATTTCCGACGCAGGCAACCTCAACCTTGCTGGCCTGGCCGGCAAGATTGCCGACGTCGCGGGCCGTACCCGTGATGGCAAGATCGGTCCGGACGAACTGTCCGGCGGTACGTTCAGCATCACCAACATCGGTTCCGTTGGTGCACTGTTCGACACCCCGATCATCAACCAGCCGCAGGTTGGCATCCTGGGCACCGGCGCCATCGTCAAGCGCGCCGTTGTGGTTGCCGATGAGAACGGCGACGACTCGATTGCCATCCGCTCCATGATGTACCTGTCGTTGACGTACGACCACCGTCTGGTGGACGGTGCCGACGCCGGCCGCTTCCTGCAGACCCTCAAGGCCCGCCTTGAGGAAGGTGCTTTCGAAGCAGACCTGGGTCTCTAGGATCACGAACCCGTAAGCACTGCGGAACTGAAAGGGCAGGTTGCCGGATATCCGGCAACCTGCCCTTTTGCTTTAACCACCTGCGCGTGGCTTTGCTACGCGACGTAGAACCCTCTGGATAAGCTGGAGCCATGAGTATTCTGTTCAGCATTCTGGTGTTCTTCCACATCGTCGGCGCAGCCATGATCGTGGGTTACTGGATCGCGACCCTCCGGGAGCCCACGGTCCACCCCCGCCAGCGCGACGGCGCGTTCCTCCAGCTCCTGACGGGCATTGCCATGATGGGTGTCCTGCCGATGCTTCCCAACGCCGATCCCAACTACTTCAAGCTGGGCGTCAAGTTCGCCATCGCAGTGGCTGTAGCGGTCCTCGCCGTCATTGGCTCCCGCAAGGTCAAGAACGGCGAACCGGTGTCCACCGGCCTGGCACACAGCGTGGGTGGCCTCGCCCTGGTGAACATCGCCATCGCCACTCTCTGGAACTGAACCGGATTCGATCCGCGGTAGCTTTCCCGTAGAAAGCACTGCCGTCCCGTCCTGCAAGCCTGCAGGGCGGGACGGCTTCTGCGTTAAGAGGTAGGGACGCTGACGCAGCCACGCTGGTTACCCGCGCTGGCTACTCCTGGGCAATGCAGAACTCATTACCCTCGGGGTCACGCATCACGTCCCAATGGAAATCTGCAATATCGTGGCCCTCGACAAAAGTAGCCCCCAGCGACTCGGCCTTCACCCGCAAAGCCGCGGCGTCGGCGTCGTGCAGGTCCAGGTGGAGGCGACGTCGGCCTTCCGTTGGTGCTGCGACTTGTTGAAAAGCCAACCGCGGCAGGCCGGGCTCCGCGGAGCGCAACCAAATGAATCCCTCATGCTCCGCGGCTATGGGCATCTCCAACAGGTCCGACCAAAAAGCGGCAAGGCGGGAAGGGTCCACCGCGTTAACCATGATCGAAGCTATTCTCGGGGCACGGCGTTGGGCGCCGGATGATTTTTCCTGTGTGTCCATTCGGCCAGTCTAGGGGTCACAATCCACTGTCAGCAGAATGGCCGTGCAGTCCTGCCGCCAAATCCCTAGGATTGATCCCGGTGGCACCGGCCCATGCTGGTTGCCGACTCACAACGACCCCAAGGAGTGGACATGGCAGCAACACGTACCGCACACACGGTTTGGAACGGCACCCTCATCGAAGGCGCCGGCAACACCACGCTGGACAGCTCAGGCCTGGGCACCTTCGATGTCACCTGGAAGGCACGCACCGAGCAGTCCGGCGGCAAGACCAGCCCTGAAGAACTCATCGCCGCAGCCCACTCCGCTTGCTTCTCCATGGCTTTCAGCCACGCCTTGGCCGGAGAGGGATTCACCGCGGAAGAGGTCAACACCAAGGCTGATGTAACTTTCGTCCCGGGTACCGGTATCACCGGAAGCCACCTCACCATGACGGCAAAGGTTCCCGGCCTCTCGGAAGAGGACTTCCGCCGCATCTCCGAAGACGCAAAGACCGGCTGCCCCGTATCCGGCGCTCTGGCAAGCATCGAGATCACCTTGGATGCCACCCTCGCCGCTTAGGCTTCCCCTCAGCATCAGATACATCAAAGAGCCCCGCCGCTTCCTTGCGAAGCGGCGGGGCTCTTCCATGCTCGGGGATGCGCGCTAGCTTTGCGGACGCGACGGCAACGGCGCCGGACGCACCTTCCGGTAACCTTCACGCAGCGGAGGCCGATCGGTGGGCAATTCCTGGATCATTTCCTTGAGCGCCCCGATGCCGTATTCCAGCTGCGGATCCGTACCGGCCGCGTAGGCGTGCGGCGGGAAGAGGACCTCAATGTCAGGCTCCACTCCGCGGTTCTCCACGTCCCACCCGATGCCCCCGTTGAACCACGTGGCGTACCGCGGCTGCGTGACGCCCGTTCCGTCTGCCAAGGCGAACCGGTTGTCAATGCCCACGACGCCGCCCCAGGTCCGGGTGCCGATAACAGGGCCAATGCCGCGCAGCTTCGAGACCTGCGTGATGATGTCGCCATCGGACCCGGCAAATTCGTCGGCAAGGATGATGACCGGTCCCCGCGGGGCGTGGTCCGGGTAGGTCCGGGGCTTTTCACCTCGTGGCATGCTCCATCCCGTCACCTTGCGGCCAATGAGTTCGGCCACCAGCTGAGAGGTGTGGCCGCCACGGTTGCGCCTCACGTCCACGATCAGGCCGTCCAACGCGGTTTCGGTATCAAGGTCCCGGTGGAGTTGCGCCCAGCCATTGGCCATCATGTCCGGGACGTGAAGATAGCCGAACTTACCGTCGGATGCCTCCCGGACGGTCCGCCGGTTGGCTCGGACCCAGTCCTGGTAGCGCAGCCTTTCCTCGTCGCGCACAGGAACCACCGCTACCCGACGCTGCTGTCCGGCTGCTTCGCCGTGGCCAGTGCCGTTCAACAGCGTCAGTTCCACGGTTCGGCCCGCTGCACCTACCAACTGCATTGCTGGAGTCAGCGCAGCGGAAAGTTCGACGCCGTCGATCGCCAAGAGCACGTCGCCCACCTTCGCGTCCGCACCGGGGCGCGTCAGCGGCGAAGTTGCCAGGGGATCGGAGGACTCCCCTGCAAGGATCCTGGTAATCTCCCAACCCTTCTTGCCGAGCTGCAATTCGGCACCCAGCCTGCCCTGTCCATTCCGTCCGGCCTCCGTGACCGCTGCCGGCTTCACGTAGGCGTGGGACGTGCCGAGCTCACCATGGATCTCCCACAACAGATCGACAAGGTCGTCGTGGGTACCGAGCCGGTCCACGATCGGGCGGTAAAGCTTGTACACCGAATCCCAATCCTGCCCGGCCATGTCTGCGGTCCAGAAGAAATCGCGCTGCAACCGCCAGGCCTCCTCAAATGCCTGGCCCCAGGCAGCAACGGGGTCCAGGATGACGCGGATCCTGTTGAGCTCCACCTTGACCAGCTCGGCGGAATCGTCGTCCACTTTGCTGTCCGCAGGCACTGATGTGACCTGCTTGTCCAGGACATAGACGATGCGGCTCAAGTCCCCCGACAAGCGGTAGCTGTCCACTGCCTTGACGAGGGTGGCCTGCTTACGCTTGCCGAGGTCGTAACGCACCAGGGACGGCGCCGTCTTCTTGTCCTGCAGTGTTCCCTTGCCCTCACCGGTGACACCCGTGAGCTCAGTGTCCAACCACAACAGTGCACCGTCCGCGGCGGAAAGGTCCGAATAGTTGCCCTGCGGAACCGGGACGGTGATAACGCGGTGCGCCAGCCCGTCGGCGTCGACGCGAACGGTGGCGACAGCGCCGTCGTCGGACTTCTCCGGGCTGGGGACCTCATCCTCAAGCGTGTCAATCGAGGGTCCAAACGGCGACGGCGTGTCTGCCGCCAGCGCCACCAGGTACGGCTTGATGGGGCTCGGGAAGGACAAATCGAAGGAGTGGCCGTCGTATACGGGGTCAAAACTCCGGTTGGACAGGAACGCGAGGAACTTTCCGTCCGGCGTAAACCGCGGCGAGGTATCGCAGAAGCGGCCATCCGTGATATCCACGATTGCGGACTCCTTCCCGCCGGGGCGGGTCATCCTGAGCTTGCTCCGCGACCCGAACGAAGTCACCGGTTCGGACCACGCAAGCCATTCCGAATCGGCAGACCACGACAACTCATCAATGCTCCCCTCTCCGACGCTCACGAGACGTGTCAGCGCCCCGGTGGAGGTATCGGCAACGAAGACGTCACCAAACGATGTGCCTACAGCAAGCCAGCGGCCGTCCGGGCTGGCCTCCAGCGCACTTGTCCGGGTCAGGGCCGGAAATTCGATCCGGAGCTGCGCGGTGTTTTCCGCAGCTGGGGCTGCCGGCGATTCCGTACCGCCCACGGTGTCCGCGGACTGGCCCGCACTGGTGTCATCGCCGGCGTTGCCCGTCGCTCCAACCGTGGCCACCCCGTGGGCGCCCTGTTCGACTCCCGCAGCAACTTTGTTCTGCCCCAGGACGTTAGACGCCGATACTGGCTTCGGCAACGGGTCGGCGTCGTTTGTAGGCTTGGGCTGCTCAACGGCCGCCTTGGGCACTTCGACTGCTGCCGGGAGAGGTGTGGCAATGCGCTTGATGTACAGCGCCTCCACCCCACCGTGGTCTGCGACGTAGGCGATCCGTCCCTCTGTCAGCGGGCGAGGTAAACGGGCACGGACACCGGGAGTAGCCTCAACCACGCGCGAGGGACCGTCCTTATGCCGAAGCCAATGTACGGTGCCGTGCGATTCCACGGCGCTGGCAGTTCCGGTCAGGTTCGGCACAACGTCGCCAAGGTGGGCGGACACTTTCAGGGGCGCCAAACGGCGTGCCGGGGACGCCGAACCCAGGCTGATGTCCAGCTTTGTGGCCTGGACATCAGCGTCGAGCGACGGAAGAATCCACAACTCGCCGGCGGATTCGAAGACGACCCGCTGGCCATCGGTGCTGGCATGCCGGACATAGAAGTCCTCGTGATCGGTGTGCCGCCGCAGTCCTGAACCATCAGGCAAAACCGAGTACAGGTTTCCGTACCCCTCATGGTCTGAGAGGAAGGCAATGCGGCCCTGGATCCACAGAGGGTCCGTCAGGTTGCCTTCAATCTCCGGGAGCAGCCGTTCGAATTCTCCGTTGCCGTCGGCGTCGATCCATAGCTTGCCCGCCGTACCGCCGCGGTACCGCTTCCACCAAGCCGGTTCGCGGGACAGCACGCTGGCCAGTACCACTGGCTTCTCGTCGCCGACCTCGGGCCCATAAGCAACGGCCTCGACCGGTCCGAAAGGAAGTTCGACGGCGGAGCCGCCGTCCAGCGGAAGGCTGTAGGCGTACGTGTGGCGGCTTTCGGATTGCTGGAACGCACTGGTGACAATGACGTGGCCCGAGGGGGTGAAACCCTTGACCTTGGTGGTGCTGTGCCCGAAGTAGCTGAGCTGCCTGTACCCGCCGCCGTCGACATCCGCCGTCACCACTTCGGGTGACGTTCCGACGACAACCGTCCACACCAGCCGCTGGCCGTCCGGGGTAAACCGCGGGTTCCGTGCAGGCAATTGTTGGGAGGACACCCGCCAGGCGCGGCCGCCGGAAAGGGCCGCGACCCAGATGTCGTCTTCGGCCACGAAGGTGACCAGATCGCCGTGCACATGCGGGAAACGGAGGTAGCTGGAGGAGGTCATTGTTCGATCATAGTCAAGACCCACCCGACGTCCCGGGCATCGGCGGGCGTTTCCCCCGCGTGCCTTCGTCATGGTGAGATGGGTCATGCGAATCGTGATGTCCGGAGCGTCGGGAATGATCGGGACGGCCCTGTCGGAGCAACTGGCCAGCCAGGGCCACGACGTCGTCCGGCTGGTCCGCCGGCCTGCCAGGAATGCAGCGGAGTGGGCCTGGAACCCCGCCGCTGGAGAGCTGGACGAAAAAGTGTTCCAGGGCGTCAATGCCGTGGTGAACCTCTCCGGGGCCGGCATAGGTGACCGCCCGTGGACGAAGAAGCGAATCCAGGTGCTTCGGGATTCACGCCTCCAGCCCACCCGCACCCTGACTGAGGCCATGGGGCGGCTAAGCGAACCGCCATCGGTGTTCATCAGCCAATCCGCGTCCGGCTACTACGGCGCAACGACAGATGGCCCACTCCGGGAGGACTCGGGCCCCGGCGGCGGCGTCCTAGGCCCCCTCTGCGTGGAGTGGGAGCGGACTGCGAGGACCGCGCCGCCGGGCGTGCGCGTAGTAACGCCGAGGACCGGCGTGGTTCTCAGCCTGTCAGGTGGAGCCCTGGGGCCACTGCTCCCCCTCCTGAAGCTCGGGCTCGGAGGCCCCTTTGGCAACGGACGCCAATACTGGCCGTGGATCACGCTGGCCGATGAAGCTGCCGCGTTGGCGTACCTTTTGACGGCCGACATCGACGGACCGGTGAATGTCTGCGCTCCCGAAAGCGCTGATGTGAACACCATTGTGTCCCACCTGGCAAAAGCGTTCCACAGGCCGGCGTTCTGCCGGGTACCCCGGCCGGCACTTCGGCTGGTCCTCGGAAAGCTGGCGGACGAACTCGTGCTGGCGAACCAAAGGATGGAGGCCGGACGCCTGGCGGACGCGGGCTTCATCTGGCAGCACCCCTCGCTACCTGAAGCGATGGAGTGGCTGACATCGGCAAAGGACCACTAGGGACTTCACCAAGCTCAGCCCGTGGTGCCGGCCAGGATCTCTACGATCTGCCATCGCCCGTCACTACGCTCCAGATGCAGCCGGAGATGCTGTGGCGTCCCCGCCGGCTCTGAACGGACCACCGAACCTGAGGAGCGTCGCTCCTCATAGGCGGATGTAGCGGCTACGAGCCCCACCATTGCGTGGTCGGGCTGAGGGGGTTCCTCGATGGTCACCGCCGTCACGGTTGTGGCGAGTCCGGCAAACACCGTGCCGGCGGTTCGAAGGTGGTCCCCCACTTGGTGGTCGGCGGCTTCGGCCGGTGAACCCGGTGCGTTGATCACAGCCAGCAGCTCCACAGGGCCTTCACGCAACGCCACATCCCGCACGGCCGCCAACGCCGGCACAACGACCGCCAGGTCATCGGACCGAAGCTCCTGTTTGAGGCCCTCCGGGAGCGAAGAGGACTCCAGGATGTCCGTGGGCAGGCCCTCACTGGATACGCGAGCACCATTCCCCACTCCGGACGGCGTCGTCGATGGCTTCCCCTGCTCCCAAAGGCCCCACGCAGCGGCACCGACGAGGACTCCGATCCCGAGAACCACAGCTGCCCGTACGTACGTCATATTTTTGCGTGGCTTGGGCGTCCGCCGTGTCCGGGGTGTCCTGCGGGTCGCAACCTTTGCCGGCGGCCGGAGCGAGGGCAGCTTCCCAAACTTCACGGCACGTTGGTGTGGTTTTCGATCCAGTGCCTGCCGCCGGGTCAGCAATTCCGGAATGACGGACGCGTGCACCGCCCCTGCCAGGTCCACTGCTTCCGGAGCTGCACTGCGGAAAATCGCCGTCGAAAATTCCCTTGCGGATGGACGCATCCGGGGGTCCGGATCCAAAGCGGCCTCCAACGCGCCAGCGATGGACCGGGGAACATCGTCGGCTACAAATGACAAGGGCGGACGGTCAGGTGCCAGGCCGGGGACCGAGCCCGTCAGGCAGAACCATCCGACAGCCGCAAGAGAATACAAGTCGCGTTCCGGCCGCAATGCCCCCTCGTCGTGGCCGTCGGAAACGACGCCCACAGGGTCGATGAACCCAGGCGTACCCACGTCCAGGCCGTGTTGGGCGTCCCCCACCCTGGACGTGATCCCGAAATCCGCCAGCAGCGGCATTCCTTCGGCCGTGAACAAGACGTTTCCCGGCGCGACGTCCCCGTGCACCAATCCCTGGGAGTGAAGGTAGTCCAAGGCTTGGGCAAGGGGCCCCAGAACAGTCACAACCTCCCCCACCCGGAGCCGGCCCCGTCCGGACAGCAGGTTCGCCAACGAGCCCCCCGCGGCATAGTCCATGACAATTCCTTGGGCTCCATGTCCATCGACCTCGAACTGGACGACGTCGTGGATGCCAACCAAGTGCTTGTGTTTCACCCCAAACAAGATGCCGGCCTCACGGGAAACGCCGCCGTCAATCCCCTGCGCCTCCATGGGACCATGGGCGGCCGCCTTGACGCATTTAATTGCGAACCGCTCTCCGTCTCCGTTTCTCCTCGCCAGCCACACTGTGGAGCTCGCGCCCGTGCCCAGTTGACGGCTGACCCGATACCCCGGCAGGTTGGGAGGCTTGTCAGCAGAATTGAGAGTTTCCATGGATAAGGTCTACCGGAGACTCGGAATCGGTGCAGAAGTTATCCACAGGCCCACCTCGTCACTGTCCAATAGCGGCGATGCGACTGAGAGGTTCACCACAAAACCATGGCCAGTCTGCTGCGGGGTCTAAGCTTGAACGCATGACTCTTGAGTTTTCACAACTGGGTCTTGCCCCCGATTTCGTTGACTACATGCAGGGCTGGGACCTGCAGCGCGAAATCCACAACAAGGTTGTTGCGGGCGAGAAGAACAGCACCGTACTGCTTCTGGAGCATGCCGCCGTTTACACGGCCGGCAAGCTCACGGAGGACCACGAGCGTCCCTTTGATGGCACTCCTGTCGTTCCCGTGGACCGGGGTGGCAAATTGACCTGGCACGGGCCGGGACAATTGATCGCCTATCCCATCCTGAAGCTCAAGAACCGTGCCGGAATCCGCGACTACGTTGAGCGCCTTGAGGCCATCATGATCGCCGTGATGAAGGACTACGGCATCAACGCTGTGACCGTCAAAGGCCGGGCCGGGGTGTGGATCCTCGGCGACGAAAAGGGTCCGGACCGCAAGATTGCGGCCATCGGAATCCGAGTACTCGACGGCGTCACCATGCACGGCGTGGCCATCAACTGCAGCAATGACCTGGCACCCTATGCACAGATCATTGCGTGCGGCATCACCGACGCCAGCGTCACCACCATGTCGCTGGAAACAGGCCAGACCATCAATCCGGCCGATATCGTTGACCGCTTCGTTGAAGAATTCAGCAAGCACGAAGAAGCACTCATTTCCACCCCCGAAGGAGCACTCCAGTGACCTTG